>CAJQLF010000010.1 GCA_905479115.1 uncultured Flavobacteriales bacterium
GCCAGCCGGCGAGCGATTCAGCAGGCCAAAATTCAAAGGGCCATGGCAGAAAACCAGGCGGAAGATGAGCGGCGGGAGGTGGACCGTCTGCTGCACGATGCCTGGTCCCGATGGACAACATTTCGCGGGGCATACGCCATTTCTGAGCGGTTGACAGAGAATAGCCGCCGGGCCATTCAAATTGCGGAAGAGCGCCTGGCATCGGGAGCCATTAATTCGCTGGATTTTCGGGAGACGCAAACGCAACTATTGAATGCAGAACAACAGCAATTGCAATCGCTCAATGCATGGCAATCCGCCGATATTGAATTGAGGCGTTTGAGCGGGGAATGGGCGATGGATTTGAAGGAGGAGTAGAGTTTTTGAGCCATCCACAATGGAGAACAACAAAAAAATCCTCATCATCACCTATTACTGGCCACCTGCCGGCGGGATTGCCGTAAAAAGATGGTTGGCACTTTCCGGTGAATTGGCCGATCTTGACTGTGAGGTTCATGTGTTAACCCTTGATGAGGCAGCCGCTGAGTACAATAGCATTGACAGGGGGTTGCAAGATGCGGTTCACCCTGGCGTTCATGTGCACAAAGTAACTGCTTGGAATCCCTTCCGCCTGACGAAACGATTGTTCAGGAGGCATATTCCTAAAACAGGATTTTCAGCACCTGAAAACGGGAGTTCAAAAGCGAACCTGTTGACAATTTTACGCAGCAATCTATTCATTCCAGACCCCAGAAGAACATGGAATTCCAATGCGATCAGACGAGCAATAGAAATCATTGATAGCGAGCAAATAGAGACTATCATCACAACGAGCCCTCCGCATAGTACTCAATTGATAGGGTTGCACATAGTCAAGAAACGCAGTGTCAAATGGGTCGCTGATTTCCGCGATCCATGGACCGATATTTTCTACTATTCTCGGCTCGGCCATTCTAAGGTTTCCGCTAGAATCGATGCGTTTTTCGAACGGAAGGTTTTGTCAAGAGCGGATGCAATTGTTACGGTTACATGGGGATTCGCTAAACTGCTTCAGTCCAAATCTTCAAGGAGGGATGAGGACGTTTTTCATGTAATTCCCAATGGGATTGATGGAGAAATTTCGAAGCCTGAACCACCTCAAGAAGCCACCAAAAGAAGAATTGTCTACACTGGAATTTTAGGTGATTCGTATTTCATTGAGTCGTTTCTGGAAGCGGTGGATCAGTTGAATTCACAGATGAAAGACCCCTTCATTTTTTGTGATTTTTATGGGTCAGTGCCTTCAAAGCTCGAGGACGCTCTCTCGAAGAGGTTTTCTTTTGTTTGCTTCCATGGAACGATACCCATGCAGGAGATACGCGCCATTCAAGAGTCTGCTGACGCCTTGTTTTTGACAGGCCCAATTGGATTTGACACCATTATTCCGGGTAAATTATTTGAGTACCTCAGCGTGTCGAAACCTGTTTTATATCTCGGAAGTCCCGATTCAGATGTCGAGAGGATCTTGCGTGAAACGAAAACGGGCTTTGTATTGGACCGATTGAAACCGGAGTCCTTTGAAGCGGTTATCCAAGATGCGCTTCAGATTTCTTCAGAGAACAAGGTCTTTTCTCCAGACTTGAAGGCTTTGTCGCGTTATTTCCGGTCGAGTCAAGCCAAAATGATTCTGGACGTCATAAGAGCAGCTCAATCAAATCAAGGCTGACTTTACTCGTATTGATTGAACACTTCGTGTCCTCCGTCTTTGAGTAGCTTGGTTCGTTCGAATAATTTAATGTCACTCTTGACCATCTCACTGCACAGTTGTTCCAGTGTAGATGTTGGCTCCCACCCCAGCACTCGTTTCGCTTTTGAGGCGTCACCGACCAATAGCTCTACCTCTGCTGGTCGGAAGTAGCGTGGATCGACACTCACCAATACATCGCCCGTTTTCTTGCAGACCCCTTTTTCATCAACGCCCTTGCCTTTCCATTCAAGTTCGCGTCCAACCTCAGCAAATGACATGTTGACGAAATCACGAATTGCAACCGTTCGTCCCGTAGCCAAAACATAGTCATCCGGCTCATCTTGTTGGAGCATACGCCACATGCCTTCTACGTAGTCCTTAGCGTGGCCCCAATCGCGCTTTGCGTCGAGGTTACCGAGGTACATCTGATCCAAAAGACCCAAATGGATTTGCGCCACCGCACGGGTGATTTTTCGGGTGACAAACGTCTCACCGCGCAAAGGGCTTTCGTGATTAAACAGAATGCCGTTCGAGGCATGTAAACCATAGGATTCGCGGTAGTTTTTGACAATCCAGTAGCCATATAGCTTGGCGACCCCGTAGGGGCTGCGGGGGTAAAAAGGGGTGGTTTCGCTTTGGGGTGTTTCCTGCACCAGTCCATATAGCTCAGAGGTTGACGCTTGGTAGAACCTACATTGCTTTTCGATGCCCAAAATTCGGATGGCTTCGAGGATGCGCAAGGTGCCAATACCATCTGCGTTGGCGGTGTATTCGGGGGTGTCAAAACTCACCTTCACATGGCTCATAGCGGCCAGGTTGTAAATCTCGTCGGGCTGGACCTCTTGAATGATCCGAATGAGGTTGGTGCTGTCTGTCAGATCACCGTAATGCAGCTTTAGGCGCACGTTTTTATCGTGCGGATCTTGGTATAAGTGATCGATTCGGTCCGTGTTGAGCAGAGAGGCGCGACGTTTGACTCCGTGCACTTCATACCCCTTTTCCAAAAGCAACTCCGTCAAATACGCTCCATCTTGACCCGTAATACCCGTAACCAGTGCCTTCTTCATGATATCGTTGCTATTTCTTTAAATGTACAAATTCGGTGGATAAGGTCAAATCAATTCAATTTCTTGGTTTTCGACGAGGCGCTTGTATGCGCCATTGCGGGCCAAAAGATCATCATGGGTGCCAATTTCCTGAACCCGGCCATCTGCGAGTACCGCAATTTGGTCGGCGTTTTTGATGGTGCTCAGTCGGTGGGCAATGATCAGGCTGCTGCGGCCCTGCATGAGAGCCTCCAATGCGATTTGCACCTCCTTTTCACTTGTAGCATCCAATGCGCTCGTGGCCTCATCTAAAATGAGGATGTCCGGATCTCTCAAAATAGCTCGGGCGATGGCAATCCTTTGGCGCTGGCCGCCAGATAGCTGAACGCCGCGTTCACCGACAACCGTGTCGAATCCCTCAGGGAAGCTCTCGATGAAGGCAAGTGCATTCGCTTTTTTGGCGGCGGACCGGATTTGTTCCTCGGTTGCATCGGTTTTTCCGTAGGCGATGTTGCTTCGGATGTCGCCCCCAAACAAAATGACTTCCTGCGGAACGAACGCCATGCGCTTGCGCAACGCAGTGAGCGAAAAATCACCAAGGGCTTGATCGTCGATCAAGATATGCCCTTCAACAGGGTCATGAAACCGGAGAAGCAAGGCTGCAATGGTGGACTTTCCGGCGCCTGAGGGACCGACCAAGGCCAGCCTTTTGCCGGGCTCGATGCGCAGATCCAACCCAGAAAGGACCTGGACGTCCTGCCGATTGGGGTAATGAAATTGGACATTTTGGAACCGAACGTCCCCCATGAGTTTCAACGGAGAGAGGGGAGCATCGACTTCTGTGATGACATCTTCTCGCGCTTCATCCATTAATTCCATTAAGCTCTCGATGGCGCCAAGTCCGCGCTGCAGGGCGGAAAATTGAGCGGCAATGCCGCCGATGGATCCAGCAACCAATCCGGTCATTAGGAGAAATGTAAAAAAGTGCTCGCTGGCCAATCCGCCCGTGACCATCAATTCTGCCCCTTTAAAAATCACCAAGGTGATGGCCCCAAAAATGAACAAGATGATGAACGATGCGAAGGCGCCGCGCCAAATGGCCCCCTTCATTGCGAGCGTCCGAATATTCTGAATGCTTCCGAGATAGCGCAATACTTCCCACGCTTCATTGGCAAAACTTTTCACGCTAATGATACCGGTGAGTGTCTCTTGAACAATGGTATTCGAGTCCGCCACCTGATCCTGAGTGCGCTTGGAAAGTTTGCGGATAAAACGGCCAAAAAGAATAGCTGCAATAATCATTACGGGCAGCGTAATCAGCATCAAAAGGGTCAACGTCACCGAGAAATACAGCAAGGCCAAAATGCCACCGATGATGATGATGATCTGGCGAAGTAACTCTGCGAGGGTGGTCGTAAAGACATCCTGAATCGAGGTGATGTCAGCTGAAACACGGCTGTTCAAATCTCCCACGCGCCGCGTGTCGAAAAAGCGCATGGGCATGCTCACAATGGCTTCAAAGGCATCCCGCCGCATTGCGAGCATCATGTCTTCGGTCATTTTAGCAAATAAGATGACCCGACCAAAACTCAATACGGCCTGAACGCTGAGCACGCACAAAATCAGCCACCCAATCTGAGTCAAATTGCCCATGTCAATTTGCAGCATGGCCAGCGGAGATTCTAGTTCTGTTTGCTCACCTGTTGAAGCACCCACTCCCCCCAATTGTCCCCAAAGCCGGGTCACAAGCAAGGTCAGTACTCCACTGAGGCTAATAATCACCACGCCTCCAGCGTAGCCCCATGCGTGGGGCCGCAGGTAATGCCCCATTTTTTTGACTGTACTCCAATTCTTCCAATTGAACTTGCGTTCTGCTGCGTCTGTTGCCTCCATGTTCTGCGAAATTACGCTTACTCGAATGCAAAGGGGCCTTAAGAAACAGTAATTTTTTACTTCTGTCGCATCTTTGCGTGCAGATTCTTGCCGTGGAGTTTGGTGGCACGAATTCTATGTCTATCTTTGCCGTCCCTAATTTGGGCTGAGTTCCGATGGAGCTTTTGAAAATTGAATTGCTATGAAAAGGACCTTCCAACCTTCTGTACGTAAGCGACGAAACAAACACGGTTTCCGCAAGCGCATGTCTTCTGCTAACGGACGAAACGTCCTCAGTTCGCGCCGTGCTAAAGGCCGCAAGAAGTTGTCTGTCAGTTCAGAGCGCCGTCACAAAGGCATCGAGCGTTAAGACATACACGTCGATTTTAATTTCCGCCTGGCGGAATAGCTATACAAAAAGGAGTCCCGAGGGACTCCTTTTTGGTTGGCGGGACTTTAGAAGCTCTTAAGGTGTTTGGTGGGACCGCACACAGCCCAAAACTCCGTTTGCTTGCCTGTCTCGAGGCGTCCTTCCAATCGCCATGCTTTATACAGTCCAGGTTCTTGACGCACGGTACCCTGCATGCCGGCCTCGATGGCAGTGGAGGCATCGGTCCATATAACGTGCAGGTCTTTTCTGAAATCCAAGGACGGACCGAAGGCTTTGAACATGCTTTCTTTTGCGCCCCAGATCGCGCACAAGCCTTCGATGTTGTCGCCAACTGAAGAACGTTCATCCGGGTTGAGGAAGCGTTTTGAAATCGTCTGCAGTTGCGAGCGAAGGGATTCAATGTCGCAGCCTATCGGAGCCTCCGATAATGCTACTGCCGCCCAACAATGTTGGCCATGAGAATGATGGGCAATGCTGATATATGTTCCTTTTTCGTTGGAAAAACTCGGTTTTCCATTGGCGTCGTGTACCACCTCTTGAGCCAACGATTGTCCTTTGGTCCGACCGGTCATGTGATGGAGAACAAGATCAACCGCTCGATGCTCCAACTGGCGATGAAACGGCAAAGCCGCAACGTTGCGCTGTGGAAACCGTGTTTGATGAACGGCCCATTCGTTCACCTCATCCGGCGTGGCGCGGAGTGCGCCAACGCTAAACGATGGAGCCAAACTTTCCAAAATGACTTCAAAATCGGGCATCGATGTCCACTTAACGGGTGCGAAGCTAATGGGGTTTGTTGTAATTTTGCCCCTCGAAATCAAAGTGTTATGAGTACAACAATGACAACGGAATACTTGCCGTACAAAGTAAAGGACATCAGCTTAGCTGAGTGGGGTCGAAAGGAAATTCGATTGGCGGAAGCGGAAATGCCTGGTTTGATGGCTTTGCGAGCGAAGTATGCAGGCGAAAAGCCATTAGCAGGCTCTCGGGTTGCGGGTTGCTTGCACATGACGATTCAAACAGCTGTGCTCATCGAAACATTGGTTGATTTGGGGGCAGATGTGACCTGGTCCTCCTGCAACATCTTTTCGACGCAAGATCACGCGGCTGCAGCCATTGCAGCGGCGGGCATTCCTGTTTACGCTTGGAAGGGAATGACAGAAGAAGAGTTTGAGTGGTGCATCCGGCAGACGTTGTTTTTTGGGGCAGAGCGCAAGCCATTGAACTTGATTTTGGACGACGGAGGTGATTTGACCAATATGGTTTTGGACGAATTCCCCCAGTTGGCCGATGGCATCAAGGGCTTGTCTGAAGAGACTACGACAGGCGTTCTCCGATTGTACGATCGCATGAAGGCGGGAACACTTCCCATGCCGGCGATTAACGTGAACGACTCGGTAACGAAGTCGAAATTTGACAACAAATACGGTTGCCGTGAGTCGGCTGTGGATGCGATTCGTCGCGCAACCGATATCATGATGGCCGGAAAAGTGGCCGTTGTAGCTGGATACGGAGATGTCGGTAAAGGCACGGCGGAATCCCTTCGCAGTGCTGGATGCCGCGTGATGGTGACCGAGATTGACCCCATTTGTGCGCTGCAAGCGGCGATGGATGGATATGAAGTGAAGCGCATGGCTGACGCCGTGAAAGAAGCGGACATCGTGTGCACGGCAACAGGCAACAAAGACATTATTCGCGGAGAACATTTCGAAGCTTTAAAGGACAAAGCCGTCGTCTGCAACATCGGTCACTTTGACAACGAAATTGACGTGGCTTGGTTAAACGATAACCACGGCAACACCAAGGATACGATTAAGCCGCAGGTGGACTTGTATAATGTGAATGGCAACGACATCATTTTGCTGGCTGAGGGCCGTTTGGTGAACTTAGGCTGTGCAACAGGTCATCCGAGTTTCGTGATGTCGAACTCATTCACCAACCAGATTTTAGCCCAGTTGGAACTCTGGAACAATGGAGATGCTTACAAAAATGAAGTAGTCACGTTGCCAAAGCATTTGGATGAAGAAGTGGCCCGTTTGCACTTGGATAAAATCAATGTTGAATTGGAGACCTTGACTCAGGAACAAGCCGACTACATCGGCGTTCCGGTGAACGGACCGTTCAAATCAGACTTGTATCGATACTGATTCGACTCATGCGTTGGATCCAAACATTGCGCGAATTCGTCCGGTCACAGCCGGACGTTTTCCGTTTTTTGGTGTTTGGTTTTGGCGGGTACATTGTGTGGCACCTTTCGTATGAGGAGTTTCTAAAACCTGCGACGTTGCTTGATGAGTACATCACGCAAAATTTGATTGCCGTTACGGAAATGCTCATGGACTTCTTAGGCTATGAGCCGCTGGCATTTTTTCAGCAGAACGACGGTTTGTTCCGATATAGAGTTGGAATTCAGGGCGCGCAGGGCGTCATGGTGGGTCCGTCGTGCGATGGGGTTGTGCTCTTTGCCCTGTTCGCCATCTTCATCCTGTCCTTTCCAGGACGGTGGATTCGAAAACTTTGGTTCATTCCGCTGGGCATTGCAGCTATTCACGCGGCCAACATCTTGCGCATTGTGAGCCTGTTGCTCATCCAGCTTTATTTTGGAGAAGATGCCTTAAAATTTAACCACGACTATACCTTCACCGTATTTGTTTACAGCATCATTTTTGCCTTGTGGTATGGGTATACAGTAGGAGCGGGGTTTCGATTGCGTCCAGAAGGGACTAAAGCGCCATGACAACGACCGTTTTCAAACCCATCCTGCCCCGAAAACGGCCCTTGTGGCTGCTGATATTGGGACTTATGCTGGTTTTTGGATTCCATCAAGAGCGCGCCAAAATTCAGTTAAACCACTACATGGAAGTGATGCGCCAAAATCCGGTGTTGCAGGAACTGCCTCAGGATGCTCGTGCGGCATGGTGGGAGGCCAATCCGCAGCCCAAACGCATTCATTACTACATCATGGAATCAACGTGGGATGGATTTCATCGCTATTCACTGAGGGAATTGGGTTGGATGAAGTGGGGGTTGAGCTCGCTCATTCTCATCGTTTTTTTTGGCCTGGATGCGCTCTTTTTGCGCACAACGGGTCACATAGAAAGGTGGCCTTGGCTGATTGTGATGTACGGTTTGGCGGGTGCCATCATGGCGGTGTTCATTGCTCTGATTCCGGGCAAATCAGGCTACAGTGTGGCCCATGAGTTTTTGGCTTTTCTGCAATCACCACTTCCTTCGCTGTTGATTGTTTTGGTGCCTTCGTTGCTCGAGCGCATGCAGCCACCACCAGCGCCTCCCATTAAGGATTGAAGACGGTCAAGATGGGGTCGTTCCACTGCGTAGCGTACCGGTGCAAGGGGTAGATAGCATCTCCTGAGACCACCGATCCATCGATGATGAGCCACTCTGAATTGCTGCAAGGATCGGTGAGGATTAGCCCATCTTCGCTTACTTCAACTTGACAGCCCGCGGCAATATCAGCCGTCGCATGGCGGTCGAGCGCGACAAACTGATCCAATGTGTACCGGTACAGAATGATGCCTTTGGAACCTCCAGTTACGGTAATATGTCCGCTCGGTACCGTGATATTGAGGTAGGCGGGAAGGTTGAGATTGACGGAAAAATCAACGGGTACATATGGGATGAACTGTTCTGGGTCGTTGCATCTCGACTGCGTCAAGAGCGCAGCGAGCAACACCAGCGTGAACCCTCGAAATCCAGTAGGTCGTTTCATGCTATTTGGGATTTACGCAGCCCGAGCGGATCTTTTGGGGGGCCGGCAACGAACTCTTTCAGATAGCGGGGAGTGAAATAAGCGACATCTTCAAACCGCTGCGCTTCAAAAGCTTCCAGCGCAGGCTGCATCATGCACTTTGCTCGAGGGTGATCGGAGACAAACGTCCAGTGGTCTGCCCGATCCGCAAGGAGGCGCTCAGATTTCTCAGCGGCATCGCCGATGATGCAGGCCTTCTCAGCAGAAACCTCCGGAAAAAAGACGTCCAATGGTTGTTTGTCGTCCAAAATGACCGCTCGAATCTCATCCAAGGGCATCCACGTTTCACCTGCCCGTTTGAAGGACTGCGTATACACCTCGTCACGTCTGGCGTCCATGATGGCGACCACCGAAGACACCTCGAGAGGGCAGCCATAGGCTTGGATTTCGAGGCTGTTGATGGCAATGAGGGGAATGTTACGGGCATGGCAAATTCCTTTCGCAGTGGAGACGCCGATTCGAAGTCCCGTATAGCTCCCTGGCCCGGCACACACTGCGACGGCATCCAACTCGTTGAGGTTTCGCTTCGTTTTTTGGAAAGCGAGATCAATCATCGGCAAGAGCTCAGAGGCATGGACGTACTTTTCATGGAGGGCTTGCGCCGAATGGAGCAGTTCAGTGCCTTCAAATAAAGCTACTGAGCAGGAAAGGGTCGATGTTTCGATGCCGAGGATGAGCGGGGTCATTCGTTCGCTGATTCGTTTTTATCCTCTTCTTCCGGGACCTTGATTTCCACCGCGTCACCGTTGACGAGGGTGCGTGAAACGCTTTGGTAAGGCCCCGTAATGACTTGATCACCTTCCGTTAGACCAGTCAATATTTCAATGTACCGGTTGTCTTGAATGCCGGTTGTGACGACGCGCCACTCTGCGATGTCTCCTTCGGAAACAAGGAAAACGCCCAATTCAGTCTCCTCGTCTGTCCCATCCTCGGCTTCCCGGGTGGTGACAGATTGAATGGGGATGGATAGAGCTCCCGCAGCTTCCCGGGTGAGGATATCCACCTTGGCGCTCATGCCCGGCCGAAACGGAGATAAAGTGCCCTCCTCCTCGAGCAAAGAGGCGTAACTCTCCGGTGCCAACCGGACCTTCACCGAAAAATTGGTTACTTGATCCATGGCAAATCCGTTGAGCCCTGCGTTCAAAGCGGTATTTCCAATTTCGGTCACGGCGCCTTCAAATGTTTGGTCGAGGTAGGCATCAACTTCCACTTCGGCGGCATCTCCCATACCCACCCGAACAATATCACTTTCATTGACTTCCACATCAACTTCCATGATGGACAAATCGGAGACCTTCATGACGACTTCTCCGGCGGTGAATCCATTGCCTTGAACACTCTCGCCGCTTTCTTTGACCAGTGCGGTCACCGTTCCTGATTGAGGAGCTGTAAGGGTGGTACGACTCAGGTTGTCTCGTGCTTCCTGAACCGAAGCTTCCGCGCTGGAAATGGCAAATTCCGCGCTGCGTATCGTCTCACCAGCAGCTGTGAGCGTTGCTTCTGCGCTTCGAAAGCTGGATTCCGCAGCATCGTAGTCCGCCTGAGAGAGAATGCGGTCCTTGAAAAGTTGCTGGGTACGTTCCCAGCTTTTTTGAGCGGCAAAAAATTGCGCGTCAGCCTGCGCATATTGTGCTTTTGCAGAAGCGAGGTTGGAGCGGGCACTGTTGGCCGCAGCTTGGGCGCGATTCAATGCCGCATCGTACAGGTCGGGATTGATTTGAACGAGTAAATCGCCTTTCTGCACACGATCGCCTTCTTTTACAGGCAGGCGAATGATTTGTCCACTGACTTCGGCTGTAATGTTGACTTCAATTTCGGGTTGAATCTTGCCGGAAGCAGAGACGCGTTCGATGATGGTTCGCACTTCAACCTTCTCCGCTTGAATGAGTTCAGCAGACTCTTTCCCACCGAACCACTTGGCCGCGATTAAGAGTGCCACGAGGACAAGGCCGCAGATGATCCAAAATTTCTTCGTCAATTTCATGGTGGTTGGTTAACGGAATGAAATGGCTTTGCCCATGTAAAAGTCCAGGATTCGGCTTTTGAAAGCCAAATCATACTTGGCTCGAAGCGCATTGACACGGGCATTGTCAAACAACGTACGTGCGTCTGCAAAATCAATTGCAGTGGAAGCACCCGCCTCATACCGTTTTTCTGTGTTCAGAAAGGCCCTTTCGGCAGCGGTCAAGGCGGATTCCTGGGCAACAGCATTTTGCGAGGCTGCTCGGGCATCTGCCCAGGCTGATTCAATGCTCGTGGTGAGCGTTTGTCGGGTCTGCTCCAGTTGATATTGTGCGCTCAAAGCATTGACTTCTGCTTGTTCTATGGAAGACTTCACGCTGAAGTTGTTGAACAAGGGAACGCTCATTGAGAAGAACACACTCTGATTAAAATTGCGATTGAGCTGTTCGGAGAAAGGGGTAGTGATAAAATTGAAGACTTCTTGCTGTGCAACTAGATCGTACGCCGTTGAATCGTCCACGACAAGTGAGCCGAGCACGAATTCTTCCACCGTGGGTGCACCGTCTATGGTACGGGACGCTCCAGAATACCCAGTTCCGATGTTGTAGCTTGCAAACAAGCGAGGATAGCGACCCGTTTTGGCGACGTTCAATCCAATATGAGCATCTTCGACTTGCAATTCCGCTTGGCGGATTTCAGGGAACGAGCCCATGGCGTATGCGACCGCGGCAGCGGGGGAGGCAGGCAGATTGGTCCGCTCCAAATCTTCATCAGAAGGACGAATCAATTGGAAATCTTCCGCCTCTGCAGCTGACAGCTGAAGCAATTGAACCAAGTTTAGTTTAGCGAGGCCAAGCGCATTCGTGGTGGAGACGATGTTGGCTTCGTCGGAGGCCAATTGAGCTTCTACATCATACAAATCAAATTCTGCAGCAGCTCCTGCGGACACCATGCTGCGCATTCGGTCGACTTGGCGGGCGGTCGCCTGACGATTGTATTCCGCCACCCGGACAAATTCCTCTTGGAACAGGACGTTCAAGAACGCACCTGCAATGGTCAGAACGACGTTGTTTTCTGCGATTTCTTTGGCTGCAGCAGCGGACTGTTCGGCGAGTAATGCACGCCTCAAGTTGAGGTGATTTTGGAAGCCATTGAAGAGGACGATTCCTGTGGAGAGGCCGAAGCTATTCGACCGAATCGCCGATGATTCCACGAATTGATTCGTGAAGGGGTCAATGGTCCGACCGAAGTTGTATCCATGCGACATGTTCCCGTTGAGGTTCGGAAGGAAGGCGCCCCGGGCGGATTGGGTGCCGATGGCGGCACTGGTTTCCCCCAGCTCACTCAGTTTGATTTGGAGGTTGTGTTGGAAGGCATGGTCCAGGCAGCGTTGCAGGCTCCAAGCTTGTTGCTGAGCGCAAGCAGTTCCCATTTCTCCTAAGCTCATAAGGGAGCAAGCGAGCAGAAATAACAAGCGGGGACGAAGAATGACGGTCGATTCAGGCATGCACAAAATTAACGCAATGCACCTGTTCCTGAACGATTTATCAGTAATTGGTAACTCGAACGGAAATTCTTCGGTTGAATTCCGCTTCCTCCGGGGTTTTTGGCTCGGGAAATGCCGGCGATTTGGACCCACGCCCTTCGATGGTGAGGCGGTCGGATGCAACGCCAGAACTGACGAGGTATTCAAAAACCGCCCGTGCGCGATCTCGGCTGAATCGATCTTGATTCCTCGTCTTTTCGTCTGTGTCTTCGCATCCAATGATGGCGAGAGCCAAGGTGGGATTCACATCGATGAATTCAAGCAATGCCTCCAACGCGGGCACGGAGGTGTAGTATAATTCCTGGGTTCCGGGCATAAATTCAATTGCAGGAAGGGAGGTTTCCAATCCGATTTGCAGCGGCTGCAAGCGGACGGTGTCGTGCGCCACATTCGGATCAGCAAATAAATAATCTGCGAAAAGCATGTAATTGGGTTCAACACACAGTCGACTGTAGCGTCGATAAGGCTCAAGCTTGAGCAGGGTGTCCTCGTTGACATTCAAGGTGACCGGCTTTCGAGGATTGATGCCTTCTACGGAGAACTGAGTGTTCAATGGTGCGTTAGTGGAGCGATCGGTTACCCGCCATGTTTGTTCGACGGGGTCTTCGGTGATTCCTGCACCGTCTAACCAGGGGCTGCGTTCGACGACAAATTGACCGTGGGCTTCCCAGGTTGTGCAAAAGCCAAGCGCGATCAACAGGATGGTTCGTATTCGGGAGGTATCGCGCAGCATCAATTTCTTCGGTTAGGGGGCGGTGTTTCGCTTCCTATAAATTACGAAAAAAAACGCTGATAACAAAATATAAGGGACCGCCATGAGATACAAAATTCCGCGGTTCAACCCCGCGCCCAGGCCCCCGTCTTCCGCACTGTCCTCCGCCACGGCTCTGCACATTACACATTGCCCCAAAGCGTCCTGCACCAAGAGCAGGAGGCCAAATAGCAAGAGGATGGAAAAAATTCTTCTGGTGTGCATGGAAGTTCAATGATCCTTTAGTGCTGGTAATATGGCGAAATCATCCAATATACGATGACACCCGTGGCGGTGACGTAAAGCCAGATGGGCCAAGTAACCCGGGCTATCTTTCGATGTTTCTCCACTTGCATACCCAACCCTCGCACGTACGTAAAGAGCACCAACGGAATGATCCCCGTAGAAAGCAGAATGTGCGAAATGAGAATAAAAAAGTAAACCGATCGTATCCAACCTTCCCCTCCAAACTTTGTGGATTCTGTGGTCAAGTGAAACGCAACGTAGCTGAGCAAAAACAGAACGCTCAACGCCAGCGCTGAAGTCGTAAAGGCACGATGCACCCGGATGTTTTTATTTTTGATTGCGACGAAAGCAGCGATCAGACAGCAGAATGCCGTGCCATTGAAAATAGCGTTCAGCTTGGGGAGCAGGTAAAGCGAGGCCCGAGTCTCCTCCGATAGGCTGTCTACGGGCGGAATGAGGAACAGCAAGGCAACGGCAACGGGAATTACAACCGCCATGGTCCAAATGAATCGCTTTACGTTACGTTCGTTGTTCATCATGTTTCATTCGTTGGTGGCCCAAAGCTGCTGGGCATCGTTCAAAAGTTGGTCGACCTCCTTCGTATCCGTTCCATCATAATACCCGCGGATGCGGCCCGATTGATCAATGAGGGAGAAGACGTCGCTGTGGAAAATACCTCCTGCCGCCGTGTCACTTTCGATCGCAGTCAGGAAATAGCCGTTGCGAGCCAGATCGAACAGATCGTCTTTTTCGCCGGTCAAAAATTTCCAAATCCGGGGATCCTGGCCCAAACGCTTTCCATACTCGGATAGCTGCTCTGGACGGTCGTGTTCTGGATCGACGGAATGGCTGAGTAAGCGGATGGCGTCCTTCATGCCGCGTTGTTCAATGCCGGTTTGTAAACGGGCCATTTGGCTCGACATAATGGGGCAAATGGTGGGGCACCGCGTAAAAAAGAAATCGACGATTCGCACTTGCCCTTCGCAATTCCGGTGTGAAAACTCCAGGCTGTCTTCGTCGAGTAAAGCAAAGGGCGGCACCGTGTGTCCTTGGGGTCCAAGGACCGGCAAAGAGGGCAATTCTGCCATGGCTTCGCGGAGCTTCCGTTTTTCATACCTCGCTTCGTCCATTTCTTTTTGCAGCAACGCAATATCTTCTACAGCATCCTTGATTGCATCTTCGGAAGCAGCATGGTACACCCCGCGCAGGTATCCTTTATCGTCGACGAGCCACAACGTGGCGATGTTATTCGGCTCAATCGTATCCCGCTCGATCATGAACGAAGAAGCAATGACATCGTCGATTTGAGATTGATTTCCTGTCAAAAACTGCCACTTCCCCTCAAAACCGTTGTAACGGGTATTGCGTTCGACATAGCTCGCGAGCACCTCTGGCGTGTCGTGTTCGGCGTCGAGAGTGAAACACACCGTCGTGATGTCACTTTCATCGCGGTACCGAAAATTTGGCCACAGCAGTTGTTTCGTCATTTGCGCCACATGCGGAGAATTCGTTGAGAAGAAGGCTGCGAGCCAAACTTGACCATCGAGGGATGAAGACGTAAAAGACTCCCCGTTTTGATTGGTCAATGTAAAAGGCTTCACACGTTGTGCCCCGTCCTCGAGGCTTTCCGTTGCACCTGCTGTGGTGAAATAAGGCAACGTATTGAAGTGATGTTCGCCATCTACCCCGAGTATCATCAAGCCTATAAGGGGCAAGGCAAGCATGATCCCTAAAAGGATTGAATATTTTTTCAGAGTGGTGGCGAGCGAAGGTTTCACGAGAGTTAAACCGCTGAGCGGACGCGAAGTTCATCCCGCATGCGCAAGGGATGCAGTTGAATTAGTGGAAGGTGCTGAAGGACATGAGGTGTCCAAATCCTTCGGAGATGGCAATGAACAGAAGGTATCCAATGAACAGCATGTAAGGAGCTAGTACCACCTTCTTCAAGTTGCTGCGTTCATCCCCCAAGTGCATGAAGACCAAAACGATGTACGCAGCTTTCACGAGTGTGAGGACAATAAACGTCCATTTGATCATGGACCATGTGAAGGTTTCAGAGCGCTTAAAATAGACTCCCATGAACACTTCGACCGTAGTCAAGATGGTCAGAATCAAAGTTACCTTCCAAATGTTCTTTCGGATTTTCACCCCTTCTTCCTCGCTGTGATGCGCATTGAGGGAGTAGCTATCGTTAACAATGAGATCGTCTCGTTCCATGGTAGGGAGTTCCTGTGATTAAACCAGCGGGTTAGACCAAGTAGAAAAAGGTGAATACAAAGACCCAAACCAAATCTACAAAGTGCCAATAGAGGCCTACTTTTTCCACCATTTCATAGTGCTTTCGACGTTCGAAGACACCTTGAATTGCCATGATGAAAATAATGATATTGATGACTACGCCTGAAAAGACGTGAAACCCGTGAAACCCGGTAATGAAGAAAAAGAAATTGGCATAAGCCTGCTGAATCCCATATTCGTTATCGTGCATGTTGGCTCCAAAGGCAAACGAAGCTGAGCGCGCATTCCACAGTTTCATGGCCTGATCTCCACTCACATGGGATTCGTTTTCAACGTACTTATTCAGCGTGAGGGCGTGCAATTCAGCCTCATGTGAATGCTCACCAATTTCCACCAGCTTCACGCCGTGATCGCTGTCGACCAAGGACACGTTTGGCGCTCCCTCCAACCAAGGCTCGGCTAGATGGCCAAAGTGATGGTCCATGTAAACGGCATCTCCCTTCGTAAGATCGAAGACCTGACCGTCGTCCGAGGTCACCGATACATTTTCTGCCAAAATGAACGAGCCACCACTGCCGTGGATGAAGTGCGACCACTCCCAGGCTTGAGATCCCAAAAAGAAAATCCCTCCGATGATGGTCAGCGCCATCCAGCGCACGACACCCGACTTATCATTGCGGTGACCAGCCTCCACGGCCAATACCATGGTGACGGATGAGACGATGAGAATGAACGTCATGAGGGCCACATAAATCAAGGGATACTGCCCATCGAGACCCGGGAGCGCTCGGAATACTTGCTCACCGATGGGCCAAGCGTCCTCGCTGCTAGCCCGAACGAATCCGTAGGCGGTCAATAATCCTCCGAACGTCAAAGCGTCCGAAACGAGGAAGTACCACATCATCATCTTCCCATAGCTAACACTAAAAGGAGATTGTCCTCCTCCCCATAATTCTTCTTTCGAAATGGCTTTTGATGCTTCTCCGCCCATGGCTACAATTTGGCCGCAAATTTATGCAATGAAGACCAATGAAACCACATTTTTTGCCTCGGAGAAACAATCAAATGGGCAAACGGTTCACGGAGTGCCTGGTTTTCAATTCATGAAGAACAAAAACGCAAAGAGATAAAGCCACAGTGCACCCATGAAATGCCAGTAAATGCTCAAGGATTGGAGCCGCACAACATCGCCAGCATGGATGGTTCCCATCGCCACACGAATCCCATTGATAACAAGGTAGACAAAACCAAATGTCAGGTGCAAAATGTGAACGGCGATGAGCGCCCAGAGGTATCCTCCCCCTGAATTGGAGGTCCGCGCGACATCTTGCGTGATCGGTCGGACCATCAATTCATCGTTCGCCGCGTAGAACTCCTTGCGTTCGGCGCTATAAATCACGGGCACCCCGTTGCGGTAAACTTCGTAATCGGTTCCATAAACGGCCCCGCTCTCCATGATGGCCTCGATGTTATTCCACCGGTAAGCATTCATCCCGGATTCATGCTCGCTCACGGTCCACCCCATTCCCAAATCAGAAAGCGATTTCCATCCTTCTGCCTGGCTTACAGTGAACCCAATGCCCAATGCAAGCGTGAGCCCGAGTGCAGCGAGCGTCTTGGTTTTTTCATTTTGACGCATCCAGCGCACGCTCAACCAAAGCGCGATGGAGGATAGAACGAGCAGCGCATTGGATGCCCAAAAGGCCGAATTTGCGAAGGCATGAACCCAATATTGGCCCATGTTTGAAACGATGTAGGCGCTGGTGAATCCTGCAAATAGCATCACGACAGCAAAAACGATGAAGTACATCAACATCTTCTTCGTGCGCTCACGAACTGCCGGATCGTGGCCTTCGAATACGTCGCTCTTAGTGGTGGGGTTAGCTTCAGACATGCTCCAATTAAATTTTATCGAGTACGTACGAGATTTGGACAATGGGCAGGTAGGCAAACGACATGAACATCAATTGCCGCGCGTACTTGCTGTCGAGGGTTCGGTGCAATTTCCATGCGGGAATCAAGAATAAAACTCCGCAGGTTACGGCAACGACGAGTGCGAAGTTTCCGACCATCGGAGAGCCTGTGGGCAGGGCCCAAGGCAACAAGGAGGCAGGAATGCAAAAAGCTGTGTACATGAGGATTTGCCAAGCACTTTCTTTCGTGCGTCCCTCCCGAAACGGCAGCATATTGTAGCCGACTTTTTGGTAATCGTCGTGTGCGAGCCAAGCGATGGCCCAAAAGTGAGGGAACTGCCACATGAATTGAACAGCGAATAAGGTGCCAGGTTCAATTCCAAAATCTCCGGTCGCGGCAACATAGCCGATCATGGGCGCAAGCGCTCCGGGAAAAGCACCTACAAACACGCTCAGCGTTGTTTTGCTTTTCAGTGGAGTGTAGATAAAAGCGTAGCTCACCAGGGCAGCAACACCCAGCCATCCGCTCAAGGGATTGAGCGCAAACAAACTTGCCAAGCCGATGGCGGCTGCTGTCAGGCTGTAAACCCAGGCTTGCCATGTTTGCATGCGGCCGGTAGGCAGAGGCCTCCCCGCTGTTCGGTCCATCAGGCCATCCACACGTTTTTCAATGATTTGGTTCAATCCATTCGAAGCTCCGGTGAGCAAATACCCTCCCACCAAAAGCAACAAGAAGCTCTTGAGGTCGAGCGAATCGACGGCCATAAACCAGCCCAAAATTGCGGACATGACCACAAAAAACCCCAACCGTACTTTGAATAATGCCGCGATGTCCTTCATGCTTTGCTAGGGATTGGAGCGCAAAATTACGCCCCAGCGCGGGATATCACATCACCAATTCCGCTCTTCAAGGACGCGATTTAGCCGGATTCCCATTTCCAGTCGCCACCAGTTGGATTGAATGCGTTCGCCGATTGAACGGTTTTGCATGACGCGCAAAAAAAGTTGCTGTCCTTCAATCCGTCGAATTTCGTACCCGACGTCGGCCCATACCAGGCGTTGGTCAATCACGTCGGTTTCACCGGCCAACCCTTCGCCATCCCAAATAAGGTCTATGCCATAATCTGCTGGGCGCGTGATATAGGAGAGCATCGGATCGGCCCCAATGCTGAAACTCGGAACCTTATCCAGTGCGACACGTTCATCCACCGCTTGTCGACGAAGCACCAGACCTGCATGGGCCGACCACCGCTCACGCTTCCACTGCGCATGCGCACGTCCTTCGGCGAAATTGCTGCCAGCAGGATGGGCGAGGGGTTGGCGATTATGGGTCCACGACTGCGCCGTTGCGGCATGAGCGTACGTGTACGGCCGAACAGCACAGGCCTCAAGCACAAAGCCCCATGTTTTGTCAGAACTGCGCCAAGCTGCGGAACCGAGCACTCCCCACTTATTGGCCCACCATTGATCGGGATTGAAAACTTCACTGACGACCAGTTCGTCCAACATGACTTGACCGTAGAACCGGAGTGTTTTATCGGCCCAAACCGGCGTATAGGTCAACGCCGCGCCGACGAGGGCATTGTCGGCTGATCCAAGTGCGTATTCGGCTGGACGAAAGGCGATGACCGGAATGGCGTAGGCCGCTTCAAATCGATGGGTGTAACCCGAGTCGTTTGCGAGCCAGGTGACTCCACCGAATAGGCTGCCCTTCCAACCGGGTGCAATGCGCGCGTCAATGGCATGGGCTGCTAGCCAACTGCTCCGTTTATTGACGTAGGTTCCCGGACTGAACTGCCCGGATCCTGGAAAATCCGGCGGACTTCCGACACTCCGATGAAGTGTTCGGGCGATGAGATGGGTGTATTCAATGCGTTCAGTTTGAACGTGGATTCGCGCAGCGGGAAGCGGGGCTGCCTGGCGATCCAGCCACAGCGATCGCCATCCGTTCCCCCAGTGATGTCGGTGGTTGCCTGCTTCAAGCGTTACAGAAGGGCTAACTTGGTATTGTATGGAACCAACAGCGCGCAGCGTTGCATTGTCTGTTTGATTGGGGTTCCACGCCCACCCCATTCCGTCCCATGTGCCCCATTGCCAGGCTTCATTCCAATCGTCCTCATGCACCCCAGCGACGCGCCAATGTTCCAGCATGCCGGAGCTACTCCAACGGCCCGAATTCCAGGCCCATGTCATTCCCAATTGCCATCCAACCCCGCCTGCCGAAGGCACGCTCAACCAAGCGCCGCGTAACTTCGCTCCAGGGCTGTACTGCAATGCACCGTATCCCGATATCTCCAGGGATTGAGCCGTGTCGCAGACCAGGGGACGAGGCCAGATGCTCGGAGATTCAGGGTGCTGGGCTCCGATCATCCATTCGGATGTGAGCGGTTCTTGGCCATGAGAGTAGCCTATGGAGAGGACTGCAAGGAAAAGGAAACCAATGATGGAACCAAGCCGAATCATGTCGGCAAGGTACGATTAAGCGACAGCTGATTGGGCTTCGGCTTTCTTTTGATCATTCTGAGCTTCTTTGAGCAAGCGGTCCCGTTGTTCGGACAATTTGTGCTGGCCTCGTGTGGTACGAAGTATCGGCAAGAACCAGATGAATGACAAAATGAAAAGTCCAAAGAACATGCCTTCCTCACCAAGCGTTGGATAGAGGTACGGTTTTGCCCAAGCGATACCGATAATAACAACTGTAAACGTGTACACTGAGACGGCTGTTCGGGCATGGCTGCGGTGCCGCACCATGAGCCGATGATGCAAGTGGTTCCTGTCGGGATTGAAGGGTGATATTCCACGAGCCGCACGCAGGAAGAAAACACGCAAGGTGTCTATGAGAGGATAGGCCAAAATGCTCATTGCCAGAATGGGCTTGGAGAGCTGTCCCCAGGATTCGGGAATGGCATCTTGAGGCGTATTGATGACTTGGGTTGCCATGGTATAAGCGACCAATCCTAAGAGCAATGATCCACAATCTCCAAGGAAAATACGGGCTGGAGCAAAATTAAACACCAGAAACCCAGCCATGGAACCAGCGATGGTAAAGGCTACGAGTGCGTTGGTCGGTTGCCCTGTGCTCATCAACCATAATCCAAAGGCAGACATGGCGATGACGGAGTACCCACCAACCAACCCATCAATGCCATCGATCAGGTTCATTGCATTGACTACTACAATGTAAACAAAGAGCGAGAATACCATGGAAAGCGCCTCAGGCAGCGCCTCAACGCCAAAAAGCCCTCCGAACGAATGAATACGGAACCCCCCTATGGTAACGAGAAGAAAGCCGACCACCAAGTGGACTAAAAGTTTCTTCGCCGCTGACATGCCGATGATATCATCTTTCAATCCCATGAAGAAAATGAGCACGCAGCACGCGGCGAGAATGGAACCCGATTGAAATGTTCCTGTCGGCGGAGTTTCACCTAACGCCATCCAGAAGTATACATTGAAGAAGAGCGCGATAAAAATCATGATTCCGCCGACCGTGGGTACGCTGCGGTGATGAATTTTTCGTGGATCTTCAGGTTCGTCTACCAAGTGCTTCATTTTGGCAACCTTGATAAGGGTTGGCATTCCAAAAAGAACGATTAAAAACGAAGATATGACGACCAATAACATCATTGAGGGTCTAAATTAATAAAAAACCTCTTACAAACAACATTCAATGTCAACAACATGTAACTCGATTAATGTGTACAAGTTGATACGTGACGAGAACCAATTGGGTTACTTCCACTCCAAAATTCCAGCTGTCAGCCCCAACTGAAGCACCGAATACGCTTGGATTTCGCCTATGCCCAGAGGCTCTGTAAGCACAACCTTTCCCACCGCGCCGGTGATGGACAAGGGCCATATGCTATGCAGCTGATGGTGCACCTGGATAAGCCAGTGATTTGCCTGGTTGTTCATTTCCATGAAGCCACTTGCATGCCATGGACCGTGAACGACGCCTCTGGCCCGCAGCCGGAATGATTCCTTCCACAAGCTGTTGAGCGATACTCCGCCATTCATGATTTCAGCGCGCATGGGTCCATTTGGATTTGGACCACCTGCTTGCAAAGTCTGGTAATCCCAGCAATCTCGGCAGTGTGCATCAGATTGGTGGGTATATTCCAAACGGGCTGTCCACGTCTTCCAGACTCCGGTGGCGCCGATGACCGAAGTAAACGGCAACACAGCTTGGTAGGATGGGCCAGCCGACTTTCTTTTTTCAACCCCCACATCCCACGATTGTTGCGCATAAAAAGTCAGCTTACTTTCCGAGTTGATGCGCCGGTGATACTGAACTTCAAGTCCCATGATGGTTCGGTTTGGACGGTACGTGTTGCCTGGAGGAAGGCCAAGCGATTCCCAGCCTTCTGGTGCCGTCTGCGATGTGGTTTCCCATGCGTGACTTCCCACCCATTGCAGAATGAGCCGTTCGCCAGCGAACCATTGATGGGTTGCAAAAACTGCGCGTGTTCGTTCCAAAAGGGATTCAGCGGTTTCTCCAAGCGGCCCGCGGCGGGTCGACATCCAGCGCGTGGACCAAACGGTGGTTCTGTGGGTTTCATTGGAATAAGAAGCTCGAGCGTAAGGAGCGGGCACGGCCCATTGCGACAAGAAAGCGCTTGAACGTCCGGCACCAATATGGAGGGCATCAATGCCAGCATCAAAGGACCACTTCTCTTTTTCCCAACCGACCCATCCGCGCGTCTGGGAGACATCAAAGTAGGCCTGCTCTGCGGTATTGAAGCCATTGTCCTTGCCCAATTTGGATCGGCCCCATCCTGGAATTTGATTCCCGACGGCCCACAGGCCTAACAACGGTTCCGCAACACCTTGACGTTCCAATAATTCACCGCCGATGTGCCAGCGGCTGTCGACGACGGCCTGGAAACGAGCTCCACGAATGTTATCCCAGATGGCTTCCGGCTGGGATCCCTCCGCACTGGATTGCATTGTGCCGACAAACGATTCAACGACCGGATCGACAACGATGAGGTTGCTTGAGCCATCGCTTCCGCGCTCGTTTTTGTTATCGCGATCTGAAAAATCGAGTAAATGCTGGCGCATCGTGCGCTGCCACCAGGTTGAAGCTTGAGACCGCGGGGTCACTTCTACCCGAATGGCCGGTGCGTGTCCCGTGCTATCGACATGGTGGAGCGCTGGTGTGATCTGGCCCCGGGCACAGGGAGTGCCCATGATGCCAAGCCAAGCCATTGCCATGCCGAGGGTAAGCGCCCTCATTCAGAAGGTGTCTTTGACTTCGGAATACACGCGTTCTATGCCGTCGCGAAGTTCGATTTGGGCCTTCCAGCCGAGTGCATTGATGCGGCTGACATCCATGAGTTTTCGTGGGGTGCCGTCGGGTTTGGAGGTATCCCACGCCAGACGCCCAGTATAGCCGACCACCTCGCAAATCATCTCAGCAAGCGCCCGAATGCTCAGGTCCACGCCGGTGCCAACATTAACCCAGTCTTCACCATCGTACGTATCCATTAAATGCACGCAAGCAATGGCGAGGTCGTCTACGTGCAAAAACTCGCGTTGCGGCGACCCGGTGCCCCACAGGTGAACTTCGTCCTCTCCATTGACCTTGGCCGTATGAATCTTGCGGAGGAGCGCAGGCAGCACGTGGCTGGTTTCTAAGTCGTAATTATCCCCCGGACCGTAGAGGTTCGTTGGCATGGCACTGATGAAATTGGCTCCGTATTGATGCCGGTAGGTTTCACAAAGTTTGATGCCAGCAATCTTGGCGATGGCGTAGGGTTCGTTGGTTGGTTCGAGCGGGCCTGTGAGCAGAGCCTCTTCAACCAGCGGTTGTTCGGCCATCTTCGGGTAAATGCATGATGAGCCGAGAAACAGCAGCTTCTCGACCCCATGAAGCCAAGCGGCATGGATGATATTGGCCTCAATCATCAGGTTCTCGTAAAGGAACTGCGCGCGGTAGACGTTGTTGGCATGAATGCCGCCCACCTTGGCTGCCGCGAGGTAAACGTGTTGGGGTTTTTCTTCTTTGAAAAAGTCAAATACGGCCTGCTGATTGGTGAGATCCAATTCCGACCTGGTGCGCGTCAAGATGTTCTTAAAACCCTCATTTTGCAGTTTTCGAACAATTGCAGATCCGACCATTCCTCGATGCCCTGCAACGTAAACTTTTGTTTCTAATTCCCGTTGGATCTCACTCATGCCCGAAAGATAATCATGAATTATTCAGGGTTCAGCGGATTCGCGGAGACCATCGCCGATGAAGGTAAACGCCAGAACAACGCTGACAATAAGTGCCCCAGGAGCAATGGCCAGCCACGCGTGAGATCCTGTGATCAGGTGGTAATGTTCTTGGATGATGTTGCCCCAGCTGGGGATGGGTATTTGAGCACCATACCCGAGGAAGCTCAAGCCGGACTCAATCAAAATGGCTGCGGCAAAATTGGCTGCGGCAATCACGGTTATGGGACCCGAAGCGTTGGGCAGCATGTGCCGGAGCATGATGCGTAAATCGGAATACCCCAGCGCTTTGGCCGCCTGAATAAACTCCATTTCCCTCAAGGAAATGAATTGACCTCGGACCACGCGGGCGACATCCACCCACATCGTGAGTCCGATGGCCAAAAAAACTTGCCACAAGCCCTTCCCAAACGCCATGGTGATGGCGAGAACCATCAACAAAGTCGGCAACGTCCACACCACTTGAATCCACCAACTGATGACGGCGTCCACCCACCCTCCACGGTATCCTGCCCATGCTCCGAGTAATATGCCAATCAGCAAAGAAATGAATACGGCAGTGAACCCCACACCCAAGCTTATTGCAGCTCCGGCCATGAGTCGACTGAGCACGTCCCGGCCGTATCGATCTGTGCCCAACCAAAAGGTTTGGGCTGACCCATCACTGGCTTCCCAGGTGGCGCCGGGTTCCAACAAGGAACGTTCTAAGTTTTGTGCATTGGCGTTCGGACTTGCATCAGGCCGAATGCTCGGACCAGCTAGCGCAATGAGAATCAACACGGCAATCCATCCGGTGCTCACCAGCGCAGGCGTGTGGCGCATATACCGATTGAGTGATGAAGGTGAAGCGGAGGACATAAGAGGCAAGTATCCGAAGATTCGAGGGCTGTTTCAGAACGAAATTTAAACAGACCTCCCTTTCCATTGAACACGGCCCACGAGAAGTTGCCACCATGCTCCCCACACGAGCAGGGAGTATCGCAGTGGGAATGTAAGCGTGTCCGTTCGGCGCAGGTTCAGTCCAAATTGTTGGCTTGCCCGATGAATCATCCAGCCATCCAATGCTCCTTTGCCCGCCCAAAAAGCCAGTGCCACCGTGATCCAAGAAGGCGATTGCATGCCGATGGCTAGGCCGAGGACCAGTGCTCCAAATGCATGGAGCACCCCCACGCGAACAGCTGTTCGCTTGGTCTCGAGGTCCTGTTCTCCTGTTTTGGATGCCCAGCGTCCTCGTTGTTGCCAGAGGGCGCTCCACGATTTCATGGGAAAGGTGTGCACGCATGCCTCCGGGTCCCCGCACCAACGAATAATTTTTCCAGATTTTCGAAGAGAATGCAAGGCAAAAGCGTCGTCTCCTGAGGCCTGCACGGGGTGTAAATCGTTCACCGGATAATCGGCGGTGGCATACACGCTGTTGGCTCCGCTCCCCATCGCTAGATTACCGGTGGCCACGCCGCCTGAAATCCAGACCATCATGCTGCCGAATTCCAGCGCTTGAAATCGCTCCCAGGCTGAATGAGGTTGCGCCGCTAGGACGACGCCGCCCAATGCCGCCGCCGTCTCTCCCTGCTGAGCGCACTGCAACATGCATGCGGCCCAATGGGGTTGCACCCGCACATCGGCATCGATGGTGGCCATCCATGGCGTATCCACGGTTTGGTATCCGGTCGCGAGGGCGGCTTTTTTGCCCATTCCGACGGAATCGATGACTTGCACTCCGAATGATTCGGCAATGTCCCGAGATCCATCGGTGCTGTGATCGTCGATCACAATGGGGTGCACCCGAATGGATTGATGGCGCAAATCTTCCAGCACCGCTCCGAGGTGATCTGCTTCGTTTCTGCAGGGAATCAACACGGTCAGCTCAGTTGCTGAGCCCAGGTCCGTGGAACGTGAATCAGTTGTGGTTTGGCGACTTCGCCGAATACACCGAGCAATGAATACAGCATAGTCAAAGAGCAAGGCCGCTGCGACGGTGCCGACTAGGATCAGAAGAATGAAGTCATGCATGGCGTCGGACAGTCAATTGCATTCCGCCGCCGATAAGGGCTGGGATGCAGAGGTTAACCAGCCAAATGGCAAACGTTGCGGTGACAAGGGGGACCGTCCAATCAGGCTCGGGCTGGATCCAGGCGACGATTAGCGCTTCGCGGACGCCTAATTCAGCGAGAGCGGCGGTTGGCACCAGCATGTTGCCGAGGTATACCAAAGCAATAGCGGTCCAGATGCTGCCGTCCACCTCGATTCCCCATGCCCCAAGGGCACAGGCGAATTGTGCCGTAAATACCAGGAACCGCAGACCACTGAAGATTACTTGCCGGTTCATTTGAGAAGCACTCAAGGGTGTTTTCAATCCTTCGAACCGATCGGTAAAACGTCGCGACCATCCGCCGTCTCCGCTGGCAGCCCAGTGCGGTATGCGCCACCAGGCGATCGCAGCAGCCACCAAGGCCACACACACCGCTGCGCAGGCCGCAACCGGAAGCCGGTGGCCATGTGCCCATTCCCCGTTTCCCATTGCTGCATTCGTCAGCACTGCGGCCGAGCTGATTGCGCCAAAAGTCCAGGTCCACCCTGCTTGCGCCCATGCTCCGACAGCCCAAGCGCGTGCGCCTGAAGTCCGCTCCGAAGGCGGCACCATGGCTACCCGAGCAACGGCATCGCCTGTTCGGTTGGGTGTGACCAAGCCAAAGGTCATTCCAGTCAAGACTTCGCGCATGCTGCGAGACCAAGGCTTGCGATCGGCGGATGTCAATGCGTGCCACTTGGCTGTTTCCAACCCCAAGTTGACGGGCATACCCAGGATGAATAACCAAAGCAATAGGGGGTTGGGAGGGTGCCAAAACACCTGGGAGACTTCGTCGTCTTGCCACATTTTGTGTTCCATCAATGTCCACACCACGTAGGCAAGGGCCGCGGAGGTCACCAACCAACGGGCGAGCTTTTGGAGCATGGGGGGAAAACGCATTTCCAAATGTACCTTCGTCAGACCATGCCGCCAACCCCCACTAAAAAGTCAACTGAGCAAATCATCTTGGGCATTGACCCTGGAACGACCATCATGGGGTATGGCGTAATTCGAGTCGAAGGCAAAAAAGTGGTTTTGGTGGAAATGGGTGCCTTGCATTTATCAAAATACAAGGATCACGCCGTCAAATTGAAGCGCATCTACGATCGATGCTCGGCATTAATTGAGGCGCATGCACCAGATCATATGGCGGTTGAGGCGCCGTTTTTTGGAAAAAATGTTCAATCCATGTTGAAACTGGGCCGAGCGCAAGGGGTGGCATTGGCGGCTGCGTTGTCCCGGGATATTCCTGTTTCGGAATATGCGCCCCGTAAAGTCAAGCAATCCGTAACCGGTAGCGGAAGTGCGAGCAAGGAACAGGTAGCGGCGATGGTGGCGAGAACGTTGTCCATTCCCATGGCGGATATGCCGAAAGAAATGGACGCGTCCGATGGGTTGGCAGTGGCGTTGTGCCATCATTTTCAGCTCGCCTCACCTCGCATGCAAGCCGGCTACAGCGGCTGGAAAGCCTTCGTCCAAGATCAAGGCGACCGGGTGGTCGGATGATTTTTTAAAAAAACTGCAACCTTTTAGGAAGGGCCACGTACCAGGTTTCGGAGCATTGCTCTAAAACAGTTTACTTGTTTTCATTCAACAGGGGAGGGTTGTCCAAAGGGACGACCCTTCTTTTTGATGTCCAGCGCTGATGTCTAGTGCTGATGTCTAGGCGATTGTGAGACTACCTGAGCAAGGTCTGGTCGATGATGCGGGAGATCAACGCAGTTTTTGTAAGCCCAAGGGCATCGGCTTGCTTGGGGATGATGCTTGCTTCAGAAAAGCCCGGAACGGCATTGATTTCGATTACGTGGGGGTCCCCATCCAGTTCTGACATCATGTCAACTCGAGCGAGGCCTTTCATTTCGGTGGCATTGTACACGTCGATGGCGAGCTGCTGAAGCCGATCGCGCAGGCTATCTGGAATGTCGGCGGGTGTGATTTCTTCGGATTCGCCTTCATATTTTGCTGCGTAATCAAAGAAGGCGCGGTCGGTTCGGATCTCGGTAATGGGCAGGGCAAAGGGCGTTCCATCCTCAGCTGGAATGACGCCAGCCGTAAATTCCCGGCCTCTCAAAAATGATTCGACGATCACCCCTCCGCTGCCACCAATGGCTTGAGCATCTCGGATGGCGGTGTCCAATTGGTCCATGGACGTGACTTTGTGAATGCCGATGCTCGAACCGGTTTCGTTTGGCTTCACAAAACAGGGGAGCCCGACTGATTCAATCAATGTTGCTGCATTCCACGTGCTTCCAGCAGGAATTTGGTGAGACCGTGCCACGGGAATGCCCAGGGACTGCAGCAGCTCCGAAGTTTGGCCTTTGTGAAAGGTCAAAGCCACGGCCTCCGCACTTCCCGTTGTGTGCGGAAATCCCACTGCCGCGAGTTGTGCTTGAAGTTTGCCGTCCTCACCGGGCGTGCCGTGCACCATGACAAATGCGCCGATGTACCCCTTGGGATCAGCCATAAGCGCCTCCAAAGTGGTGGGAGATTGACGTCCATCGGATTCGATAAACCAGCCGTCGTCGTTGATGTGCACCAAAGTCGGTTGGAACCGAATGGAGTCGATGTGATTCATCACCATGCGTGCCGATTTGCGGGAGATGGCTGCTTCGCCCGAATACCCGCCGGCAAATACGATGATGGAATGCTTTGTTGCCATGGATTGTGATCGTTAGCTCGCCCTTTGTTTTGGAAAATTAATGCTCCGCTGCTTTCGATAAATCGCCTGGAGCAGGCTTTCCTTCCACCGCCAATTGTTCACGAATTCTCATCATCCGGTCGAGGACTTCCTCGCGCGTTTCACCCGTTATGGTGACGTGCCCCATTTTACGGAATGGTTTCACGCGTGACTTTCCGTACAAGTGAGGGTGAACGCCTTCTGTGGTGAGTGCGACGTCAATGCCGAAATAATCGGGAATTCCATGCGCGTCTGCGCCGCCCACTACATTGACCATGGCACCTACAGCGTGCACCGGAGCGGTCGAGCCCAAGGGCAAATCGAGGACGGTGCGCAGATGTTGCTCGAATTGCGAGGTGACGTTGGCTTCTATGGTATGGTGTCCACTGTTGTGGGTTCGCGGCGCAACTTCATTGACTAAAATCTGCCCGCCGTTGTCCAAGAACAACTCCACCGCGAGCAGTCCCTCAAAGGCCATGCATTCTGCAACTTGGATGGCAATGCGCTCAGCTGTTTGAGCTTCTTCCAATGAGATGTTCGCCGGGGCGATGAGGTAATCGACCAAGTTGGCTTCGGGATCAAACACAGCCTCGACCACGGGAAAGCACTGGATGTCGCCGGCACTGTTGCGCGCGACAATCACACTCAACTCCTTGTTGATGCTTACCGCTTCCTCGAGAACACTGGGCACTTCAAAGGCTTGGGCGGAGTCGTCAGCTGTTTTGAGCACCTTCACGCCCTTGCCGTCGTATCCTCCTTTCCTCATCTTTTGGACAATGGGAAATCCCATGGCCCCTACTTGCCGGGCATCATCAATCAATTGGAACGGTGAGGTGGGAATACCGTGCTGGGCGAAAAACTGTTTTTGAAGGCCCTTGTCCTGGATGATGGCCAGGTGATCGGGCTTGGGAATCACTCGAACTCCTTGTTTTTCTAACCGGCGAAGTCCTTCGACGCTGACGTGTTCAATTTCGATGGTCAAGCAATCGAGTCCTTTACCAAATGCCTCAACAGCATTGGCATCCTGTAAGTCACCGTGCACAAATCGGTGTGTCAAGTACCTGCAAGGAGCGTCCAAGCTGGGATCCATGACTTCGACGCGGGCGTCAAAATCCACAGCGGATTGAATCATCATACGTCCCAGTTGTCCTCCGCCAAGTACGCCGAGGCGCAGGGCGGGACCAAAGGATGCGGAGTTTTTTGAAGTACTTGCCATGGCACAAAGATATTCTGCCGATTTTAGCACCATGGAATTTTTAGAACAGGATTTTATAGGCAACTCACTCGGTCAATGGGGAATTGCTTTGGCTTGGGCATTGGGGGGCATTGTATTCGGCAAATTAATTTATTTCTGGATCAGCAAGCGCATGCGACGGATGGCGGCTAAATCCGCTTCTCAATTAGACGATCTGATTGTGGACAAGGTGGAGCAACCGCTGGCATTGGCGATGGTGCTTTTCGGATTTTGGTTTGGATACGATCACCTGCACTTTGGAGCGGAAGCGGACGAATTTATGGAGCATGTTTTTTCCATTGCCGTTGCGCTGGATGTGACGTGGATGGCGGCTCGTCTTGTAGATAGTCTGTTCGGCAATCTGCTGACGAATGCTGGAGAAAAATCGGATTCGACCATGATTGCGCAATTGGCGCCCATTTTGCGCAAAACTTCGCGCTCAACGGTTTGGGCACTTGGTATCATTATGGCCATGAACAATGCCGGATATGATGTCGCGGCGCTGCTGGCAGGTGTGGGAATTGGTGGATTGGCTTTGGGCCTCGCTGCGAAGGACTTTGTGGCGAATATCTTTGGCGGGATCACGGTTTTTGTGGATAAGCCCTTTGTCGTGGGTGACCGCGTACAAGTTGCTGGCGTAGACGGAATCGTGGTTGAAATAGGGATTCGTTCTACCCGGATCAACACCCTGGCTGGTCGGCTCGTGACCATTCCCAACCACAAGTTCACGGACAGCGTGGTCGAAAATGTCTCGGCTGAACCGACACGCAAGATTCGATTGGAATTGGGATTGACGTATGACACCTCTCCCGAGCAAGTCGAGGAAGCTCTTGCCATTTTGCGTGAAATCGTAGAGAAACATGTCGGCACGAAGGACGACACCATTATTTGGTTCAGTGGCTTTGGAGATTTCGCCCTCAATATTAGTGCGATCTACTACGTCGTGAAAGAGGCCGATGTCTGCCTGACACCCGGAGCCGTGAACATCGAAGTTTTGCGCCGATTCAATTCTGCGGGCTTGAATTTTGCCTTCCCAACGCATACGCTTATTCATGAGGGCACGCCGAAATAATTTATTCGCTTAACTTGCTGATGAATGAATGAGTTAGAATCGGCACAGCAGGCTTATGACATGGTCATTTTAGCGAGTGAAGCTCGCTACTGGTACTTTTTAATTGGAAGTGCCTTGGCCGGTTTTGTGGCGATACAGGGATTCGCAAAACTTCGAGGCGACCAGAAAGAGGGTGCATTGCGGACTGCAGGGTTGGTGCTGATTATACTGAACTTGGTGCCAACCGTTTATGGGCTCTTCAGTCCTGCAGTGGAGCTTTCACTGCAGAGGAGCCTCCCCTTTCATTTTTGTGCGATCAACGGCTGGTTGATTGCATTCAATTGTTTTTGGAAGAATACCAACGTCTTTACTTTTTCAGCCTTTATGGGTACGATTGGTGGACTGTATGCCGTGTTAACTCCTCAGTTGACCATTGGAGATGCCCCTGCAATCTTGGCGCATTATTACTTTAACCACACCGCCATTGTGGTCATGCCCATCATCATGGCACGAACGTATGGATTTCGCTTTCCTAAGTGGTCCTGGATTTGGACGTATTTGGCGGTTGCAGTGCTCTCGACGGCAGTCGGTGCATTCAACTGGTATTTGAACACGTATCATCCGGGAGACATTACTGCGAATTACATGTACATGTGGGAAGCGCCTAAGGTGAAGAATCCTTTTTTGAAAGGTGCCCCTTGGCCATGGTATATTTTGCCTTTGCATAGCGCGTTGATACTGCATTTGGTTGTGATCAATTTTGCCTATCGCTTAGGCGCACCCTTGGAGGGAATGGAAGGTAAAGCGTGGTGGCGCCGACGCCTCGCTTGAAGACGCATTCAGAAATCCCATTCTGGCTTGAAATTCTGGACTAACACGAATGCGATTGAATTGAATCAACCTACACTATCAAATTGCTAAACCATGATCGTCAGCGATTTATTCAATTTACAGGTGCTAGATCAGTTTCAATTTTCCATTAATCCAGATTATGTCGAAGGGGATTGTGAATTACGCTATCCAGAAGTGGTGGAGCATCGTGTTTCTGATGATGT
>CAJQLF010000011.1 GCA_905479115.1 uncultured Flavobacteriales bacterium
GGCATGGAGAGGAAACCACCTTTCACAATGCTGATTTTCAGGTCTTTCGCATCCTTGCTATAGTCAGCCTTGAGCAAGTCTCCTTCTTCAATTTGAGCGTTGATGATTTCCTCTGCAAAAGGATCCTCTATGAATTTCTGAATTGCCCGCTTCAAGGGTCGAGCTCCGTATTTTTCATCGTAGCCTTCTTGCACCAAAAAGTTCTTCGCTTTCTTGGTAATCTCAATCCCATATCCCAGTCCTTCAATGCGCGCGATCAACGATTTGAGCTCCAGGTCAATGATCGAGTGAATGTGCTCAATCTCCAGTGCTTTAAAAACAACCACGTCATCAATCCGATTCAAAAATTCCGGACTAAAGGCTCGTTTAAGTGCTGTTTGGATGACTGAGTCACGGTTGGCATTTTCATTGTCCACACGAGCTGTCGTGCCAAATCCGACGCCCGTTCCAAATTCCGCAAGTTGGCGGGCTCCAATGTTGGACGTCATAATGATCACGGTGTTCCGGAAGTCGATTTTACGCCCTAGGCTATCCGTCATTTGACCATCGTCCAACGCTTGCAGCAGCAAATTGAAGACATCAGGGTGCGCTTTTTCTATTTCATCCAAAAGGACAATGGAGTAGGGGTGGCGGCGAACCTTCTCAGTCAATTGACCTCCCTCTTCATACCCAACATACCCAGGAGGCGCTCCAATCAATCGGCTGATTGCAAATTTCTCCATGTATTCAGACATGTCAATTCGGATGAAAGATTCTTCGGAATCGAACATAAACCGAGCAAGAACTTTGGCCAGTTGTGTTTTTCCCACACCGGTAGGCCCCAGAAATATGAAAGAACCAATCGGCTTGTTCGGATCCTTCAAACCAGCCCGGTTGCGTTTGATAGCTCTTGAAACGCGAACAATGGCATCATCTTGACCAATAACTTTTCCTTGCAAGTCATCGTTCATCCGAGCAAGTCGTCCAGATTCCTTCTCAGCGATTCGCTGAACCGGGATGCCTGTCATCATGCCCACTACGTCACCGACGTGATCCACAGTGACTGTCACCCGCTTGTTTTTGCTGTCTTCCTCCCATTGTTTCTTTGCCCGCTCCAGATTGTCATTAAGTGTTCTCTCGGTATCGCGCAATTGAGCAGCCTCTTCATACCGTTGGGACCGAACAACCCGAACTTTTTCCTCTTTGATGTCTTCGATCTTCTTCTCAATGTCCACAATTTCTTGGGGAACGTTGATGTTATTCAAATGCACCCTAGAACCCACTTCGTCCATCGCATCAATGGCCTTATCTGGAAGGTGTCGGTCTGTAATATATCGTGCTGTCAAATTCACACAAGAGTCTATGGCCTCACTGGTATATGTAACACTGTGATGCTCTTCGTACTTGTCCTTGATATTGTTCAAAATTTGAATCGTCTCTTCGATGGTGGTCGGCTCCACCAATACCTTCTGGAATCGACGCTCCAATGCTCCATCCTTTTCGATGTGCTGTCGGTATTCGTCCAGCGTCGTAGCCCCAATGCATTGAAGCTCACCGCGTGCTAATGCAGGTTTAAACATGTTGGATGCGTCGAGCGATCCGCTCGCTCCACCTGCTCCAACAATGGTGTGAATCTCATCGATGAACAGAATAACGTCCGGTGATTTCTCCAATTCATTCATCACCGCTTTCATTCGTTCCTCGAATTGTCCACGGTACTTCGTTCCTGCGACGAGGGAAGCCACATCAAGCGTAACAATTCGCTTCTTAAACAAGACTCTGCTCACTTTTTTCTCAACGATGCGCAAAGCCAAACCTTCTGCGATGGCACTTTTACCAACACCCGGCTCACCAATCAAAATCGGATTGTTCTTTTTTCGACGCGAGAGAATCTGCGAGACGCGTTCGATTTCCTTTTGACGGCCGACGATGGCATCCAAACGACCTTCTTCAGCCATTTTCGTTAAGTCACGCCCGAAATTATCCAGTACGGGTGTTTTACTCTTTGGATCTGCTTTTCGAGAAGATGAGCTTCCTCCTACAGAATCACTTGACCCATCTTCCTCGCCATATTCAGTCGATTCAGCGCGAGGAGAGGCAAGTCCTTCTCCGCCTTCATTGGATTGAATCATACCTTCATACTCCTCCTTTGCAACATCATAATCGATATTAAATGCCTGAAGAGCCTTGGTCGCAACGTTGTCTTCATCCTTCAGTATGCTCAATAACAGGTGTTCCGTACCGATCAAACTTGACTTAAAGATTTTGGCCTCGAGGTACGTTATTTTGAGAATCTTCTCCGCTTGTTTCACCAAAGGAATATTGCCGGCTCCAACAGATGCTCCTGTTGTTGGCCGAATACTGCCTTCGAGCGCTTTGCGGAGCTTTTGAAGATCCACATTCAACCCCTCCAGCATTCGAACAGCCGTTCCCTCGCCTTCGCGAATTATGCCCAGCAGAAGGTGTTCAACACCAATGTAGTTGTGCCCAAGTCGCAGCGCTTCTTCGCGACTGTAAGTGATAACATCCTTTACTCGTGGTGAAAATTTCGCGTCCATAGTGACTAATTACTCGATTAAAATCCGTTCCTGTTTCGTGCTTTGAAAAAAGCGATGTCTTCTGACGTTCTAAACTACAACTCCATATTGTCAAACATCTTGCCAAAGAGATGGTTTATCCACATCTAATTGGGGGGATTTGTGGGTAAGTGAAAGCCCTGATAGCCCGTAGCCTGTGGATTATGGCAGTATTTTCGTTACCGTTAAAGATGGGGGAGAGAAAGAACCAAATTAGGAACAACTGACACGATGGCAGAAGGAGAAAAGATTGTCCAAATCAACATTGCGGATGAAATGAAATCGGCTTACATCGATTATTCGATGTCAGTCATTGTTTCAAGAGCACTACCAGACGTGCGAGATGGATTGAAGCCCGTTCACCGTCGGGTTTTATATGGTATGTTGGACCTCGGCGTACTGTCTAACCGAGCTTACAAGAAAAGCGCTAGAATCGTCGGTGAAGTATTGGGTAAATACCATCCGCATGGCGACAGCTCCGTTTATGATACGATGGTTCGTATGGCACAGCATTGGTCCTTGCGGTACCCCATGGTCGATGGTCAAGGTAACTTTGGCTCGATCGACGGAGACAATCCGGCCGCGATGCGTTATACCGAAGCCCGCTTGCGAAAAATTGCGGAAGAAATGCTGGACGATCTCGACAAGGATACGGTTGAGTTTCGCCCGAATTTCGATGAGAGCCTCAAGGAGCCGACGGTCTTGCCTGCTAAAATTCCAAATCTGCTGGTCAACGGTGCATCTGGAATTGCTGTCGGAATGGCAACCAATATGCCTCCTCATAACCTTTCAGAGGCGGTAGATGGTGCCATAGCCTATATTCAAAACAACGACATCACCATTGACGAGTTAATGGAGCATGTCAAAGCCCCTGACTTCCCTACCGGTGGAATCATTCATGGTGTAGAAGGAGTGCACGAAGCATTCCATACAGGACGAGGAAGAATTGTCGTTCGCGGCAAAGCACGGATCGAGGAGACGAAAAGCGGCAGAGAAGTCATCATTGTGGAGGAAATCCCATACATGGTCAATAAAGCGGACATGGTCAGAAAGACCGCTGAATTGGTGAATGACAAAAAAATCGAGGGCATCTCTGAAATTCGAGACGAATCAGACCGGAAAGGGATGCGCGTCGTTTATGAAATAAAGCGGGACGCCATGGCGACCGTTGTCTTGAATAAACTGTACAAGTATACCGCCTTACAGAACTCATTCTCAGTCAACAATATATGCCTCGTTAAGGGCCGTCCTCAGTTATTGAATTTGAAGGGACTGATTTCTAATTTTGTTGAACACCGCCATGAAGTTGTCACGCGGAGAACGCAATATGACCTGAAAAAAGCCCAAGAACGGGCGCACATCCTCCAGGGTCTCATCATTGCGATTGAAAATTTGGACGCGGTCATCAAATTGATTCGTGCGAGTGCCACTCCGGAAGAAGCCAGAAACAACCTCATGGGAACGTTTGAGCTTTCTGAGCTTCAAGCGCGCGCAATTTTGGATATGCGCCTGCAAAAGCTCACTGGACTTGAGCGCGATAAATTGCGGGCTGAGTACGATGCCTTGCTCGAAACCATTGCTGATTTAGAAGACATCCTGGCCCGATTTGAGCGCAGAATGGAAATTATCACTGCAGAGCTCATAGACGTGAAAGAGCGTTATGGTGACGATCGACGAAGCGAAATCGAGTTCAGCAGCGCTGACGTGCGCATGGAAGATTTAATCGCCGATGAACAAGTCGTTGTCAGCATAAGCCACGCTGGATACATCAAGCGCACACGCTTATCGGATTACCGGTCTCAAAGCCGAGGAGGAGTGGGAGCGAAGGGGGCTACTACACGGGATGCAGACTTCGTTGAAAACATCTTTACTGCTACCAATCACAACTGGCTATTGATCTTCACCGCCAATGGACGCTGTTTCTGGATGCGAATATTTGAGGTTCCTGAAGGATCCAAAACATCCAAAGGAAGGGCCATCCAAAATTTGATTCAAATCGAGCCGGACGACAAGGTACTTGCTTACATCCCTGTCCAAGATCTGAAAGACGAAGAGTACGCAAACAACAACTTTGTTGTCTTAGCAACGCGAAAAGGATTGATTAAAAAGACCACACTTGCAGCTTACTCGCGCCCTCGTTCCAACGGAATCAACGCGATCACCATTCGTGAAGGCGACGAACTCCTGACTGCAAGACTCACCAACGGTGACAACGAAATTATCATTGGTAAGAAATCGGGTAAAGCCATTCGGTTCCACGAGAGCACGGCTCGAGCTGTAGGAAGAACGGCGATGGGAGTGAAGGGTGTTACGCTAGAGGGACCAGATGATGAAGTCATCGGAATGGTCTGTGTTCGTGGATTGGAAACGGAGATCTTGGTGGTATCCGAGAATGGGTATGGCAAGCGATCCGCTGTCGAAGATTACCGGATCACAAATCGAGGTGGAAAAGGGGTGAAAACGCTGAGTATAACTGAAAAAACAGGTTCACTCATTAGCATTCTCAATGTGACGGATGAAGACGACTTGATGATCATCAACCGCTCTGGAATAACCATTCGAACAGGCGTTGAAGAATTGAGAGTGATGGGACGAGCTACGCAAGGGGTTCGGTTGATCTCACTGCGAGGAGATGATCAAATCGCTTCCGTTTGTCGGGTACCGAAGAGCGATGATGAGCCACTTGATGAGGATGCAGATGAAACTGCCAATGGAGCTGCAGATGGAACTGCAGCCGAGGAAGGCACACCAACAACTCCAGAAGCATAGGGTACACAATCACAATTCTGGCATTACTTTTGCCACCATATCTGACAATTCAACTTTGAAATTGATGAAACAACTCCTCACCATTTCATTTATTGCCGTGACCTTTATCGCCGCGGCCCAAAAACAAGTCGTTTCTGCATACAACGCCAACAAGTCTGGTGATTACAAGTCCGCTGCAGGATACATAGAAGAGGCCATTGGGGTTGAAAAAGCCGCAATCAAGGACAAGACGTGGAGGTACCGCGGTGAAATTTACTTGAACATTGCGACCGATAGCGCATTGTCACTCGAGTTCCCCGAAGCCCTGTGGATTGCTAAAGAATCGTACCTCAAAGCTCAAGAGCTCGATACCAAGGGCAACTACAAACGAGAAATCATAACAGGCTTAGGATTAGTCCAAACCACAGCTGGCAGTCAGGGAATTGGCGATTACACTTCTGAGAATTATCAGCAGGCAGCCGCCAAATTTGACTTGAGCGCTGACATCGCTGGCCTTTTTGACGTTATCGATACCATGGCAATCTTCAATGCAGCCCTTTGCTTTGAAAAATCCAACGATGTAGACCTCGCTGTAGCCCGTTACAAAACCTGTGGAAGTTACGGTTACCAGGTTCCGAATGTTTATCTCTTTGTAGCGAACCTCCTCAGGCTAGACGATCGAGTAGAAGAAGCTTTGACTGAGCTGCAGGCGGCTCGGGCGCTGTTTCCACGCGAACAAAGCCTGATCATCGAAGAGCTCAATATTTACCTTGAAAATAAGGACTACGAAAGAGCCGAAATGAACCTCAAATTAGCGGCAGAAGGCGACCCAACCAACGAAATCCTTTGGTTTAGCTTAGGAAGCGTTTACGATAACCTTGACAAAACCGAATTAGCGGCCGAAGCGTACCTAAAAGCTTTAGAAATCAATGCCCAATATTTTGATGCGAATTATAATTTAGGAGCCATGTACTTCAACGATGCAGTTCAAGGCATCAATGAAGCCAATGACATGTGGAAGCCCAGAATGACAAAGGCAGAAAGCACAAAACAAAAAGCACTCGAAGAAGCAGCGAAAGAAAAGTTCATGGAGGCTCGGCCGTTTCTCGAAGCAGCTCATGCGTCCAATGCTGAAGATTTAGACACGATTCGGTCCTTACGTGATATCTATGCGCGAACAGGCCAAGATGAGTTGATGCTTCAAATGAGCAACCTCTTAAAATGAGGTCTTACTGAGCAACGGAACTGATTAGCTAAGAAAGAGGGGTTTAGAGCCCCTCTCTTTCTGTCCCAAATGTTAGTTAACATAATATTTATTATCATTCAATTGGAGGTGGTAACGAATTCACACACAGCTTATAGGGAAACCTTTGTGACGAGGCTACAACTTTGAAAGGAAAAGCGTAAATTTGCAACGACTTTGGAGGTTTGGCAGAGTTGGTCGATTGCACCGGTCTTGAAAACCGGCGTACCGCAAGGTACCGGGGGTTCGAATCCCTCAGCCTCCGCACAAAAAGCGCCCGCTCATGCAGGGCGCTTTTTTTTTCGAAAATTCCACAAAGCACCTTTTCTAGGATTTTCTTCATCTAACGGTCACAATAAATAGTGTTCAGTGAACCGTTGTTACCTTGTCCATTATTCTAAAATCGAAATGAACTCCGCCGCTGCTCATCCTCATTCCTGGTTTTCTGACCCCATTTGGTTCATAGCCGTAAGATGCCAGAATGAAAGGAATGTAGCGGGCCTATGCTCTGCAAGAATAACGGGCGTTCGCGCAATGATCACTCCCCCATGGGCGCTGCACGTAGGTAAAATTTTCACATCGGACTCCATCGAGGCTTATCGCCACGAATTGGAGGACTTACCGGCATCGGCAATCGTTTGTGACCTTCCTCCGGGAACAACATGTGACTGGCCTGCTCCGTGGCTCCTTCAAGAACGACACACACGTTGGCTTCAGGCCAATGATGAAGCCGTTTTTCCTGAACTACCGAAGCACCGCAGGAAACAGCTTCGCAAGGCCGAACAAACTGGATTAAAAATATCTACGTGTCTTGAAGTGAAACGTGTGCTATCGCTGCACCAGCAGGCCCGTGAACGCAAATCAATTGCTTCCAATCACAGAACGCTGGAACCCCTTTTGCAAACCATCCTGAATTCCCCATACCAGAGCAGCTTCATTGTCACGGACTCTGAAGGGAACGATGTCGCTAATGCGCTATTCCTGCACGATTCAGACCGAACGATTTACGCCTTTGGCGGACAAAAACGCTCACCTCAGTCGAGTCTTGCGACGGTTATGCTCATCGCCGAGGGAATCAAAGCGGCTCAATCCTTGGGGCATAAAATCTTCGATTTTGGCGGATCACAGGACTCCGGTGTCGATCAATTTTACAGGGAATTTGGCGCGAAAAAAGTGCCTCGTTTCCGTGCCATTCGCGTCCGGCCATTGTATCGATTGTGGCTTAATTTAACCCGACCTGACTTGTTCAGTTCACGCTGATTCTAACGAACAACCGTTACCTCGCCTGAATACTCGAAGGGCTCATCATCACAAACATGGTGTGATTTGAATAGCACATAATACGTGCCTTCAGCCACCGATTCATCCGGCCTCCATCCTCTTCCCGCCTGCTGTGTAGAGAATATTTGGTTTCCCCATCGATTGAATACAGAAAGTTCATATCGATAAAATTGTCCCGGGTCCAAAGCTGAAATCGGGTTGCCATCTGGCCCTGTCAATTGCGCAGTCAACACATCGTTTTTAGCATCATTATTGGCAGAAATAACATTGGGGACCAAATAGTCGATTCCTTGCAAAGCTGGAGGCACTGTCGCCTCAACGTCCCACGTTTGTTCAACATCGCAGTAGGCGTTGTACAATGTAATGGTTCCTTGATAGTCACCCACCGAAGGGAAATACATCTCAACTGATGAGGAATCCGAGGAAAAGACGCCTGGAAAATCCCAGGTCACAGCATCTGCACCGTTGCCATTGTACTGCAACAGCATAAACCCGGTTTCTTCGCACGCAGCGAGGGGCTGAATGACCCATGTAGAATCGAACGGATTATTTGGCAAGACGATTACTTCCTGCGTCTGAATATCAGCGCATTCGCTTCCGGCACCTGCCGTAAGCGTGACGAGGTACGTTCCAAAGGCAGGATAAACGAACACGGGGTCGGTTTCGTCATTGGGCAAACCCGCACCACCACCAAAATCCCACGAAAACGGACCGCTCTGGGGAGAAAGGTTTTCAAACGCCACCTCCAAACCTGAACACGGGTCTGAGATGACCTCAAAATTGGCTAGAGGAAGGCTCGGCAACTCAAGAGCTTGCTGTGCGTTATTGATGCAATTAAAGGCAGAGGAATTGAGTGTAACAGTGATCTCCTCATCTTGTGGAAACCACACTGAACTTGGATGTTCATTGGTCAAGTTAGGTGGCATGGAGTTTTCTCCAAAAGACCAGTTCCAATTGATGTAATTCGTCCATTCCGAGGTGTCCAGTTCTATGTTTCCTGTCCAACCACCGTCATCACATACCAAGTCTACGATTTCAAATTCCGCATCCCACGTAGCATGTGCCGTCACTTCAAAAAACAAGGAGTCCGCGCAGGTCCCCGTTTCGAAATATAGACTGACACTGTATATACCGGGCTCGTCATACGTGAAGCTCGGTTCTGCTAAAGTACTGACATCGTCAGATCCCGCTACGCCAAAGTCCCACGTATATGCCTCGCTGGGATTGGAAACTTGGTCGAAATCAATGGTCATGCCCGTGCAGGGTTCTGGCGTTTCGTATCCCGGGGATTGAATATTGCAGGTAACCACGTCCAAAGTAAAGTCTCGCAGAATCGAACCTATTTGTTGACCATTTCTCCATTCGATGACACAGACGCCGAGTGCGAACTTACCGGCTAAGTTTGGGGTGCCGCTTAACAGCCCCGTGATGGGGTTGATGGTCAAGCCCGCAACGGCTCCTAACGGGTTCGGACTTGAAAAACCCGGTGACCATCCCACTTGGGTAAACGGAGGTCCTGTCGGTGGATTGGGGATTGGGGTTAACGGTGTTCCTCCAAGGAAAATCGGGCACAACGTGTAACTCAAGGAATCTCCATCCATGTCTGTCGCGCTGTTGTCCAGTTGAAAAGGATAGTTGTTGCAAACGAATGCCTGGGGTAGCTCGTTGAATATGGGCGTTGAATTCGGATTGACCAGGGTAAGATTACCTGGAATCGTTGTAGTGAGGCTGAAACCTTGGTCCTCTGGAATCACGAGATTCGTAATGGAAGGTGACCGGCAACATCGCTGATGCACCAGCGTATAAGGGATTTGGCTCGGCTCCAAGGCAATATTGATTACATACTCTCCGCGCTCAATGCATAAATCCTCGGGGAGGAATGCACAATTATTGGGGTTTTGCGGAATGATATCGGTAACAGAACTGAAGTCAAGATTGCCAGAAACCGTCGTGATCAATGTCGATCCCTGATACACGGCGACGGCAGCTGTTCCATCAAAACCGGTGCCATTGGTATTGTTCGAGCTGCAATCGCGGTAGATGTAGCAGTGGACTTCGAATTCATTCTGTCCTGAAGCGTTGGTGCCTTGATAAACATAGGTGAGCTCTCCACCCACAAGATGCGTTGCTTCTGAGAGTTTGGGAAAGGCCAATAGCAATCCGATCAACACAGCCCATAACCGTGCATTGGCAAGCCAAGAAAGATTCAAACATTTTTTCATCGATGTCAATGTACAAATAACCCCTCTTTAATCCCGAAAGCGAATATCTTTGTTTCATGATTCACAGTCCATTGAAAACCGGGTTGGCCTTTTGTTTTTGGGGAGTCATGGCCATGGCACAAGCCCAAACTGGCATCAATTGCGATGTCCTGAGGTTTCAAACCTTGGACGCCTCATTTATCGAAGTCCATGTCGAATTTGAAGGTTCGTTGTTTCGGTCCTCGCCAGGTCCAGACGGTTGGCAGACTGAGGTGCAGATCGAGGCCGTGGTTCACTCAGCTGACGGCATCGTCAATTATGGCAAAACCAATGTGCTCGGTCCAGCATCCATTGATTCCTTATCAGCAATCGCAGGGACACAATTTCATTTGGAGCGCATTGAAGCGCCAAGCGGGGTGTTCAATGTCACGGTGACCATTTCTGATTCACACCCTGAATCGAACTTCAGACAAGAATTGAACTTACCGGTTCAGATCGCAGCATTGGACCAGCCCACTTGGTCAGACCCCTTTATCGTAGAAGCTTTTGCACCGTCTGATGAAGAACTGACCATGCTGTCGCGCTCTGGCTATGAAATGCTTCCAATTACGCATGGGGAAATCGTCGCGGAAGCTGAGAAAATACAATTCTACTGCGAGTTGTACAATGTCCATGAAGTGGTCGATTCCATGTTTCTAGTCAGCTGTTGGATTGAGGATATCGAAGGGCAAGTCTTGCCAGGGACGCGTCGGTTTTTTCGCAAAGTTGCGGCCCCGATCCTTCCCTTGTTCACCTCTATTCCAATGCCTGAAATTGGCGAAGCCAAGGAACCTGTGGCTTTGGTAGTGCAAGCACTTACGCGAGAAAACCAACTGATAGCAGAAAATCGCTTGCCCTTTCAGTTGGTTCCAACCGCTGCTTTGGACAACAGAATGGATTACGTTTCTGCTTTGCCCGCCTATTTGCAGATGTTCACCGACTCCTTGACCTTACTTCAGCATATCCAAGACCATCACCCACTGGCTGACGCATCTCAACGTCATACCATTAATGGGGCAATAAAAACAGCTCCTGTGGACCAAATGCAAGCCTTTTTGGCTCATTTTTGGGAGCAGCATTCTCCTGAGTCTCCTGAATTGGGATGGCGAGATTACACGAAAGCCATCGCCTATGCAGATTCTTCTTACGGTGCGTGTCGCAACGGACACGGTGCTGAGACGGATATGGGGTACATCTATCTGAGATATGGCCCCCCCAACACCGTTGTAAAGCGGCACAATGAGACCGATTATTACCCATATGAAATTTGGCATTATCACCGGGCCGGACCTTTTACAAATAAGCGTTTTCTCTTTTTCTCACCGCACATGGTCGCTGAGTGCTTCACAATTTTGCATTCCGATATGCTCGGAGAAGTGCAAAATTCAGATTGGTTGCATCAATTGCGCAACAGAGAAAACAGGCTTCGCGTAACGGATAGTCAATTGAACAGACTCAATCCCCGCAGGGATACATTTTCAGGCGAGGAGCCGGAAGATTTGTTCTTCAATCCGCGATGAAGCATTCGAAATCAAATGATCGAACCGTTGTTGCCATCCTCAACTGGAATGGCCAGCGTCACCTCGAGACGTACCTACCCTCGGTTGTGCAGCATTCTTCGATGCATGCCGATGTCGTTGTCATCGACAACGGGAGCACGGATGATTCAGTTCATTGGATTCAGAAGATGCATCCAGAGGTAGAGATCGTTCAATTGGACAAAAACTTGGGGTTCGCAGGTGGTTACAATGCGGGGCTCGCTCAAATCGAAGCAACCAATTACATTCTACTCAACAGCGACGTCCGGGTTACGCCACATTGGATTCCTCCCGTACTCCAAATGATGCAGGATGAAAATTACGCTGCATGTCAACCCTTGATCCGGAACGATTCAGATCCTGGATTGTTCGAATATGCCGGCGCAGCGGGAGGATTTATTGACCGAGATGGATTTACGTTTTGTGCGGGACGAATCTTCGAGGTCTTTGAGACAGATGAGGGACAATACAGCGGCAACCGAGAAGTATTTTGGGCCTCTGGTGCTGCTCTTTTCATTCGAAGTAATGCCTACCATGAAGCAGGAGGATTGGACCATGAATTTTTTGCGCACATGGAAGAAATCGATCTGTGCTGGCGATTGAAAAATCGAGGGTACCGCATTGGGGTTTGTGGATCCTCTGTGGTCTTTCATCTTGGCGGCGGTACGCTGCAAAAAATCAGCCCCTTCAAATCCTACTTGAATTTTCGGAATAACTTGTTTTTACTGGTCAAGAATCATCACCGCAGCGCTCTCTACCCGATGCTTTTGCGTCGAATGATCCTGGACGGAATCGCGGCAATCAAATTCCTCCGGGAAGGGTCGACACCGCTGTTTGGAGCTGTTTGGAAAGCCCATCGAGATTTCCGTTCGCAATTCCAGCTCATGAAATCGCGCAGAGAATTGGAAAAGAAGGCCTGTCAATCAGGCTCAGAAAATGCACCATGCCGTCCCTTGAACTATTCCGGATGGTATCAAGGAAGCATTCTTGTGGCTTACTTCCTCCGAGGGAAGCAGACGTTTGATGAACTGCCTGCAGATCGCTTCATTCAATCTCAATCAAGAAATAGCGGCCAGCAAATGTGAACAGGACGGTGCATCTGCAGAGGTCTGAGAGACCTTTGACGCATGCATGCAAAAGGGATCCGCTCTCCCATACTTCTAGCGGTTTGTGCGCTGTGGATTGGCTGCCTTCCAATGTGGATCGGATTTAAGCTCGCACTGGGGACGGCATTCATCGGAACCCATGCCCTGTTCCGCAAATCGCATTTTAGTATCCTCCCGACCGGTTTGATGATCATGCTTGGAATTTGTATGCATGAATATTCGGATTGGATTCGACCAAAACCCCACCTTCCGTTGACGGGGCTATGGAGCTGCCAATCCCAAGGCATACAGAAGGAAGGCCGCGGATTCAGCTTACTTTGTCAATGCAACGCTTATCGCAAGCCATTCCGGGTAGAATGGCCTCATGCCTCACCTCCACCATTCGAGACGCCCTTCCTAGGCTCTATGATGCCATTTACGCATCTTCCACCGGGCGTTATCCAATGGAAACATCGACGGAGCATCTATGGCTCTCTTCATCCAACTTGGAACCAGCAAGTTTCTCGTGGGCCCGATGCTGTTCAAAACCATCAAATACACGCTTGGCCAGCCCCCCCGGTGACGTCAAAGTCTGAGCTTTGGAACGATCTGAGCAGGGTTTTTTCGCCAAGCGTTAGCGGCTTGCTCTTTGCGCTGTCGACTGGGGACAAGCAATACGTTGTACCCAAAACAAGAGCCGCACTCACGCATGCGGGTCTCGCTCATTTGCTTGCAGTCAGCGGCTATCACGTTGGCCTCGTAGCGACAATACCCCTGTTTCTGTTGCGGAGCAGACGCCGTGTCTTCCGATTTTGTGGATTCATTTCGTTGGTTGGCGTATGGAACTTTATTGCATTCTGTGAATGGCCGATTTCTGCCATTCGCGCTGGGATTATGGTCACTCTTTTCGCTGCTTTTCAACTGGCTTACCGGAACGTTTCGTCCCTTCAAATACTGGCGTTATCGGCTTGGGTTTTGCTCATCATTCGACCGGGCATCGCTGGAGAACTCGGTGCTCAATTGAGTTTTATGGCTGTCCTGTCTATTTTGTTGGCACTTCAGAGTATACCGAGAAACAACATCGGAAAGAAAGCCCTTGCACTCTTGGCCGTACCGGTGGCTGCGCAATGGGGCACCGGATGTATCTCGTGGTCCACTTTCGGAATTTTTCCCTGGTATTTTTTGCTATTCAACTTGATTGCTTCGCCCGCAATGGTGCTCATTGGTTTGGGATTGGCGGGATGGCTTCTGCTGCGTTCTGGATTTCCGTCAGGCTTGAGCGACCAATGGGCTCAGCACATGAATAGCCTGCTCGAACCATTGGTTGACTCCTTGACAACTTCATTTCATGCTGGATGGAGCGTTTACGTTGGGGCCGTGCCAGAATGGATCTGGTGGATCACGAGCGGGGGGTTCATCCTCGGTGCGGTAATCGTAAACATAAAACCAAAGCAATGGCGACGGGTTCTTGGGCTCAACGCAAGTCTCCTGCTCGCCCTGACTCCCTGGATCGGGTGGTACATGGTAGACACCGTTGAGGTGACTTACCGCAGATCTGTGATTTTGACGACGCAACTGCATGCTCCTCACGCCGTCCTTTTAGACGCCCGAGACAGCACTTTTTTCAAAAGGCAATGTGCCCAAAGAAATGTAAATCACTTGCATTGGGAGGTACTCGAACCAAACGCTTACTGGAGCGATTCTCTTGGCGACTGGCTTGTTCGCCCTGAGTCTGAAGTGGTATGGGGGAAAATAAAGAACCGCCCAATCAGGATTAGCCGATTGGGCGGTTCAAGCATATCGTTAGTTTTCGGAGCCGACAGAAGTCAAATGACCTCTTGGGGAGACCCCGTTCACTTCCGACGCAATCTGTTCAATTCAGATGAAGCAAGTTGGTAAGCACTTGATCCACGTATCCATCCCACTCTGGTAAATCAGCTATGGGGAGAATGGCGTTCACTCGGTTATTTCGGCGACTGTAAATCGCCTCTACATAGAATCCATTCAATTCAAAAATGCAAAGAATGTATCGGTTTTCGACGATGCGTTGGGCCAAACAAATGCCGTGGTCCCACATATAATTTGTCTTTTCGTCGAGCGGTAATCGGTTGAAAGCTGTCAAGTCCATTCTGATATATACTAAGTGTGAAGTCGTAGGGTTCATACGGGAATCAGCCTTCAAATGTTTCACCCTCTTTCCATTACTTTTGAAATATGACACCTGTTGAAATTATCGAATGTCCAAGAGATGCCATCCAAGGATGGCCTCACCCGGTGTCCACCGAAGACAAACTTGCTTATTATCGATCTCTGTTGGACGTTGGCTTTTCAACGTTGGACATGGGAAGCTTTGTTTCCCACAAAGCGGTCCCACAAATGGCGGATACACGCGCAGTCTTTAATGCCTTAGCAGATGAAGGAAAGCTCGATGGCCCTACAAAACCTTTGGTCATTGTAGCCAATGAAAGAGGTGCAAAAGATGCGAGAGCCGCACATGGCGTGCGCGTGGTTGGATTCCCTTTGAGCGTTTCTGCAACCTTCCAAATGAGAAATACAGGGGCCGATAGCGATGCCGCTTGGCTTAGACTGTCCCACATCAAGGAGTTGTTGGAATCCACAGGAATCGAATTGGTCGTATACCTCAGCATGGGATTTGGAAATCCGTACGGAGATGATTGGAGCGAATCCTTGCTCATCGATTGGATCGGTGAATTGGAGCGTCGCATTGCTCCAGATGTCATTGCCTTGAGTGATACCGTTGGCAACGCCACACCAGAATTGCTCACCTCGAGTTTTCGCCAAGCAATCGAGGTGTCAGGCTCGACTGCGCTTGGTGCTCACCTGCATGCCGCTCCTTGGGATGTCCATGCCAAAATTCAAGCCGTATGGGATGCCGGGTGCCGAAGGTTTGATTCTGCAATGAGAGGAATTGGGGGGTGTCCAATGGCGCAAGAAGAACTGGTTGGAAACGTTCCCACAGAAGCGCTGTATTCCTTTCTAAAGGAAGTCACTCCTATTGAGTTTGACCAGCGAGCTTGGAATCATGCACAAAGCTTGGCTGTAGATCTATTTCAGGATGGATAAAAAAAAAGCCTCAATTTTTCAATTGAGGCAGTATTCAAAAAGGTTGACTTCAAACCTGTGACGGTGCATATAGATCTGTTCAAACTTTTCGATGTCAATGTGGATACGGTAATGTTTCATAGAAGTGGTTAAGTACACTCCTTTACGTATTCATCTACTTAAAGTTACATTTAAACGATTAAATACCTGAAGTCATCACAGCAAGGAGCAGCCCCGCAACCGTAGCTAGGAGCTTGTTGCGGTTGAATCGGTGGCCATCGCTGGCCTCGAAAAGAATGGTCGTGCTGATGTGCAGAAGAATTCCGATCAGAATGCCACCAGCCCAAACAGGCAGTTCACTCGACCACGCTCCTCCCAAGCTCATCAGTCCATGGTAAGCAACCATGCCCAAAAGCGGCATTAGGCCAAAGACCCCCAAGGCAAGCCAACGTTTTGCCCTTGAAATACCCAGCGCATCCAACAAACCCATCAGCACGAGTGCCACCGGAAACTTATGCAAAGTCAATCCCACAAGCAGAGCCAAATCAACCCCTTCGATTCCATGCAAATGAATGTGACCCGCGTGATCATGGGCATGATCGTGAAGATGATCGTGACCTCCTTCTTCCGCTTCAGAATGCAGAGGCATGGACTCAATAAAAGCATGAAGGCAAAGGCTAAAAAACATGGCCCAAGGCATTTTTGATTTGCCACTCGTCTCAGTTGAATGCACGTGGACGTGCCCGTGCTCTATGCCCTGTGAGCCGTATTCTAAGAACCCCTGAAACAAAAATCCCAGCACAACGATCCACCCTACCCGAGGGTCCAAGGCGTACGTCTCTGGCACAAGGTGATTGAAAATAATTCCAATCAGAAACGCTCCACCAAAAGCCAATATCAAGCTCAGGTGTTGTTGAAGGTATCTACCGAACCGGTCATAAGCCGCAGCACCAGCGAGTGCTATAGCCATTAATATAAGGGCTGCTAACCACATGATAATTTCTGAGCGACAAGTATACACCGAGGACTATTCAAGGTCAAAGGGTTTAGAGAATAATCTCCATACCGATGCAGCGTTCGCCAACCCAAAGATTCAAGCTGACGCTCCCAATCCTGAGGTGACCAAGCCCTTACGCGCTCGACAAAATGCTTGGGCAACCCAGAAGAATCCACATATTGAATGGATTTTTCAATCCAACCACCGGCAATTCTTCGATGAATTGAAAAGGAATAATCCTCCCGTTCAATTATTTCTTCCGGGACCAATTTGCTCTCGACCCAAGGCAAATTCAGGAAATCTAAAATGAATACTCCCTGCTCGCTTAGCACGTGATCAATCCCCTTGAACGTGAACTCCAGATCTCGTTCATCTTCGAAATATCCCATGCTGGTGAACATGGAAACCACCGCGTCAAATTGATGGAGGCTAAATGAAATCGGTAAGGTTCGCATATCCCCTACACGAAAATCAAGCCGATCCCTTTTGGCATACTTTACTTGGGCCGACCGAATGCTGTTCTCACTCAAATCTACTCCCGTAACCTGGTGGCCCAATTCGGCCAAATGTGCCGCATGCCTCCCGGCCCCGCACCCCAGATCGAGAACCCGAAGATTCCGCTCTGAGAGGATGACGTGAGATACCTGCTCTATGAACTTCTCCGCCTCTCGATCATCTCGCTTTTGATAGAGCGAATGGTACGCATCGGTGTTGAACCAATGACGAAACCAATCCGAGTCGCTTTTCCACAAATCAATCATCATTACTATTCTGCAAACCTACTTCGAAATCGAGCCCTTTGGTTTTATTTTGATACATGTCCAGTGTGGTTCCTTCAGATTCGACTAACCTGCCCGTGAACCAATCGTTTGCAGCAGATTCCACCGCCATGTCATCATGCGAATTGAGGTGGACAGGTCCGGTTCATGATTCCAGTTCACGGTTTATACTTGATTGGATGGAGAATCGCCTGGATGCAGTGCAGGCTTCAAAATTGCAGAAAAAGAGAATTGTCCATGTGGCAATTGAACTTCTACAAAACCTCCACCATCATTCCGCCTCACCAAAGGAAAAAATTGTCTTTTCAATTCACGAAACCAACTCCAATCGTTGGACCGTGCGATCACAAAATCCTGTCAAGCCTGAAGCCCAGAAGCCGCTTGAAGACCGCTGGACGCAACTTAAAAGCCTTAATCTGGAAGCCCTTCGTGCCCAACGCATGAAGCAAATCTCCAAGCATGAACGAAGCCTTCACGGCGGGGGCGGCATTGGGCTCAATGAGATATTGAGGAAATCAGACGGCTCTGCAGAAATGAATTTCTCAAAATCACAATCTGATGTGGTTGTTACTTTTATTGCCGAACTACCTTTACGCTCATGAGTTTACTCCAACTTGAAGGAACGCCCAAAACCCCAAAAGTAGAATTCATCGACGCTCCAATGTCCTTGGCACTGAGCGGTAGATCCATTCCTGAAAATTCAATCGAATTTTACAAGCCGCTGATGGATTGGGTAGATGCTCATTTGTCGGATTCCAGTAGCAATCCAATCGAAGTTTCTATTCGCCTAGAGTACTTCAACACAAGCAGCAGCAAATGCCTTATGGATTTTTTGAAGCGGATTGAAAAATCTCCCGTCAACGCAACCATTCTGTGGTACTATGAAGAAGAGGATGAGGACATGCTTGAAGCTGGAGAAGATTACGATGCCATCATTGATATTCCCTTCCGATTGATTGCAACATCAGCCTAAGGATCAGTCCAGGCGACGGCCCCAACTCCATCGTTCAGGCAAGCGATTCGCCAATATAAAATAGAGGGCCAACGTCATTGTCCACAGCATGAGCAGGTTGAATGCCGGTGTTTTAAATGGATAAGGCCCAAGCTGTTTTTCAGGCACATAATAAGGTGCATTCCAAGCTTGTATTCCCAAAGGCATTTGATGAATAAATGCTGTTTCTTGGACTAAACCCCTCGAGGAAACCGCGATGCGTTGATTCCGGTCCGTTTGCATGACCCAATCCTGCAACGCTTCATTGTGGTGACGGTCTTTCAGCTTCTTCAAATCAACATTTTGAGCCAATGCCGTCCTCAATGAATCGCGTTGCCTAAACGCCTCTCGATAAACCTGCTTAAACATGGAACGAAGTTCTGATTCAGTACCCAAGCCCTCTACGTCGTAGCCCCAGCTCTCCAATTCAAGACAAGCTTTGGACCATTCTTCCTTCCGCAATTGCTCTGAATCCAGATCGCGATAAGATTGATACCAAAAGTCCCGCCGCCAAGCAGAACGCTCCAACCTGTCCTCCAACTTAACAAAGGGTTTATCCGACTCATTCTCCCGCGTCAGATGCACGGCTAGCGACTCAAAGCCCCAGCGTGATGCCATCATATTCCCAATAATGGGTACACGGTCCACTTGGGTAAAGATGGGATTAAAGCGGTCAAACCGAATAATCGCTCCTCCAAAAATAATCTGGGGAATAATCAAAAGCGGAATAATGATGTAGATGTTCTTCGCCGACTTCATCGCTGACGACAGATTCAAACCCAATAAGTTTGAAAAACTACTCAAGCTGAATAAAGTTAAGAATATCATTCCCAATGCGTTGGGAATTTCGAGAGTCCATACAGCAATCCCTGCGTATAAGAAGCTCTGAAGCGCACTTATGCCAAGCATCATGGCTGTTTTAGAAGCCAAATACGCGTTCCAATTCAATTGCAAGAATCGCTCGCGCCGCAGCGTCGGTCGGTCCCGAAAAATCTCCTCTGCACTAAAACTTAAACCAAGGAACAAGGAAACAATGACCGAAATGAAAAGGAACTGAGGAAGATTCTCGCTCTCGCGGTAGATGTAGTCATGCTCCCCTCCCTGGTACCGCGTGAATAGCGCTAACAACATGGCCAGCGCTGGCGCCTGCAGCAGGTTCATCCAAACGTACTGCCGATTTTTCTTTTTTGCTGCAAAATCTCGTTGCCAAAAGACCTTGAACTGCGTCCACCAAGCAGGGGTTTGCCCCTGCTCAGGTAGCTCCTCTTTCGATATTTTTCCTGCCACAGCATGAGGCTGGATCATGTTGTAATAGTCGTTCCATTCAATCGGTGAAACCCGACGGTTCTCCGTTAAATGGCCATATTCATCGACCATGCATGACTCAATGGTTTCGAATATCTCTTCCGGATTAATCGTTCCGCATTCGTAGCAAATACTCTCCTTAGAAACCACTTGGTTGGATACCTCTTTGAGGAAGCTCAAACATTCCATTGGATTGCCTTGATAAACCGGATAGCCTCCAACATCCATGAGCAAAAGCTGGTCAAACAGCTTGAAGATATCCGAACTTGGCTGATGGATCACAACAAAGATAACTTTGCCCCGAAGGGTGAGTTCTTTCAGGATATCCATGATGTGCTCGCTATCCCGGCTTGACAGTCCGCTTGTAGGTTCATCCACAAACAACACATCAGGCTCACGAATCAACTCCAGCCCTATGTTCAACCGTTTCCGTTGGCCACCTGATATGGTTTTATCCATCACAGATCCTACACGCAAGTCCCGAATATCCCAAAGACCGAGTCGCCTCAAGGTCTTTTCAACTTGCTCTTCAAGGGCGGTGTCATCCAAATTGGCAAGGCTCAATTGGGCGCTGAACTTCAAGTTATCCCATACACTCAACTCACTAATTAGCACATCTTGTTGCGCAATGTGACCGATACTTCCCTTCGTATGAGCAGCTTCATCATGCACCGAATATCCATTCAAATAGACCTGACCAAAAGTGGGCTTTTGCGAGCCATTCAAAATATTGAGCAAAGTCGATTTACCTGAACCACTCGCACCCATGATACCTATTAAATCACCAGAACTTGCATGCACCGACAGGGGGCGCAAGGCTTGTTCGCCTGGATATGAGAAGTAATGCGAAAGGTCAACGCCTTTAAACTCAATTTGAGCCATATCTCGATCACACTCAGAGCACATCTGAAGCACATCGCTAAAGAAAACGGTATGACCGGATCCATTTTTGAGCACACTGCCTTGTGCCATAGGGGTTGTCGCCAAGGAGACTAATGGATTGCCGTTCAGACGTAAATCACCCGTGCCCAAATTCTTGATAAAGAAAAGTTCATCAGATGAAACATTGCAAGCCACCACTTGAAAGTCAACTTCATGAGGAAAAGAAATTGAAAAAACAGGGGAGTCACACACGTCTTCTGTGCTGTCACATTTTACCAATTGCTTGATATTCAATGCATCCTGTTCATTCAACAGGAGCGCAGAAGACACCGAGTTCAAAAAACTGTCAGCGTCATCAATGGTCCCCGTTGATTTGGCTAATTCTGATAGACGGGCAAACATGATGAGCCGATCGGTTACTTCAAGCTCTCCCTGAATTTGATCGCATAAAAAAAGCAGGCGCACCGAAAGTTTGGATTTGCGCTTGGCAAGCATTCGCTCATCATTCGTGTCGGGCGCCCTTTTATTCAATTCAGCAAGCGCCGTATCGTAATGTTTTAGATACGTCTTGGTGAGCTCAAAGGAAAGTCTACCGGATAGATACCGGTCCGCCGCTTGGCGACCCAACATGGCTTCACGAGAACTCCTTCCTGCAGCAAAAACTGCAAAAAGCCGCATGAGCGCATCAAGGATACCCGTGGTCATCATAGTGTTCACCTACGATGAAACCCCTAGAAAAGTTGCAGTTTACCGATAAAAAAGGCGATTACTGCCTTTCAAAGCACCCTTTGTCGGGAACTCCGATGTTTCGAGGCAAACCATCGAGGTCCGTGGAAATATTAAATTGGGATAAGCCTCCATCCCAGAGCGTGTTGTTGGATGTCAAGTGGAAATCTCGGTTAGAATTTGAGGCGAATGGGGGCACATTATCCGCAGTTGTGGCCTCAAGAATGGCAGATGGAAAATCCTCATCCTGCACATCCACTGCAGAGTTCCGAATCAACGGATTCAGCGGAACATTCAACAAACTCACAACCAATTCATCAAAATCGGATAAGGAATAATTGTTGCCCCACATGATGCAATTGTTGAACTCCGAGCCCTCCAAAGAGCGCACTTGAATTTGTCCGTTCACGTCTTCGTACCAATCCGTCATCAATACGGAAGGAGATTGGCGCACGCCTTCTGACCAATAATTTGCAAACGTGCAATGATCCATTCGGTACCTTCCACCCAATGTAAACGCCGCGGTGGACTGGCCACAATCGTACATGAGGTTGTTGTATCCGTCAATCGTCGCGCCTTGCGCATACAGGCCATAAGCACTCATATTGTAAATGACGGTATTGGTGATTTCCAAGGCCGGTTCTGCCGAAGTGCCCGTTGTATCTACCTGCAATCCGATGGTGCCATTTTTTAATACGGCATAATCCATTCTGCACTCAACCCCTCCAAACAACCAAATCCCCCCTCGTTGCGCTGTGAACTCCTCAATTCCATATTCCGTCTCAAATTGAAAATCAAGTTCAATGCCCCATTGACCAGCAGCATCAGCATAGGAATCCTCTAATCGATCTCCTTGAAAGACCACCTCATTCCCCAAACTCCCATTCACTTCAATGGTCGACTGATAGACCAGGATTCCAGATCCGTTGTGCACATGCACTTGTGTGCCTTCCTCAATGGTCAGTTGGCAACCGGGCTCCACTTCAACAATACCGTATACTACGTGAGGCAGGTCAGACTCCCATACTTCATTGCAGGAAGGCAAAGGTGAAATCTGGTCCAGTCCCCCGTGAAAATGAGCGTTTTGCCCCCACGCGATCAATTTGACGAACTGGTCGAATCCATTGGCATTGACACGGATCTCATCTTCGATGATGAAGGGGACATTCATGTCTGTGGGATCCACGGTGACTTCGATGAATATCCACATGCTGTCTTCTGACATCAGCGGCCAATCGGTGACACTCGGTCCCACTTCGCCGTCTATGTTAATGCGAAACGGTGACTCCACTCCTCCCACCAATGAAATTTCATCAATGCGCACCGCTTCATTGCTGGAATTAAAAACTTTCAATGGCAAGGTAACCGAACCAATAGTGGTGAATACGGTATCAAAAAGCACCGTATCTGCTGAAAAGGACAACCTCAAATCCGGATTGTCGGAATACGACACTTTTCCGCAGCTTCCCAACGCAGCAAGCACCGCAGCAATTAGCAATGTCATCCACGGTACCATGCTCATCTGGGGCGCATTGAAAAATATCATACTTGTCTTCATGGAATGCAAAGATGATGCATATTCACGGTATGAACGCAGATCATCAAGAATTCATTGCGCACTTAAAACGACATGATCAAATCTTATATGACCGAGTTCGTTCACATGGCCCAGTCACATTTCCGTCGGTGAAACCAACTCCTAAATCATCCTTTATTGCGCTTTGCAGAGCGATCGTAGGCCAACAATTAAGCACAAAGGCCGCCGCGACCATCTTCCTTAGACTTTCCGAATGGGCTGAGGCTAACGGCGGTCTTACACCTTCGTTCATCCTCAAGCACAATGCACAGGAAATGCGCAACGTCGGCTTGAGTCTCCAAAAGGCCTCCTACCTTCTCGCCTTGAGCAACGCTTGGAATGACAATGAAGATCGTTTTGAATCCCTCCACACCCTCTCAAATGAGCAGGTGATCGCTACGTTGACCGAGATCAAAGGAATAGGTATTTGGACGGCTCAGATGTTCCTGATCTTTACCTTGCTTCGACCCGATGTATTTGCCCCAGGAGATTTGGGACTCAAAAAAGCCATGGAGCGCCTGTATGGCATTTCCATGGCTTCTTCTGAATCCATCTTTCGAGCCCATGCCGAACGATGGGCTCCTTATCGCTCCCTCGCCTGTATGCACCTTTGGAAGGTGCTCGATTCGAATGAATCAGCCGAGGTAGCTCTTTAGAATACGGCTTCTGCTTGTGTGCTTCAATCGACGGATCGCCTTTTCTTTAATTTGACGAACTCGCTCACGGGTCAAATCAAAGCGCTCACCAATTTCCTCCAAGGTCATTGGGTGCTCACCATTCAAGCCGAAATACAGACGAATCACATCACCTTCACGAGGCGTGAGTGTGCGCAAGGAACGTTCAATTTCTTTTCGAAGCGACTCCGTCATCAAATCCATATCCGGTGAAGGCGTATCTCCGGTCCGCATAACATCGTACATATTGGAGGACGACTCATCGCCATCCTTCAATGGAGCATCCATGGACACGTGACGGCCGGCATTTTTCATGCTTTGCTTCACCTCGTCCAACGTCATGTCCAAGGTCTCAGCCAATTCCGCTGCGGTAGGAGGACGCTCAAACTCTTGCTCTAAACGAGCAAAAGCCTTGTTGATTTTGTTGATGGAACCAATCTTATTGAGCGGCAGTCGAACAATTCGGCTTTGCTCAGCCAAAGCCTGTAAAATACTCTGGCGGATCCACCAAACTGCATATGAAATAAACTTAAAGCCCCGCGTTTCATCGAAACGTTGCGCAGCTTTGATCAATCCCAAGTTGCCTTCGTTGATCAAGTCAGGCAAGGATAATCCTTGGTTTTGATATTGCTTCGATACCGACACCACAAAACGCAAATTGGCTTTCGTCAACTTCTCCAGCGCCACTTGATCTCCCTTCTTGATGCGACGAGCCAACTCCACCTCCTCCTCTGCAGTAATCAAATCTACCCGACCAATCTCCTGCAAATATTTGTCAAGAGAAGCGGTCTCACGATTCGTAACCTGCTTGGTGATTTTTAGTTGCCTCATGGATTGAATTGCTTGATTGTCGTATTAGAATAAATGAATTTCAATGGACTTTGTTGCACCAACGGTGTTAATCGTTGTTGCTTTCTTCACGCCGAGGACCTCGATCGCGGTCACGATCACCTCGTCCTCGTCCTCGATCACGGCCTCCGCGATCGCCACGAGGGCGTTCTTCTCGCTCAACGTAGCCCTCTGGCTTCGGCATCAAAACCTTGCGACTCAATTTAATTTTACCCGTCTTATCGTCTCGCCCTACCACTTTAAATTTCACGAGCTCTCCTTCCTTCAGAATGTCTTCTACTCGGTCTACGCGGTTCCAATCCAATTCAGAGACGTGAAGCAATCCATCTTGGCCAGGAATGACTTCCACAAAGGCACCATAAGGCATGATGCTTTTCACCTTGCCTTCGTACTCTTCACCTATTTCCACCGTTGGTGGGAAAGCAATCGCACGGACTTTAGCTAGCGCTGCGTCAATGGCAGATTTATTCGCTGCCGCAATCTCTACGATGCCTTTTCCGTTCACATCTTCGATGCTGATAGTGGTCTCTGTTTCAGCTTGGATTTCCTGAATGATTTTTCCTCCTGGACCAATGATTGGTCCAATAGCATCTCCTGGAACTTCCAATGAAACAATCCGCGGAGCATGCTCTTTGTAGTCGCTTCTCGGCTCAGATAGACTTCCGAGCATCTCACGGCGAATGTGATGACGGCCTTCTCGAGCTTGCGCCAGCGCTTCACGAAGCTGCTGGAAGCTCAAGCCTTTGATCTTAATGTCCATCTGGCACGCGGTAATGCCGTGCTCTGTTCCGGTCACCTTGAAATCCATATCCCCCAGGTGGTCTTCATCGCCTAAGATGTCCGACAACACAACGTACTTGCCAGATTCTTGATCCGTAATCAATCCCATGGCAATTCCAGAGACAGGTGCCTTAATTGGAACACCTCCATCCATTAACGCCAACGTGCCCGCACAGACTGTTGCCATCGAAGATGAACCGTTAGATTCAAGGATCTCACTCACCAACCGAATGGTGTATGGGCAATCTGCCGTATCAGGCAGAACACCCTTAAGCGCGCGCAGCGCAAGGTTTCCATGCCCTACTTCTCGGCGGCTTGTTCCTCTCAATGGTCGCTCCTCTCCTGTTGAAAACGGCGGGAAGTTGTAATGCAATAAGAACTTCTCGTTTTTCCGAACCAATGCGCTATCAATCAGCTGCTCATCCAATTTCGTTCCCAACGTCAGGGTTGTTAACGATTGCGTTTCACCTCGCGTAAAGATGGCACTACCGTGTGTGCTCGGTAAGTAATCAACTTCAGTCCAAATCGATCGGATATCCGTTGACTTCCTGCCATCTAATCGGACGCCTTCGTTCAACAACAAATCCCGAATGGCTTTCTTTTGAACAGCTCCAATGTACTGACGCAGCATAAAGCTCTTCTCTGAAGCCTCTTCAGGAGAAATGGTCGCCATGAAAGCGTCTTTCAATTCCTTGAACTTTTTCTTCCGCTCTTCTTTTGAAGTTCCTTGCTTGGCCGCTTCATACATTGAATCGGTCAAAGCTGCATTCACGCGACCGCGCAAATCTTCATCGTGGTCCTCGTGCGAATATTCGCGCTGAACTCCGAAGTGCCCCGTCATTTTGGCCAGCGCATTTTGCGCTTCGCATTGCTTTTGAATGGCAACGTGAGCTGCTTCGATGGCATCAACCATCTCATCTTCACTGGCCTCGTTCATTTCACCCTCCACCATCACGATGCTATCCAAGCTTCCAGCCACCATGATGTCCATGTCCGCCCGCTCCAATTCAGATCGGTGAGGGTTGATGACAAATTCGCCATCGACTCTCGCTACGCGAACTTCGGAAATGGGTCCATCAAATGGAATATCGCTTACGGAAAGACAGGCAGAAGCTGCTAAACCAGCTAAGCTATCTGGCAAGACTTCTTCATCCGCAGACATCAATTGAATCATCACCTGGGTTCCAGCATGGTAATCGCTTGGAAACGTCGGACGCAAGGCCCGGTCTACCAATCGCATGACCAGCACTTCCGTATCGGATGGCCGTGCCTCTCGCTTGAAAAATCCACCTGGGAATCTTCCAGCAGCAGCGTATTTTTCGCGGTAATCAACCGTCAGAGGTAAAAAATCTACATCATCTCGCACTTCATGCGAAGAAACTGCTGTTGCCAGCAACATGGTTTTGCCGCATTTAACGACTACTGAACCGTGCGCTTGCTTTGCAAGCTTGCCGGTTTCAATGGTGATCTCGCGCCCGTTGCCGAGATCAATGGTTTGGTTGTGTACCGTATAATTCATCTTTCCTGTAAAATCATCTTGAGGCATCTCACCCCATTGGGTGCAGACGCATAAAAACGAAGAAGGCAATGGTTAATTACCAATTGCCTCCTCCGTTTAAAATTTCTTCTTTAGCGACGCAAGCCGAGTTTCGCGACAATCTCGCGGTAACGCGCAATCTCTTTCGCTTTGAGGTAATCCAATAACTTTCGACGCTTACCTACCAACTTAATCAACGCTCGCTGCGTGTGAAAGTCTTTTCGGTTTTTCTTCAAATGCTCCGTGAGGTGCGCAATTCGAAACGAGAACATGGCAACCTGTGCCTCCGCGCTTCCCGTGTCTTTTTCGTTCGTGCCAAAGGTGGCAAAGAACTCTTTCTTTTTGGTGGAATCTAAATACATGTCGAAATCAAATCGATGTTCGTGATGCTAAAATTGAGGCGCGAAGATACAACTCATTGGCGCGCAATCCAATGCCAACAACTGTTTTATTGAACCTTCGGAAAATCACCCATCGCCCGCAAGCTGAAGGCCAGTTTTTCCTTGAGATCTTTGCGTTCGACGATGGCATCCAAGAATCCATGTTCCAATAAGAATTCAGACCGCTGAAATCCTTCAGGTAATTCTTTTCCGATAGTCTCCTTAACCACCCGAGGACCAGCAAAACCAATGAGTGCATTGGGCTCTGCAATATTCATATCACCGAGCATAGCAAAAGATGCCGTTACTCCGCCTGTGGTCGGATCTGTTAAAACTGAGATGTACGGTAGACCCGCTTTGGAAAGCAATGAAAGCCGCGCACTTGTTTTTGCCATTTGCATCAGGCTCAAGCCCGCTTCCATCATCCTCGCTCCCCCAGACTTGCTAATGCATATAAAAGGGCAGCCCTTTTTTAATGCATGATCAATTCCTCGGGCAATCTTCTCTCCAACCACACTGCCCATTGAGCCGCCAATAAATTGAAAGTCCATGCAACTAATCACTACCGGCATCCCATTGAGCTCTCCGGAGGCTGTTCTCAATGCATCACTCAAGCCCGTCTTCTTCTTGGCTGCTTCCAGCCGATCCGTATACGTTTTTGTGTCCTCGAACTCAAGGGGGTCTGAACTCGTGATTTTCGGTGCAATCTCACGGAACTTCCCTTCATCAAACAAGATTTTAAAGTACCCCTCACTCCCGATGCGATCGTGGTGTCCGCAGTAATTGCAAACGCTCATGCGCTCAACATGCTGTTGAGAGGTAACGACCGTTTTGCAACTAGGGCACTGGTACCACGCACCTTCAGGAATCTCCTTCTTCTCGGTGCTCTTCGTGGTAATCCCCTCTTGAATTCGTTTAAACCAACCCATTTGTTCTCATTTTACAG
>CAJQLF010000012.1 GCA_905479115.1 uncultured Flavobacteriales bacterium
CCACTTTATGTGGTTGATGGCATTCCGATTACCCAGGAATATTTCTTGCGGGGGAATTCAGGGGCCATGAACAACAATCCCCTCGCTGCGATTAACCCGAACGACATTGAATCTGTTGAGATTTTGAAAGATGCAGCGGCCACCGGAATTTATGGCTCGCGGGGAGCCAACGGAGTGATTTTGATCACGACAAAACGAGGCAAAAAAGGCACATCGTTCGAATTCAGTACCCGAGCCGGAATCGGCACCGCAGCCACCCGTCCAAATATGATGGACACAGAAACCTACCTCACAATGCGGCAAGAGGCATGGGAAAACGATGGCGGCACGGGCTACGTGTGGTTGCCCAACATGACTTCTAGCTCTGATGATCCTCAAACGCGCAAAGACGCCTATTTAAGGGCAATGCAGACCAATACGGACTGGGTGGACCAATCGATCGGTGTTGGCAACAAAAACGCCGTCAATTTCGGCGTCCGCCAAGGAGGTGAACGGTACAACCTGTATGTCGGTATTGCGAAAGACAACAACCAGAGCTATTTGTTGGGGAATAGCTACGATCGCACAAGCGGACGGGTCAACCTTGATTTTGCTCCGAACAAGCAATGGAAAATGTTGATGAGCTCGTCCTTCAGTCGAGGCGAGAACAACCGAATAGATGCTGCTTGGTCTGGTGGCTTAGGAGATGCCATGTCGAACGCGTTGCCCTACTATCCCGTCCAATACGATGAGACAGAATACGATGCCAATGGCAACGTTGCTCACGAGGCGGGTGAGTACTTCTTGTGGTTTGATGAGTGGGGCGGTACCAAAAACCCCGTAGCTGTCCGTGAGCTAAAAAAGTGGAAAACCACAGAAGACCGATCGATTAGCAACGCCCAGCTGATCTATTCTCCCCTCTCCAATCTGAACCTTAAGGTCAGTGGTGGATTCGATTATTTACACCTGAAGGAAGACGTCTTCAATCCAGGCGCACTTTCCATCACCACCGAGCTGGGGAGTGCCAATCGTTACGCCAACTACGTATTAAATTGGAACTACAGCGCAACGGCAGATTACCGCTGGGAATTGGACGATACGCAAGCGCTTAACTTTTTGGTTGGCAGCGAATTCCAGCAAACGAACAATTATGGATACAGCCTTTTTTACGGGCAGGTCGAAGGTCCCATCTTTGAAAGCGACTCGCTCTCAGAGGACGCGGCCAATGTTAACACCCAAGTCAATCTTCCCTCACAACACAGTTTCTTATCGTACTTCGGTCGAGTGAACTACAGCCTCAAAGACCGGTACTTCTTTCAGGCAACCGCCCGTATCGATGGTAGTTCTCGATTTGGCAGAGAAAATCGGTATGGATTCTTCCCTTCTCTGTCCGCAGGATGGGTCATTTCGGATGAAGATTGGTTTCAAAGCAAACGCATCAGCTTCCTCAAGCTCCGTTCGAGCATCGGCTTCACTGGAAATGCTGCACTGCCAGACTATGCACGATTTGGAACCTACTCAGCTGCCAATAACGGCACCACCTATGCAGGTGATTCTATCTTATACCCGATTCAGCCAGAGAACCCCACCTTGCGTTGGGAGACCTCTCGGACCATTGACGCCAGTCTCCAAATGGGATTGTTGGAAGACCGCATTACCACGGAAATTGCATTCTATCACAAATATTCCACAGACGTGCTGATGAATGTGAGTACTCCAGCAAGCACGGGCTTCACCAATTTCTGGGACAACGTTGGAACCATCCTGAACAGAGGTGTTGAACTCACCATCAAATCACGCAACCTCACAGGCGAATTTCAGTGGAATACCGACCTCAACATCGCACGGAATTACAATGAGCTGATCAATATTGGAGATTACACCCCGGACGCTGTAAGCGGTGGAACCAATGATTCACGGGTCATTGTTGGACAACCTGTTGGCTCCTTCTTTCTTGTAGAACACAGCCATGTCGATCCCGAAACGGGGCTTCCTGTCTACCTCGACCTTGAAGGCAACGAAACATTCGATTACAACAACGACATTCGAAAATATGTTGGCGATGGCTTACCCGACATGATCGGCGGTATCAACAACAGCTTCCGATACGGCAACTGGGATCTTAGTGCGCTCGCCACCTTCAGCGTTGGCGCTAAAATATTTGACTCGTCTGCCAAACGGCAGCTGGGCGTGGTCACTGGATGGAATATGCGCGACGAAAAACTCGATCGATGGAGGCAACCGGGTGATGTGGCTACTTATCCCCGTCTGACACTGGATGAGACTACCTACAGCTTACCTTCAGGCTTCCCTTGGTGGAATACGAGCTTGTTCATCTTTGACGCCTCGTACTTGCGCCTTCGCAATTTGACCTTGGGCTACAATGTTCCTCTGTCTGAGGATAGCGACCTCCAGAATTGCCGCATTTCCCTCAACGCCACGAACGTATTCACGATCACCAACTTCCCTGGACTCGATCCCGAAGTAGTTCGTGATTTTGAAAATGCACAGGACCGCAACATGAGTCCGAACGTGACCTACTTAACACCTCCCCAAGAGCGTGCTATCACCTTGTCCATCTCCACTAACTTTTAATCAGGAACCATGAAATTTCAATCGATCTTCATTGCAGCAGGATTCGTCCTGGGACTCGCATCCTGTGACAATTTGTTGGAGTTTGAACCCGGTGACGTCATCTTAGCCGAAGACGCCATTCAAAATGCTGACGATCTTCAACGATTGCTGGTCAGCAATTACGACGTTGTCGCGAATCTGTATGGTGGACGTGTTCAAATTGTCAACGAGCTGCGCGGTCCTAATTTTGGTGCACCGGACAACAGCCTAGACTTTACAGCGGTGTACAACCGGGAGACCACGTTTTTCACTGGAATCAACGGCGGTATCTACACGGACTTTTATTTCGCGATCTATCGATCCAATGTCGTAATCAAAAATTTTGAAATTGTCCAAGACTTAGATGAACAAGATCAAATTCGATTGGAAGCAGAAGCCCGATTCATACGGGCTATTTGCCATTGGGGAGCCGTCAAACTCTATGCCCGTCCATATGGATACACCGCCGATAACAGCCATCCCGGTGTGCCTTTGCGCATAGCCCCAACGCAGGATCCACTTCCTCGTGCATCTGTTGCAGAAGTATACGCCCAAGTCATAGATGACCTAACGTTTGCCGCAGAAAACCTGCCCATTGAAAACGGCGTGTATGCTACCCAGCATGCCGCCCGCGGATATTTGGCGCAAGTATATTTTCTCATGGGGGAATATGCGGAAGCCGCTTCCTTGGCTTCCGATGTTATCAATTCTGGGTCGTTTGAGTTGGATGAAGACTTGGACCGTTTTGAAACCGATCTCGTCAACCCTGAAACCGTCTTTGGCATTGTCAGTATGCCCTTTGATTTTCGCAGTTCCTGGTTCAGGGACAACTTGCGGTCGGATAACAACCCAACTCCACAGCTCGCCTTCAGTGAAGACTTTGCATTTTTCATGAGCCTTTCGGGAGGCGGTGACGGACGATCTGCCTGGCTCACTCCTGGAACACGCGCTTTGATCAACCGATTTAATGAAAAAGAGTACTTCAATGTTCCGCTCGTTCATCTGACCATGTTGCACCTTCTGCGCGCAGAATGCTATGGTGAACTAGGCAGCGACCTTGAAACAGCCATTGCTGACATCAATGCAATTCGAGCCCGCGCTTTTGGTGCAGGCAATAATGACTTGGCGTCTGAAGCTACTGCAGCCGAAGTGATTCTTGCCGCGAGGGAAGAATACCGGAAGGAAACTGCATGCGAAGGCCATTGGACAGATCAACTCTTGCGTCGCGGTGCCATGGGTGAGGACATCACCATTCGCAATGCACCGTGGGATTGTCCCGGTATGTCCCTCCAGTTTTCTAATACAGAATCTACAGTTCAAGGGTTTGAGTTAAACGAAGAAGGCGGTTGCCTCTAAGCACCTAATTGATATGAAAACACATCCATCCACATCACGCACGCTCGTAATCGTGGCTCTCGCTTTAGGCACGGTGTTCGCAGGTTGCAAACCTGAGACCCATGGCGAACTTGGCGAAGCTTTTGACAAGGTCAAAGGACTCGTTGGAACATGGGAATTGCAAGCATTCACTCAGCAGGACCTGAACAGCCCTGTCAAAGAAACCAGGGATTTAAGCATGTTTTATTTAGACGGCATCGTCACTCCCTTGCAATTGACGTTCAATGAAGATCTCACGTACGACATAGCCATCGAAATGGGCAAAAACTACTTCGGCGAAGGCGGGACGTGGAGCTTTGATGATGACCTGTATCCGACTTACTTGGAGTTGATGACAGACGGCGACAGCCTCGTTTACAACTTAGGCGGCATGGTGCGCGAATTTGATCAATCATTTAACATCGAATACCGCAGAGATTGCAACGGAACGCCGACCAACATTTACACCTTTGAATTCAACCGCTTGAACTGATGCAGAAGTTAATTTCCTCCCTCGTCCTCGTTCTCCTTTTGACCGGGTCTGCGGCGGCCCAAAAGGCTTACATCCTTCCTTCGCCAACCGATGCGAATGCCGAAATGACCTTGTTCATCGATATGAATCAAAGCGAAGACGGCATCCAAAACAATGGACTCTCGGGCATTTTAGATGCCTTTCCTGATACCACCGTGTATCTCTGGACGTGGGACCCCTCGGGTCCAGCAGCTGGCAACGGAGACTGGGACAATAGCGCAGACCATCAACAATTGACCAAAGTTGGACCCAAGCTCTACTCCATGACTTTCGTTCCGACAGAATACTATGGTGTTGATGGACCCCAATTATTTTCACGAGGCATTTCCTGCTTGGCAAAGCTTAAGAATGGATATCCGTTGGATGGCTTTCCCTTTGAAGCCAAGTCGGAAGACATGCACGTCGACATCATCCCTCAATTGTGTGGCGCGCGATTGTGCGTGTTTCCAGAACTCCGTGAGTCCAGTGATTTCCTGAGTATTACGTATGACAATACCAAAGAAGAGCTTTATGAGGGGCTCCAAAACATGGGCGAAGACGATTGCTACATGTACCTCTTGGCCAAAGTGGATGACTTTACGAGCTATGAATTCGCGCCTGAATCCGAAGTACTGCAAAATCCCGAACTCAAATTGACCTCCCTTGGCGATGGTAAGTTCAGGACGACCTTTATACCCGAAGACTTGTTTGCGCCCATAGTAGCCGAAGGTGAGTCGCTCTCAGAAGTTTGGTATTACATTGTGCGTGAGGGATTCAGTTATCCCCCGGGGCCTCCGCCATTCCAAATCATTGGACTGCTGGACTGCGAATAATTTCAGAACCTTCCCATTGAACGGATCCATGCCTACCATCATACCCCAAGTGAAGAGCTGTGCAACCGCATGGCTCTTTGCGTTCTTTATCATATCATCGGTTTTTTTGTCTTGCGGGACAGAATCGTCCGAGCGAATTGTGGCAACGGCTCCCTTTATGCCCATTCAACTGCAATCAGACACCACCGTCATCTACCTGCAAGATTTCCTGCCCCTGCATCTCCAACTAGATTCCGTCAAATGGGAGGATGGTAGCACCCTGATCATTGACAGCATTGACCATGAACCCGTGGTTCGAATAACTCAACAGCCCATGCGTTCCATTGGCTTTCTTCAATTGTGGTCAGGAAGCATACACAGCGAAATCCCACTCTTCAAGACGTCCAAGCAAAGGGTCCGGCTATCCGTCAATTCTATTGCACCGTCTGAGCAGGTTGATGTCATTGGAACGTTTACCAACTGGCAGGGCAATCCACTCAGGATGCAACCAAGTAATGAGGCGTTCACGCTGGAATTGATGCTTGATCCAGGCGTCCATTTTTATCAGTTGGTCATTGACGGCGTGGAACAGCCTGACCCGTCCAACCCGCGAATGGTTCCTAACGGGTTTGGCGGATGGAATTCCGTTTTGGAAGTGGACAAGCAAGGAGCCCCACTCCCATTGGATATAAATTTCATGTCCGCTGATCAAATAGAGAGCCAAGATGGAGTCCGTCGTTCCGACCAGCTCATCGCACAAACGAGACCAGGCGCCTATTATTACGCTTGGTGGGACAATGAAATCTATGGCTTCGGTATGGCTGATAGCAACGGTTTTTTTCAATTGAGCCTACCCGCCATCGCCTATCAGATGGAACGTTCACATCTTCGACTATGGGCCTGTACCAGCGACAGCAAGAGTCAGGAGTCCTTGATTCCCTTATCCAAAGGAATTCCCATAACACAGAGCGAAGCACTCTCTCGGTTCGATCGACAAGCCATGGTCATGTATTTTCTCATGGTAGACCGTTTCAAGAATGGTGACCCTTCGAATGATTGGTCGTCCAATGACCCTGGGGTACTTCCGGAAGCCAATCATTTTGGTGGGGACCTAGCAGGGGTCCAACAGGCTATACCCTACATCGACTCCTTGGGAGCCAACACGATTTGGGTGAGCCCTATTGCACCCAATCCGGATGGTGCCTGGGGCTACTGGTCGGATCCCCGCACCGAAATCACCAGTAAATTCAGCAGCTACCACGGGTACTGGCCCATTGCGTCAACAGGAGTCGATCGGCGATTTGGCACCATGAAATCGTTCAATAACTTGGTGGACGATGTGCATGCGAATGGACAAAATATTCTCGTTGATTATGTCGCCAATCACGTGCATGAAGAACATACCATTTACACCGCTCATCCGGAGTGGGTCACGAATTTATACCTGCCCGATAGCACATTAAACACGCAATTATGGGATGAGCAGCGGCTCACGACCTGGTTTGACACCTTCATGCCCACACTTGATCTCGAAAACCCCGAAGTCTATGAAGTGATGACGGATAGCGCCGCATGGTGGGTGGAAAACACCGACATCGATGGATTTCGACACGATGCTACCAAGCACATTCCCGAGGTCTTCTGGAGGACATTAACGCGGAAAATTCGCGAACGGGAACACACGCCCACTTTTCAAATTGGAGAGACGTATGGTTCTCCTGATTTGATTCGAAGCTACTTGTCCAATGGCATGCTGGATGCTCAATTCGATTTTAATCTCTACGATGCCCTGGTTTCGGTTTTCACTGGGGATAGCGCCGATATACCCAGCCTCATTGACGTAGCCAACCAAAGCTTAGCGACCTATGGCTCACACCACTTGATGGGCATCATCACCGGGAATCAAGACAGACCGCGCTTTGCTTCAATGGCCGACGGTTCCCTCGATCCAGGTGAAGACACCAAATTTGCCGGTTGGACTCGCGAGATTCAACACAACGGGAATACGGGCTATCGCAAAATGAGTTGGCTCATGACGTTTCTCATGTCAAGTCCCGGCATCCCCTGCATCTACTATGGAGATGAGATCGCCGACGCAGGTGGAAACGATCCAGATAACCGACGGATGATGCGATTTGACCAGTGGAATGAAGAAGAGCAATGGATGTGGAATTGGACCCAAAAGTGGATCTCATTGCGGAAATCGAGAATGAGCTTGATGTACGGCACCACAGAGTACCGTGAAATTGCTCCGGGGCTCCTGGCCATTCACCGCACGTATCTCAATGAAAACACGTGGGTATTAATCAATACCACAGGCAACTCCTTTGAAATCACAGTTGATACGGACGACCCCCTCAGGCCTTTAATCGGATCGCTGAAAACGTTAAAGGATGGTCAATTGACTTTGAAAGCTTGGGGATGCGCAGCTTTTGACGTTCAGCCCAGGTTGGTCGCGACTGCCCATTAGCACAGCTTTCAATCCTCTTCCAAGAAATCATCCAGCACGTAACGCCATTGCAGATCCCAGTTCCCATCTCCCGAATTGTGATGCAAGTGCACGCGCAACTGCCCTGGAAGTCGTTCAATCCGAAGTCGCTGAATCACAGCTCGGCCATTCGCATTGCCTCCCCTCGTCAACAGTACAGCAGGTCCCGATTCATCAGCAAACCATTGAGTTGATATGCGCTGACCATCTTCAATGGCCGTCACATCAAGCACCTGAAGTTCACTGTTCCATTCCCACATTTGGGCCTCCTTTTCAACGTTCGTTCCCGATTCTCGGGAAATTTGAAGCACAAAGCCGTCTTCTTGACCACTCCGCTTGCCATCCCAACGAGCATCCAAGGCAGATACGCCTCCTTCTTCATCTGGCACCTCGTAGCGTCCTACGTATGTCCCCTCTAAGACAAACATCCAATCGGGTGCCTGACTAATTCCCCCAATGCTGTATAAAAGTAGCAAGCCTGTTATCCAGGAAATTCTGATGATGGATGTTCTGATCATTTGGTGACAATATTATTCAATTCAAGGCTTAAATTTCGACTATGAAATTGAAACCAACCTTATTCATCCTATTTGTATGCGCACAATTCAGTGCGTTCGCACAGCCAACCTGGGAAGTAGGCAACACGACCCTTACTGAATATGACCTCGTCACTGGCACGCAATTGCCTTGGGAAATTCTTTGGGGTCCTGACGACCACCTCTGGATGACCTCCCGCAAAGGGGAAGTCCTTCGAATCGATCCAGCAACGGGCAGTTACACCACCGTGCTTCAAAAGAATGTCATGAACGGTGGAAATGGTGAGCCGGGAATGTTGGGCATGGCCATGCACCCCGAATGGGAAACTACACCCAAGGTCTACTTGGTTTATTGTGCAGGAACATCATGGAATGGAGAAGAATACCTCTGTTCATTTGACTGGGACGGCGAGGCCTTGGTCAACGAAGAGATATTGCTCACATTGGATGCAGGTGGGATTCACAATGGGAGCCGTTTGTTGGTCTTACCTGACAACACCTTATTGATGACTTCAGGAGATGTCGGATCGTCGGCCTTGTCTCAATCGATGAATTCGCTTCAAGGCAAGACGCTGCGCCTCAACTTAGATGGAAGCATTCCAGAAGACAATCCGTTTCCCGATTCTTATGTTTATACGATCGGCAATCGGAACAGTCAAGGATTAGCCTTGGGCCCCGATGGTATCATCTACAGTTCTGAACACGGACAAAACTCCAACGATGAATTCAATATCGTTCAGGCCGGAGGTAATTACGGATGGCCTCAAGTAGAAGGGTTCTGCAATACAGCGGCCGAACAAAACTTTTGCGCCGAAAATGACGTCATCGAGCCGTTAGAAGCCTGGACACCTTGCATCGCCGTCAACGGAATCGAGTATTACAACCACGAGGCCATTCCCGAATGGCAGCACTCCGTTTTACTTTCGGTTTTGGGTGGATTGGGAGGACAGTATGAGCGCCTAAGCGTTTTGCACCTCTCAGAAGATGGACTCAATGTGGAGAGTGAAGACCAGTTCTTCTCAAGCTTTAATCAACGCATTCGAGATATCGCAGTCAACCCCTATACAGGCTCTGTCTATGTCGCATTCAATGGCACGTCATATCCGGGAAGTGGCCCCAACATCATCAAGGAATTTCGAAACGAATCATTCGCTTCAGGAATTGACCAAGGCCCTAATTTGCTTCAGACGGTCGCCTACCCCAACCCAGCTGATGACCTCATTCAATTCCAATGGCAAGGAGACTTCGGCCCCTTGACGTACGATATCTTCGGATTCAGTGGCCAAAAAATGGTTTCTGGTCAATCCCGTGGTGGGATCATCGCATGTGAAACGTCTGATTGGCCGGCTGGATCCTACTTCATTGTTCTCCAGCATGGTGAAGGCAGTGTGACAACTACTTTCCAAGTTCAGCGTTGATCTTATCACGCACCAAAGCGGTTGTTCTTTTGGGGTGGGTAGCGGAAATGGGGATGGGACTGGCTGCCGGAACTCCTCAATCACCAAGAGATCTATCGGATACCACAGAGGTTAAGGAAGCACAGGTATGGGCCCTTCGAATCCCAACCGTAGAGAGCCGAACGGCTGGCAGCATAACACGGTTAAATGCGGAGACCCTCCAAAACGGATTTTCGCCTGACTTACAGGATGTTCTCAACAGCCAGCCAGGAGTTTCCATGGATACACGCGGGGCGGGAGGTTCTCGTCGGCTTCAAATAAGAAACAGTGGCCTGCGTTCTCCGTTTGGAGTACGAAACATCCAACTCCTCCTCGATGGATTTATCTTGACCAATGCGAGTGGAAACTCCCCTCTTGAGTTAGTCAATCCTCAGTGGATTCATACCCTTGAAGTTCTTCGCGGACCCACCGGGGCGTTGGTTGGCAATTCTTACGGAGGTGCACTTATCGGCCGCTCCATTCCCACTCTTGCGCAAGCTTCCTCGCATCTTCGAAGCTATGCACGTGTGGCATCAACAGGAGGCAACGAGGCAAGCCGCGTCAGCACCGAATCAGGGTTTTCACTCACGCAACGCAGTGCTTCCAACGCGTTAACCGTTCGAGCCAATTGGACTCAGAACCCCGGTTACCGCTTGCAAGAAGCGAACGCTAGGAACACGGCAGAAGCTCACCTCCAATCTTCACCATCTGCCGGTGTCAATCGCCATTTATGGTTAGGATGGTACGGTGGATCTTGGCAATTGCCCGGGTCACTTAAAGAATCAGATGCTCTTACATCGCCAGAATCTGCTCCAGGCGCTAACTACAATGCCCACGTAAGCAGAAGCAGAACATGGGTGGGATGGAGCACATCCCGATCAACGGGCACCGTGCAATCAGGTTTATGGGCATATGGTCAAATCAGCGATAAACTTAATCCATTCGGAACGTCCGCATTTTATAACGGCATCAAAACGGAGAATGAGGCCTTTGCCTCCCTTCGCTATTGGAGAGCTCAAAGTTGGCCATTTCGAAAGAGTGGGAAAATTACGTGGGATCAATCTGCCATCTTCCTGAGCGAATTCTTAGACTTGAAGGAGACGGACTATCGCATAGATGCGAGCAATGCACCACTTCGCTACTCCATACAAACGGGAGTGAATAAATTATGGGCATCTACTGGGGTCAGAATGGAATGGGACAACCAATGGCAAATGGACGCACAGCTGTCCTTGGAAGGCGTCGACCGACAATCTGAAGGTGAAAGCCGCACGACAGATGCAGAACTAAAACCCTATGAAGCGTCTTTTAGAGAGTTGAATCTCTTGCCGTTTGTTCAAGTATCCCGTCAGCTTGGTTTAAGTAGCCGTGTTTTCCTCCAATATGCCCGTGGCGGAAGCCAACCCACTTCTTTCGAATTGGTGGATCCTGAGTCATTTGAACTTTCGAATTTGCGTTCTGAGCAGGCCCATGCTTTCGAAGCTGGCGCGCGTTGGAGGCATAATTCAAGACGAACAAACGCAGGCGCTACACTTCAACTCTATCACCAATTGGTTCAAAACGCAATAGCGCAGGTGCCAGGCGAAGCAGATGGATTGTTTCTGTCCAATGTAGACGGCTTAACCATGTCTGGAATGGAATTCACCGGTAACCTTGCCCACTCTTTTACAGATCAATTCCGATTGACAATTCGCGTGTGGGGGGCGCTCAATCGCCATGCGTTTGATCCTTTTGCAACGGTGGTTCCGGGGACACCGCTGCACACAGCAGGGACCGCTGGTCGGTTAGGGTTCAACCAATTAGCCTTGGGTTGGCAACATGAATGGCTGGATCGCATCAAATTGCATAATACCCAAAATGATTGGGCCGATGCACATCACAGAACGCTCGTCTTCGTCCAGCATGAAAGCCGAGGTCAACAGTGGCAGCTCGGTATGCGAAATCCACTTAACCTGACCTACAGCTCCTGGCTTCAAACGAATGCCTTCGGCGGCAAATACTTCAATCCAGCTCCGGGACGTACCATGTGGATGTCGTGGCGATGGTCGTTCGGTCTATAAACGATGCATCCTGCAACGGACCCGATTGCGGTGCATCGCTCAGTCGATGACCTCAATCTCGGTTCGACGGTTTCGCGCCCGTCCTTCAGGCGTTTCATTCGTCTCAATCGGCGAACGTTCTCCCATCCCTTGGGATTCCATTCGATCCATTGAGATCCCTAAAGAATGAAGGTATTTAACAACAGAACGAGCTCGCTCTTCGCTGAGTTGCTGGTTCGTTTGTGCGGACCCTTCTCCGTCCGTATGACCGACGATGCGAATCCGTAAGTCGGACGTGAGTAAGGTCCGTGCTAGTTGTTCAAGATCCGGTTGAAACAAGGTGTCTAATGCAGCAGACGAACGATCGAATCGGACATCCTTCAAGATAAAGACACTGCCGATTTGGAGTTCATCCAATGGTATTTGAACAAAGGCGTCCAACGCCACAGTTGCATCATAGGATTTAGAGAAAAAAACATAGCCCGGCTGTTCCACTTGCAAAATAACCGGCTGATTGGCAGGAAAACTCAGCGTGAATTGACCATCCTCTGCATCACTCGTTTGCTGTCCAATGTTCTCACCTTCGGGGTTGAGTACTTGGACAACTGCTGAAACAGGAAGGCCAGAAGCCGATTCAATCACTTCTCCGCGCCACAAGGTGATTTCATCCGCCGCTCCTGATTCTGGTAATGTAAACTGCCAAAGATCGAGATCGCCCGCGTGTTCGCGATCTGTTGCAAAAAGTGCAGTTCGTCCATCAGGAAAGACCTGTAAACTATTCTCATCCCCGCTGGAGTTGATCGGATAGCCCAAATTCACAGCTTCCGACCAGGTCCCATCTGGTTGCATTCTCGATACATACAAGTCCATCCCTCCCATTCCGGGATGTCCATCCGAAGCAAAATACAACGTCTTACCGTCGGCATGCAACACAGGATTCTCTTCCTTTCCTGCAGTATTAATAGCTTTTGACAGCCGAGAGGGACGACTCCACTCCCCATTTCCAAGGTATTCTGACTGATAGATGTCCTGAACGACCTTATCTGATGCAGTGTGGTATGCTCTGACAAAAAACAACCAATGCCCATCTGAACTTAAAGAGGGCTGACTTTCCCAGGCACGTGAATTCACATCGACAACATTGACTTCGTTCACATAACGCCCCTGTTCAACACTGAAGTCAGCCTGGAAAAGATCGCATGAACCTTCGCCACTGCGCCTTCCATACCCCCCATTCAAAGCCTCACAAGCCGTAAAAACCAATCTACGGCCATCTCCACGGACGGTTGGTGCCCCTTCGTTACCCCTTGTATTGATTTCGCTTAAATCTCGGATCACATTCCATCGACCATCTGCTTGCTTCTCGGCTAAAAAAAAATCTTCTTGCCCGGTCAAGCGGGCGTCTCCGCCCAATTGTCGCGTAAATATCATCCGGTCACCTGAAGCAAACAATGCCGGGTAATACTCCGGAGCGGGGGTATTCAATGAGCCCGGAAGTTCATGCAAATTAATCGGACTGGGGTGCTCTATTGCGTGGTTGGCGAAGCGAATTGATGCCTCCATCAGGCTATCGTTCAAGGACCAACCTTCCCATGAATCGCCTTCATCTAACTGGGCCAAGGCGGTGGAGTAATCACCTGATTTAAACAACAATTCAATCCACTTCGCATGCCACTTCCTCCTTAAACGAGGATTGGATAAAAGCCCTTGTTCGAGGGAAATTGCGGCTTCCGACCAGTCCCGCCTTTCTTCGTAAAGCTGGCTGCGAAGCATCCATGCATCCGCATAGTTCGATTGAACAGCAATCGCCGAATTCACAGCTTCCAACGCGCCTTGTACATCCCGGCTCATGTAGGCTGTTACCGCAACGCTGAGCCTTTTCTCTGCCTTTTTTGAGACCTTCGACTGTGCATAAACATCCGCAGTCAAAAAACTCAATATCAAGAGAGACAATCCAGCAACGGAGCGGGCCAAAAGGCACATAGATTTGCACATGCTTCTAATTTACGTACACCGCTAAATTTTCAAACACCGTGCCGAAATCAAACGTTCACATCGGATTGTTATCAGACAACCATGGACATTGGGACGATCGGATCAGCCATCACTTGGCCAACTGCGATGAAATTTGGCACGCGGGAGACTTGGGAACACTGGAGGTCGTTGATGAAATAAGGCGATTGGCAAAAGTCCAGGCCCGTATCGTGTATGGGAACATCGATAACAGCACCATTCGTTCCGAAATCAAGGAGAGCTTGCGCTGGGAAATACAGGGCCTCAAATTTCTTATGATTCACATAGGAGGCCGTCCTGGACGCTATGCAAAAGGCATTCGGCGATTGCTAGAGGAACACCGACCTGACGTATTTATATGCGGCCACAGTCACCTGCTCCGCATTGAGAAAGACCCGAGCTTTGGAGGCCTCTATTGCAATCCCGGTGCAGCCGGATATCACGGTTTTCATCAAAAGCGAACGCTCATAAAATTTCAAATTCACGATGGCCAATTGCACGATATGCAGGTCATTGAGCTCGGCAATCGCATTAAAATGGCCAATACTGGATAAATTTGCTTATCATTGCAATGTTCTTTAGAGGAGCTCGCCAATCCCGATGGAAGCGAGAAAGAAATGTCCCCCTTTTTTCATCTTGGCCATGCATGTTACGCAAGTGACAGAACAAGTGGAATAATAAAAGAACATAATCAAGCTAGAATACCCACTTTCTATTTAAAGACTGGATGTACGACATCATTGAATTGAACGCGAAAAAGGTTCCTGACCTGAAGGAAATCGCGAAAAAACTAGGCGTTGCACGAGCTGAAAAATTAAAAAAGCAGGATCTCGTGTATAGCATCTTGGATGAGCAGGCTTTGCAACCTACTCCATCAAAACCCAAGTCCCAGACGAAACCGCGAACCAAGGCCGCACCCAAGGACGAAGCCAAAGCTGAAGCTAAAGCTGACATCGTTTCTAAGGGTACCTCGGATCCAAAAGGCACCGCCCCAAGAGGCAAAAGTGAACGTGACGCCACATCTGGTGCAGACGATAAGCAGACGACGAATACCCGAAGGAAATCATCGCCCAAAGATTCTGAAAGCAAAGCCGACGACAAAGGGGCTAGCAAGGAAGGATCCAAGGATGCAAGAAGTCAGCGAAAGCCGGGAGATGCAATTCGTGAAAGGCGAGCACGGCAAGTAGAGCAAGAAAAGGAAGCCGACTCCGACAACAGAGACGAGGCTGCTCAAGGGGAACCGAGAAACACCCGCGGCAATGACCGAAACAGCAACCGCTCCAATGATACCAAAGGGGACAAAGCCAATGACCGAGGGAATGATCGAGGCAACGATCGAGGCAACGATCGAGGCAA
>CAJQLF010000013.1 GCA_905479115.1 uncultured Flavobacteriales bacterium
TCGCAGTCGTAGAATTCTTCGGCGTACGTGCACGATTCGTCATCGTCCGTAGCTGCCGAATCGTAGTTGCATGCCAGCTCGTCCGTGCAGCCCGCGATCTCCAATTCATCGCAAACGCCATCGCCGTCCGTGTCATTCAAGCAGGTCCCATCGCAGTCGTAGAATTCTTCGGCGTACGTGCACGATTCGTCATCGTCCGTAGCTGTTGCATCGTAGTTGCAGGCCATCTCGTCTGTGCAGCCTGTGACCTCCAGCTCGTCGCAGATTCCATCTCCATCCGCATCGCTGAGGCAGGTCCCGCTGCAATCGTAGAACTCATCAGCAAAGATGCACGAACCATCGTCATCTGTCGCACCCGCGTCATAGTTGCAAGCCGTCGCTTCTGTGCAACCGCCCATCTCCAGTGCGTCACAGATTCCATCGCCATCGGCGTCGTCCAAGCAGTTGCCGTTGCAGTCGTAGAATTCTTCAGCAAAAGAGCAGGAGCCATCATTGTCTGTGGCCGTTCCGTCGTAATTGCAAGCCGTCGCTTCTGTGCAACCGCCCATCTCCAACTCGTCGCAGATTCCATCGCCATCAACGTCGTTGAGGCACGTGCCATCGCAATCGTAAAATTCTTCAGCGAAAGAGCAGGAACCATCATTGTCCGTTGCCGTCGCGTCGTAGTTACAGGCCATCTCATCCGTGCAACCTGTCAACTCTAATTCGTCACACACCCCATCGCTATCGATGTCATTGACACAGTTCCCGTTGCAGTCGTAATATTCTTCAAGGTAGGTGCAGGAGCCGTCATCGTCTGTCGTCGAAGCATCATAATTGCAGGCCGTTGCATCCGTGCAGCCCGCTACCTCAAATTCGTCGCACACCCCGTCTGCGTCTGCGTCGTTGAGGCAGTTGCCATCGCAGTCGTAACCGTCCTCAGCATATGCGCATTGGTTGTTGTCCGCGACGTTCGCATTCGGATCGTAATTGCAGGCCGACATGACGGAACAACCAATGAATTCGCAGGACCCATCATCTTGGGTTGCCGTTGGGTCGTAGTTGTCAGCTGAAGCGTCGGTGCAACCCTGGCAAGAGATGTAATCGCAGGTACCCGCTATGGTCGCAGTTGGGTCGTAGTCGCACGCCGCCTCGTTCATGCATCCTTCGCATGAAGTGAAGTCACAACTGGCATCGTACGTTGTTGCCGCTGGATCATAGTTACAAGCTGCAGCCAATGTGCAGCCTAAAATTTCGCAGGTGCCGCTATCGTACAACGCGTCAGGATCATAGTTGTCGGCAGACGGATCGGTGCAACCGTAGCAGCTCGTGAAATCGCAGGTACCATCTTCGACTGTCGCCTCCGGATCATAATTGCACGCATTGGCATTGGTACAACCTGAGACTGCGCAGCTTACGTAATCGCACGTACCGTCATTGTAAATGGCCGTTGGGTCGTAATTGCATGCCGTCTCGTCCGTGCATCCAATGCAGGTCTGGTACTCACAACTTCCATCGTCTTCGGTTGCACCTGCATCGTAATTGCACGCATAGACATCCGTGCAGCCAGGATACAACTGACCTTCGGGCGTCGGTGATCCCGCCATCCCTTCGCAAGGTGGACTGACGCACATGCTGAAAATCAAGAAATCTGCATCTGGATCGTAATTGCAGGCAAAAACGGGCGATGGAATGATGCAACCACCCACCTGGCAGCTTCCATCATCCTCTGTCGCAAACGGATTGTAACCAGGGCCTGGGGTTGTACACCCCAAAATTTCCATTTCGTCGCATACGCCATCACCGTCCTCATCATTGAAGCAGTTGCCATCGCAATCTTCGAAAATGGAATCTGGAAAATCGCACAAGCCCGGTGCATTGATGGTCACCGCAGGATCATAATTGCAGGCTGCTGAATTTCCACAACCGACGATGATGATGATGCACGTTCCGTTGTCCGACGTGGCGTCTGGATTGTAATTCACTGCGTCAGGATCGGTGCAACCGGGAACTTCATCCGGATCACACACTCCATCTCCATCCTCATCAAATCCTTCCAAACAATTGCCATCGCAATCCAGCCAGTACAAATCAGGATAGTCACAGCCCGCTGGGACCGAAGCCCCCGGATCGTAATTGCAAGCAGATGAGTCCATGCATCCCGCACAGGAATCATAGTCACAAGCTTCGGAATCCGAGCACGTCACTGCGGGATCGTAATTACAGGCCTCTTGAATTCCACAGCCCGTTACCCCCAACCCTCCGCAATCACCACACGCGTCCAAAGATGCGCATGAGCCATCGTCTTCCGTAGCATTCACATCAAAATTACAGGCCGCAGGGTCCGTGCAACCTGCCGCCTCAAACGCATCGCAAATGCCATCGCCGTCTGAATCGACCAGGCAGTTCGAATCGCAATCATACCCCGTTTCTGGGTAGGAACAAGACCCGTCATTCGACGTTGCGGCTGGATCGAAGTTGCACGCCGCTTCATTGGTGCAGCCCGCTATTTCAAGCTCGTCACACACCCCATCGCCGTCCGCATCATTGAGGCATGCGCCCGCGCAATCGTAAAATTCTTCGGCGAACGAACAAGAACCGTCATCCTCGGTTGCGGCAGCGTCATAATTGCATGCCGCTTCGTTCGTGCACCCAACGTTCACCGTGACGGCGCCGCCAAATGTTCCTGTCCCATCAAACTCGAAGGTCATCCGCAAATCGTTGAATCCACTACCGTTTTCAAAAATTTGAATCGGCAAGGTACCGGAGAGTCCCCCCGAGGTTGTCAACTGCATGATCAACACCCGGCCATCCTCGTCTGGCAAGCCATTGGGTGTGCCGTTCAAGACAAACCACGCTCCTCCCGTACTCGTGTTGATCGCAATGTTTTGTCCATCGATGGCTGACCCTGAAGCGAACGCTGCAACGAAGGGCTGCTCCGTGTCTTCCACCGTGCTGATGGCGACTTGGTCGCCGACGTTTTGGCTTTCAAGGCCAATTGTAATCCAACTATCCGCAGCAATGGTGGGAAATGTCGCGATGAACGCCGGGTTGATGCCGGTCGCAACTGAAGCACCAAATACATCGTTGTAGAATCCATTTTCCGTCTCGAGCAACAAACCATCCACGTCATTTCCATAAACCGAGCTGAGGAAGTCATCCGAATTCACCAAATCAATGTACATGCGGTACGTCGTCTGGCCTGGAACAATGTCCACAGCATGCTCCTCTACCGTGAGGGTATAGACTTCCGTGCAATTTCCAAAGGTGCACGAACCATCGTCGTCTGTCGCGGCTGCATCATAGTTGCACGCCGTGGCATCTGTACAGCCCGCCGTCTCAAATTCATCGCAAATGCCGTCGCCATCTGCATCATCGATGCACGAACCCGCACAATCATACCCCGTCTCAGCATACGTGCACGAACCATCGTCATCTGTGGCAGTCGCATCGTAGTTACACGCGGTGACGTTCGTGCAGCCGGCCGTCTCAAATTCATCGCAAATGCCGTCGCCGTCCACATCATCAAGGCACACGCCATCGCAATCATAGCCCGCGTCCGCATAGGTGCACGAACCGTCGTCGTCTGTTGCGCTTGTTGCGTAGTTGCACGCCGCAGCATCCGTGCAACCTACCGACTCAAACTCATCGCAAATGCCATCGCCATCAAAATCATTCAAGCATGCGCCATTGCAATCGTAGGCCGTTTCAGGATAGGTGCAAGAGCCATCGTCATCCGTAGCTGCCGCATCGTAGTTACACGCCGTGCCATCCGTGCAGCCTGCCGACTCAAATTCATCGCACACGCCATCGCTGTCCGCATCGTTTAAACATGCGCCGTCGCAATCGTAGCCCGCGTCTGCATACGTGCATGAACCGTCATCATCCGTCGCATCCGCATCGTAGTTACAAGCCGAGGAATCCGTGCAGCCGTCGTTCGATGAAACCACCTCACCGAAGGTACCTGGCCCATCAAACTCGAACGTAAATCGCATGTCGTTCGCACCATTGCCGTTTTCAAACACCTGCACCGGCAAGACACCTGACAAACCACCTGAAGTCGTCAACTGCAAAATCAATACACGTCCGTCCTCATCCGGCAAACCGTTGGGCGTGCCGTTCAAGACAAACCACGCACCTCCCGTGCTCGTGTTGATCACAATGTTTTGTCCATCAATGGCTGATCCAGAGGCAAATGCTGGAACAAAGGGCTGCTCCGCATCTTCCACGGTGCTGACGGCTACTTGGTCTCCAACGTTTTGGCTATCCAGGCCAATGGTAATCCAACTGTCTGCACCGATGGTTGGAAAAAAGGCAATGAACGCCGGATTGATGCCCGTCGCAACGGAAGCGCCCATCGGGTCATTGTAAAATCCATTCTCCGTCTCAAGCGATAATTCATCCACATCGTTGCCAAAAACCGAACTCACAAAGTCATCCGGATTGACCAGGTCGACGTACATGCGGTAGGTTGTTTGCCCGGGTACGATGTCCACCGCATATTCCTCCACTGTGAGGGTGTATGATCCGGCGCAGTCGTCGTAGGTGCACGAACCATCATCATCCGTAGCTGTTGCATCGTAGTTGCAAGCCATCGCATCGGTACAACCCGCTGTCTCAAATTCATCGCAAATTCCGTCGCCATCCACATCATCAAGGCACGCACCATCGCAACCGTACCCCGTCTCCGCATAGGTGCACGAACCATCGTCGTCCGTCGCGCTTGCAGCATAGTTGCACGCCGCAGCATCCGTACAACCTACCGTCTCAAACTCATCGCACGTTCCATCACCATCCGAATCGTTCAGGCAGACACCGTCACAATCGTAGCCATCGTCAGCGAAGGTGCATGATCCATCATCATCCGTAGCTGCCGCATCGTAGTTACACGCCGTGCCATCCGTGCAGCCTGCCGACTCAAATTCATCGCACACGCCATCGCTGTCCGCATCGTTTAAACATGCGCCGTCGCAATCGTAGCCCGCGTCCGCATAAGTGCAAGAACCGTCATCATCCGTCGCATCCGCATCGTAGTTACAAGCCGAGGAATCCGTGCAGCCGTCGTTCGATGAAACTGCTTCTCCGAATGTCCCCACTCCGTCGAAGGCAAACGTGAACCGCATGTCATTCGCACCATTGCCGTTTTCGAATACCTGAACTGGCAAAATCCCGGAGAACCCACCCGTAGTCGTCAACTGCATGATCAATACTCGGCCGTCCGCATCCGGCAAACCGTTGGGCGTGCCGTTCAAGACAAACCACGCGCCTCCCGTGCTCGTATTGAGCACGATGTTTTCACCATCGATAGCCGACCCAGAAGCAAATGCTGGAACAAAAGGCTGCTCCGCATCTTCCACGGTGCTTATGGCTACCTGGTCGCCGACGTTTTGGCTTTCCAGGCCAATGGTGATCCAACTGTCTGCACCGATGGTTGGAAAAAAGGCAATGAACGCCGGATTGATACCCGTCGCAACAGAAGCGCCCAAAGGGTCATTGTAAAATCCATTTTCCGTCTCAAGCGATAATTCATCGACATCGTTGCCAAAAACCGAACTCAAGAAGTCATCCGGATTGACCAGGTCGACGTACATGCGGTAAGTTGTTTGTCCCGGGACGATGTCCACGGCATGCTCCTCAACTGTGAGCGTGTAGTTTCCTTGGGCAATGGCAGCTGAAAACCCGAATGACAGGCTCAGCAGAAGTAGGAGAGATTTTGTTTTCATGTGATCGTAGGCGTTCATCTTCAAACCTAACCTCCCATTGCCAACTTCAGCCAATCACACCAGGTACTTCTTCACGGGATATTCTTCAAAACACCCGCAGTCAGCAAGGGGTTCTGCTAACGTTACTTCATCCCGTGCAACACAATGGTTCCTAACTTCGTTTTGCTTTTGCTTTTGCTGAAGCGAGAGAATTCATAAAAAAGACAGATCATATGTACCCTTTGGCATTTGACCCTTTCATCAATAGACCTCCATTATGATACCAAGAAGCCGATTTCAATGCGGGAGTATTGTGCTTTTATGCGTCGCTTTGTCGGCAAGCTCTGACCTACTGAGCTTAAGGGCCGCAGGGGCTTTACCCACAGCAATGGACAGTTTAATGACGGCTTGGTCGGACGAGTTGCGCCCTATGGACGAACGGTTTTCGGCCTTTGATCAGATGTACCAAAAATTCTATCAGCAGTATCCCGATTCCATGCTGTCTGAATTGGAAAAACTCCGCATTAAAGCCGAAGAATTCAATCGACCACACATCCTATTCGAGGCGTTCAACAGAAAGGGCAACCTGTTGAACTACCAAGGGAAAAATGCCGAGGCATTGCGCGCTTACGATCAGGCTGAAAGGGTGGCTGTATCGCTGGGGGACTCGATGCGGATGGGCACGGTTGCTGCAAATCGAGGCAATGCACATGCCGGTGTCAGCGATTACTTGATGGCCACTGAGCAGTTTACCTCCGCGCTGAGACTCTATGAATCTGCGCAGCACGCGCGCGGACAACAAAACATGCGCATGGCGCTGGGAAATGTGTTTGTCTTGATTGATAACTACGAGCTTGGAAAAACGTATTATGAGGACGTTTTAGCAGAGTTAACAGACGATACCAACGACCGGTTTAGGGGATTACTCAGCATTAATATGGGTTGGTGTGAGTACAAGCTTGGAAATTTGGTGCGCGCGGAAGAATTGTACGTATCCGGGCTCGATTTACTGAAAAAAGAAGGCGCAGCATTTCACGTAGCTGCCTGTTACGATAATTTGTCCTCCTTGCACAAGGACTTGGGAGAGATGGAAGAGGCGAAAATATTTGCTGAGCAGGGGTTGGCTATGCACCGGGAGCTCGGCTCCACTCTTGAGGCGCTCACGTGCCAATTGAGGTTGGCAGAAATCCAAATGCAAACAGACTTGGAGGGGTCGCTCGCGAGCGCAGCGGCCATCCAAGATCAGCTGCTGACGCTAGGGGGAAACGAGACGAAACGTGACCTCTACAAACTGCTTTATACGGTGCACAAGAAGCTTGGCCGATTGGAGGTTGCACTGGACATGCACGAACGATACTTAGCTCACTCCGACAGTGTTCAGGAGCTCAAGAATCACCACTTGGTTTTGCGCACCGCTTACGAAAAAGAAATGGAGCATGAGTTGGTGGCTTTGGAGATGAAAGGCCGGCAAGAAAAAAGCGAGCTGCGCATTCAGAAGCTTCAAACGACGTTATGGCTCATTGTGGCGTTTTTGACCGTGGTGTCTTTGCTCATCTCCTACATGGTTCGCAACCAAAAGAAGCACCGAATGCGCAGAGAAGAACTACTCGTCCAAATCGGAGAACTGCGCGCTTCGAAAGGAGGGAGATTGTTACTGGATTCAAAAGAGCTCGAGCTTGATCGAGACCGACTCGAAGCCCAACTTGAACGAACGCTCAACGAAACAGACTGGAAGGTGCTCAACATTTTGCTCAGGGATCCCACCATTACCAATGTCCAAATCGCGGAAAATGCCTGCCTGAGCGTGGACGGAATCGGCTCTTCTTTGCGACGGATGTACGTTTACTTCTCAATTCAGGAAACCAAATACAAGAAAATCGCTCTCTTGCACAAGGCCATGAAACTTTCCAAGCGTGTCGCTAAACCCGTGAGCTGATCGCTTCTGAGGTCAATGAGGGATGGAAAACCCCGTTTGAAAATAAGTGAGACTCTTCACGCAAATTCAAAACGGGCTCCTCTTTTTTCTGACACTCGCATGATACATATTTGTCGGGCGAAGCAGACCTTTAGCGTCAGACCCTACCTCTCAAGTTTTCCCAATGAACTCTTCCTTTGTTTCCCTTCCATTCCTCCTAATGGGATTGTGCTCCTGCAACACGGCGAATGAATCACCCGCCAACAGCCCTGGAAATGAGCACCGAACTCAATCCGATGACAAACCCACCGTCTCGCGCATTTATACCACGGCTGAAGACACCGGTGAACGTCTGACCGAAGGATCCACCTTAGCGTTTCAGCCAGCCACTCAGCCACTGGAAACCGAAATTGCTGTTTTTGTCAATCCAGGGAAAACTTTTCAGTCCTTTTTGGGCATTGGCGGCGCCATCACCGACGCTTCGGCAGAGGTCTTCTCCATGCTCACCGGAGATAAGCAGGAGGAGTTGCTCAACGCTTACTTTTCAGAGGATGGAATCAATTACAACATCATCCGGACCAGCATTCACAGCAGTGATTTTGGTCTTGGAAGCCATACGTACATCGAAGAAGGCGATGATGCATTGGCTACATTTTCCATTGAGAAGGACAAAGTGAAGCGGATCCCAATGATCAAAAGAGCTGCGTCCATCATCCGCGATGACCTCGTTTTTTATGCGAGCCCCTGGAGCCCTCCTGCCTTCATGAAAACCAACAACCACATGCTGCGGGGTGGCAAACTCTTGCCACGCTACCGACAGACCTGGGCGGACTACTTCGTCAAATTCATTGAAGCGTACGAGGCGGAGGGAATTCCTGTTTGGGGGGTAACCATCCAAAACGAACCCATGGCCACGCAACGCTGGGAATCCTGCATCTATAGTGCAGAAGAAGAACGCGACTTCCTCAAAAACAATTTAGGCCCTGCGTTCGAGCGTGCTGGGTATGGAGATAAAAACATCGTTGTTTGGGACCACAACCGCGACCTGATTTCCCATCGAGCCAACACCATTTTCGAAGATCCTGAAGCGGCAAAATATGCGTGGGGCATCGGCTTTCATTGGTATGAAACCTGGACCGGTGGCGATGCGAAGTATGAGAATTTAAAAAACATCAACGCTTCGTTTCCAACCAAAAACCTCCTCTTTACCGAAGGATGTCAAGAAGGGTTTGATGCCGATCATTACGAGCGTTGGTCCAATGCAGAGCGCTACGGCAATTCCATGATCAACGACTTCAATAGCGGAACCGTTGGATGGACGGATTGGAACATCCTCTTGAATGAAAACGGCGGTCCCAATCACGTGCAGAACTTTTGTTTTGCCCCGATTCATGCCGACACTCAGAACAACGAATTAATCTACACGCCCACCTACTATTACATAGGCCACTTCTCAAAATTCATTGAACCGGGGGCAAAACGAGTGAGCACAACCGTGAGCCGAAGCACACTCGAAAGCACATCGTTTCAAAACCCTTCCGGAGAAATCGTCACCGTGGTCATGAATCGAACGGACGAAGCAATTCCCTTTAAGCTGATTGTTGACGACGTTGAAATCGCCTTGGAAATCGTTCCACATGCCATGCACACGCTGGTGTATTAAGGCGAAGGATGAAACGCTCTCCCATTGCTCATGCCTCCGCTTCAACCTGAAGGTTCGAACCGGAAAATGCTGAAGCGGGCTCTGTAAAGATGTAGAGCAGCAAGTGCGTTTTCTTTTTGGAATTCAACTCCGACGGTCCTGTGTAGATGTAGTTAATGGTCAGGTCCGGGTGCGAGGCCCTGAAATCCTCAACTGTAGCCTCCCAAACCCGCTTGTCGGCCAAAAAGGGAAAATCAAACTTGTACACTCCCTCTGCCACTTCTAATCCATTAACAGGAGCCTCAACGTTGGCAAACGTGGCATCAGAAAACCTCCAGATGGACGCCGATGCGGCAAAGGTTCCCAATGCACCTAAGAGCAGCATGGTTTTAAATCCAGCGGTTCTTTGGATAGGGGTCGAAGGCGCCTCTTCATTCTGACCGTGACCTGCAATCCCGTACTTGTAAATCAACCAAGTCGCCAGCAGCACGAACCAAAACAAACCGTGTTCCAGCAATTGAAAGCGGTCACCAAAGACTTGATCTCCAATGGAAAACAAGGCAAACAAGGACATCGAAGCAAACAACCCCCGAAAGAGCCACTTCTCCATCAAGACATGATCTCTCCGAAGGAAGTTGACACAGGCCGCTGCGTAAAGAGAAAAATTCAGGGCTTCCAAGGCTGAAATCCCCGCCAAGGCAACCGTAGCAAAAAGGGGGTCTTTCAATCCCAGCGAGCCAAAAAATTTCACGAAAAGGGCAAAGAAATCCTTTCCCACCCACAAAAAGTGCACATCCGGTACCACCTTATCGACCACACTCAATCCCCAAAACGCCGTCCAAAAAATCAGTATGGACGCCTGCATCATGCGTGACTCTTTCATGGCTTGTCTTTTGTGGCGATGTAAAAAATGAGGGCGTCAGCCTTCTTGAGTCGCAATGGCTTCGGCACGGTGTAGATGTGGTCGACTGTTTTGGTTGGGTGTTCCTCCAAGAATTTGACCAACGTTTCCTCAAACACCGTGCTTCCACCCAAAAATGGGAAGCTTACTTTATACAAATCCGCATCGACCTGTTCCGCGGAAAGCGCAGCCGTCCTGCGGTAAAAAAAATCATCATTGTATTGAAAAATCGAGACGGTTGTGACACCCGCAATTCCAATCGAAATCAAGCCCGTACGAACCAACTGACGGCCCGGGATGGAGGCCATTGGACCTTCATCCTTTTGATCTAAATGAACGAATACAGCCCACGAGCCGATGGATGAAAACCAAAACAAGGTGTGCTCGAGTAATTCAAAGCGATCCCCAAAAATGTGGTCTCCAATAGAGAAAATCGTAAACGTGAGAAGCGTCAATCCCGTTCCGGCCGTCATCCATGAGCGGGCGACCTCCGCATTCTTTTTCCAAAAATGGGCCAATGCCCCTGCAAAAAACAGGAAGGCGAACACCTCCAACGCAGCCGCAACGATGAGGGAGACATCTGCGATGACTGGCGCCTCCAAACCTGCAGAAGCGAAGTATTTTTGAAATTGCGCGAACCGATCTCGACCCACCCACAAAAAGTGGGCGCCGCCGATCACTTTATCCACCACATTAAAAAGCCAAAAAATCACCCAATAAAGCAAGATTCCGAATCGAATCAGGTGTGCCGTGGTTGCGTTTAAAATGTCAGTTTTTCGCATGGAAAGCGGTTTACCACGAAGCTACACGCCAGCACGCATAAAGCAATACATCGTTTCCTGCAATAACTCCTCATTGTTATGTTGCAGTTCGATGACTTAGCCGCTGAATTAAATACGTAAATTTGCCTCCGAAATCCGTGAAACGGATTGCATCATCATCAACGGCTTGGGGCCTGCTCAGCATATGGGCAGCCATTACAGGTTTCCAGGTGGTTCACGAATTTCAACACGAGTTTTTCCATCACCCTGCTCATGGCGCAGAGCATCATCATCCGCATCATTG
>CAJQLF010000014.1 GCA_905479115.1 uncultured Flavobacteriales bacterium
TGCTCACCAACTCAAACACGGGTTCTTTGGAGGTGCCGTAGCAACGGACCACGCGATCGACGGTGTCGGCTAGAATGGCGTATTGTCGGTAAGCGCCAGTAGAAACGGCACTCAGGTCGCAAACAATGCCTTGAAGTTCGCCCGAAACGGAATGATTCTGGCCTTTCCAAATCCCCGCAAAGGTGGATACACGTCCGTCTTCTTGGGACTGAATCATCTCCACTTTTCCATCCGGTTGAATGTCGAAGGAGAACTGGCTGCCGCCAACTTTGGCTTCTTTTCCCCGGATGACAATGACTTCACCCTCGGCATTGGTCAGCGGGTAATCAGGTTGTGTGCCTTCCCAAATGGTAAACCAATTGGGCACCTTAAACGGCCTCTCGGGCTGAGAGATGTCGGGAGAAGAAGCGCAGGAAACTAAAAACACCAAGGCCAGAGACCAGGCAACGCAGGAACGAGCTTTAGAGTTCTGCATCATGGTTCACACGTTTCGGCGAATTGACTGAGCAGCAGCAATAGGTCAGCCACGGTGGTGAGGTCGTCGCCATTGATGTCCCCCAAGCACAATGGAACCACGCAGCCGTAGTCCGAAAGAAACAGCAGCACATCCGTCACAGCGACCATTCCATCGTCATCTAAATCTCCCACGCAATAACCGCAGTCATACGTGCAGGATTCATCCTCGATGGTGGCTGCAGGATCGTAATTACAGGCTTCCAAATCGGTGCAGCCGGTGCAGGTATAGAATTCACAGGTCCCATCGTCAATGAGTGCGGTCAAATCAAAATTGCACGCTTGAGGATTCGTGCATCCCTGGCATGAAATAGACTCACACGAGCCGTCGTCTTCAGTCGCACCCGGCGTGTAATTGCAGGCTGACGCATCGGTGCATCCATAACACGAGACAAAGTCACACGACCCGTTGTCAACCGTTGCGGCAGGATTGTAATTACATCCAGCAGGGTCCGTGCATCCTGGGGGGTCCACATCAAAGCACAGGTTCCAAATGGAAATATCGGCTGAAAAGGACGCGCCTTCTGAACCGGACCACCCATTGCCGATGCGGATAAACCACGTGCCAATTCCTTCCGGAGCGCCTGGGATGGTCGCCGCACCCACGTATTCACCACTCTGCGTAGATTGCCAAGCCGTCGGCCAAAATCCCGTCGTAGGGCATCCAAAATCCACATCGAATCCTCCAATTTGTCGGCACTCACCATTGGGGGCTTCGATAATGACAGTGAGGTCACTGGCCCGCGATTCGTCCAAGTTGATGTTTTCAAAATTCAGAAAGACCGTAACTGCAGCGACGTAGCCGAAACCGCTCACGGCTGTTGAAACTGTTTCACCTGGGCCCAGGGTGCCTGCGAGTGAAATTACAGCTTCACAGTCACACGCCCCTCCATTGGGGGAGTAAAAACAACTGCCATCGTCGATAATGAATGCTTCCTCGTAATTGCAAGCGACGGGGTCCGTGCATCCCTCGCAGGAGGTGCCGTCCCCTCCGCACTCACCACACACATCTTCGGTGGCGCAAGAGCCGTCGTTGATGACCGCCTCGGGATCATAATTGCAAGCGGTCGGAAAGGTGCAGCCGTAATAGGCGCAGCTGGTGGAAAATTCATCGCAAGTGCCAAAACACGACCCTTGGCCATTGATGGAGGGAATCAGCGCGACGCTCTCTACCGTAGGGTGAAATTCGAGGTTGACTGAACCACCAGAGACAGCATGGCAATAACTCATGATGGTGCCTACTTGGGGAGCAGGTGAATTGGTGCAGCCTCCCTCGGCTGTGTAACAATCGTCGATGGGGCCACCCGGCCATCCGCACCAGTGGGTGTGATTGGACCCGAAGTTGTGGCCCAATTCGTGCGCGACGACGTTCAAATTCCAACTGTAATTGTTCAGGTTGTACGAGGTGGAAGGACTGAGGTAGGCACTGAACCCAGCCGCATATGCGTTGTTGCAAATGACGTTTAAGTAAGCAATTCCACCCGTTCCCGTATCCGGTCTGCGAGTCAACAAATGCACCAGGTCACGAGGACGGTCAACGAGGTCCGGGTTGGTGAGCCACTCCTGCCGAAAAGCGTCGAGCATTGCTCCTGCATTGCCCACGAAGGCAGCATACGGATCCGTGGTTTCCCATACATTGATGTACGACGCAGCGAGGTAGACCAGGTCGTTCAATTCCGTTTCATAGATTTCACTGACTCCCGTGAGCAGAGCCAGCGCCCATTCCACAGAGGTGGTGCAGTCGTTGCCAAACGTACCATAGGTATAATGGTCGATGTCCAAGGCGACTTCGATACAGCTCGTAATGGACGACCTTGGTGATGGAGGCGGCGCTCCTTCGCCATGGGGGGCGTGCACATGCTCGCTTACCGTTTCCACGCCGCAGTTAAAGGCAGGGGGATTCACGGCGTCCGATATAGCATAAAGAACAAATTGTCCGGTGGGTGCTCCATCGCACTCGAGTCCGCCCAATTCGTATTGGACCCCCGCGTGTCTCACTGCCCCGACGATTTGTTCGTCCAGAAAGATCACCGTACCGTGAAATCCAGCCGTTCCGATCCGATAGCTGAGGAGCCGGGGGATGTACCGTTCGGCGCGCACGCCTGATTCCGTCATGTGTCCAATTTCCAAGTCGTCTGTGTACGCTTTGACTTTGTGCAGCTCCAGAACTTCATGTGTCCCATCCGGTAACGTCAAAGGGAGCTCCCAAAAATCTGGACGTTCTTCTTGTATGCGTTGCCAAACTTCGGGCTGTGCGTTCAATACCACGCTAGAAGAAGCGCGGTGCGTCGGAATGCAGCTCGGGGAAGTGTCGGAGACATTGAAAAGAGCTGCTGCTGCCTGCCACGTCACGCAACCGTTGGAATGCGTGGACTGGCTGAGTCCCGAGAGCGCGAGGCACATCCCAAGAAATAGAGGGAGAAGTCGGTTTGGCATCAAAAGCGATAAATGGCCTCTCAAGGTACGTGATTTTTCTTGAGCTCACTTTTTTCTGCCTCAAACGTAACTCTGAACAGAGGTGCGACGTATGTGGAGGCAGTATGCGTACCCCAACACCGGAAAAATGATTCAAAATCAGTGGTCTCAAAGCGAAAATAAATCGATTAATTATCGAATTGTGTTGTTTAATTCGCTATATTTAAGTAGGAATTGGATTATATCGGCGATGAATTACTCTAAAATCACAACAACATGGAAGCGGCTTTCGCTGTTTTCATTCTCCACCTTTCTGCTGTCTGCAGTGGGGTTTTCTCAGTTCACTGGGTTGGAGAGCGAGGTATATGCTACCTCAGAATTTGGCACCACCTACCGCATTTATGCGGAGTTTGCATCTCCAACGGATGAATGCATCGCGGTGTATTCCATCGGTTCGGCTGAAAGTAACTCGGTAACGCTCGAGACCAGCGTAACGACGGCTTTCTACCAGAACGGAGGGGGCGCCAACCTGGGCTCGGGTATTAATGCCTTCTTCTTGACGCTTCTTCCGGATCTTGCCTACGACAGCTGGTTCACAATTGGTTCAGAGACGAGTGACGATCCAACCGTGAGTGCGATAGGCATGTCGGGAGCTTTTACAGAGTTCAATGCGGGAAACGGATTCATCTTGGATGGCGCCGTTGGAGGAAGTTGGTACGTGACGCCAGAATCGAATGCGCTCGCGCTAGCGGGAGATGACGGACAGGTTCTTTTGGGACAATTCACCGTTGAAGATGATGTGGATGGCAATCCGGGACACATGACCTGTGATTGGAATATCCAATGGCAAGACGCTGGAGATGCATCCTACAATGAAATTGGACAGACCCATAATACAGCGGACAATTTACCGGACGTGATGGGCTGCACAGATGCCTCTGCGTGCAATTACGATGCTGCAGCTACCGCAGATGATGGATCTTGTGATTTCCTTGATGCATGTGGTGTTTGCGGCGGAGATGGCATCGCTGAAGGTACGTGCGATTGCGATGGCACCGAGCCTTCAGTCGGGTACGATTGTGATGGGGATTGTTTGGCGGATACCGATGAAGATGGTATTTGCGACGCTAATGAGATCGCGGGATGCACAGACGAATCCGCTTGTAATTTTGAAGTTTCCGCAACGGATGATGACGGCTCTTGCGCTGTTTTGGACGAATGTGGCGTGTGCGGTGGTGATGGTATTGCCGACGGCGCTTGTGATTGCGATGGCAATGTGGAAGACGAATGTGGCACGTGCGGTGGTAGCGGAATCGCTGAAGGAACATGCGATTGCGAAGGCACGCTTCCTGCAGCAGGATATGATTGCACCGGCGCTTGCTTGAATGACGCAGATGAGGATGGAATTTGCGACGAATTTGAGACGGCAGGTTGCACCAATCAAGATGCGAGCAATTACAATGGAAGTGCTACAGATGATGATGGTTCATGCTTGTTCTCTACGACCTTGAATGTTGACATGTCGTGTGTCGAATTCTCTTTTTCCACGGTTCATGTAACTGGGCCGTTTTGCGGTTGGTGCGGATCTGATGGATGGAACGACTTGATGGACTCCGATGAAGACGGGATTTATACCGTCGTGCTCGAACTTCCTGCTGGTGAGGTTGAATACAAGTACATGGTTGATAACTGGGCTGGACAAGAGGACTTGGTCGACGACATGGCCGGTGGAGCTTCTTGCGCACCCGTGACAGATTACAGTACGTATGCTAACCGTTTGACCGACGCGGGTTCTACGACCAATGATACCTATGGTTCATGTGTGGCTTGCAGCGAGCAACAGTTTTATGAGACGGTTACGTTTGAAATCGACATGAATAATTCCCCATACCCGAACGGGGAGTATGACAATGTGGTAATAAATGGAAGTTGGAATGGCTGGAATGGCTGGGGAGTTACTCTTTCAGACGAGAATGGTGATGGAATTTATTCGGGCTCTGCCGATTTCGAAGAGAATACATCCTTCGAATTTGTAATTGCAGTTACCGGACCGGCTGATGGTTGGTCAGGATGGGGGCAAATAATCAACGCTCCTGCAGAATGCAGCACTGCTCCTGAGCTCCCAGTGGGCTCCGGAGGTGGAAATTATGGAGTTTCCGTTGGCGATGCTCCTTCGACTATTGCTTATTGCGCCGGAGAATGCACGGCCGTGTGCATTCCGATGATTCCAGGGTGCATGGATGCTGAAGCTTGCAACTATGACGCTGAGGCGAATACGGACGATGGTTCATGCCTTGAACTGGACGTCTGCGGCGAATGCGGCGGAGAGGGCATCGCAGAAGGATTTTGCGATTGCGAAGGAGGTCTTCCTGCAGAGGGGTATGATTGCGATGGTGCCTGCCTCAGTGATTCGGATGATGACGGCGTGTGTGACGCATTTGAAACGATGGGATGCACAAACGAATTGTCACCCAATTACAATGAAGAGGCAACAGACGACGATGGATCGTGCATCATCTTGGATTATCCATTCTTGCACGCCGAAGTGCATGCAGAAACTGATTTGGGAACGACTTACCGCGTTTACGCTCAGTTTGAAAATGCTGGAGATGAGTGCACTGCTCTCTTTGCGGTAGGTGATCAAGAGTTGAATCCAGTCGACCTAGAATTGGAGGTTACCACCGCTTTTTGGCAGCATCCTGCGGGAGCTGATTTGGGAAGCGATTTGAATGCGGCTTTTTATGCAATTGATTCAACCCTGGTATATGATAGTTGGTTAACGATTGGATCTTCGAGCACGTTGGATGCGGATGTAAGTTCCATCGCTATGGCGAGTGCATTTGAGGCCTTCAATGAAGGCAACGGATTTGTCCTGAACGGCGCTGCTGGTGGAAGCTGGTATGTAACGCCGAATTCCAATTCCTTGGCTTCAGCGGGAGATGACTTGCGGGTCCTTGTGGCTCAGTTCACAGTTACCGATGATGCGGAAGGTGAGCCCGGCGAAGTATCCGGACTATGGAACATGCAATGGCGCACAGAAGAAGGGGTAACCACGGAAAACCGCGAATTGTACTTCACTACAGGCACGTATATGCCTCCTTTGGATGGCTGCACAGATCCTTCTGCATGCAACTACAATGCGATGGCCACCGATGATGATGGTTCTTGTCTTGCTTTAGATGAATGTGGAGTTTGCGGTGGTGAAGGCATCGCGGAAGGAGCTTGTGACTGCGATGGCAACGGCCCTGAAGCAGGATATGACTGCGATGGTATTTGCCTCAATGACGAGGACGGCGATGGAACATGCGATGAATTTGAAGTGCTTGGATGCACGGATGCATCTGCTTGCAACTATGACGAAGCAGCTACAGAGGAAGATGATTCATGTACCGTCTTTGATGAGTGCGGGGTGTGTGGTGGCGACGGTCTCGCCCCCGGATCGTGCGATTGCGACGGTACGTTACCTGAGCTGGGTTATACCTGCGAAGGCGAGTGCATCGTGGATAGTGATGGAGATGGCATATGCGATGTCTTTGAAATCGCGGGTTGCACAGATGCTGCAGCCTGTAATTTCGATGCAGCAGCCACAGATGAGGACGGTTCATGTGACTTTCCGGCACCGGGTGAAAATTGCGCAGGTGATTGCCTTGCGGACCACGATGGAGACGGTGTGTGCAACGATGCCGAAGTGGCAGGTTGCTCCTCGAGCTCGGCTTTGAACTACGATGTGAATGCGACGGATGATGATGGTTCGTGTGAATGGCCAGAAGGCTTATTCACAGGATTGAGCTACGAGTTGGTTGGACATGACTTGATCGAAGGAACGTCGACGTACCGTGTTTATGCCAATTTTGACGCCGATACCGCCATTCAGGTCGTGGCATCATACGGAACAAATGCGGACGTCTGGAGCATTGGTTCAACAGAGCCCTTCCACCAGGTGGCGACCGGTGCCTTGTTGGCCCACAGTATTAACCCGGCGATGTTCCCATTCGCACCGGATCTCGAGTATGATACGTGGATTGCCTTAGGAGGCGGCCCGGGTTCTCCTGTCGAACTGCAAACCATTGGACTTTCGAATTTCTTTACGGACTTTGAAGAGTCAGGTGCTGACGTAAACGTGAATACAGCCGTAGGTGCAAGTTTGTACTACATTCCCGGTTCAAACGGCAGTGCACTTTCATTTGTCCAAGACGGCCAAATGTTGTTGGGTCAATTCACGACCAGCGGTGTGGTATCGGTGAAGTATAATTTACAGTTCCGGGACGCAACCAGTGCGACTCACTATGCTACTGACCTGAACTTGGTGTTCCCAACCTTTGGCGTCGGATGTACGGATGAAAGTGCGTGCAACTACGATCTGGAAGCAACCGACGATGACGGCACGTGCTACTACAGCACCGAACATGTGGATTGCGACGGAAACTGTTATTCTGACGTGGACGGCGATGGCATCTGCGATGGCCAAGAAGTGCCGGGTTGCACCGACGCTGCGGCCTACAACTTCAACGAAGATGCAACCGACGAAGACGGCAGCTGCCTCGAGGCGGGATGTTTTGACGAGTTGGCTTGTAACTATGATCCCACAGCAGATGTTAGCGTACCTGAGATTTGTGAATACGCAGGGGCTTATTCGAATTGCGACGGCACCTGCAATGGAGATTACGAGGGTGATGGAGTAGACGAATGCGATGAGGTTTGGGGCTGCGCCTCGAACTCAGCGAACAACTACGACTCCGCTGCAACCAACGATGACGGTTCATGTGTTTGGGGCGACGATGTATTCCAAGGGTTGACCTATGAGTTGGTTGGCGAAAGCACTGTGGATGGCGATGCGACTTACCGCGTCTATGCCCAGTTCGCTCCAGAAGCGACGGTGGATATGACAGCCCTATATGGAGATGCGACGGCACCTTGGTGGACGACGACGACCGGTTCATTCTACCAGCATCCGTTTGGAGCTGATTTTGGAGGAAACATCAATCCCGGATTCTTTGCGTTGTTCCCAGAGCTCGAATTTGATTCGTGGTTGACCATTGGTGCAGCTCCGGGGGACTACAATGCCCTGGCACAGGAAAACATGTACCTCCACTTACCTGCATTCAATGCGGGGGAGAATATGATCATTGACACACCCGAGGGAGCACAAATCTTCCTCAATCCAGGTGCCTCGGACACCCAAGGTGTTCCCGATGCAGATGGACGATTGTTGGTGGGACAATTCACGACGAATGGTGTGGTGTTCTTGAGATACAACATCCAGTTTCAGGGTGAAGGCGATGTGCTTTACCAATTTCCAGATGTTGAGCTCACCTTCCCTCAGATTGCGGGTGGTTGCACCGATCCTGGCGCAGCGAACTTTGACCCTTCAGCGAATTTCGACGACCTCGGATGTATTTACACAGGTTGCACCGATGCAACGGCTGACAATTACAACCCTTCATCGAACTTCAACGATGGCTCGTGTCTGTACACCGGCTGTATGAACGCAGAGGCTGACAACTACGATGCGGGAGCCAACACAGGCGATCAAGATGCCGTGTGTCTGTTCACGGGTTGCTATGATGTCGCTGCTGACAACTATGATGATCAAGCCAACACAGGCGACCAAGAAGCGCTTTGTGAGTACCTCGGTTGCATGGATTTAGCAGCGGACAACTACGATGCGGGAGCCAATGTTGAGGACGGATCTTGTCTGTATACAGGCTGCTATGACCCTGCTGCAGATAACTACGATGATCAGGCAAACACAGGAGACCAAGGGGCTCTGTGTGAGTATTTCGGATGTACGGACGCCACAGCGGACAACTACGATGCTGGAGCCAACGTGGACGACGGAACGTGCTTGTTCACCGGTTGTATGGATGCAGAAGCAGACAACTACAATGCGATGGCCAATACGGGTGATCAGGCATTACTCTGCTTGTATACAGGATGCTACGACGAGTTGGCATCGAACTATGATGGACAAGCGAACACAGGAGATCAAGAGAGCCTGTGTGAGTACAACGGATGCACGAATTCAGCTGCGGATAACTTCGACCCTGGAGCAAACGTGGATGACGGGTCTTGTATCGTTGCGGGTTGCATGTATCTAGCTGCCTCGAACTACAGCGAATCAGCGACGTATGATGACATGTCGTGTGAATTCGAGGATCAGGGTTGCACGGATCCTATGGCCTCCAATTATGATGAAAATGCAGGTACGGAAAACGGCTCTTGCCTCTATCCGGGTTGCACAAGCGTGGATGCCACCAACTACAATGCTAATGCGTTCGGCGATGACGGATCTTGTGAGTTTGCGGGTTGCATGGACGCAACGGCTTGCAACTACGACGCCGAAGCCACTTCCGATGACGGTTCCTGCCTCCTTGTGGGTTGCATGGATCCCGATGGATTGAATTTCGATGCCGGTGCAAACTATCCCGGAGGGTGTGATTATCCGGACCCTTGTCCTGGAGACATCAACGGGGACCAATTTGTCGACGTAAGCGACTTGCTGACATTCTTCCAATACTATGGAACTGCTTGTCCTTGACCTGACCGGAATAGAGAAAATTGATTGAAACCAACGATTTGGACCAACCTTCCAAATTCACTTGAAAACGTGAGAGCCACCCCTTCTGGGTGGCTCTTTCTTTTTCATGGCAGTCAACGCGTATTTTTGGGGATGCTTAAATCTGTGGTCCGGTTCTTTCTGCTTTTACATCTGGCTTTTTCTCTTTCTCCCGTTGCGGCTCAGCACGTGCCGCAAACCCCTTATCGCGCAGCCAATGATGCGCCCCAGTGGGTGCGCATGATGTACAGTGCTGACGCATCTCCGGAGTTGGTCAGGGAGGCGTACGAAGCACATTACGCTGTATTTCCGTTCGAAAAAAATAAGGACACCCAGTATTACAAGCGCTGGATGCGCAATGCTGAATTGCCAGCGCCGTCAGTGAGCCGCGCTTATGTGGCGATGCATGCCGAATCCGCGCAGCGAATGACAGGGCAATGGGAAGAGCTCGGCCCTTGGAGTTATGACCCGGAAGTTGCCATGGAATTTCAAGTACAAAGCCCGGGGGCTTGCCATGTCTATACGGTGGAGCAAGCGGCATCGAATCACGAGGTGGTATGGTGCGGCACAGCAACGGCGGGTGCTTGGAAAAGCTCAGACCACGGTGTGCACTGGGAATTGATGACCCGGGATTTGCCCGTAACCAGCATCTACAGTATTGCCGTTCATCCCCTCGATGAAAACCGGGTGTGGATCGGGGCAGGTTCTGGCCAGCTTTGGCGGTCGGAAAATGGCGGTTTGACGTGGGAAGTATGCGGGAATTCTACGTTTCAAGGTGCGGACCGATGGTACCGAGATGTGATTTTCTCTCCCGCGGCGGAAGGCACCGAACCGCAGTTGTTTGCTGCGACCAATTTTGGTTTGTTTCGAAGCGAGGATGGAGGTGAAACCATGGTTCAGGTCATGTCGGGCGAGTACATGGAATTGGCTTTTCACCCTGCCGATCCCGCCATTTGCTATACCGTCCAATTACTGGGTGAAAGCACGGTGTTCAAGCGTTCAACAGACGGAGGATTGACCTTCGTTTCCGGTGCAACGGGCTGGCCATCGGTAGGGCCAGATGACGGTCAACGACGGTGTGAAATCGCCGTGACGCCAGCCGATCCAGATCGCGTGGTCGTGCTCGCTTCGGGGAGCACGACCGACGGTGGGGGGCTCTATGGTATCTACCAGAGTTCAGACGCGGGAGCATCGTTCGAGTTTATGTGCTGCGGAGACGGACCAGGTGGTCCTTGGTCCGAGGGAACGAACCCCAATATTTTGGGTTGGAGCGGGGATGGCACCGGAGACGGGGGGCAATATTATTATGACTTAGCGCTTGACGTCAGCCCCACGGATGCGGACAGGCAGTTTGCCGCTGGTATCAGCGTCTGGAGATCGGAGAATGGCGGGGTAGACTGGTCGCTCAATGCCCATTGGGTCACGTGGGCGGGCGAATTCACCCATGACCGCTATACGCATGCCGATGTGCATGACATCCAGTTCTTCACCCGAACGGATGGAACCGTTGACCTGTGGGTCGCCTCCGATGGAGGATTGTTTTATTCCGCAGACCAGGGAGATCACATCGAACCGCGCATGTACGGATTGCACGGAACCGATTTTTGGGGATGGCAAGCGGGTTGGAGAGGGCCGGAGGTCATGGTGGGCGGAACGTACCACAACGGGACCTTGATCCGCAACGGAGAACTGTACCATTGGGGCAAAGACAGTGACAGCTCGGGCGGCTGGTTGGCGGAATTGGCCGGAGATAATTTCAGGGGATTTATCAACCCGGGTGATGCGCATTTGGGCTACCACGATGGAGGGGCCTTTCGCTTCACCGAAGACCGGTTTGATCGAATTGATCCACGGCCATTTGATGGATCCAAAAAACCCAATACAGGCTATTGGTTTGGCGAATATGGAAACCTCGAGTGGGATCCGACCTGCTACAATTGCATGTATTCCCCGGTCGGATCTGAGCTTTGGTATTCGGAGGATGGCGGGGCTTCATGGGCCTTGGTCCATGACTTTGGAGGAGATAAAATCATTTCGGTGAAAGTGAGTCCCCGTGACCGCAGCCGCATTTACGTGTCGCACAAACAGAGCGGTTCGGTTTGGCGGGTGCACCGATCAATGGACGCTGGACAAACCTGGGAACTTGCTTCACCCACGCCCGGTGAAAACGGAAACAACAGCAATCAACCGATGTACCTTGATGTGGATGGAACGAACCCTGATCAACTCTGGTGCGTTTTGACCGGGAACCAAAACGGCCACAAGATTTTGGCCTCTTCCGATGCAGGCGAAACATGGCAGGATTGGAGCACGGAGACGATTGCGGGTGAACGCGTTGTGAGCCTGGCGCATCAGCGGGGATCCAATAGCGGTGTCTACATCGGAACGACTCAAGCGGTTTATTATCGGGATGCCGAATTGGAAGACTGGGTGCTGTACAACTCAGGACTTCCGATGATCACGGTTGGTACATTTTTGCAAGCAGATTATTGCGGCGGGCACATCCGTGTCGCCGGAACCCGCGGGGTGCATCAAGCGGATTTTTTCGCGCCTTCTGATGTGCTCTCTGGATTCATGGCCGACCGTACGCACTTGAATTTGGCGAGCCCGTGTCAAGTTTCTCCCGTGCATTTTTCAGCCGTATCTGTGGTGAACTGTGCGGGTGCAACGTACGAATGGGACTTCGGGTCGGGAACGCTGCTTGAAACCACTGGTCCGGAGGCCTGGGTTGTTTTTGATGAAGTCGGAACGTATGCCATAACACTTACAGTGACCGATGCAGAAGGCAATGCAGATACGTGGACCTGGGACGAAATGATTCAGGTTGTCAATGAACCGGTAGTAGCGGCAACAGGATTTGTGGAGGGGTTTGACGGCGATCAATTTCCGCCCCCACACTGGCGCATGGAAGTCAACGGCCACGCCTGGGAGCACGCTTGGGACTTGACGGATTCTGAAAACGGGGTGGCCCAATTCCCCAACTACTGGGTGGATACGCAGGGTATGGCAGATTTATTGATTACTCCCGCCTTCAATCCTACGGGCATGAATCAAGTTTCCTTTGACGTGGCCCACCAAGTTTACGCATCGGCTATCGATGGCTTAGAGGTTTGGGGCCGTCCTGGTGGAACAGAAGATTGGACCGTATTGTGGACGGCGTATGGCAATGAACTGGCCGTAGACGGATGTTACACCTGGTTTTGGTACGATTTGGGCGGAACAATTCAATGGGAAAATCACAGCATTGATCTACCAGTTGATTGGACAGATGGAGAGGTCTCGTGCTTAGAAATGGCCTTTGTCAACGTCGGGGGCTATGGAAACCACATTTGGATTGACAATGTGAACCTGAATACCCCGAATTCGATATCAGAATTGCTTGACCAATCGCGGATTCAGTTGTACCCTAACCCCAGTAGCGGTCAATGCACGGTGGTGGTGCCAAGCCATGCTGTCGGAAAACCAGTTCGTATTTTCGACAGCGCGGGCCGGATGGTGCGAATGGACCGAATAGGCGGGGAGCGGGAAGTTTGGCAGGTGGACTTGCCTGCCGGCCTGTATTCAGTTCAAATTCCAGGGGTGCAAACCTTGCACTGGGCTGTGCAATGAAGGAGCCTGAGCAACAGCGGGAAGTCGGCCCATGGATCTTCGATGATGCACATGTAATCTTGGACACGCGATCGCCTGGAGAGTTCGAGAATGGCCACATCTCTGGAGCGACATGTTTTCCACTTTTTGAAAACGATGAACGCGCCGTCATCGGGACGCTTTACAAGCAGCAAGGCAAAGACATTGCCGTGGAAAAAGGATTGGAGTTTGTAGGCCCTAAAATGGCTGAGTTTGTTCGGCAGGCCAAGCAATTATTTGAAGAGCAGCCAACCCAAAACCCTTTGGTGGTGCATTGCTGGCGTGGAGGAATGCGATCAGGTGCCGTTGCTTGGTTGCTTGAAACCTCGGGGGTGCCCGTTGTCAAGTTAATTGGAGGATACAAGGCCTACCGTGCGTGGGCCAGGAGCGACTTCAAGCAACTGACCAACCTGCACGTGTTGGGTGGGATGACCGGTGTGGGGAAGACCCGAATTCTTCATGCAATGCACGCCCAAGGAGCGCAGGTGGTGGACTTGGAGGGCATTGCGGGCCACCTGGGCTCAGCCTTTGGCAACTTGGAACGCATTCCACAACCTAGCTCTGAGCAGTTTAGCAATGCCTGTCACCGTGCAATTCAAGAATGCGACTGGAACCGTCCAATTTGGATGGAAAATGAAAGCCGCGTCATTGGAAAAGTATACTTGCCCGAAGATTTATTCGATACGCTGCGGGTGGCTCCGGTCTGGGCTGTTGAACGCACGGAAGAAGAGCGGCTGGACGAGCTCTGCTTGGTTTACGGAGATGCCAAGCTAGAGGCGTTAAAAGACGCCTTTGGGCGCATCCGAGAAAAGCTGGGTGGCGCTCTGTGTCGAGACGCGATCCAAGCACTGGACCAGGGCGATTTGCGAGCGGCCGCCGCCATTGGCTTGGTGTATTACGATAAGCTATACAAGCATACCCAGGAGCGTTATGCCAGAGCAACCCTAACGCCGGTAGATGGCCGGGGGATCAGTTTGGATGATATCGCTCAACGGTTGATTGCCGATACGCAATCCGCTTGAGGAAGTTCGTAAACTTGCAGATTCAATCAAATTCTCTCCGATCATGGATCCCATTCGACTGACTCAATTTTCGCATGGCGCCGGATGCGGTTGCAAATTGTCTCCTGCGGTGCTGCACGATATTTTATCCGGTGTGGATCGAAGCGAGGTGTTTCCGCATCTGCTTATTGGAAATGACACCAAAGACGACGCGGCGGTCATGGATTTGGGCGATGGAACGGGCATTATTTCAACGACGGATTTTTTCATGCCGATTGTGGATGACCCGCGCACGTTTGGGCGCATTGCGGCGGCGAATGCCATCAGCGATGTGTATGCAATGGGAGGGACTCCGTTGATGGCCATTGCCATATTGGGGTGGCCATTGGGCAAGATTCCTGAAGCAGTAGCGAGCGAGGTGGTTGATGGCGGTCGAGCGATATGCTCAGAAGCGGGTATTCCGCTGGCGGGTGGACACAGCATAGACAGTCCAGAGCCTATTTTTGGGTTGGCCGTGACAGGCCGCGTTCCGCTCAATCGCTTGAAGGCCAATGCATCCGCAAAGCCTGGAGATCACCTGTATTTGACCAAAGGCCTTGGCGTAGGCATACTGACCACCGCGCAGAAGAAAGGCCTTGTCGAACCGGCTGATTTGGAGCTCGCCGTGGCATCCATGCAAGAACTTAATCGCGTTGGTGCGGAGTTGGCGGCCATTGAAGGGGTTCATGCCATGACGGATGTGACCGGATTTGGCTTGTTGGGACATTTGGTGGAAATGTGCGAAGGTTCGGATTGGCAAGCCATCGTTGATGCGTCAGCTCTTCCCGCTTTGGCGGAGGCGCGCTTGAAGGTTTACCACGCTGCGGGTTGTGTTCCGGGAGGCAGCAAACGCAATTGGGCCAGTTACGGTCACCGCGTAGACAGCATCGAAGGATTTCAGCGTGACTTGCTGTGTGACCCCCAAACGAGTGGAGGGTTATTGGTGTCAGTGTCTCCTGAGAGTACAGCACAGGTGGAGCAAGTCTTGAGCACAGCGGGCTTGCCTTCGCGTTGCATAGGCAGCATGACCGATCATCCGGCAGCTGATAGTGCGGCGGTTCGCTTCAAATGAGAATGTAGAGGGCCAAAGCTCATCTCAGGCAGAAAAATATGGCGCATAAAAAAACCGCCGGCCACGATGGCCGGCGGTTCGCTTTTTCAGGACGTTTATTGAGTTCGAATCAGTCTTTGCTCACAGCCAAGCTGTAAATGACCAATCCGAAACCGATTTTGTTGATCGCATCACCGATGTTGTAGACAACATCCATGTTCAGTCCGATTCCGTCAACGAAATCGTACCAACCGTCGGTACCAATCATGTAACCGAGTGGGTAGATACCCCAACCGATCAAGACAAACTTGCACAGGATGTTGTGCGCACGCTGGACGGAAGCAGAAGATTTATCGGCCAACGCCTTCGCTTCTCCGAACATGATGAGATAAACAATGTAGAAGTAGGCAATACCGGAGAACAATCCCCAGACTGCTGGTCCATTGCCTGTTGTGTAGACGGCCTCACCGAGGTATCCTGTAACAAGCATCACAACGGATGCCCAAATGAGTTTCCACAACAGTCCTGTCTTCGCACCAGCCGCTTTCAGGATGAGGTAGAATTCAACGCACATCAATGGAACGGTCAGGGTCCAGTCGACATACCGAAAGAAGGTAGGTGACTCATGCAGTTCTGCCCAGTAATCGCGCATGTAGTAGTAGTGCACGGCGGCGATGAATGTGATCAATCCGCTTATTAACAAGGAAGTTTTCCATTTTCCCTCCACCATGTTGATGGAGAAGAAAAAGAAAGCCGATGCAGCCATCATGGCCATGCAACCGACAAAGAATGTGAAGCCTACATAGTCGTCGGCTGGCATCGCTTTAATAGCAGCGAAAATAAAAGAAGTCATTTGTTTGGGTTTTGGTTACTTTGAAATATCGTGTCCTGAAAACAAGCATTTAACATCTGCTAACATATTTTGTTCAACGCAATCTATCAAAGGTTCACCAAGAAGCCAGTGTAAGTTGTCAAACTTTTGGCTTTAAGTTGTTTATAAGTTGAAATAAAAGATGCGTTGGCATTCCCATGACGGTAAAATAGGAGCCTTTCATTTCGCTAACACCGGCAAAACCGATTAAGTCTTGTACTCCATACGCACCTGCCTTGTCGAACGGTTGGTAACCATCGAGGTAGTGGTCGATTAATTTGGGTTCCAGTGGGTGGAAAGTGACTTCGGTTGTGTCGACTTTCGCTTGAATACCGCTGATCTTGGTGGTGACGGCTATTCCAGACGCAACGGTATGCGTCTTGCCGCTCAAAGCCTCAAGCATACCCTTCGCTTCCTCGCGTGAGGTGGGTTTTTGCAGCACTTCGTTCCCGAGCAGCACCACGGTGTCTCCTGTGATGAGCACATCATTTTCTTCAAGGTCTTCCCAATAAGCTTGGGCCTTGAGCCTTGTTACATACAGTGCGATCTCTGGCCCGGAAATTTCAGCGGGGAAACTTTCGTCTACTTCTTTGAGCCACGTGATGGGGTTCAATTCGAGGCCACGAACCAATTCCAATCGGCGAGGGGATTGGCTCGCTAAGATGACCCTGCGACCGTTTAAATGTGGGTATAGCATGGTGCAAAAATACCGGTTCCAAAGTCAGGGGCACCCAACGGCGCGAACTACCTTTGAAGCTCACAATTCAAGCCATGCAGCACGAACGTATTCTGATTCTCGATTTTGGTTCCCAATACACCCAGTTGATTGCTCGCCGTGTTAGGGAATTGAATGTTTACTCAGATATCATACCCTGGAGTCATTTTGATGAGGTGCCATCCGATGTGAAAGGTGTGATTCTCAGCGGTTCGCCGCATAGTGTTCGAGATTCGAATGCACCAAGACCTCACCTCGATGCCATGCTGGGGCAGGTGCCCGTGTTGGGAGTCTGCTATGGCGCACAGTATCTAGCACAAACTCATGGTGGTTCGGTGGAGGCTTCCGATTCCCGTGAATACGGCCGGGCGAATTTGGTCGAAGTCAACAGCAAGGATCCGCTACTGCAAGGGGTTCCTATCGAATCCCAGGTGTGGATGAGCCACGGCGATACGATTTTATCGCTCGGTGACCAATTCGAACCAATCTGCAGCACGCACGATGTGAAGTTCGCCGGATTTCGCGATGTAAAAAGACCCGTGTGGGGGATTCAGTTCCATCCAGAAGTCTGGCATAGCAAGGACGGACCTTTGCTGCTGAAGAATTTTGTTCATGGTATTTGCGGGTGTTCAGGAGATTGGACTCCAGCGAGCTTTGCAGACGAAACCGTTGCCAACCTGCGAAGTCAGATTGGCGAGGATCAGGTGATTTTAGGATTGAGCGGCGGCGTAGATTCCACGGTCGCGGCCGCCTTGCTTCACCGCGCCATTGGTTCCCAGCTCCACTGCATTTTTGTAGATAACGGTTTGTTGCGAAAGAATGAGTTTGAGGAAGTGTTGGAGAGCTATGAAGACATGGGGCTTCAGGTCAAGGGTGTCCGAGCTGCAGATCGGTTTTTAGAGGCGTTGGCAGGAGAGTCGGACCCTGAAACCAAGCGCAAGGCAATCGGCAAGGTGTTCGTGGATGTTTTTGACGATGCGTCGAAGAAAGTAGAGGGTGCTCATTGGTTGGCCCAGGGCACCATTTATCCCGATGTCATCGAAAGCGTCAGTGCAACCGGAGGACCTTCCGCTACGATTAAGAGTCATCACAATGTCGGTGGATTACCAGATTACATGAAGTTGAAAGTAGTCGAACCCTTGCGTCTGTTGTTCAAAGACGAAGTGCGGAGAGTGGGCAAGGAAATCGGGGTGAAGCAATCGATCTTAGGCCGCCATCCTTTCCCCGGGCCGGGCTTGGCGATTCGCATCCTCGGCGATATCACAGCCGAAAAGGTTCAGATATTGCAGGAGGTCGATCACATTTGGATTCAAGGTCTCAAGGATGCTGACTTGTATGACGAGGTATGGCAGGCGGGTGCAATTTTATTGCCGGTGCAGAGTGTCGGCGTCATGGGAGATGAGCGCACCTATGAGCAGGCTGTGGCGCTGAGAGCCGTGACTTCGACAGACGGGATGACGGCGGATTGGTGTCACTTGCCCTATCCATTCTTGGCCAAAGTCTCAAATGACATTATCAATAAGGTTCGCGGCGTCAACCGAGTCGTCTATGACATCAGTTCCAAGCCCCCTGCGACCATTGAATGGGAATGAGATGATTTGTATTCCTGCTGAAATACCCCGAGAATTGCGTGAAATTGATGACGAATTAAAAGCCATCTACCACAGCAATAATTCCGTGTGTATTTGGGTTTTTAACTCAACTGAAGACCGCAACAGCTTCGTAAGCCGTTCCATTGGTATGAATAAACATGAACGCTCTGCCTTGTATGATGAATCATTCCGATAACTACAGCCTCAACTTGGCGGAGATGAGGCGGAGATTTCTTGTGGAATCGTTGGTCCGCGGCTTCTTTGTTGCTGGACTGCTGGTTTTTGCATTGCTGGTTTCTGGACTTTTTGGGACGGGATTGGCTCAAACGACTTACACTGTTTTGCCAGGGGATACGTTTTCCCGCATCGCCCGTGCACATGATGTGTCACTGACCGAATTGCAGGAGGCGAATGGAGGTCGGCGTGAGGATTTATCCCCTGGGGATCAGATTCAAATTCCTACTCCCGTTGTGCTGGCTCCTGTGATATTACCGGGAGCTTCCCCTGCATCGGCCATTGACGTCAGGCATACGGTTATCGCAGGGGAAACACTTTACGGCATCAGCCAGCGGTATGGCACAGCAGTGAGCGAATTGGAACGTCTGAACCCCGCTGCGCTGAATGGATTGGAAATTGGAGATGTGTTGGTGATTCGTGCGGTTCCAACTGATAATGGACGGGCTTCAGCTCCAGCTTCTTCTTTCGTTTCCTTGTCTGATTCGATCGGGGGGTGGCCGGCTTTGAGAACCGACACTTTACGTGCGTTGGTGATGTTGCCTTTTATGCTGGAATCAGATACAGTTAAAGGAGGAGGGTACGACGCAAAAACAACGCGTTTACGGGACATTTCTTTGGAGTTTTTACACGGTGCAAGATGGGCTGCTGAAATGTTGCGGGACTCTGGGTACACCGTGGCGCTGAAAGTGGTCGATACAGAGCCGGATAGCGTGGGGGTGCATGCTTGGACCGATGCAGATTTGTACTGGGCTGATGTGGTCCTTGGGCCGCTCAGAAAGGCTCCGTTGGATTCTGTGAATGAAAAGCTGCGGTTGTCTGTGATCCCGCAGTGGGTTTTGACTCCGCAAAAGCCAGAGGTTTGGCACAAACATCCTTGGGCCTTTTCATTGGAAGCTCAGCCAGAAGTAGGGATGGAACAACTGGGGGCATTTGCCGCTCTTCAACATGCGGGGGACACGGTCTTGCTCCTAGAAACGAGGGGAGCAGGCGCTTCTATGGAAGCCGCATTCCGAGCGGGCTTTGAAAAAGCGAAGGCCGATTCGACTTTTCTTCAATCCATGCCGGCCAACGCTCAATTTTGCGAAGGATTGATTGCTGCATTGGATACGAGTAAATTAAATATCATCGCGGTGCCGGCAGGCCGTTCGGCACAGTCGCTTGTCGCATACGTTCAAACCGAGTTGCAATCGGCCGATTCATTTCCCGTTCAACTTTATGGGCATCCTGAATCACGAAGTTTTGAGTTTCTGGAGCGTCCATTTCTAGAACGCTCCCATTGGACTTCACCGGTGTCGGCACAAACGCTCTGGAGCGATGTTGATGTGGCAAAGCAGGTGCAAACTTTTCGGGACCTGTTTCAGACTGACCCGTCTTTGTATGCATTCATCACATGTGAAGCTTTGCGCGAGACAGCACGGTGGCAAGGAAAACCGTGGCCTATCCCGGCCTCGGTATACCAACAAACGCGATGGGAGTGGGATGGGAATTTAGGTCGCTGGATGAACCGCTATTGGACCATCGAGTCTTTCACCAACGACGGCTGGTTCGATTCACTGAATCTGGAAGATTAAATCCGGTTATCGACCAAATTCACACCGGGAAATTTAGCGGGATCAAACCGAAATGTGCCCGCAGGAATTTTCGCCTGTGGCTTGAACGTCAGCACGTCATAGGTAACATCGGTGCCCTCGCGCCCTTTGACGACAGCCCGTTTTAGTTCCAATGCGTCCTCGTCGATAAAAAGCTGGATCGTGTGAAAGGGCTTTTCGTCTGCCTGCAAGGGGTAGAGGTTAATCTGAACAAGCGATGTTCCATTGACTTCTTTTTGGCCTTTCCATTCTGTTTTGAAGTCATCCTCCCATATGGTGAATAGCTTGGCTGGATCCATGCCTTCCTCGGCCATGACATCTGCATCGTCAACGTAACAGTCATTCACCGCAGGTTCGTATGTCCAAATAGTCACTCCATCTGAAATGATGATGTAATCCCCGATGTCCAAACTGTATTTATCTCCTTCCACGTATATGGTGCCCGATTGTGCAGCTTCAAAGTCGCTGACCCGATCTTCCATCTTGGAGGTGTAGGTCGCTTCGATGGACCCATACGATTTAGCTTCCTCACTGAGTTTATCCAGCAGCACTGTGGCATCTTGCGCCCAAGCAGAGGCTCCGACAAAGAAGGTCAATCCAAAAGCTGTCAAAAATTTCATGGTGCGAAGATGCTTCATGCTTCTCCCATCTGCAACATCTGTTCCAAACTTGCTTCGTCAGGAACGAGCACCTTGCGCGCTTTGGACCCTTCGAAATGTCCTATGATTCCAGCATCCTCGAGTTGGTCGATAATTCTCCCGGCGCGGTTGTAGCCAATTTTTAATTTGCGTTGAAGCAGAGAAGTGGACCCTTGTTGGTGCATGACGATCAAGTGTGCAGCCTCTGCGAACATGTCATCGCGTTCATCATCGCTGATGTTACCTGTTTCTCCGCTTCCTCCTTCTTCTGTGTATTCGGGCAGGATGAAGGCGTCCGGATATCCTTGTTGACTGCCAATGAATTCGCAAATGGCCTCTACCTCGGGCGTATCTACAAACCCACATTGTATGCGAATCAGGTCGTTGCCGTTGCTCAGGAGCATGTCTCCGCGGCCAATTAATTGATCAGCACCGCCTGCATCAAGAATGGTCCGGGAATCAATTTTGGACGTAACGCGAAAGGCAATTCGTGCGGGGAAATTGGCCTTGATGGTGCCCGTAATGATGTTCACCGAAGGTCGTTGAGTTGCGATGATGAGGTGAATCCCAATGGCCCGTGCCAATTGAGCAAGTCGTGCAATGGGGGTTTCGACTTCCTTGCCCGCGGTCATAATGAGATCGGCGAACTCGTCCACGACCAAAACGATGTAAGGTAAGTAGCGATGTCCTTCCTCTGGATTCAGCCTTCTTCGAACAAATTTGGCGTTGTATTCTGCGAGGTTTCGGCATTGTGCATCTTTGAGCAAGTCATACCGCTGATCCATCTCAATACACAAGGAATTCAAGGTTGCCACCACTTTGGAGGTGTCCGTGATAATCGCATCTTCTGAGTCAGGAAGTTTGGCGAGGTAGTGCCTTTCGATGTGATTAAAAAGGGTCAGCTCCACCTTTTTGGGGTCGACCAAGACAAACTTCAATTGCGAGGGGTGCTTTCGGTAGAGCAAGCTTACAAGCATGGCATTCAATCCTACAGATTTTCCTTGCCCTGTAGCACCGGCCATGAGGAGGTGGGGCATTTTTGCCAAGTCAAAGACAAACGTCTCGTTGGAGATGGTCTTGCCAATGGCTATTGGCAGTGCAGCATTGGATTTGTTGAATTTATCCGAAGCAATCAACGTCCGCATGGAGACGATGTCTGGATTCGAATTGGGGACTTCGATGCCGATGGTGCCCCTTCCAGGGATGGGGGCGATGATGCGGATGCCCAAAGCTGCGAGACTCAGGGCTATGTCGTCCTCCAGGTTTTTTATTTTAGAAATCCGGATACCAGGGGCTGGCACAATTTCATACAAGGTGACCGTTGGGCCGACCTGTGCCGTGATGCTGGAGACTTCGATGCTGAAATTTTTCAGGGTCCGAAGGATGCTGTTTTTTTTGTCCTCTAGTTCCTTTTCGCTGACTCGAACCTTTCCATCGCCGTGTTCCATGAGCAAATCGAGGTTGGGCAATTCGAACCGACTTAAGTCCAGTTTGGGGTCGTATTCCCCAAATTCCTGAACTTTTTTGTCAATTTCAACTTCGGTTAGTTGTGCTTCGTCGTCCGCCAATTTGACCTGGAATGTTACGTCTTCATCAAGAGATTCGGGTTCGGGGGCAGGTTCAGGGGCAGGTGGAGCAACGGATTCAGCCTTTGGCGACAGTTGTGGCACGGTTGGGTTTCCTTCTTCTTCGCTTGTTTCCACCTCCAAATCACCTTCCAGGATTTCATCCAAGGCACTGTCGGAAGCTTCGTCCCATCCAGGGGTTGCCTCATCGGATTCCTTCACAGGAAAGTCTTCCATGTCAGACGGTGCAGCCTCCGAATCTTCCGGGTTATTCCAAACGTCTGATTCACCGTCTTCTGAAACAAACCATTTTTTGATGCCTTGCAAAGAGAAACGGGGAAATTGGTCAATTCTCGGTTGAAGGTAGAACATGGCGACCGAGGCAATGATTCCCAAAATGACCATGCCACTTCCCAGCATGCCCAAATAAAGGAGTCCCATGTCCGTGCTGTATCGGCCAGTTGCCCCAACCCAGTGGTCCCAACCGCTGTGTCCCCAATGATCGGTAAGGGTAGCCAAGTATCCACCAATCCATGGCGTAAAAAGCATCCATGCAAGGGAAAATCGAAACCACTTACCTCGATTCAAAATCGGGCGCTGCGTGATCAGGGGCCAAGCGACTAAGGAGAGCAGGACGGGCCAAGCCAAGGCACCAATACCAAATCCTTGCCTACCAATCCAAAACGCGAAATATGCACCGCCAGCCCCAAGCCAATTCCGGAACGGCTCACGGGTGGATTCTAACCCTTCTGGTGTCAGCCCTTCCGAAACCAAGGCATAGTCTGCAGATCCAGTAAACAGTCCAGCGATTAAGGAGACGGCCAAAAAAAGAGCCCCAGCTAGCAAAAGGGTTCCCCCGGCTGCTTGCAACCTTGCATTGTTCAAAGCCTTTTTCAATGCTGCCCATCGAGGGCCGGGAGTCCGAGGGGGCTTCTTGCCCCCTTTTTTCTCAGCCACGGGCTTCGTGTCCCGTTTGAGACGATTTTTTGGTTTTTGGCTGGGTTTGGATTTGAACATCGTTGGGTTGCCTTGGCAGTGGATAAAGCTAAACGTTGAAAGCCGCGTGAAACGTATCTTTCCACTGGTTTTTCCACGTGGGATTGTTGGGTTTACAAAAAGGCCTTGTTACCTCACGCCGATTAGCTATATTTGCATCCCAATTCTCGAAAGATGGCCAAGAAAGGCAACCGTATACAAGTAATTTTGGAGTGCACTGAGCACAAGACTTCTGGCATGCCCGGAACGTCCCGATACATCACGACCAAAAACCGGAAGAATTCTCCGGATCGAATTGAATTGAAAAAGTACAACCCGGTGTTGCGCAAGAATACCGTCCACAAAGAGATTAAATAAGCTGAGTCATGGCAAAGAAAACAGTAGCATCGTTGCAGACAGGCGGCGGTAAGCAGCACACGAAAGTGATTAAGATGGTCCGCAACACAAAGTCTGGTGCTTATTCTTTTCGCGAAGAGGTTGTGCACAACGACGATGTCAAGGACTGGTTAGCACGCGACTAAAATCGCTGGACCTGCCACAAACGATTTGGGCCGAACTCCAGCGGAGGCGGCCCTTTTTTTGTCACATTATTTTCGAAATCGATGAGTTTTTTTAAACGCATTTTTTCAGGGAAGCAGAAGGAAAGCCTCGACAGCGGACTTGCAAAGTCACGCACGAACGTATTCCAAAAACTGACCAAGGTGTTTACCGGCCGTCGCCGGGTCGATGAGGATTTGATGGAGGAGCTGGAAGAGGCGCTCATTACTGCTGATGTGGGGGTGGAGACGACCATGAAGATTTTAGATCGGTTGCGGAAGCGTGCGCGGTTTGAGGCCTATGCGGAAGTGGAGGAGCTTTACACGATGCTGCGGGAAGAGATTGCGGGCTTGTTCGAAGGAAACGACTCAGGTCCCGTGAAGGACATGGCTTCTCCCCACGTGGTGATGGTGGTGGGGGTGAATGGAGTGGGTAAGACCACGTCGATTGGGAAATTAGCCTGGCGTTACAAGCAAGCGGGAAAGCGAGTTTTACTGGGGGCGGCAGACACGTTCAGAGCAGCAGCAATCGATCAACTTACAGTCTGGTCTGAGCGAGCGGGTGTGGAGATTGTCGCCCAGCATATGGGGGCTGATCCAGCCGCCGTGGCATACGACACATTGGAGGCTGCCGTGGCTAGAAATTCTGAGGTCGTGATTATTGATACCGCTGGACGGCTGCACAATAAGCGGGGATTGATGGAGGAACTAACCAAAGTGCGCCGAATTATGGATCGAATCGTCCCGGGTGCGCCGCACGAAGTGCTGTTGGTTTTGGATGGTTCTACAGGCCAAAATGCGGTGGAGCAAGCCAAGCAATTTACCTCTGCAACCGAAGTGACGGGGCTTGTGCTCACGAAGTTGGATGGCACAGCCAAAGGCGGTGTGGTCCTCGCTATCTCTGACCAACTCAACATTCCCGTTCGGTATGTTGGCATCGGAGAAAAAATGGAGGACCTACAAGATTTTGAAATGATTGAATTCATCGACAGCTTACTCCCAGAGAATTGGGAGGACGCTGCCCAAGCCGCCCAATCCTAACCCACACTTCATGAGAACTCGGACTACCCGCGCCCGCAAGGTCAATGTTATCACCTTAGGGTGTGCCAAAAACATTTACGATTCAGAGGTGCTCATGGGCCAACTTCGGGCCAACTCGTATGAGGTTGAGCACGAAAGTAAAAAGGACGATGCCGGCATCGTGATTGTCAATACGTGTGGTTTTATTGAGAGTGCGAAGCAAGAGAGCATCGACACAATTTTGCAATTTTCTGAGGCGAAAAAAGCCGGCCTTGTGGACCGCGTCTATGTCACAGGATGTTTGTCTGAACGCTACAAGGATGAATTGAGTGACGGCATTCCAGAAGTGGATGCATGGTTCGGAACGCGTGATTTACCCAGGCTTTTAAAAACATTGAAGGCTGACTACAAGAAGGAACTGGTGGGCGAGCGATTGCTCACGACGCCTGCGCACTATGCGTATTTGAAAATCGCCGAAGGATGCGACCGACCCTGCGCGTTTTGTGCGATTCCCTTGATGAGAGGCAAGCACGTTTCTACCCCCATGGAGGATCTGGTAAAACAAGCTGAGATGCTGGTAGCCAATGGCACACGGGAGCTCATTCTGATTGCCCAGGATTTGACTTATTACGGTTTGGACATCTACAAAAAACGCGAGCTAGCGACCTTGGTGGATCGATTGAGTGATGTGGAAGGACTGGACTGGATTCGCTTGCATTACGCGTTCCCCACTGGTTTCCCGATGGACGTGCTTGACGTGATGGCAGCGAAGCCCAACGTTTGCAATTACCTGGATATGCCATTGCAGCACGCTTCGGACGAGATGCTCAAGTCAATGCGACGAGGAATCACGCAGGAAAAGATGGACCGGTTGATCGGGGATATTCGCAACCGCGTTCCGGAAATTGCTTTGCGAACGACCCTTATCTGTGGATTCCCGGGTGAAACGGAGGCTCACCATCAAGACATGCTCAATTGGACGGAGCGCATGCGCTTTGACCGCGTTGGTTGTTTTACGTATTCGCATGAGGAAAACACCCATGCCTATAGTCTGCAAGATGATGTGCCTGAGGAAATTAAGAAGAAGCGAGTGGATGAAATCATGACCCAACAAGCGGGCATTTCATTCGAACTCAATCAAAAATTTGTCGGCACGCAGCAACGCGTTCTAATCGATCGATTGGAGGACGGACAATGGATAGGACGGACCGAGTGGGATTCACCTGACGTGGATAATGAAGTGCGCATTACTGCACCCGATGATGTACACCTGAGAATCGGTGACTTTGCTATGGCACACATCGATTCGGCTACTGAATTTGACTTGCATGGGCGACTGGCGTGACGTGAATTACCCGGTAATGGAACGGTTTTTTACCGTTCAAGGTGAAGGTGCTTATACTGGAGCCTCGGCTTGGTTCATCCGGTTGGGTGGGTGTGACGTCGGATGTGCTTGGTGCGATGTGAAAGAAAGTTGGGACGCCGAAGTACATCCGAAGGTAGATGCGGGAACGTTGGTGGACGAAGCGGTTCAATCCGGGGCCCCCATTTGTGTGATCACGGGGGGAGAGCCTGCGATGCACGACCTGACATCCTTGACGTTAGGCCTTCAATCCGCGGGATTGCGCACGCACATTGAAACGTCTGGAACGCACCCGATGACGGGGACATGGGATTGGGTGACATTTTCTCCCAAGCGATTTAAATCCCCGCTAGACGCCATTTATGGCGCTTCGCATGAACTCAAGATTGTGGTCGTCAATCGGCATGATTTGCAATGGGGAGAGGAACATGCGATGAAGATGCCTCCGGCTGCCTCTTGTTACTTCCAGCCTGAATGGGATCGCCGAGACAAAGTACTTCCATACATCATGAAGCACTTGCGAACGAGTCCGAGCTGGCGCATCAGCTTGCAAACGCACAAATATCTGGGGTTGCCTTGACGGCTCCTTGATTCAAATTCAATTGACCAGCCGTAGCTTGAGGGTAGGGGAAAGAGGTTGAGCTCTGCAGCAAAGAACCATGCCTTGGGCTTTTTCTCCTTCGGTCAACCCGCTGATTCCCTCGCGTTGCACCTGTCCTTCCACAATTTGTGCTTGACACGATAAGCAAATTCCGCCGCGACAACTGCTGGGAACATCGATGCCTGCCTGATGAGCCGCTTTGAGAATGGACTGTCCTGATCCGTGCATCCGGAAGGAACGAACACCGTTGTCTTGTTCAATTTCGACGTCGCAATGCGGCCTTAAAGTGCCGAGCTGGTTCAGAAGAGGAGCTTCTGTCTCGTGGCTCAACTGTCGGTCCGTGAAGTACTCCGTATGTCGCTGGGACATGGGAATACCGAGCGCATCCAATCCCCGGTGCACCTCTTCCATCATGCCGTGCGGGCCGCTAATTAAATACGTCGCATCCTGAATCCCTGGTTTGTTGCGCAGCCAGCGGGCGACTTGATCTCGCTTGATTCTATTTGCACCAAGTGAGTCGTTGTTGTTGCTGTCTGTGCTGAGGAAGTACGTCGCCATTCGGTCATGCGCTTGAAACGGCAGGAAATCATTTTTTAGCAACCGCCGGCGTTCAGAAGGGCTGGAGTGGTAGAGTGTAAATCGATGGGGTAGTTCACTTGTCATTGCCTGCTGCATGCAGCTGAAAACCGGCGAAATCCCGATGCCTCCTGAGAATGCGATGAAATCTTGCGGAAGTGTATTCCATTCAGGTTGCCAGAGGTGATTGCCTAGATTGACAACTTCCAATGTCATTCCGGCCTTGGCCTCCGTGTGGAAAAATCGGCTAGCTTGACCTCCCCGGAGGTTTTTGACCAAGAATTCGAGTTCTCTTGATTCAGCCGGAGAAATAACAGAATAACTTCGATGCAGTCTTGGTTCTGTGGGAAGATGAAAGGAGATATACGCCCCGCCCCATTCAAAGGCATCGTTTTTGACTGCAACTGCGGTTGATGACTCACTGGGCGGTGCGATACGAACCCGCACGGCCTCAGGTCCTTCACGAAGGATGGACGTTATTTTCCAATGACCGAGTGCATCGTTTGCCATGCTTTTCCAACCCATTGAAAAGGTGAAAAGTTCTCGCAGCAGCTCTGCTCATCCAATTCGATGCTTGGCCCGAACTTCGTTGAACGAAAGTTTTATCGCGAAATAATGATTCTGTGCTACTCAGAATGAGAGTCTAATCGGGAGAGCAAAGCGGCCAGTGTCATCTTGTCGACAGGTTCATAGCCGAGGGGCATGGTAAAGTGATCTTCCTCCCATTGGGAAGGTGCAATGGTCTCTTGCGATTCCATGATCAAGCGGTATGCAGCAGGACCATCGGTAAGCTCGATTTCTCTCGGTAAAGCGCCGACCGACCAGGCGCAGGGGGCCAGACCAAGATCGAAGGACTCAGGATCATCCGTTTTGTCCAACGGCGGCGGGCACGTCTCCAAAAGTTCCACGGCATGGCCCAAGAAATGGAAAAGAACATGGTAGGTGTTCGAATCAAATTGTCCGTACCACAGACGTTCAAAACTGGTTCCTTTCTCAACCAAACGCCAATGGCCCCCATTGGTTTCCCAGACGACTTGCTTGGGCAGGTAATCCCATTTTTCCATCGCCCCAGGGGACGTCTCTGGCACAGCTTGTGCTGAAGGCACCGCTCGGTATTGAACGCGGCCACTCCAAGTGGGAGGCGACTGCGTCCATGCCACGGAAGCGCAAAGCAGCAAAAGTCCAGCAATCAATGTACGTTGCGTCATTAAAATGCGAGGGTTTCGTCGAGGCATGATCGAACTTTCTCGGAATTGACAAGCACAAACCGTTCCAAGGATTCATTCAAAGGAATGGCCGGTGTTTCCATGGACCCGACCACTTGAACGGGCGCATCCAAATGCTCGAAAAGCTCTGCACTGATTCGGCCAGCAAGTGCCTGTGCAAAGCTGTTTTGGACAGGTTCTTCTGTAACGATCAAGGCGCGGTGTGTTTCCTTCACCCGATGTGCAATGAGGTCAAAGTCGATCGGACTGATCGACCTCAAATCGAGGATTTCGGTGCGTTCCTCCAATCCGTTGGTCGCTTCTTTAGTCCAATAAACTCCGCGTCCATACGTGATGATGGTGCAGGTACTTTCATCGTTGGTTCCTGTGTGCGTCAAGCTGCGAACCATTCGGCCTTGCCCAATCGGAACCCGATAATCGGCATCGGGCTCGATGACTTTGGCCTCTTCCGTGCCGGGGATTTTGGACCAATAGAGTCCTTTGTGCTCCAATACAATGACGGGATTGGGGTCGTAATAAGCAGATTTGAGCAAGCCTTTGAGATCGGCTCCGTTGGATGGGTACACGACTTTGATGCCGCGAATATTGGCCAATATGGATTCGATGCTAGAACTGTGGTACGGACCTCCAGATCCATAAGCCCCGATGGGTACTCGAATTACGCTGTGCACAGGCCATTGCCCGTTGGAGAGAAAATAACTTCTGCTCAGCTCCGTGAACAATTGATTCAGTCCGGGCCATAAGTAATCGGCGAACTGTACTTCCACAATAGGGCGCAACCCCACAGCTGACATGCCTGCCGTAGAGCCAATGATGAATGCTTCTTGGATGGGCGTGTTGAAGACCCTGGAATCCCCAAATTTTTGTGCGAGTGTCGCCGCCTCTCGAAATACCCCGCCCAAACGTCCTCCTACATCTTGTCCGTACAAAAGGGCCTCTGGATGGGCTTCTAGGATTTCTTGCATCGCGTGCAGAGCGCAATCGACCATCAGGGTCGTTTCATCTCCGGACCCGACGCGCTGCCCCGTCTCTTCTATAATTTCGGTTGGTGCCAAAACATGGGCAGCCAACTTATTCGGATCGGGTTCGTCGTGCTGCTGGGCTCGATCGAATGCGGCTTGCACCTCGTTCGCTGCGTCGCTCTGGATTTGATCCAATTCTTTCTCGTCTATGCCGAGTTGAATCAAGCGGTTGCGCAAGGCGGTCAGGGGGTCACGCTTTTCATGTTCTTCCAGATCGTCGCGGTACCACTCTTTGCGGACTCCACTGGTGTGGTGTCCGAGAAGCGGAACATGCGCGTGCACCAGCACCGGCGCACGCTGTGTTCGAACGTGCTCGAACGCAGCGTTCATCGCAACCATGCTTTCTTCCGTATTGGCACCATCGACCTCGATCAATTTAATCTGGGGAAATGCTTTGGCCAAGGTTGAAGCGTCATGGGAACGAATCTCGGAGGCGTGGGCGGAAATATCCCATTCGTTGTCCTGTACCAACCAAATAATGGGAAGTTTGCGCAAGTCACTCATGTGCAGGGCCTCACTCACTTCCCCCTCCGTCATGGCTGCATCACCGATGGAGCAGACGACCACAGGTGGGGCGCCTTCTCGGTCGTGGGGGATGCCCTGAATTTCTTTGTACTGCAAGCCCAATGCCACTCCAGCTGCGGGAATGGCCTGCATTCCGGTGGCACTGCTTTGGTGGGGAATTCGCGGTAAATCAGGCCGGTTTAAGGAGGGGTGGCTGTAATACGTCCGTCCACCGCTAAAGGGATCATCTCCTTTGGCCAGCAATTGGAGCATCAGATCTTCCGGTTCCATGCCCATCGTCAACAGCAAACAATCATCCCGGTAATAGGCGCTCAGGTAATCCTGGTTTTCGAGAAGCCGGCCTGCGGCCCACTGAATGGCTTCATGGCCTCGAGCACACGCGTGCACGTATTTGGAGGTCAATCGCGCATTGGCTTCGTACAGGTCGCTCATGGCTCGGGCAGTGCTCATGGTGCGAAATGCCTGAATCAATGCTTTGACGCCGGATTTGATGGTGGAAGCTTCCTTCATTTTTCGTCTTCGTCGTAAAGATAGAGCAGTCCGGATGGGCTACCTTCGCCGAGATGCACTTCAATTGCTGGAAATGGGAAGGGACGGGCAATGATTTTGTCCTATTTGACCGACGCGATTGGCCGGAATTGCCTGATGCCGGCGAAATTCATCGGCTTTGCGATCGAGACGGACCGGTGGGAGCGGATGGGGTCATCTTTTTTCGACCGATGGTCGAACTGCGGGCCGAAGGGATGGCAACAGATTGGGAAATGGACTACATCAATGCAGATGGTTCGAGGTCTTTTTGTGGCAATGGAAGCCGTGCGCTCTTCTCTTTCCTGCGAGAAAAAGGATGGATGCCTCAGAAGGGAGGAGTCTTGCATGCCTGCGACGGTGCCCATGCGGTATGCTGGAATGCGGCCCTTGGCGAGCCCGGAGTCGAAATGCGTTCAGTGGCTCCACCTCGTGTGGTTCCAAGTTTTTTGGGGGGCGATCGAGCGCATTTCGTGGATACGGGATCGCCTCATCACATCGAGTGGGTGGACGAGGTGAGGCAATTGGATGTGATTCAACAGGGTCGAGCGATTCGAAATGCGTCAGAATATGCGCCCGATGGGACCAATGTGGATTTCGTTCGGGTCGCAGGAGACGGCTTGCTGGAGATGCGCACCTTCGAACGCGGAGTCGAAAATGAAACGAAAGCCTGCGGAACTGGCGCAGCTGCAGCTGCCATTGCGGATTACTCGGAGCGGGGAGGAAGCCTCGAACGCCACATGGCCATGCCAGGTGGGAGGCTCACCGTGCAGGTGCAGCCCCCCGATGCAAAGACGGGACAATTTGATGGAGTCTGGTTATTTGGAGCGGCAAGGCAAGAAATGGAAGGAATTTGGGATGCAGCCAAAGGCCGATTGATTGCGGCGATGGTGGCGATGTTGGCTATATCTGCGGTCTCGGCTCCACTGAATACAATAAAAGCGGCGCCTTGGACAGACCAAGTCCGTGTCTCGGTGCTGACCGGCTCGCCGGGTCCTGAGCTCTACAGTGCTTGGGGACATACCGCCATCCGGGTGCTTGACATGGGGCAGGTGCCACCTGTTGATTTGACATACAACTATGGAACCTTTGAATTCAGCGAAGGATTCTACCTGCGGTTCTTGAAAGGAGAATTAAATTACCGACTCGCGCGCTCTTCTTTTTCAGCATTCCAGCTCGAATACATGCGGGAAGGACGGGCGGTTTTGGAGCAGCCCCTCGCTTTGGAGCCTGATGATGCCCGGGCGCTTGTGGCTTATTTGGAATGGAACCACTTGCCTGAAAATCGCGTCTATGCATACAAGTTCTTTGAAGACAATTGTTCTTCCCGCGTCCTGAATCTCCTCAATGCTGTTTTTGGTGAACGCTGGGATAGCGGCTGCGCCGGCGATGTCGCATCCGGGGTAACTTACCGCCAAGCGATTCGCCCCTACATCGTTGGAGATGCCTGGACCGAGGCGGGAATTGATTTTATTTTGGGGCCGCACGCCGATGAGGTCATGCCACCCTGTGGTTCCAGTTTTTTGCCGGACGGTTTGATGGTCCAATTGCTCCAAGGAAGCTTGGACGGTCGCACGGTTGCTCAGCAGCCATCTGAACTCTTGCCTCCTGAGCGCTCGTGGTACCGAGGTGTGGCATCGAACCCCATTTCCTCTCCTCCTTTTTGGGCGTGGATGCTGTTGCTGTGGTCCTTCATTTGGTCTATTCGGCGATTGGTGCAGCACAGAGCGGGAGTCGCAGTCCCCCGATGGGAACGAAGGCTTGGGAAGGGAGTTCAACTTCTTGCGGGGACATTGGGTGTGCTGTTGGCGTTGATGTGGATGTTCACGGATCATACGGACACTTGGGCCAATTGGAATTTAATCTGGGCCTCACCTGCATTGATATTGCTCATTCGGAGAGGAGGCAGGTTAAAGCCTTGGCAGGATCGCACCCGATGGGGGCTCTCCGTTGCGATTTTGCTGTTCTTGTTGGCTTTACCGTTTGTTCCGCAATTCGTATCTTTCCTCTGTGCATTGGTCGCCTGGTCTGTTTGGTTGAGTTTGGATCCGTGGGATGTGCCTGGCGGATGGCCGATGCGAACTAAAAAATGAACGACGTGCGTCCATTGACTCGAGGAAAGGTGCTGGTGCTGATTGGATGTGCAATCATGGTGCTTGGCGGTTGCAATCGGCAACCCATCACGTGGGAGACCAACATTGCATTGCCCTTGGTTGACCAGGTTTGGACATGGTCGGAGGTGATTCAAGGTGCTTCGGATGATTCTACGCTTGCGGTTGATGTTGGGTCACCGGGAACGATTGTGTTCAGCGGTCCCGTCGCTGAATGGGGCATCGAATCCCTGACGCAGTTACCAGACACCATTGTGTCGCAAGAATTAACCCCGGATTTTGACGGTGGACCCTTTGCTGTTCCTCCAGGAGCCGTTTTGTTGGACACGGAAGAGGACATCGTTTTTCAAGGAATCGACCAAGCTTTTACAGGGATTGTCTTAGAATCAGGTCGAATCGAATATTTCGTGGAAAGCTCAACGAATGGGTACGTAGAGCTCTTCTATGCATTCCCGAGCGTCACCATTTTTGGACAACCGGTGGAATTGCAGGTGGTCTTGCCGCCAAGCGATGGCGTTGCTTTTGAGACCCGCGAAGGCACCATTGACCTCAGTGGAGCGGTGATTGATTTGACCGGCGTTTCAGGGAATGAAATCAATCGAATTGCGAGCCAATTAATCATCGGAACGCCGAGCAACATCAATGACACCGCGCAGGTGTATGGGTCCGATAGCATCCGAGTGCAAATGCATTTTCAGGAATTGCTCGTCCGTGAAGTGTCTGGTTACTTTGGGCAAGAGACCATAGGTTTTGATGTGGAGCAGCAGGTGTTTGATCCCGTTGATTTCCCTTCCGGATTCGTGGAAATAAATCCAACACGGGCCACCTTGCAATTTCGAAATACCATTGCGGCTGACCTTCGTTTGCAGTTGGATGCCATGTCGGTGGACGGTTTGCAAGTAACGCATCCTTCCTTGGGCCTTCCTCAATTGATTTCGCGGGCCGCCTGGGAAGATGGAGCGCTGGAGCCGGCTATCTGGGAGATGGACTTATTGGAAACAGCACCATCTATTTTTGAATTGTTGAGCTATTTGCCGCAATGGGTTCAGGTCGTTGGAGAGGGTCTTTTGAACCCGCTGGGCGATGTGTCGGGCGGTCATGATTATTTCGATACACGTGTCCCACCTGCCTTGTACTTGGATTTGGAGTGGCCGTTGGTGGGGACAATTGAAGACTTTCAAATAGCGCGTTCGCTGGAACTGTCCCCCACCGATTTGCCGGGTTTTAACGGGGATTTATTGGTTCGATTGACCAATGGATTTCCTGTGGAATGGACCTTCAACGCGGTCTGGCGGTTTCCGGGCACCGGGATCGACCCCGTGTTCATAGAAGGATTGGTGCCCGCCTTCCCAGGAGGTGAAATGCTCGAGTTGCGTATTCCCGTGGATGAACAGCGATTGGCGACCGCTGGGGTGATTGACGTGGTTGCATCCATGCGATCCGAAGGGCCGGTGGAATTTACCGGTCGAGAACGCATGAGATTGGAGTTGGGCGTCGAAGGAATGTATCAAGTCGAAGTCCCATGAATATCCGAATTCTACTGCTCATTGGATGGCTTATGGCGCCAATGTGGGTTGCCGCCCAGTTGGACAGCATTCCATGGACGCTCACAGTTTGGGGGCAACAGCGATCCAATTCGTTGGACCGGGATATGGGACAAAAACTCTTTCGAGGTGGACACATCACTCCCGAAATGGTGGCTTCTTCCAGCGCAGCTCAAGGTCAGGATATGGGAGCACTGGGCTTCACAACGGGGGTGGATTGGCGGTGGACTTCTCTTAAAGCGTGGAAGAATTCGAATGCTCGGATCTGCGGATCTATTCAGGGGAAATGGGTGGGCGATTCGAGGTGGACACCGGAGCTGTTAGATTTGGTTTTTTCAGGCAACGCTGGGCATTTGGGACGATGGGATGTCTTGGACGGTTCCCGCGTTCGGACTGCGGCTTGGATGAATGCTGCCATAGGCCTCGAAGGACAAAATCAAAACCGCATTGAGATTGGGCTGGTGTACCTGCCAGCGTACACCGGAGTGCACATTCGCAACGGATATTTCCATGTGGACGAAGACATCGACTCTTTGCAGGCTTATATGCGAGCTGATGCGGAAGTGAGTCAGCGGGCTGCCTGGGGCAGTGCCATCAATGCCGAATGGCATTTTTTGCGCGAAGAAGCGCCTTTCGCTTTTCATTTGAGGATTCAAAATCTCGGATGGGCGGTTGTGCCAAAAATGACGCAGTGGAAAGTGGACACCTTGATCGAGACCACAGGGTTGACGTTTCAGGGACCGGAATGGTCATTGGAGGCAGTTCAGCAGGAAGGGTGGGGAGCAGGTTTTGCTTCGGTTGATTCGAATAAGACAGTCGTGCGCATGCTTCCTGCCCGGCTCGACGCATCTTTTGAATACCCGCTTGGCCCACGTTCTGGATGGGATGTGCAAGTGCAGTTGGGAGAATGGATGCCCTTGCCTCGAGCGATCACGGGATACCGAAGGGCCATTGGAAAGCAGTGGCAAGCCGGGATCCAAATGATTGCAGGTGGCTGGGGACGGCTGCGTCCAGCGGCTTGGGCCCGCTGGCGTGTACCCGGTGAGCACGCCATCGTTATTTACCTCGAAGATCCATTTGGATGGGGAACTCATTCTGCCTTCGGTAGAGGCATCACCCTTCAATTCCAGAACATGTAATGCGAACGAGTTGCGGAACTTGGTTTTTCATACCCACCTTTGTGGCTGGAATGTGAACGCTGAGGTACAGCATCATGTCAAGATCAAAAATGGAGAATACATCGAATTTGAAGGATGCCGGCTGGACCGCTGGTGACCGGTTGCAGATCATAGCTGGGCCGTGCGCCATTGAAGGCGAAGACATCGCCATGCGTGTCGCCGAAGGAGTGATTGCAACATGCGCCAAATTGGACTTGCCTGTGATTTTCAAAGGATCCTACCGAAAGGCGAACCGGTCTCGGCTCGATAGCTTTACGGGCATTGGAGACGAAAAGGCCCTGGGTATTTTAGCCAAGGTCGGGGAAGCATTTGGAGTGCAGACGACCACAGATGTTCACGCAGCCGAAGAGGCGTCCTTGGCAGCTGCCTACACGGATGTGCTTCAAATCCCCGCATTTTTGTGTCGGCAAACAGATTTATTGGTCGCTGCAGCACAAACAGGCAAGGTGGTCAACGTCAAAAAAGGCCAATTCCTCGCCCCTGAGTCCATGGAGCACGCCGTCCGAAAGATTCACGATTCGGGCAACCCAAAAGCTTGGTTGACTGAACGCGGAACGATGTTGGGATACCAGGACATGGTGGTGGATATGCGCGGCTTTCCTGTGATGCGTCAATACGGTCCTGTCATCGCTGATATTACCCATAGCTTGCAGCAGCCCAACCAACAATCCGGCGTTACCGGGGGGCGTCCAGAACTTATTGCGACGATAGGCCGAGCAGCGGTAGCGGCGGGTGCCAACGGTGTTTTCATCGAAACCCATCCCGAGCCATCGCAGGCGCTTTCTGACGGAGCCAATATGCTGCCGCTGGACCAATTGGAGGGATTGCTTGCGCAGTTAAAACGGGTGCACGAAGCGGTGCAGCATGGATAGAATACGGGCCTTTGCATGCCTTGCGTTGACATGCTTTATGGCATGGGTCAGCGTGACCTCTGCGCAAACGGACACCCTCGAAGTGCGCGTATTGGGTGGACAACAGGATGACCGGGGTCAGCAATTGGTCGAATTGGCCAACGGAGATGTCCTCTCGATCAGCTCTACCAATAGCACAACGGATGACGAACCGCGGGGCTGGTTGCATCGCTTTGATTCGGCTGCGCACGTTATTTGGGAGGCGACAATCGAAGATGCGCCTTTGCTGCAGCCAGTCGATGCTATGGAACACGGCGATGGGCTCCTTACGGTATTCGGAATGCGATTTGGTGGCGTTGGCAATGCGTACGACTGGGGATGGTACACCTTAGATGCGAACGGTGCTTTTTTGACGCAAACTACTTGGGGCACGGACGCATGGGATTTGCCCACACGGATCATGTTCCACAACGATACGATGTGGTCGGTGGGTACCTCTTACATTTCGGGCAACGGCGATGTTTGGGCAACGGGCCACATTTGGATGGACGGTGCTTGGATGCTGGTGCATGAGGGCAATGTGGCTTCGATGCCCGAAGAGGAAGTAGCGGTAGATGCAGCATTTCAGGGTGATACCCTGCTCGTTTTGAGCTCGCTGATCGAGGAAAGTGCTGCACGCTGGCAGGGGGTGAATGCGGCATCGGGTGAGGTGCATTGGTCGCATCAAAGCAGCTGGGTAGATCCAACGGCTGCTGTAGCCATCGATGTGAATAGCACAAATGCAGTAGCGCTGATGAATGTGTCGACGGCGGATGGAATGCGGCTTGCATTTGCAGTGGTAGATTCCGCGGGGAATCTGGTCCTTGAGCAATTGCCTGGTTCCGGTGTGGACATCGCCGGATGCGATGTGCAGTGGTATAGCCCCACGGATTTTGCCACAGTCTCAGTCACCAATGAATTGGGGCTGGGAGGAGAAGAAATCCTGTTCTCACGTTGGTCTGCGGTGAGTGGCGCCTGGCAAGGTGGCCCATCCATCGGTACGCCTTGGGATGAGGTGCCCAGCGCCATGCTGCACGATGAAGATGGACGATTGTGGGTGCTGGGATCGACGAATGGATATTCCAATGGCCGCGATGATGTGTATTTGGTTCAAATTCCGAATGCCTCCATTTCAGATTATACCAACAACGTAGAAACGAACATTTTGGACACCACCTTGTCCATGGAAGAGCCCGTGTTTGAAGCTGGATTTTCTGTCTATCCAAATCCAGCGACGGACTCCTTCACTTTAGAAGGGGTGGACTCGGCTGGGTTTTGGAAGATCTTCAATGGAACAGGCCAACCGGTGAGGTCGGGGAGGGGATCTCAAGGATGGGTTAGCGGCTTACCGCCCGGATCGTATTGGCTCGTTGTGGGCAATGAACGCGGCGGAAGCATGGATGCTGTGCCGCTTTGGATTCGCTAAAGAAGGCGAGGTAAAATCGAATGGTAGCGTTTGGAACGCTTTTTGAAAAGGTTGTAAAATGAATGAACCCATGAAACGACGAAATCTATTGCGCGTCCGTGCAGGGGCCATTGCGGCTTTTGTGGTGACCTTGGTTTGGACAGGTTGCCAACCCACGCTCCACACGATCGGAACGCGCACATGCGAAGAATCCAAGTGGACGCCACAATCCTATTCAATCCAGGACATTCTGCCGGGTGTAGAAAGCAATTTGCAGGCGCAGCGGACCTACGTTGTTTCAAGAAAGGATGGGGCGGACGGGGGTGCTGCCGAGTCGGCATCGTGGTTTCTTGCGACGGATTCGGTGCTCCTTCCAATGCGTTTTCGATTGGACAGCGAAGGAGCTGCTCAATGGTCGGGTACGCGGAATTTTTATGGAGAAGTTCGCCCAGGCGTTCCGACATTGGCAGAAGTGTTCCCGTCTCTTTCGGGAGCTTCTCTGACTGACACGGCTTGGCTAATTCGAGAGTCGCCTGAGGGATGCATGGCGGTCTCCTTGCCACCGGTACAAAAACTGCAGGCGATCGCTGCACCTTGAAGCTAAAGTGACTCTTGGCAATGCAGGTGAAGTTAGGATATTTGCGAAATCTGGAAATTCCTGCATTGAGGGTGGAGGAAATGCTGTGTTTTTGCAGGTGTTCTGTTAATACTGAATGGCCTCGAGAAGTTCCTCAGCCGTAATTGATCTGTCAGCATTTTTTAGAATTGCTGACCAAAGCAACAAGCTTGAATTGATGCTGATCATCTTGACCTTGAGGACATTTTGATTGCTCAGACATGTTGGTTGTATGGTGACAAGGGCTTCTGCTCCAGCAAATTGTCCTGCTTCGATAAAGTCAGAATCGCGGAATAGCCCATCCATATTGAGTTTGTGTTCTTTGAGAATGTGATCTGTTACAGATCGATCTACAACGTCGTAAGACTCCAGAAACCCCAAGGCTAACTCATCTTCAAAATGCATTCCTTGTAAGCCTAAGCAATCCTCTCCTGGTTTCGCAATGGTAAGAATGGTTTGAATATGAGCGATTTCATTGCTGTCGCCTTTGACGTTAAAAGAAACGTCGCTTTTAGCAGCGGTTCTGTTACTCACGACCTTTTCGCGCATGTCTTTTGTTACTCGTCGCACAATTTCATTGGCAATACGCTGGGGGCAATAAGATGAGAGACTAGGTTGGCTGAAGTCAAAGTCTATGATTTGTTCATTGAGATCGCCTGAGATATCTCTTATAGTGCCATGGAGCTCGCTTAGGGTGGTTCCACAACTCAGCGATTCTCTGTAAGTGTAATTAAATGATATGAGGTGTAAAGTGTTGGGCTCAGACCATGTTTCCTGTGGAATCTCTCTACCCTCTACCCATGAATAGAAAGAGGTTGTCTTGTCCCATCGATTACCTTCAATGAGCCGCTCTTCTTCAATAACATGGCCAGAAGCGACAAGCGATTGAAGTGCGCCTCTCCATCCAGCAAAATAACCACGCTCTTTGAGCTGCTTCTTCAGCTGATCTTCATCTAATTCTCCGTTAATCGAGCTCAGATGAGTAGCAATTTGAATCTTATTTTGTTCAGCATTGATTTGTTGTTGAGCCCAGTCAGGGTTGACAACATTGAATCCTGCTCTTTGGAAGGCTGAGAGGAAATTTGAGTACATCCCAGCTTGATCCGCGTTCATTCTTGCAAAGATGAAAAAGTCGGGCTTTGTAAAGCCGTCCTCCCCTTGAGTAGAAAAACGCTGGCAAACTGCATCTCTTGAGAAAAATGCGCAGAAAGCAAGGATAGCGAACCGTTTAAATTTCATGCTAGCTGTTGTTTAGAATCTAAGGAATAAAACTAACTACTTATCCCTAAAAGGTAAATTGGCCCTAAAAAGCTGTTTGTTCAGAGTTGATTGACTTTTTAAAAAAAAAAGCTCGAGCAAATTTTAATGCCGTAGAACTGGAGCTTCTCCTTGTCATTCTCTCGATTACCAGCCGTTCCGTGATTTTTTAGTTGGAGGATCGGTCACTTTTTGTTGACGAGGGTTCCCATTCACTACTGGATAAGTGTAGTGGTAGTTTCTGTAAGTACGGTCCTTATACTCGTCGTAAGTCTCACCGCTCAATGTGTCTCGAACTGCCTGTGTAACACGCGAGGCGCTCAATATTGATCCCGTTGCAACGTCTAATACTTTTAGGTCAATAACAGTCCGCGCCTCTCTAATAACGCGCTCGACGTAACCAAAGTCTGACTGCTCCTCTTCGATTACAATGCCGCACTCAACAATCTTATAGGACAATGCCTTTTGAGCTGTGTTTAGGGATGTAGAATCCTTGTAGACCCAGTTTTTCTTGTCATAGTATTCACTTCCACCAATGCCTCGACTAGAGCTATATCCGCTTGAATATCCGCCTAAATAAACTGAACTGCCGCTAGACTCTGCGCTCAAAGCGCTTCCTGTGGACCAATTTTTTTCAGGATTTATCTGAATAAAACCATCCCCTGATTCAGCGAGCATGCGGTAAATCAAGTCTTGATCTCGTTCTAGAAGTTGGTAACCCTCATTTAACAATGATCTGATTAGCGCACCTTCAAATGAAGCAGTGATGCTGTTGTCTGTGGTTATTCTTTGCTCTTCGTTCCAGATTACCAAGGACTCAGATATATCAACTTCTGAATCTAACTCTTGCAATATCTGATTGATGGGAAGGCTCTTTTCGATGAGGACTGGATTTGAGTTTTCCCAGGAAAGAACGCCAACAGCCGACTGACTGACATAGCAACCCACCAATAGAACTGAAGCTGCGGAAATGGAAGCGACGTATTTCATTCTTTTGATTTTTGAAAAAGGTACAATTACCTCATTGATTGAGCAAACTAGTCGATATGTGAGTTGCAATCAGCAGGGTTATTTGTCATGCCGATGGATTGAACCCTTTGGCTCATCGCGCAATTCAGCGTATATTTACGGCAGCTCTTAAGGGCGAAGATGGGGGATTAGCTCAGCTGGCTAGAGCGCTTGCATGGCATGCAAGAGGTCATCGGTTCGACTCCGATATTCTCCACC
>CAJQLF010000015.1 GCA_905479115.1 uncultured Flavobacteriales bacterium
GCTCAATTCTTGGATGACATTAAGAAGCTCGGCTTCTACATGGCATTCAAGGGTGGCCTTTCATTTAACTTGAATGATGTTATCATTCCGGATGAGAAAGTGAAATTGGTCGATTTGGCGAAGGATCAGGTAGCGGAGGTGATGGAGAACTACAACATGGGTCTCATCACGAACAACGAGCGCTACAACCAGATCATTGACATTTGGACGCACACCAACTCCAAGCTGACCAACATTTTGATGGATCGCATTGAAACGGACAAGCAAGGTTTCAATTCGATTTACATGATGATGCACTCAGGTGCAAGGGGATCGAAAGAGCAGATTCGACAGCTTTCTGGAATGCGTGGTCTGATGGCCAAGCCGCAGAAGTCATCGGCTACAGGAGGTCAAGACATCATTGAGAATCCAATCCTCTCCAATTTTAAGGAAGGGTTGTCCATTTTGGAATACTTCATTTCAACCCACGGTGCACGAAAAGGTTTGGCAGACACGGCCCTGAAAACGGCAGACGCTGGCTATTTGACTCGTCGATTGGTGGACGTTGCTCAAGATGTCATCATTACAGAGGAGGATTGCTTGACACTGCGAGGTGTTGTCGCAACTCCGCTTCGTAAGAATGACGAGATTACAGAAGGCATCGGTGAACGCATTGTCGGCCGAACTTCTTTGAATGATGTCGAGCATCCTGCTACTGGTGAGGTATTTGTTGAGGGTGGTCAAGAGATTGATTACGCAACGGCCATGGCCATTGAAGAGGCTGGAATTGACGAAGTGGAGGTGCGATCGGTCTTGACGTGTGAAACCATGTCGGGAGTATGTGTCAAATGCTATGGCAAGAACCTTGCCTCGGCACGAACAGTTCAGGTGGGTGAAGCTGTAGGCGTCATTGCCGCGCAGTCCATTGGAGAGCCTGGCACACAGTTGACACTTCGTACATTCCACGTTGGTGGTACGGCCTCTAAGATTTCGGATGAGAACGAGATGAAAGTCAAGTTTGACGGAGTTGTAGAAATCGATGATTTACGCGAGGTGTCTCGTGTGAATGCCGAAGGGGAGAAGGAAACGGTTGTTGTCTCCAGATCTTCAGAATTCAAGGTTGTTGATCCAAAAACAGGCGTGGCTCTGAGTACGACAATTTTGCCGTATGGTTCCATCTTGCGGAAATTCTCTGGGGACAAAATCAAGAAGGGAGAATCCATTTGTTCATGGGACCCCTACAACAATGTCATCATCAATGAAGAGAAGGGTCTGATCAAATTCGAAATGATTGAGGAGGGTATGACATTCCGCGAGGAACTCGACGAACAGACGGGTTTCCGTGAAATAGTCATTACTGAAACGAAAGACAAGAAGAAGAACCCAGCGATTTTGATCGTGAACAAAAAAGGCGACGTGCTCAAGACGTATTCGTTGCCTGTAGGTGCTCACTTGTCTGTGAAAGAAGGGGACGAATCGACTGTGGGTCAAATCCTCACAAAGATTCCTCGTATGGCGGGTAAATCAGGTGATATTACGGGAGGTCTTCCTCGTGTTACAGAATTATTCGAAGCACGTAATCCATCGAATCCTGCAGTGGTTTCTGAAGTGGATGGAATTGTGAGCTACGGAAAAATTAAGCGCGGTAACCGCGAGATCATCGTGGAGTCCCGACGAGGCGATATTTACAAGTACTTGGTCCCATTGTCCAAGCACATCTTGGTGCAGGATAATGACTTTGTGCGTGCCGGAATGCCGATGTCGGATGGTGCCATCACACCGGTCGATATCCTGGACGTTATGGGGCCTACAGCCGTGCAAGAGTACATCGTGAATGAAATTCAAGATGTATATCGGTTGCAAGGTGTGAAGATCAACGATAAGCACTTCGAAGTGATTGTTCGTCAGATGATGAAGAAGGTTGTTATCGAGGATGCAGGTGATACCCGATTCCTGGAGAAGCAGTTTGCTGAAAAATCTGACTTCATGACGGAGAATGACCGCGTCTTCGGGATGGTTGTGATCACGGATGTTGGCGACAGTGACGATTTGCGACTAGGTCAGATGATTTCAGCGCGTCAGTTGCGTGATGTCAACAGTTCATTGCGACGCCGCGACATGGCTCTTGCAGATGGCAGAGATGCTATTGCTGCGACCGCTCGACCACTCCTTCAGGGAATCACACGTGCATCCCTGCAGACGAAGTCCTTTATTTCTGCGGCTTCCTTCCAGGAGACAACCAAGGTCTTGAACGAAGCAGCTGTGAGTGGAAAGCAGGACTTCTTAAGAGGTCTGAAGGAAAATGTCATTGTAGGCCACTTGATTCCAGCAGGAACGGGTACGCGCGCATTTACAGAGAAGAAAACCATCACACGACGGCCCAATCCGGAATTGGCTCCAGTCGAAGAGACGGAGGAAGCTTGAAGTAATTCGCATTTGACTCAATAATGAAAAAGCCCGTCTAGAAGACGGGCTTTTTTGTTGCAAGTAGTTTTTGCGAAATGAAAGGCATCTTGGCGATGCCGGTTTGCCTGCTAGGATTCCGGTGATATAGCCCGGGCCGCTGCCTTTGCTGCATCCTCCGGTTTTGATTTTTCTCCGGCGGGTGCGACACCGCAAAAGCCAAACAAGCATTTCTCCTTGATGATGCGATCGACGAAGTCTGGCACCATCACTTCCCAACCGTCATCTCCTGACTTGATCATTTCCAATGCATCCTTGCTGAATATGGACAATACATCTTCATCGTAAGGGATGTCCACCACACGCTTGTTGAATCGCAGGTAGTCAAAGAGGGGCTGCATTCGCGGATGCACAGGAGTCGTCTCTGCGGTCCAGATGTCGCCGGTTGGTTGATCCTTCCAAGGGTACAGATAGATTTTTAGGTCCCGATTGAATAAAATACCGAATGCTTCCAAGATTCCGCCATTGAGATCTCGGTAGTACTTCTCGTCGAATACCAGCGATAGCGTGTTGGCTCCCATAATGACGCCCATTCTCTTTTTTGTATGCCGAGAGAAAAATTCAATGAGTTTGTAGTACTTCTGATAATTCGAAATGAGCACGGTTTGCCCTATGGAACACAAAACATCGGCGCGATCCAGAAAGTCTTGTTCGTCGATGTCTCCTTCTGCAGAGAGGTTGTTTAAGGTGATCTCAAACAGCACTTGGATGTCTTCTTCTTCGACTTTGTGTTCTTGTTTGAACTGCTGTAAGCCCTTTGAAATCATGTCAATGCTCACCTTGGTGACCGGTCGGAATGAGCCGCGAATAGCGAGGATGTTCTTTTTGTAGAGGACATCTGAAGCTTGCAAATTGCGGCCGTCTGGGGAGAAGATTACCGCATCTGTCATGCCGTTCTTGACCAGTTGCAGCGAGAGCAGGCGGTTGTCTACCTCTTCAAAGTCGGGACCATTCATTTCAATCATGTCGATTTCAACCTGGTCTCGATCGAGGTTGTCGTACAAGGATTGTAAGAGCGCCTTTGGCTGCTTGTAGAAGAAGACGCAGCCATAAATCAGGTTCACTCCCAGCATTCCCACTGTCTGATGCTGCGCTAAAGCATCTTGCTCGTGCAATCGAGCGTGCAAAATGACTTCGTTTGGTTTGCGATCGGGTGCCGTTTGAAACTTGAGCCCAAACCACCCGTGTCCTTGAATGGTTTTGTGGTAATTGATGGTTGCCACTGTATTGGCAAAGGCGAAGAAATGCTTGGATCCGTGTTCATTTCGATCCAGGCGATCTTCCATTAATTGGTATTCATGACGGAGCATCTTTCGCACGCGGCTTTCACATACGTACCGGCTGCTTTCTTCTTCACCATAAATCGCATCCGAGAATTTCTTATCGTACGCAGAAATGGCTTTTGCAATGGTGCCCGATGCACCTCCTGCCCGGAAGAAATGGCGAACGACCTCCTGTCCAGCGCCTATTTCGGCGAAGGTTCCATACAAATCCTGATTCAAATTCATCCGAAGGGCTTTCTGCTTTGCAGAGAGAATGACGCGATTGGAATCCAAAACGATTTAGTTTTTGGTGAAGGTCGATTTCAACAAATGTACGATTTGAACAGCGCGTACCTTTGCGATATGGAGGTGGAATTCACTTTTCTTGGAACAGGCACATCTCAAGGCGTGCCAATCATCGCTTGCGAATGCGGAGTTTGCTCCAGTTCAGATGCCCGAGACCAGCGGCTGAGAAGCTCGGTATTGGTGCAAGTTGCGGGGGTTTCTGTCGTAATTGATACCGGGCCAGACTTTCGTCAGCAATGCTTGCGTGCTGGAGTAAAGGCCTTGGATGCAGTGGTCTTTACCCACGAACACAAGGACCACGTAGCCGGGTTAGATGACATTCGCCCTTTTAATTTTCGAAGCGGACGTGATATGCCGATTTTCGCCACAGAACGGGTGCAAGAGGCTTTGCAGCGGGAGTTCAAGTACATCTTCGAGTCCACTTACCCGGGCGTGCCTAAAGTGAGTATGCACACCATAGACACGGATGAGTTTGACATTGGTGGCGTGGCTTGGTGGCCGCTGCTCTTGCACCATCATCAGCTTCCTGTTTTGGGATTTCGCGTAGGAGGATTTGCCTACATCACAGATGCCAATCAGATTTCTGAGCAAGCCCTTGCTCGCCTGAATGGAGTGGATGTGCTGGTGCTGAATGCGCTCAGGCGCGAACCGCATCTTTCTCACTTCACCTTGGACGAGGCGGTGGATTGGGCCAAGCGCATCGGTGCCAGGCAGACGTATTTCACGCACATTAGTCATCAATTGGGTCATCATGCTGACGTGGAAAGGGAACTTCCTCCGGGCATCGGATTGGCGTATGATGGCTTAAAAGGTGTGGCGTTTGGGAAAGGTTGCGATTGAGTAGTTTTGCGTCTAAATCAAGTCTATGACGGTTACCCTTCTTCGGCTCATTTCCCGCTTGCCTTATTCTATTTTGCATGGATTGGCCCGGGTACTCGCTTGGTTTGCTTCTCGTGTATTCAAATACCGTCAGCACGTGATCAGAGGAAACCTGGAGCGAAGTTTTCCGAAGGCCTCGGACCAATGGTTAAGGCAAACGGAGCGTGCATTCTATCGGCATTTCGCTGACATTACATTGGAATCGGTGAAGCATTTTTCCATCTCGAATGCCCTTGCTATGTCGCGCATGAAGCACCAAAACGTAGCCCTTTTCGATGAGTTTTTCAACCAGGGGAGAAGTGTACTCATTGCAGGCGGACATCTGAACAATTGGGAGCTGTATGCGATGAGTGCACACCAAAGCTTGCCGCACGATGTGATGGCGGTCTACAAAAAGCTGTCGGATGATAAGATGGATGCCGCCGTTCGGGACTCACGGCAGCGCTTCGGCTTGGAAATGGTCCGCACAATTGAGGCCCAGGCTTGGATGGAGCGCAATGCGCTAGGAGATGCTCCCAAGGCCGTCGTTATGGGGTTTGATCAAAGTCCCGCGGACCCCCAAAAGTCCTGGTGGACCACTTTTTTAGAGCAGGAAACGGCATGGCATTTTGGATTGGAAAAGTGGGCGCATACGTTCAACTTACCCGTTGTATACGGTCACATATACAAGGACAGGCGGGGGTTTTATCATACACGCTATGAATTAGTTGCGGAGCATCCACACGAGTGGTCTGACGGAGCTATTTTGGAACGTTGCATCGCTCTTTTGGAGGCTGATATTCAGAAGCATCCAGCTGAATGGCTGTGGTCGCATAAACGCTGGAAGCACAGGCGCCCTGAGAATTTACAACTGAACGAGCGAGCGCCTTTCACGTCTCAAAACCAGCTAAATGATTGACGCTCCTCTCGCTGAACGGATGCGTCCAACCACCTTGGACGACTACCTGGGACAAGGACACCTCATCGGAGAGGAGCAGGTGTTGCGCAAGGCATTGAAAGGAGGGCATGTTCCTTCCATGATCTTGTGGGGGCCTCCAGGGGTCGGTAAAACCACCTTGGCCAAAATTATTGCCGGACAATCCGATCGGCCTTTTCACGAAATTTCTGCTGTACAGAGTGGAGTCAAGGAAGTGCGAGAGGTAATCGCAACGGTCAAGCGCTCAGGACTTTTTGCAGGCAGGGCTATTTTGTTCATCGATGAGATTCATCGGTTCTCCAAATCTCAGCAAGACAGCTTGTTAGGGGCGGTGGAGAAAGGCTTAATTACCTTGATTGGTGCCACAACGGAGAACCCTTCTTTCGAGGTCATTCCCGCTTTACTTAGCAGGTCGCAAACATATGTTCTTAAGTCTTTTACCTCAGATCAGCTAAAGCAGATTGTCCTAAATGCCATTGAGCAAGATGTGGTTTTATCTGAGCGTGAGATTGAAGTGAAGGAATGGAATGCGCTGCTTCGCTCAAGTTCAGGGGATGCGCGCCGTCTGTTGAATGCGTTGGAACTATTGGTGGAGATGTCAGAGGATGATGTGGTCGTCATTGACGACGCGAAAGTTGTGGGGGCCTTGCAATCTTCAACCGTTCGCTATGACAAGAAAGGGGATGCTCACTATGACATGGCATCGGCACTGATCAAGAGCATACGAGGCAGTGATCCGAATGCGGCGGTTTATTACCTCGCACGAATGCTGTCCGGTGGAGAGGATCCCAAATTCATTGCACGCCGGTTATTGATTTCAGCATCCGAGGACATTGGCCTAGCAAATCCGAATGCCATGATCATGGCCAACGAGACATTTGCTGCAGTGGAGCGTCTTGGTATGCCGGAGGGCCGGATTCCTTTGGGACAATGCGCGGTCTATTTAGCTACAAGTGAGAAGAGCAATGCGTCCTATTCAGCGATCAATTTGGCGATGGAGGCGGTCCGGGAAACAGGCGATTTGCCCGTCCCTTTGCATCTTCGAAATGCGCCGACGCAGTTGATGAAGGACTTGGGGCACGGTGCGGGCTACCAATACGATCATGCATCAAAGGAGTCCTTTTCGGGTCAAGAGTTTTTACCGCCCGAACTGAGCGGAACGACTTTTTATGTGCCTGGACCGAATGCGCGAGAGGAAAAGATGCGCCACGCGTTGCGAGCCAACTGGAAAGAAAAATACGGCTATTGAGGGGCTAGTACCCACGAGGCGGAAGCCAAAGGCACACCCGCCTGAAGCAGTTGGAAAATATAGTGACCGGCTGGAATCTGTTTTCCCAGATCGACCCATCCTTGGCGTTCGCCTTGGTCTGTGCTCCAATCGTTGATGATGCCTTCTGCCTTCACTTGCCCTGAGAGGCCAAAAAGACGCCATTGGTCCGGAACGTGCGGTGTTTCAGACAACCAACGCAGGACACCGGACGCGGCGGGGTTGGGAAACAACAGCAGTGCATTCTCACTGGATTGCCACGTCGCTGATCCATTGACATCGAGAGCGGCAAACGCAATGCGCATGTCCGGAATACCATGGCCCATGCTATCATTGGGCTGGGCAGATAAGTGGCTGGACGACACCACGGCAGCCAGAATCTGCGCCGCACTTGCCTCGGGAAAGGCCTGCCATAGACAAGCGACTGCGCCGCATAATATGGGTGAAGAAAAGCTGGTGCCGTTCCCTCTTCGAATGGTTGAATCTGCAAAAGGATAAGCGGCTTGCACCCCCAGCGCCATGACGTCGGGTTTGATGCGCCCGTCAGAAGTTGGTCCCCAACCACTAAATGGGGCATGGTTGCCCGCGACATCGACGGCTCCTGCGGTTAGAATTCCTTTCGCATCCGCAGGCGCTGTTATGTAATGCCATGCTCCGTTGCCGCTATTGCCCGCGCTAGTCACGCACACAATACCCTTTTCAGCCGCCCACGTCGCTGCTTGACTAATTCGTGTGCTTACACCATTCAAATCCTCATACGCATGGTTCATGGTGGAATCATCGAACATGGAGTATCCCAAACTCGTGTTCATCAGGTCGACGCCGAGGCTGTCAGCATGCTCCGCCGCTGTGACCCAATAATCCTCTTCGATTAAAAATTCACTGTAGGCATCTTCCGTGCGATAGAGCACGTAATGCGCCATCGGTGCGGTGCCTATGAGAGAGTCGGGTAAATACCCCGCCATCGTTCCCAATACAGCAGTTCCATGACGGTGATGCGCGAACAATCCCCCTTGTGATTGCATGGCATCCATTCCCTCTATAATGCGGCCTTCGTCCCACGCTTTTTGAAAAATGGGCAGTGATTCCACGTTTTCGAAGCCAGCGTCCAATACGGCAATGGTCATCCCTTGTCCTGTGAAACCTAACCCATGGAGCCAATCAGCATTCAACTGGGTCAAAGCTTCCCAGCCTTTTCCATACCAGGACGTATCCGGAGCGGTGGTGGAGCGCTGCGCGGCGATGGGAGTTGGTTGATGCGATAAGGGCATGCGTTGAACCGACTTGACGGCTGATACCATGGGCCAGTCCATGAGTGATTGTGGATCAAAAAGTGAATCCGTTACACGCACGGTAACTGCATTGAACCACTTGCTTTGGAGAATGATTTCTATTTCACGAATGGTGTCGAGCGCAGCAATGTAAGAGGGGGGGATGGGGAGGTCGTGTGCCGTGATAACAATGTTCTGACGAGCCCGCCGTGCGATGGACTTTGGACTGAGGAAATTTACGGGTGCATCCACTTGGTAGGGAGTGGAATATCCGGGAAGGAGCTCTTCATTTGTCTTTCCGCTGAATTGAACCCAGTACCGTTCAGGCGCCGATTGACTCCAGGCTACCCTTTTGCCGACCAACAGGAAACCTGCCAGCAATACAAGGCAGAGCAACCCGAATGAAAAGTGATTCTTCCCAGGACCCATCATGGCTCCTCAGAAGATACACGGTTGCCATTTTCGTATCGCTCTGACTTTTGCAATCGGCCATTCAAGTCGTAATAGTACACCGCGCCTTCGAGCTTGCCGTCAACATATTCTCCCTCACGGCGAAGGGCTTCTCCGACGAGCACTCGTTTGCGCAGTGTTTCGCCCGATTCAGGATCCAGCTGATCTTCGATGACCCACTCTCCAGTATCGTGCCACTCCCTAAATGGTCCAGATTTCTTCTGATTAATGACGGTAAACTCCGAACGAGGACGGCCATCGGCAAACGTTAAAAATACGGTGCCATTCTCGTGAATTTCTTTGATGAGTTCACCGTTTTCGAATTGACGTGTCGTTTTAAGGGTTCCATCTTCCATGAAGGACTTCCAATAATCTTGTTCCTTTCCTTGCTCATAGCGGCCGATGGTTTGGGGCCTTCCATTGGCATAATTGATGGTGCAAAATCCATGGAAAACACCGTCGCGGTAATTGATCTCAGACAACAGGGTTCCAAGCTCGTCCCAGGTTTTCCAGGTGCCAGTGCGTTGGCCGTCGGCGTAAGTTCCACGTTCCAACTCCTGTCCTTGGTCTCCATATGAAATGGTCAGGCCATTCAGTTGGTCGTGGTCATAGCTTTCAAGCAGTCGCAGGTTTCCTCGCCCATCATAATACTTCCACTCTCCTTGCTTCAACCTCAGCGGTTCGCGGTTTTCATCCAACTGGGCGCTCTTCATGTACATGCCTTCTGCTTGGAGTGTCCCATCGGGCCTGTACATTTTGGTGAAGGCTTTGCGGCCGTTCTCAATTTGAGTCACCTCTGACATGATTTCACCGGTCTCGTAAAAGAAAGTAAAACCTCCTTTGGGATTGTCGTTTTCGAATTGACCGAGATAGTAGAGGTTACCGTTGGGCCAAACGCGAATCCACGTCCCTTGTTTCTTGTTCTTCGCGTTGGTGACATTGTAATCGACACCCGCTATTCCGGCGGGGTAAAATCCGCCGTTGGGCGTTCCAGGTTGAGCGAAGACTTCAGCCGTGCTGAAGGTGCAAGCCATGGCGAGGAAGGCGAGGCACAGAGCCTTTTCGATTGTTTTGCGCATCATGTTGGCGAATTTAGGGCATTGCTTTGAGGTCTCATTTCATTTCAACGAGGATGTTGAGGACTTTTGTACTTCAATTATGGTGGACGAGGTGCGATTGCGTAATTTTGCCATCCCAAACCTCAACAATCTCCCACCATGAAAGTTACTGTAGTTGGCGCAGGCAATGTAGGCGCAACGTGTGCGAATGTTTTGGCTACGCGAGAGGTAGCCAATGAAGTCGTTTTATTGGACATCAAAGACGGCTTTGCAGAAGGGAAGGCTCTGGATATATGGGAGACCGCACCCATCAACCTATACGACACGCGAACTGTAGGCGCGACGAATGATTATGCCAAAACTTCCGGTTCGGACGTGGTGGTCATTACCAGTGGACTTCCACGGAAGCCCGGAATGACACGCGACGATTTGATTGCAACAAACTCGGGAATTGTCAAAAGTGTGACAGAATCCATCCTCCAGCACAGCCCTGATGCCATCATCATTGTGGTTTCTAATCCGCTGGATGTGATGACGTATTGTGCGTATTTGACAGCAGGCAAAGACTCGAAGAAGGTCATGGGCATGGCGGGAATTCTGGATACGGCACGGTACCGAGCATTTTTGGCTGAAGCACTTGATTGCTCGCCGAAAGACATTCAAGCGGTGTTGATGGGGGGGCATGGTGATACCATGGTTCCGCTTCCTCGCTACACGACGGTCGGGGGCATTCCCGTCACAGAATTGATTGAGGCGGACCAATTGGAGGCCATCGTGCAGCGCACCAAAAAGGGCGGTGGTGAGATTGTCAACCTACTGGGCACTTCGGCATGGTACGCACCCGGAGCTGCAGCGGCTCAAATGGTGGAGGCCATTGTGCGCGATCAAAAGCGTATTTTCCCTGTTTGTGCTTGGTTAACAGGCGAATACGGCATCAATGATTTGTACATTGGTGTACCGGTCAAATTGGGTAAAAACGGTATTGAAGAAATCATTGAGTTGAACCTCAATGAAGAGGAAAAGGCGATGCTCGTAGAGAGCGAAAAAGCCGTGCGCGGAGTCGCAGAGGTGCTGGACCGCATGAACGAAAAATAAGCTATTCAGTGGATTTTACTCGGTAACCACCATGACTCGGATCGGTTCTTGAATCAGCCGATCTGATTCGCTGCGTGCGATATTGCTGAGCATATAAAGTCCTGGCGAGGATGGCGCTCGCAGCGAATAGTTGCCCATCCATTGCACGGGTATTTCTCGTCCCCGTGTGTCAACCCAGCAAGCAGTTTGCCATGAAGAAGGCAAGAGCGGGCTGGATTGGTCATTCCCAATGAGTTGAATCAGTTGTCCACAGCGAACGGGGTTGGGGCAGGCCAGCACACTTGCAGGAACAGCGTTGATGCCCACGTGTGTGGTCGTTCCTTGATACCAGCGCACACCGCCGTTTTGAATCCCAACCAGCATTTCAGGAATTCCGTCTTGGTTGAGGTCTCCGAGTGCTCCGGAAGCCCGAAGCCCTTGAGTGGAAGGGGTCATTTGATCTACGAGGTTGTTGAGTGGTTCGCCCAGTTCGGTTGGGTTAACAAGGCCGAAGTACTGGATTGCCCCCAATTCATTGCCGACACATACGTGCAAACCATTCTCGTCTCTGTACAAAGCGGGAGTCGCATATCCATTGATCCCCAGCGCATTATTCACTTCAATCCCTCCCCAGTTTTCTTCGTACGCCTCGCTCACAAATAAACACCACGCTGGAGCGGTCTCTTCACCGCAACCCAAATACAAGGACAAGGTGCCATTCTTTTCGCCTATAACGATATCAAGCAGCCCATCTTCGTTAACATCGACCCATTGAGGCGCAGCAAACTGTCCAACATCAATGGTGGTTCCTTCTTGATCGGTCAGTCCAAGTGTTTCGAGCTCCCAGACCGGCCAAGCCCCAGGTCCTGCTGAATTCATAAAGAGATGCAGGAGTCCCAATTCATCTCCCACCAATAAATCCAAATCGCCGTCCTGATCCACATCACCTGTCGTCGGGAAGGCGCTCTCAATCCCATTGCTCGCAAAGTCAATGGCTGACCAGGTAGCCCAATTAAACTCAGGATTCTGAGAATTGCCGACGTTTTCGAATAGAGCAAGCGCAGTCGGAGTTTCGTTAACTCCTTCGTACCGCTCCTTGTTTCCAATCGCCAAATCCAAGTCGCCATCCCCATCCAAATCTGCAAGGTGGGGAATGGCGCCGCGTCCTACATCAATCATACCGTCTTGCAACCAATCATCATGGACGAGCGCCCAAAGTGGGTCAGCTGCCGTTCCCTGATTCTCCCAAAGCTGGACACATTGGTCGTCGTTGATTTCCAAGGCAGTATTGGGCGATACGGCCAGGTCCCAATCACCATCTTCATCCCAATCAATCGGATAGGCTGCGGGGAATCTGTCGAGGTTAACGGCATCAACTGGACCCGCGTGGGGAATCAAATAGGGGAAAGTGTGATCAACCCATGCGGTGCTGTCTTGTCCATCAACGGCGTCCATGAGGAACAAGCCGCTCAGGTTCGGATACGTCACATCGGAGATCAAGAGGTCATGAAAATCTTCTCCGTCAAGTTGCAGGGCTGTGATAGCGCCTCCAGCGTGCACTCCATCACGCTGGACGCTGGACGCTGGCAAGGCTTCAACGGAATCGTTGGACTCTTCCTCTGGCCGGCCCTCGGGGTTCACCACATTAAACCCACACGAGTGGTCCTCACCGATGAACAACGAGTTATCCTCTGCACCTTCGGAAACCATGCCGTAACAACGGTTGGTGCAGACCATGTCCAAGCCGCATTCACTCTGTCCCGAAAACCGATACAATGTGGTGCTGGTCTCAGTGAAAGTAATCACATCCAGGTCACCGTCCTCATCCACATCAAAGATGGCGGGTTTATCAATGGTCAAACAGATCACGGGCAGATTCTGAGCCCCCGAACCAAAGTCCCAACTGGCCATAAGTGGAGTTGCATACGGTGTGAATTGCGGAACCCCAGGACCTGTGGAGGTGTTTTTCCAAACGTGAATGCTATTTTGGAAGCCCATGAACAAATCAGGGAGTCCGTCACAGTCAAAATCCCGCAGCAACACCCAGTGCTGCATATCAGGCCAGCCCACCGACCAATCGGGACGCTCAATCCAGCCGCCCGAGCCGTCGTTTTCGAACACGAGCGTTCTGTGCCCGTCTCGATCAAATGAAAAGAGGTCTCGGTCGCCGTCCCAATCCATGTCAATCATGCTCCATTGCGGTGCACTCAGTCCACCAGCGAAAGGGTGGTGCATTTCTTCACCTTCTTTTGAAACCGCTGGCCCCGAATCCATGTTCCAAGTCCACGGCGTTTGGCCTATTCCGACTGAAACAAGGGTGCTACACGCCAATAGTAGGACGAGAAAAATAGGAAAAAGTTTCATGTGGGCAAGTTCGAAATTGTTGTTGATTTCTTGACATTGAGACCCCGTTTTTCTGGTGGCGACTGGGATAAGTTTGTCCGAGATGGTACTCTTCGCTTTATTTTTTTGTGACCGGAAAACGGAAAAAGACGTTCAAGCTTAGCCATGTTCAAGTTAAACAAGGAAGAGCGCGCATGGGTTGCTTGCGGAATCGCGAGCGTTGCTGCAAGTATTTTGCTTGCAGCTTATGGACGACATGGGATGCAGGGGGAAGAAATACAAATGAGGTGGGGCATTGCGGTTGAGTATATGCGATTTATGGGGCTCGGAGCTGTTGTGATGGTGTTGGTTCGCAATGCAACGGGTCCAGCCGAGCGAGGCTGCTGGCCTCAGCGGTTACTCGGCATAGGAACGGCTTGTTTTTGCGGGATGTTGTTTGCCGAATGCGCATGGCCAAATGCGGTTCTCTTATCGAAGATAGGATGGGTGGCTCCACTGGGAGGGATAATAATGACAACCAGCTGGTTAGCCTTTTTATTGGAATTCATTCGTCCCAATCGCAGGTAACCGGAGGTTAATTTTAGTATCTTCGATTTTGAGGAATGCAATGAACAATTCTCTTATGAAACACGTTGGAAACACCCCGTTTGACGCTTCTTTGGATGCGCTCAACTTTGAAGGAGTGGCCCGAGCCCACTGGAACCTTCCACCTGCCAAATTAATTTTGCAAACCCTGCTCCGCGGCGAAGGGGTGCTCACCAGATCCGGCGCTTTGGCTGTGTCAACAGGAGCATTCACCGGGCGATCTCCCAAGGACCGATTTCTGGTTCGCGATGAGCAAACGTCCGATCGCGTGGACTGGGGAGCGATCAATCAGCCCATGACCTCTGCCCATTTTTCACGGCTTCATGAGGACATGGCTGTTCATTTAGAAGGAAAGAGTGTCTTTGTGCGAGACGCTGCAGTAGGTGCGGATGAACAGACTCAAATAAAAGTCCGGGTGATTACAGAAAAGGCTTGGGCCAACTTGTTCGTTCACAATATGTTCGTCCGGTTGAAAGAAGAAGAGGTTTTGGTGCCCAATCCTGAGTGGACGGTGTTGTGCCTCCCTTCATTTGAGGCAGATCCTGAACGCCATGGTTGCCGCCAAAGCAATGTGACCGCAGTGGATTTTACCCGAAAAATGATTTTGATTGCTGGTTCGGCCTACACGGGTGAAATCAAAAAGGGCATGTTCTCCGTCATGAACTTTGTATTGCCAACGGTGCACCATGTGTTGCCCATGCACTGCTCTTCCAATGTGAATGCCTCAGGGGATGTTGCCGTCTTTTTTGGCTTGTCTGGAACAGGAAAAACAACCCTGAGTAGCGATGAAAACCGGATGCTCATCGGCGATGATGAGCACGGTTGGGGCTCGGAAGGGGTCTTCAATATGGAAGGGGGGTGTTATGCAAAGACGATTGACTTAGATGCCGATCGGGAACCTCAAATTTTCCAAGCGATTCGTTTTGGGGCGATGTTGGAGAACATTGGATTTTATGCAGACGGGGTTACGCCGAATTATGCTGATTCGGCCATGACTCAAAACACACGGGTGTCCTATCCGATTAACCACATTCCCGGGGCATCAATAACCGGCAAGGCGGGTCATCCCAAGGATATATTTTTCTTGACATGCGATGCGTTTGGTGTAATTCCACCGATTAGTCGGTTGAACGCAGGCCAGGCGATGTACCATTTTTTGTCCGGATACACGGCTAAAGTTGCCGGGACAGAGGTGGGTGTAACGGAACCACAAGCGACGTTTTCAGCTTGTTTTGGCGCTCCTTTCATGCCCCTTCCTCCAACGGAATATGCCGAAATGTTGGGAAAGCGAATGAAGGAACATGGGGTGCGGATTTGGTTGGTGAATACCGGCTGGTCAGGAGGAGGCTATGGCGAGGGTAGCCGAATGAAATTGAGCTACACTCGGTCCATGATTCGCTCCGCGATGCAAGGGGATTTGGATGAGGTAAAAATGCATTGTGACCCTGTATTTGGATTGAATTCGCCCACAACCTGTCCAGGGGTTCCAAGCGAAGTGTTGATTCCAAAGAAAACATGGAAAGACGTGATTGAATACCAGAAGACGGCGAATAAATTGGCAGACCTGTTTGTGAAGAATTTTGATCAATTTGAAGCTGCGGCTACACCCGAGATGATGATGGCTTCTCCGGAAAAGGTGTAATTCAAGTCAATCCGAAATACCTTTGGGTCATGCGGTTTTTTTATGCGCCTGAAGTCAGTCCGTTGCATCAATTGAATGCAGATGAGTCCAAACATATGGTTCGCGTTTTGCGCGCAACGGCTGGTGATGTGTTCGAGATTGTAGACGGGAAAGGTCGACGCTACAAAGGCGTGCTGAAGGAAGCAGATAAGCGTTGTTGCTTGTTGACGACTACGCTGCTTGATGAACATCCGGCACCTTCAGCGGGATTGACCCTCGTCATTGCACCAACCAAAAGTACAGAACGGTTTGAGTGGCTTCTCGAAAAGGCTATGGAGTATGGAGTGCAACGCATTCAGCCGGTTTGGACGAAGCGAAGCGAACGAAAGACCACCAAGGATGATCGATGGAATCGAATTTTGATCAGCGCATTGAAGCAGTCAAGGCAGGTGTGGTTGACAGAATTGGCGCATGCGATGAGCTGGACGGAGTGGCTCGAATCGGAGGATGTGAAAGGATTGAGAGGTTTTATCGCACATTGCGAACCATCGGAAAAGCAGCATTTTTTTGACCAGGTACCGAAGGATGCTCCCTGCTGGATTGGCATCGGACCAGAGGGGGATTTTACTCCGAGTGAAATAGAAGCAGCGCTGAATGCGGGAGTTACTCCTGTTTCACTGGGGGACCAACGCTTACGAACGGAGACAGCTGGTTTGGCTGCCGTTCAAATGCATCAGTTATCACAGCGCTGAGTTCTCACGCATTGGCGGGCGCTGGCGGCATGGGGCGCCAATGAGTGACATCGGCGAAATAGTGATTGCTGTTGCCCTCTCCAGCCCAAAAGTGAGCTCCGTGCTTCTTTCGTTTTTCGGCATTTTGAGCAAAATAGTCTTTGCAAAACCTCAAGACGATGACGTCTCGAACTTCAAAGGCCAAATCCTTGCCAGGAAGAAAGACCCGATTGCCAGGGATAAAGGCCAAAATCCGTTCTTGATCTTCAGGCAGCTGCTCGGTAATCGGAATCCAATCTGAGTTGATCATTGCCCCGTGAATGTAGGTTTTCGCTTCTCGAGAAAAGCAGCCACTCCTTCGGAATAGTCGCGTGTTTGCGAAGCCTCCATTTGCAGATCGCGCTCGGTGGTCAGATGATCAGATAGCCCTTGATCCCATCCAAGATTGAAGGCTTTTTTGGTCAATCCAATTCCACGTGTAGGCATTTCGGATAGCGTTTGACTCAAAGCAGAAACGACGTCTTCAAATGCTTCGTCTTCGACCACGCGGTAAATCAGTCCCATTTCCTTCGCCTCCGTCGCGGTCAGTTTATCGCCAAAAAAGGCGAGTGCTGCAGCGCGTTGCATTCCCACGAGTCGCGGAAGCATCCACGTGCCACCGCTGTCAGGAATCAATCCGATTTTGGAAAAAGCTTGGATAAATGTTGCGGAATGGCGGGCAACGGTCAAATCGCAGGCCAATGCGATGTTGGCTCCAGCTCCAGCTGCGACTCCATTGATGGCTCCAATCACCGGTTTTTCCATGGCGCGAATGCGACGGATGCTCTCGTTATACGTTTGTTCGACAATTTCAGTAAAATCGGGAGCATCCGGTGCCGTGACTTCCTTCAAGTCTTGTCCGGCGCAGAACGCTCGGCCTACTCCGGTGATGACCACGCAACGAACCGTTGAGTCTGCACTGGCCTCATCCAAGGCAAATTGAAAGGCTTTGCCCATCGTTTGATTAAAGCTGTTAAACACCTCTGGCCGATTCAGTGAGATGGTTCGGACAGCGTTCCGGTTTGAAATGAGGATGGGTGATTCCATGAGGTCAATTTGGTGGCAAGTTGGGTCAATGGCTGGGGTTCACAATAATAAGTGGCATGCGATGTGTTCCAATGGGCACAATGTAATAATAGGTGACTAGCCCTGAAGGGATTGCTCCTGATTTTCTGCACGGCGGCTAGGGGAAATGAACGATGTGAAATTACGGCAGCTACCTTGGCGACTGAGCCATCCTGGTGCGGTTAAGTGCCACCATTCCATGCGGCTTGTTTTTTCTCTTCCGGTATAAAGCTGGCTTCGTACGCCCAATTAATGCAGTTTTGAAATTCAGTTAAACTCATGCCTTGGTGCTCAGCCAAGCGTTGAAATTCAAGTCGAAGATCCGTGCACATGATGCCTGGATCATCGGTGTTGATGGTGGTTTTAACACCAGCATCATAAAGGCGCTTAAACGGATGCGCTGCAAAGGACGGACAGGCTCCTGTAAGCCAATTGCTTGTTAGGCATAGTTCCAAAGGCGTATTGGTTGTTTGCAGCAATTGCACTACCTCCGGGTCTTCTATGGCCTGCAAACCGTGGCCAATCCGATCGGCTCCCATGGCCTCGATGGCCGTTCGGATGTTTTTGGAGATGCCCGCGACGAGGGGTTCTCCTGCATGAACGGTAATGCCTAGCCCGTTCGCTTTTGCACGCTGGAATAAAGGAATGAAAGGCTCGGGGTCGAAGTCTACCTCATTATCTGCCAGATCCAAGGCCAAAAAACCGTTGCGGTGGTTGATGGCAAAATCCACCCAGTTTGCGTTTGTTTCAACAGATTTCGTGCGTTGTAAAATACAAATCAGCCCAACTGCCATGGGATAAGTGGCTTCTGCTTTGGCCACACCCCGTTGAATCGCTTCCTGAAGTTCATCGGCTGAAATATGTCCGTGTTTGTCCAGAAGGAAACTTGGAGCATACCGCAATTCGAGGATCCGAACATTCGATTTCTTGAACATGTCTTCGCATACCTCGAATGCAACGCGCTCGATCCACGCTGTGGAATCGAGTAAATCCCGAGTGTTTAAAAATTTGTGCAAGACCGAAGGCAATTCACCCATGGGGGCTTGAATCAAAAAGGCGTCGGCAAAGTCCTGGGATGCTTGAACAGCATATCCGCGAG
>CAJQLF010000016.1 GCA_905479115.1 uncultured Flavobacteriales bacterium
AAGTGCAGCCCTTTTGTATTATCGTTTTGGAGAGAATCAGTCTTTCTTCTCTTCCTCGTCTTTCTTTTCTTCCGCAGCAGGTGCTTCTTCCGCAGCAGGTGCTTCTTCCGCAGCAGGTGCTTCTTCCGCAGCAGGTGCTTCTTCAGCAGCAGGCGCTTCTTCAGCAGCAGGTGCTTCTTCAGCAGCAGGTGCTTCTTCAGCAGCAGGTGCTTCTTCAGCAGCTGCATCTGCCGTCGCTTCTGCAGCTGCAGCTGATTCAGCCGCGGCTACTTCCGCTTCTGCAGCATTTTGAGCCGCTTCGCGAGCAGCATTCACTTCTTTTTCAGCCTGCAATTGCTTGGCTTTCTCTTGATCGCTTGCACTCGTGAGCGCGTCAACTTTAGCCTGAACCTTGGCGCTCTTTTCACCCATCCACTTCTCAAAGCGCTTCTGCGCCTCGTCTTCTGTCATTGCACCTTTTCGAACACCATTCAAGAGGTGGTTGTGGTAGACAACGCCTTTGTACTTCAAAAGTGCACGAACCGTATCAGACATTTCTGCCCCCACTTGCAACCAGTGCAAAGCACGGTCGTGGTTGACTTCAATGGTTGCAGGGTTGGTGTTGGGATTGTAGGTACCGACCTTTTCAATGAATCGACCATCCCGCGGAGCGCGAGCATCAGCCGCAACAAGGTGGAAGAATGGTTTGCCTTTTTTACCGTGGCGTTGGAGTCGCAATCGAGTTGCCATGAGAGAAACGTTTTATAAGGGTCCTAAACCCCGTTGTTAAAGTCAAGAAGATTTCCCCGAAAGGGAGCGCAAAATTACATGCGCTTGCCCTAGAATCCAACAATCTTGAAAAAATATCTGGCCGATGTCCTTCTTCGCGCGGGTGGACCGCATTTTTCATGGGGCTTTCATTCAACAATTGCCGCACAATATTGTATTCTTGGTGCATGCGGATAATCAACGTTATGGGAGCCAGCATTGACGGGCGAATTGCAAGTCATCCGAATGAATCGGATGCTGATCGCAAGCGGTATGGATTTACAAATGAGGCAGATCGCGCTCACTTAGACCGTTTATTGGCTGAATGTGACGCGGTCATCGTTGGCGGTCACTCCGTTAATGTGAGCGGCGGGGTGATGGAAGTGCAGCGCAAGGACGGTCAATACCCCACCTGGATTCTGTGTTCCAATCGAGGCTATCCCGAGGATGCACCAATTTGGTCCCATCCCAACACGCCGAAATGGATGGTTTCAAAAGAGCCGCTACCCGGTGGTCAGATTTCTCCCAGCGCCCGCGCTTTGCATTACGGTGAGAGCTCCATGGCGGAATTTATACGAGCAGGCTGCGAAGCGGAAGGGTTTGAGCGGGTGTTGCTTTTTGGAGGGGGCATCATCAACCAGCAATTTTATCAGGCTGGAGCAGTCGATGAATTGATATTGACGGTTTGCCCTGTGGTGGTGGGCCGTGAATCGGGCGTTCCTTTGGTAGCCCCGGATTTGGACAATCCAGTGAGGTTGACCCTCGCTTCGGTCGAGAAGGAAGGGGACTTAGCCTTCCTCCATTATCTTGTGGAGCCATGAACGAAGCGAAAGAATCAAACAAAACGGGCACGGCCTTTTTGGAAATCGAGCACAAGTTTGTTGTCGATTCCGCTTTCGACAGAAGCCAATTTTTCGAGGCCTGCCGAGCCTTGAATCCTGAGAGCGAAAAAGCACTCGTGGTGAAGGATACGTATTACGTTCCGGAGGACAGCACAAATCACATTTACCGGCATCGATTGGACGAAGAAATTCAACAACTCTCGCTTAAGAGCCGCGGAGAGGATAACGAAGTTCGAACGGAGATCAACCTAGAATTGGGGGCTCATCGTTCACAGGCTGATGCAATTTCAGCTTGGATGCGAACCATCGGTGCAGGTCCAGGTCAGACAATCGAGAAGGCGATTCGTGTGTTCGACTTTGCCGATTGTGAAATTGTGTACTACGAGGCGTCGCATGCTGGACGCCATGTTCATTGTGTCGAGTTCGAGGCGAAATACGCAGAAGACGAGGCAGCCGGATTGCTCGTTTTGGGACTGTATGAGGAGCAGCTGGGTTTTGACCCCAGACAGCGCGCGCATTCCAATTTATTTGACTTGCTTGTCCAGAACGCTTGACCATGAATTCTTCGACCCACGACATCATTGCCCTGAACGATTTGCGCATCACCTGCCTCGTGGGTATCCACCCGCATGAACGGATTACGCCGCAACCGCTTCGGATTCGAATCAAGTTGTTTTTTGAACGTAAACCCGGTTGTTTTGGGGCCTCACTGGCGGAAACTGTCGATTACAGTTTTGTGTGCGGAGATGTGGCCTTTGTGCTCGAGGCGGGACAATTTCAATTACTGGAAACGGCAGCGGAAGCGGTTGCAGCGCTGGTTTTGATGATTCCGCCTGCGGACCGTCCATCGATCCAACCCGATGGGGTGGAAGTGACCATAGAGAAGCCTCAGGCGCTGGCAGGTAAGGCGATTCCTTCGGTAACCATCCTTCGTTATGCGCACGAAATGAACTACGGTTTGGAGCGCAATGATTTTGGACATGTTCACATTCTTCACGAAAACCGGGACTGCGGAGTGTACCTCTTGCATATACCTCCTGGAGGAAAGATTCCGGCGCATGTCCATCGCCAAATGGGCGAGGCCGAGCTGGTGATGTCTTCGGGCCTCGAACTTCAAGGAGAGCCCATCGAAGGAGGGCTTGCCCATTTTTGGCCCCTGGATTTCATCCATCAATACGATAACCCAAGCGATGAAACCCGAACTATTTTGTGTGTCAACCGGCCTAAATTCGATCCAGCCGACGAAATTGTGGTGGACGCACCAAGGGAGTGGCCGGATTCCCGTCCACATCGGAAGCGATTTTTTGGATTAGAACAAAATCTCAAAGCATGAAGAACCGACCGACTATTCTGATTACCGGGGCAACCAAGGGCATTGGGCGAGCGCTCGTTGCTCGGTTCGCACCTGCGGCTTCGGCGCTTCATCTGGTGGCGCGCAACGGCCAAGACCTTGAGGCGTTGAAGGAAGAGCTCAGCGCGGTGGATTGCACCGTGCAGGTGTACCCATGCGATTTGAGCGAAGCGTTATCGGTTGAAGCATTGATCAATGACTTGCAGACCCACTTGACGGAATTGGATGTTTTAATCAACAACGCAGGCGTGTATTTACCGGGAGCGCTGTTGACGGAGCCTGCCGGTAATTTACACTATATGATGCAGCTTAATGTATTGTCGCACTATGAGTTAGTCCGCGGTTTGTACCAGAAGATGCCGCGTGGGTCGCACGTGATTCACATGGCCTCTGTGGCTTCCCGCAAGCGCTTCGACGGCAAGCCTTCATACAGCATTTCAAAACACGCACAAGGGGTGATGACCGATGCTTTACGCCATGAACTTCGCCCGTTGGGTATTCGGGTGACTTCGGTCATGCCAGGACCTACGTGGAGTCATTCATGGGAAGGTGCAGAGTTTCCTAAGGAAAGGCTCTTGGATGCAAAGCACGTGGCAGATGCTGTCTGGCATGCGTGGCAGATGCCGCCGGAGGCGGTGATAGAGGAGCTGGTGCTTCGGCCGTTTGAGGGAGACATTGAGTGAGGAGAAAGCGTGAATAAATCGCGACCGTAAAAGGCCGCGAATCTGCCGAGGTGACCGTATTTTCGATGGATGTTCTTGATTTACGATACGGAGACGACGGGCTTGCCGAGGGACTGGAAGGCGCCACTTACGGACAGTGAAAACTGGCCGCGGCTGGTGCAATTGGCGTGGCAGTTGCACGATGCCAAAGGGCAGTTGATTTCACGTGGAAACCGCATCGTACGACCCGACGGATTCACGATTCCCTTTACTTCCGCCAAAATTCATGGCATTACCACGGAACGAGCGCAGGCCGACGGTCTGCCGTTGAGCGAGGTACTTGCGGAATTCGATCAAGATTTAGCTCGTGCGACGTATGTCATGGGCCACAACATCGAATTTGACGTCAACATTGTGGGAGCGGAGTACCACCGATTGGGTGAACCCGTCGAGAAACTCACGAACAAGCCGGTCATCGATTCCAAAAACGAGGCGACGGATTATTGCGCAATCCCTGGCGGACGCGGTGGTCAATTCAAGTGGCCTACGTTGACCGAATTGCATCAAAAGCTCTTCAACAAGGGCTTCGGCGAGGCCCATGATGCTGCATATGACGTGGATGCAACGGCCCGTTGTTTTTTCGAATTGTGCCGCTTGCGGGTGATTCAACGACCCGAGTTGACCGCGCCAGACGCAATTGTGTATGAGGCACCTGAGTTGGAGGCAGCGAATTTTCAGGCACCAGCCCCTGCTGATTCGCCGCCCCCAAATCTCGAAAGCAAAACAGGAGGCAAAACAGGAGGCAAA
>CAJQLF010000017.1 GCA_905479115.1 uncultured Flavobacteriales bacterium
CTGAACTGTAATTACATGCACTGGTTGAGGTACAACCGGGAACTTCGTCTGCATCGCAAACACCATCATTATCGGAATCCCCGTCAACAATAGTTCCTGAGCCATCTTGTTCACCGCTGCATGATTCACAATTGCCCGTATCAGCATAAACACATGTGGGTGAAGAAATCGTAGCGCCTGAATCGTAATTACACGCACTTGTTACAGTACAGCCTGCACAGGAACTTAAATCGCACGCTTCGTTCGCACTAGCGTTGTAGTTGCAAGCTGAGGTATTCGTGCAATTATCTACATCGTCACAAATCCCATCGCCGTCTGCATCTGTTGAACAAGAACCTCCACAAACTCCTAATGCATCCAGGATAGAGCAAGAACCATCATCGTCTGTAGCATTAGAATCGTAGTTACAAGCTGTGGCATCTGTACACCCATCTATTTCCTCGTCGTTGCACACGCCGTCGTTATCAGAGTCTCCATCAACCACCGTACCTGTGCCATCAGTTTCTCCCGAACACGAGTCACAACCTGTAGCGTAAACGCAAGATGCCAAATCGGAAATTGATTTTCCCGCATCGTAGTTGCAGGCACTTACAACGGTGCAACCCGCGCAAGTAGCATAGTCGCACGAACCATCATCTTCCGTAGCATCTTCGTCGTAATTGCATGCGCTTCCTGCCGTGCAGCCATTGACTTCCAATTCATCACAAACTCCGTCGGCATCCGCATCATTCAGACAAACATCGTTGCAATCATAATAGGTTGTAGCAAACTCACAAGAGCCTGCATCTGTTGCATTCGCATTGAAGTTGCACGCTGTTTCATCTTGACAACCAACTACTTCGGCTTCATCGCATACACCATCCGAATCCGAATCAGTTGTGCAGTTGCCATCGCAGTCTACATAACTAACACCGTATATATCGAGCGGATATTGACAGGACTCCGAATCGGGTATCGTTGCTTCAGAATTATAATTGCAGGCATCAGAGACGGTACATCCAGAGCAACTCGTATACTCACAACCGCTGTTGGTCGTAGCGTTACAGTCATAGTTACAGGCCGCTGACAATTGACATCCATCGACTTCATTATCGTCATAAACGCCGTTTCCGTTTGCGTCCGCCACTGCATCTCCCTCTGCAGTGGTTTCCGATTGAACATACACTGTAATCTCGTTCCACATTCGGCGAGTGCCACAGTTGTTCAAGACTTCGATTGCGAAAGTGTAATACCCCTCAATCGTTGCATCAAAGCCGGTGCCGGCAGGATTTAAGTTTGCAATTTCTGTTGAGCCCAAGTTTGTATTGATACCAAAAGACGAGAAGTCACTTGCTTGCGTGAATGGATTGGCTTCGAAAGCTGAACCGATGTCGATTGAATACATGTCCTCTTCTGTGTATCCATAACAGGGATCGAAATCGATATGGAGCACCACTTGAACACTGTCGAACGCTCCGCCATCAATACCAGCATACATGAGAATGTTCCAAGTAGCTTCAGGGCCTGAACCCGTGGGTCCGTTTTGAGAAGCTGGGCTGTAACCAGGCTCTACAAAGTAGACGTTTCCAGCGCTTGCTGTGTTGTCATTGGGTGCCGTTGTGTTACGAAGCTTTACACCCAGAAAGGTTGTAATGTCCGAGTTTTCTTTAATGCACAAATTATTATCACTAATTCCAGAGCCTAAGGACCAATAGGAGGAATTGTTTAATCCGTCAAGATAATCCGCTCCTGGAAAGAAGTCGGCTTGCGTTTGTTGAGCACCGAAGCCAGCATAGGATACTGGAGAGGGTTCTGAACATAGCTGGCCTTGAGCGAGCAAGGGCAAGGCCAAGAGGATGGACAGTATAAATCGCATGGTGTGTTTTGTGATAATTCGTATTAAAGATACAAAAAAAACTCGACTAAACTACAAAACCAATGTTTTGAGCATATTTTCTTATCGACTAAAATCAAAAAGCTGTTACATATGAACCTTTAGACATAGCCTGTACGTCACAAATAGCAAAAAGGTTGTGGTTTCGTCAAGGTTTTTGTCAAAAGAACGTGTTCCCTGTGTACTTTTGGACTTTAAAATCTATTTAGAGTGAACATATTTGTAGGTAATCTCTCTTGGGGCGTCGATGATGCCGCCCTTCAAGAAGCATTCGAAGCTCATGGAGTTGTCGAGCGTGCTAAAGTAATTCAGGACCGAGAAACTGGGCGAAGCCGAGGATTCGGATTTGTTGAAATGCCAAACCAAGCCGAAGCTGAAGCAGCTTTGGAGGCTATGGAAGGTAAAGATCTCATGGGACGGTCCATTCGTTGCAATGAAAGTGAAGCGCGAGAGCGTCGATAAGATCAAAAATATTGGGGAGCAATTAAATTGCTTTTCACATGACTTGAAAGCCCTCCTCATGGAGGGCTTTTTTTTGCGCAACTATTTTTAATCAAACGCAAGCTATCTGGATAGAACAAAAGATATGAGTTGACGAATCTATGGTGTGAGCTGGCGTTGAATAAAGGAAAATCTATCTGGCGTGTCAATAGTCAGCTTAAGCCTTAACCCTCTAATGGGCTTAGTTGACCCACTTACATTGTGACATGGTATTGAAAATAAAAAACGGACCAGTAGAAATACTGATCCGTATTTTGAAGTAGCGGGAGAGAGACTCGAACTCTCGACCTCAGGATTATGAATCCTGCGCTCTAACCGGCTGAGCTATCCCGCCAAACGGCGGCAAATATAAGGATGGAGTTGTCGAAATCCCCTAGAGAAGAGAAAATTCGACAAAACAATTCATTCAAGAACAAATCAGCGTATCTTGGTATTTCTTGAGAAACGGCAAGATGGAGAAAGTAAAGTTTCAAATTGAGTTCCCAGTCAACAGTTCGAAAGGAGTGTTATTCAACGCCTTTAGCACACCAAGCGGGCTTTCCGAATGGTTCTGTGATGATGTCAATATTAAGAAAGACGTTCACGTTTTCCTTTGGGATGGCAGCGAAGAAAGCGCGCGCATGCTCACGAAAAAACGCGAAGAATTCGTAAAATTCCGGTGGCTTGAAGATGAAGAAGACGGAATCAATAGCTTCTTCGAATTCAGAATCAAAATTGATGATCTTACAGGCGATACAGCCGTTGTGATTACGGATTTTGCCGAAGAGGACGAAATGGAGGATTCCAAAGAATTGTGGTCGGCACAGATTGACCGGCTAAAGCAAGTGTTAGGCGCCTAGTCAACGTTCATTCCAATCGAGCACATAAGGTTTTAATAAGCTCTTGTATTCAGCACTTAATTGAGGTGAACCGTTCTGTCTGATTGTAGCTTCCAAGGCAATGGTGTGTTGATGAGGCTCGAATTTGTGCCCCTGCTGCTCAATCGCAGTAGTATCCGACTCGGAGTTCAGCGTCCAGCGGGATATCACGCGTGTAGGCAAATGTTCAGCCGTACCGCAGATACCCAGGCCCTCTTCAAATTTAAATCCAAATCGAGCACATTGTGCTTCCAGCTGTGCCCATCGATCCACTGGCCATATTAGCTGAAAAGAGCCTTGGTCCTTTAGCAATCTTTTGACTGATTCGAGCAGCTCTGATAATGGCAAGAAATCATCATGTCGAGCCATATTTCTTGCAGCAATAGGTGATTTTGGCTTCCCATGAAAGTAAGGTGGATTGCTTATTACAACATCATAGGTTCCCGCTTGTATGTCAATTTTACTAAATGCTTGAGCCGATTCTTGGATTACATGAATGCGGTCGTTCCAAGGGCTATTGGCGATATTTTGCTTCGCTTGGTTTGCGGCATTTTCTTCAAGCTCCACCCCATAGACAGCGGCTTGGGTTGCACGTTGTGCGACCATCAGAGCCATAATTCCTGAACCACACCCCACGTCAATTATTTTATGAGCACCTTTCACACGTGCCCACGAGCCGAGTAGAACAGCGTCTGTGCCGACCTTCATGGCACAGGCGTCGTCCCTGACTTCAAACTGTTGGAATCGTACGATTCGATTTCCTGATTTCCCCACGTTACTCCCGCTTTTTCCGCTCCTGCCACGTCTCGAATTGAGGAAACATTTCTGGTCGGTTACCCGGGTCCTTCCTCAATGGCATGACTTCTTGAGATGAGTGCATCATTTCATATGGAAGAGTTTGGTATAAGCGTGTTCCCTCCTTTTTGTGGGCGATCATTTCGTCCGATACTTGACCGACTAATTTTGCTGGATTTCCTACGATTAAACTTCTAGGACTCCAATTTGAGTTAGCTTTCAACAAGGCCAATGCACCGACGATGGACTCCTCTCCTAATTGAACCCCATCCAAAACAACAGCATTCATTCCGACCATGACTTCCTTGCCTACAATGGCTCCATGAATCATGGCACCATGACCTATATGCGCTCCTTCATGCAAGTGAACGGTTTCACCTGGAAACATGTGGAGGACGACATTTTCTTGAACATTGCATCCACCTTCTAGCTTAATCTTCCCCCAATCTCCTCGCAGAACTGCTCCAGGACCGATATAACAGGAAGGTCCGATGGTGACGTGGCCAATGATTGTCGCAAGAGGATGGACATACGATGACTCATCAACAACCGGAATCATATGTTTGAAGGATTGAATCACGTTGGACGATTAACGCTGCATATTTTCCAGCACTGTCGCATACCCTTGACCGACCCCAATGCATAAGGTGACAAGCGCGTATTGCTTACCTGAACGCACCAATTGTTTGGATGCGGTAAGCAACAGGCGTGCACCTGTCATACCAAGCGGATGACCCAGGGCTATGGCTCCGCCGAGCGGGTTCAATCGTTCGTCGACATCAGATATTCCCCATGAGCGAATGCAAGCAAGCGCCTGAGCGGAGAAAGCTTCATTCAATTCAATCAATCCCATATCATTCATCGTCAAACCAGCTTTAGAAAGCGCTCGATTTGAAGCTTCAACCGGACCTATGCCCATGATCCGAGGTTCTACACCAATAACGGCACTTGAAACAATGCGCGTCATAGGCTCGAGGTCGTGTGTTTTCAACCCCCTTTCATTCGCCAACAGCATGGAGGCCGCACCATCGTTCAGTCCCGAGGAATTTCCTGCTGTGACAGACCCTCCCTCCTTTCGGAACGCGGGACGGAGTTTGGCGAGAGCATCCAGTGTGGTTCCTGCTCTCACAAATTCATCATGAGCGAATTCTATCGGATCTGCCTTACGCTGCGGAATAGAAACCGGAATGATTTCCTCAGATCGCTCCTTGCTCGATTGAGCAGCTTTGACTTGAGACCAGTGGGCAAAAGCATCTTGGTCTTCTCGGCTGATTTGATGTAAATCGACCAAGTTCTCTGCTGTTTGCCCCATTCCCTCCGTGCCGTATACTTCCTCCAGTTTTGGGTTGATAAACCTCCATCCAAAACTGGTATCGTGCATTACGCTGTCTCGACCAAACGGCTTCGAGGCCTTCGAAAAGACCCAAGGTCCTCGGGTCATGTGTTCTACCCCTCCAGCTATGACAACATCAGCGTCGTTGCAATGAAGCATGCGCGCACCATGGATCGTTGCTCCCATGCCTGAAGCGCAAAGCCGATTGATGGTTGCACCTGGTATTTCGTGTGGTAATCCGGCCAGCAATGACGCCATGCGCGCAACATTCCGGTTATCCTCACCCGCCTGATTGGCACATCCGAATAACACGTCACCGATGGATCGAGGGTCCAGATTTTCATGACGTTGCATCAAAGCTCTTATCGATAGAGCAGCTAAGTCATCTGTTCGAATCGGCGAAAGGGTGCCACCAAAGCGCCCGATGGGCGTGCGCAAACCGTCAACAATAAATGCATTCATTTTTCAACTGTACTCATGTCAAAGATAAAGGGTCCCTTGTGCTAGAAGCACGGTCTTTCACCTCAATTTTACAACACAGCCCTCAATATGAAATTCTCCATCATCATTCCGCTGTACAATCGACCGCAAGAAATCGATGAATTACTCGCGTCACTTACCCTCCAGACGCATAAGAATTTTGAAGTCTTGGTAATCGAGGATGGCAGCACTGAAAGAGCTGATTCCATTGTAAATCAATATTCCGACCGATTGGATATTCGGTATTTTTTTAAAGAAAACACACGGCAGGGCTTCACACGAAATTTTGGTTTTGAGCGAGCTCGGGGAGAGTGGTTCGTGGTATTTGATTCCGATTGCATTATTCCTAAGCACTATTTGGAGTCTGTTTTGAGCTTCCTAAATGAACATCCAACCATTGATGCTTATGGAGGTCCGGATGCTGCATCACCGGAATTTTCACGAATTCAAAAGGCCATTAGTTACTCCATGACATCTCCATTCACGACGGGTGGAATACGCGGAGGTAAGCGCAATTTGGGAACCTACCACCCTCGTTCATTCAACATGGGGATTTCGAGAAGAGCATGGGAGATTACGCAGGGATACCGGATCAGCGTTAAAGGAGAGGATGTAGAGTTTTCCATTCGCATCCTTGATCACGGATTGAAAACTGCTCTCATCGCAGATGCGTATGTTTATCATAAGCGCAGAACAAGCTTTGGGCAATTTCGATCACAAGTGGAGTTTTTTGGGCGCGCTCGCCTCAATATTCGAAAATTTTATCCCGGTGAACTGAAACCGATTCATTGGATGCCTTCTTTGTTTTTAGCATACATCCTGGCTTGCCTGATTGGATGTGTGCTTCTTCCAAGTCATATCGCTGCGCTGTGTGCGCTTCCATTTGCCTTGTGGAGCGCTGCGATAGTAGGGCATGCCACCCTGACCAATCGCAGTCTGGCCATTGGACTCCTGGCGTGGTGGGCGGGTTTTTGCCAATTGTCTGCATACGGCTGGGGATTATTCCATGAATACCTTCAAGTGGTCATTCTCAACAGGCGAAACCCCACCATCGGAGAAGTCAAAGAGGTGCCCCTCCCCACTCGGGATCAAAGACCTTGAAGCAGAGGGTCGAATACGAAACGCTGCACCAGAACAGCCTCGTTTTTATATACCGCATACATGCGCGCACCATCCCATTCATTGAGATTTCCATTGTCATCATAGGTATCCGACGTTGGAGACTTCCAGAACAAGTCAATGGAATTGGGTTCTACTTGTTCAGCAGACCAGGCAGTTAGTGTAAACGCTGGCTTGGCCAGATTAATCAAGCTATCCTGGCCTTCTGGCGTGAGATGGTTGTTGTACGTCTCCAAGTGCACCTTCCGAAACAAGTTGAACTTGTTTTGCCAGAACATCGTGTCCATTCGGGAGTCCAATTGTGCTCCTTCAACCATCAACTGTGCTTCATCGTTCACGGCAATTTGATACGTTCTTGGTTTCGCACCGTGCACTTCAATCTCCACCCGTTTCAGCTCCTCCCCTGGATAATCGAAGACTCCTGTATACCGCCATTCCCTTTCCTCTGTAAAAAACCGAGTCGATAAAAATCCTGTAAAACCTTCCATGTGCACCACAAAAGGTTCTTCGGCAATGCTCTCATCGGCCTTACCAAGTACCATGTATGTACCTGTATGATTTTGTGTGGAAGTTCCGATATACCAAGTTTTCACGGGCTCTTCTCCCCCTTGATAGATTTCTACTTTCTTCGCTCGCCCTGCGAGCAACCGATTGACATTCTCCAATTCAGCCTTAGCAACGGGACTCTTTACCCGGGCGCGCAACATGGTTTTCAACAACAAATCCACGGCATCCTTGCGTGCAAAATATTTACCGTTTAAAGTCCAATATCTTCCAGTGGTTCGTTCGATAAGGACAGAATTGCCGTCTTTGTCTGCAATGAATATCCGATCAACAGATGCCGTATCGGCTACTGCAAATGCAGCCGAATCATACGATTGTATTTCCGCACTGTTTTGACCTTCATAGTACCTCAAACCGGCAGCAGTCGCTGTAACCAACAATAAGATATAAAAGAGCCGAAGGTTCTTATTCATGTGAATTATTTCAAGCTATGAAGATAACGACCTGCCAAATTTACGCTTCCGACGAGTCACAAATCCCCATCCGACAAGGATGACCAATGCAATGGGCCCTAACAGCGCTCCAACCTGCCATCCTAATCGCTCTCGTCGAATGGTTTCTCCGTTCAGTGGACGAAGGGCAATGGTCCTGGAACGAACGGATATGGCGGCCGTCTCGTCGAGCAGGTAACTCACTGCATTGCGCAAAAACTCCTTGTTGTCATAAATAACCCGCCCCGCCTGACGATCGTATCCCAACGGCAAAATCATGGGGCCATTTGGGCCCGCCTTCACTTGATTCTCAATCAAATTCCCGTCTCCTATCATCAATTGGGCTGTTGGAAGGCTTTGGCTTTGGAAGGCAAAATCCGGATCATTCATTAAGGTGTCAGGCAATCGGTATTGAAAAGCTGATTCAAATTGTCCCTCCACCAAGACGGCTAAGGGTTGATGAGGCAAGTTGTTCTGGGTAAAATATTCAGGTTTCAGTTCCACAATATTACTGGAGACGCGCACGGGCGCCCTGTATTCCCGTGACATTTCTGATGTAGACAGCAGCACTGTTTTCTTAAGGTCACCTCCCGTCTCTACTGTATCCAATCGGGAAGCGAAATCAAATTTGATCGGATCCAAGTTGGTGGTGATGGGATGCTGAATCCCCATGGGAATGGCAATCGGAGCGAAATACCAATTGAACACCTGCCAATTTTCCTGATTCCCCATCGGACCCGCCCCCATGACGATGGGCGCGCATTGTAAATCCACGACCAAGTTCCGGTTGAATCGAACACCGTATTGAAACAATTGATCGTATATATCAAGCTCATTGGTTACTCCCATGGTCATCTGGTTCGCAGACAAACTATCCAAATCCAGCGCTATAGGATCAATGAGCCAGATGACTTTTCCGCCGTTCATGATGAACTGATCCATTATGACCTGATCCTTCGGGTCAAAAGCAGAATCAGGCTTAGCGACAATCGCTAGATCAAACCGGTTCACCCGGCGGGTCATACCTTCTATTCGTTCAGAAAGAACACCCAATTGACCATTAAGCTTAACGCGGTACACATCATAATCCACTTCAAGGTCCATCACAAAGTCTGCGACGGAGGCTTCATCCAGTTCCTGATGTCCTTCGATCATTGCAACCCGCGGCCTCTCCAACTGTTGAAGTTTTCGAATGGCTCGGGTTAGCTCATACTCAAGTGAATTGATGGAACCTTGGACCATAAGCTCCGTGGGCTCTGGCATTTCGGAACGAAAAAACTGCACAGGTTCCGTTTCGTTGCGATAAGTAACCAGCGCTGCAGGCCAGATCGTTTTAAACGCTTGAGCCCCCTTTTCTGAAAACGAAATACGCGTATACTGAAGCCCCTGTTCAACAAGCTTCTCTTCATTTTGACCAATTGTCTGACGGTCTTCTATGGCGTAGATGTCGACAAATTGAAAACGGACATTCCCCTTTGAAACCGACGCAAGTCCATCCAATTGATGACGAATGGCGCGTTCGAGACGCTTCCATTGCGCAGGAAAGTCTCCCGTCAGGTAGCATGTAACAAACACTTCATCCTCAAGCTCTTGAACGAGATCAATAGTGGACTCAGTAAGTGTGAAACGTTGCTCCTCCGTTACGTCCCATTGCCACGGAATCAGGGTGATTACCCAGAACAAAACTGCGATGATCCCATTGCCTAACAACCATTGGATCTTTGCATCCTTCGTATTCGAATACATGCATTGGAGCGTGTATTGAGCCAACCACAAAAAGACAACAGTGACCAAGACAAAATACCCCATATCCACCGTCGTCAATACCCCTCTACTCAAGGATTGGTAATGGGCGTCCATGCCCAATTGCGCGAAGGCATAATCCCATGTTCCCATCCAATCAAAACTCGCCAAAGCCGAAAAGCCGATGTAGCCCAATACGAGCGTGAAAAGTGCAATAAGGAAGGCCATCAAAGGATTACGCGTAAGTGCTGAGATTGCAACACCAACGGCTGTGTAAGCCGCGCTGATGAACACCAAACCTGTGAAGCTGCCCTTGATCGCGCCTAGGTCCAAGTTCCATTGAGGTTGCCCCAAAACCCCAATTACCGGGATAAATAACAAGGTGGGCAAAAGCGCAAAAAGCAATACACCGAAAGCCCCCAGAAACTTCGCTAAAACGATGCCGAATGAACTGATGGGTTTCGTAGCCAATAGCTCCATCGTACCCGTCCTCATCTCTTCTGAAAAGGTCCGCATGGTAATCGCCGGGACAACAAGCATGAGGACCCATGGGGCCCAAATAAAAAAGGACTCTAGACTAGCCTGTCCTGCGTCAAACACATTCCATTCACTTGGGAATATCCAAATAATCAATCCATTCAGGAGTAAGAATATGGCTACAACCACATAGCCCATCAACGTGCTGAAAAACGCCCGGAGTTCCTTAATGGCAAGTGCGATCATCGTAGGGTCAAAGTTACAACGAGAAAGGGAGGAATTCGGGTGAGTCCACAGGCCAATCAACACTCCAGGCTGCGGGTGCACTAGCAAACAGTTTCTTAGTCTGAGGCCATACTTCACCGAACAATTCTGAATTGCGGTATGCATCCAATGCGGGTTGATCAGCCCACCAACTCAAGGTGGTTCTGAGCCCTGCATGGCTTGTTCCTTTTAATAAAATGACCTTTTGGCAACCTGGCGTGGAGGCTATCTCCTGCTGGTAAAATTCAAACAATCGATCGAATGCTTCAACTGATGACGATTCAAACTCCATCTTAACAATTCTGAGAATTCCCATCAAAGCATTGTGTTACCGTCAAATTTCACCCGAATAATCTGCCCTTTATTGAGTCCCAATAAGGCATCCGCCCCTCCTCTATCTCCTGGCGCGCTGTGGTTGTTCATCGCAATTTCCAAGAGCCCTGCATAATTAAATAAAGCCACCTCTTTGCCGACTTGAACCTCTTGGTAGTGTTCGCTTATTGTGCGGATGTGCATGCGACTCGTGCGCAATTGAATCTCAAAAGGCCGGCCCTTTCCAAATGTTTGAAAGTCTTTTTTGGTGATGTTCGTTATTACATCGCCGTAATCATCTACAAAAACCACATGCCCCACGAGCGTATCTTGCTCATAGCTAACTCGTCGAGGCTCGACCTCTCTCAACTCACCTGCGGGTCGCCCGATCAGCTCCGCGCGACCGCCCCGGGCAAGATGAGCCGCTGCAGGCACGAAGACTTCTCGCTCCGGAAACGTTGGCGCATTGACGTCGAGGTTTAAGCCAGAAAAATCAAAGACTGCTTCTGGCTTAGATTCGGACAATAACCGAAAGACTCCGGTATCCGCACCAATAAAATAATGCCCTCCTAGAAGGACTAACCGATGCGGTGTTTCTGGTGATTGAGCCCCACGAACACATATCATGTGAATGGTCCCTTGAGGGAATTCCTGATACACCGAACGCAAAATAAAAGCTGCTTCCACGACATCAAACTTGCGAACCTTATGTGAAATATCCACCACCTGAACGTCTGGAACTCTCTGTAAAAGAGCCCCTTTGAGAATAGCTGAGTAGTAGCTGCTCCACCCATAGTCAGATGTTAGTGTTACGATCGGCATTTTGCAAAGGTGAGAAACCTATTTTTGTATCCGCATATGCAAAAGAAAGAGATATCCATTGAAGGTGTTGATCCATTGGTGTTTTTAGGCGCCGACAATATTAATTGGCGTGCACTAAAATCCCGCTTCTCCACCTTGCACCTAGTAACCCGAGGAGAACACGTCTCGGTTTCTGGGTCCATTGAAGACGTTGGCCGCTTCGAAGAAGTAATGCGCATGATCTTATGGCACATTGAACGCTTCAACGATTTGAACGAAGACGATGTGCACCGGCTGTTCGCGGAAGACGAATCCAAGCTCATGTCCCAGTCTAAAAAGGATGATACATTGGTTTACGGCCCGGGCGGGAATCGGATTACCGCGCGAACTCCCAATCAGCAGCGGCTCGTGGACTCCATCCGTTCAGATGACATGGTCTTTGCCATTGGTCCTGCTGGTACAGGCAAGACCTACACGGCGGTCGCGATGGCGGTGGCAGCCTTAAAGGATAGGCGTGTAAAAAAAATTATTCTAACGCGACCTGCGGTAGAAGCAGGCGAGAACCTTGGGTTTCTCCCTGGAGACCTGAAGGAAAAATTAGACCCTTACCTTCAACCGCTTTACGACGCACTTACAGATATGTTGCCCTTTGACAAAGTGGCGGATTACTTAGAAAAAGGAGTCATTGAAATAGCTCCTTTGGCCTTTATGCGTGGACGCACCTTGGATAAAGCCTTTGTTATTCTCGACGAAGCTCAGAATACCACAGTCGCTCAAATCAAAATGTTTTTGACCCGCATGGGCAAGGATGCCAAGTTTGTAATTACCGGGGACGCCACCCAGATTGACCTTCCCCGAAAACAAGCCTCTGGATTGAAATATGCCCATCGGTTTCTGACGGGAATTCCCGGTATATCGTTCATTGAATTGGACGGAAGCGACGTGATTCGGCACCGATTGGTCAAAGCGGTAATCCAAGCATTTGAAAAGGCAGAACCTGAACCCTCCTCCTCTGTTCACTCGGCAAATTTGCCATCCGATTCTTCGTCCTCATGAGTAAGCATTTGTTCCACACAGATTTTAAATTCCTGAACCAAACCGAGGCTTATCACGGCAAGGTAAGGGATATGTATACCTTGAATGATGACCTCATTGTCGCTGTCGTTTCAGATCGAATCAGTGCCTTTGACGTGGTCTTACCTCAGCCCATCCCGTTCAAAGGCCAGGTTCTGAATGGCATTGCGAGCTATTTCCTCGATGCCGTATCAGACATCATCCCTACCTGGAAATTAGCCACTCCCCATCCACAGGTCACCATTGGTCACAAATGTGAGCCCATTCGACTTGAAATGGTGATTCGCGGCTATTTAACGGGTCATGCCTGGCGCACGTACAAGTCGGGCAAGCGAATCCTCTGCGGAGTATCATTGCCCGATGGAATGAAGGAGCACGACCGATTTCCTTCACCCATCATCACGCCTGCAACAAAAGCGGACGAGGGACACGATGAAGACATCAGCAAAGAGGAAATAGTAGAGAGAGGCCTCGTTTCACCTGAGCTCTATGCCCAGTTGGAATCTGCCACTAGGGCACTTTTCGATCGGGGTACAGCGTTGGCATCCGAGCGCGGTCTAATCCTGGTGGACACCAAGTATGAATTTGGACTCAAGGATGGACACTTGATTCTAATCGATGAAATCCACACCCCGGACAGTTCGCGCTATTTCATCCAAGAAGGATACGAGCAGCGACAAGCAGAGAATGAAAATCAAAAGCAACTCAGCAAAGAGTTCGTTCGTGAATGGCTCATGCAGCAGGACTTTATGGGGCTTGATGGCCAAACGGTTCCTTCATTGCCCACAGAATTTGTGGAGAAAGTAAGCAAACGGTACATCGGATTGTATGAGCAAGTGACGGGTAAGTCCTTTGTGATGCATGAAACTGACGCGTTAGAAGCCGAAATCCAACAAGCCGTTGATCAATGGATTACAGAAAACAGAGTCCATGGCTAAGCGAAAACAACCTTGGCATGCGGATGCGGTTGAAACGGTTCGTGCGCTTCGTAATGGCGGTGTGGCTCTTCACTCCACAGACACCGTTTGGGGCCTTGCCGCCGACTCAATGGATACTGCGGCCGTTTCGAAGATTTTTGAGTTGAAAGGCCGTGATCCGAATGATTCGCTGCTTATGCTCATTGATTCAGAGCGCTTATTAGAGCAATTGCTCCCGCAATTGCCTGATGCCGCTTGGGAACTATTGGAGGTAAGTGACCGGCCTATTACACTGGTCGGTAAATTATCGAAGCAAAGCCCTTTTGAATTTGCACCGGGCATGGTCCGCTCCAATGGTTCGATAGCCGTGCGCTTAGTCCAAGATCCTTATCTGCAATTTTTAATTCAAGGGTTGGGTCGACCAATGGCCTCCACAAGCGCCAATATAACAGGCCAGCCAGCGGCTGTGAAATGGGATGACGTGCATCCGCAATTAAAAAGTCAAGTCGACTATTGTGCTCAATATAAAGGCTCCGTCGCCCAAGTTGGACGTCCGTCGATGCTCGTTCGCTTCGACGAACATGGCCGAATCGAAATCCTTCGAAGCTAACCTTGAATGAATCGAAGTACCTTTACCGGTGATTCCAACAACCTGATGAATTACGCAGCTCACCTTAATCATCCTTTGTTCAAAACCATCGGAGAAATCGCAGATGCGGAAGGGAGGCATGCCTTTGCCATTGGCGGGTTTGTTCGGGATTTGATGCTCCAGAGGAGATGCAAGGACATTGATGTGGTTGTTGAAGGCAGCGGCATTGAACTTGCCAAGAAATCGTCTGAAGCGCTCAATGCAGGAAAAGTGACGGTCTTCAAGAATTTTGGCACCGCCATGTTCCGCTACAACGACTGGGAAGTCGAATTTGTAGGGGCCCGCAAAGAGTCCTATGAGAGAGGCAGCCGGAACCCCATTGTCGAGGACGGAACGATCGAGGATGATCAAAACCGCCGTGACTTTACGATCAATGCCTTGGCTTTGAGCTTGAACGCCGATTCATTTGGCGACTTGATTGACCCCTTTGGCGGCATGCGAGATTTAGAAGACAGGTGCATTCAAACGCCTCTTGATCCGGATATCACATTTGGCGACGATCCCCTTCGCATGTTGCGCGCGATTCGATTTGCAACCCAACTCAATTTTAGAATCACTGATTCCAATCTGGAGTCCATTCGAAAGAACGCGCATCGCCTTGAAATTATCACCCAAGAGCGAATCCATACAGAACTGCATAAAATCATCTTAAGCACCCGTCCATCCATCGGATTCAAGTTGCTCGATAAATGCGGGCTCTTGGAAATCGTGTTCCCGGAAATGACAGCTCTCAAGGGCGCCGAAGTGAAAGACGGAATTGGCCACAAAGACAACTTCTACCACACGTTGGAAGTTTTGGATAATGTAGCCCAAGTGTCCGATGATCTCTGGTTGAGGTGGGCGGCTATATTGCACGACATCGCCAAACCAGCTACGAAACGTTTTCAGAAAAATCACGGATGGACCTTCCACGGCCATGAAGACCGCGGAGCCAGAATGGTTCCGAAGATTTTTAAGCGCATGAAGTTGCCCCTGGATCAGAAAATGAAGTTTGTGCAAAAGCTCGTCCTCTTGCATCTACGTCCCATCGCGTTGACTAAAAATCAAATCACCGATAGTGCCGTGCGGAGGCTTTTGTTCGACGCAGGCGACGACATCGATGCGCTCATGATTTTATGCCGCGCAGACATCACGTCCAAAAATGAATCTCGCGTCAAACGATACCTGGCGAATTACGATGTCGTGATGGAGAAGTTGCGTGACGTGGAAGAAAAAGATCATCTCCGCAATTTTCAGCCTCCTGTATCCGGAGAGGAGATCATGGCAATATTCGGTATTCCCCCGAGCAAGCCGATTGGCGACTTAAAAAATGCCATCAAAGAAGCCATCCTGGACGGTAAAATCCCAAATGAACCATCGGCTGCAAAAGCATTGATGTTTGAGTTGGCAGCTGAAATGGGGCTATCAGCAGCGGACCACTAACCCTTCCAACCGTCCTTCAGCGTCACAGCTCTGTTGAACACGAGAGCGCCAGGAGCACTGTACTTCGAGTCTACGGTAAAATATCCCAGTCGTGTGAACTGGTAAACGACACCCTCTCCTGCCTGGGCCAGAGAAGGCTCTATTTTACAATTTGGCTTGATTTGAAGGCTATCCTCATTCAGTGCATCCATAAAATCTCCTGAAGCCTCCGGATTAGACTCGTTGAAAAGGCGATCATACAATCGCACCTCGGCATCGATTGCATGCGACTGGGAAACCCAATGCAATGTGCCTTTGGCTTTCACGCCTGACACATCTTGACCGCTTCGACTATTCGGGATGTAGTTTACATGTACCTCTGTGACATTGCCCGACTCATCCGTCAAGTGATTGACGTATTCCACGATATAGGCGGATTTGAGACGCACGACTTTGCCCGGAGCCAATCGAAACCACTTCTTGTTGGCTTCTACCTTAAAGTCATCAGCTTCCATCCAAAGCTCCCTTCCAAAGGGAATCTCCCGATTGCCCGCAGTTTCATCTTCGGGGTTGTTCACCGTTTCCAGCCATTCATTTTCACCTTCAGGATAATTCAAGACCACCAATTTGATGGGATTAAGCACCGCCATTACTCGTGGCGCGCGGCGATTTAAGTCGTCTCTCAATGACCATTCCAATAAGCTGACATCAATGACATTGTTCCGCTTAGCCACACCTACGCGATCAGCAAAAACGCGAATACTCTCAGGTGTGTATCCCCTTCTTCTCAATCCGGAAATGGTCGGCATCCGAGGATCATCCCAACCATCCACCACCCCTTCTTCGACCAAGCGCAGCAACTTTCGCTTGGACATGATCGTGTAACTCAAGTTGAGTCGAGCGAATTCAGTTTGCTCGGTTGGGTAAATGTCCAGTGTCTGAATGAACCAATTGTACAAGGGACGATGATTCTCAAACTCTAGTGAACACAAGCTATGCGTAATGTTCTCAATCGAATCCGATTGTCCGTGTGCAAAATCATACATCGGATAAATCACCCAATCCGTCCCTGTTCGATGGTGCTCTACAAATTTGATGCGATAAATGATGGGATCCCGCATCAACATGTTGTCATGGGCCATGTCGATTTTAGCCCTCAACACCCGCGATCCCTCTTGGCATTGCCCCTCCTTCATTTCATTGAATAAGCGGAGGTTTTCCTCTGGACTTCTGTCTCGAAAGGGACTGTTCGTGCCTGGGACACCCGGAGCACCTTTTTGAGCGGCCATCTCCTCTGCCGATTGTTCATCCACGTATGCTTTGCCCTGTGCAATCAATTGACAAGCAAAATCATATAGCTGAGAGAAATAATCACTGGTGTAGTACTCCCCTCCATTCCATTCAAATTGCAACCAAGAAATGTCCTTCCGAATGGCATCTACGTATTCTGTGCTCTCCTTTTCTGGGTTGGTGTCGTCAAAGCGAAGGTTCGTTTTGCCCCCGTACTTTTTCGCAAGGCCAAAGCTGACGCAAATGGCTTTGGCATGTCCGATGTGCAGGTAGCCATTGGGCTCGGGAGGAAACCTAGTCAAAACCGCACCTCCGTGCTTTCCAGCGGCGATGTCCGCCTCAATCTTTTGTTCTATAAAATGAAGGGGACGCTTCTCCGTCCCGTCTTGCACCATTTCCGGATTTCCCATGGCAGCAAATCTAACTCCTAGCGCCTCGAATTAAATGAATTTACCTTTTAAAGTAGGCGCACATTTTTCATCAGGTTGTCTTTGTATGTTCGGCTTACTGGTACATCTTCTCCACCAATGTGCACGGTGCTTTGGTAGACATCAATGTGATTGATGTGATTCAAATTGACGACGTAATTGCGGCTAACGCGAACGAAATCGGTTGAAGCAAGAATGATGAGCAGGTCTTTTAACGATGCCTTCACATGGTACTGCCGACTCTCAAGCTGGATCGCGCTGTACTTTCCTTCTACTTGAATGTACCGAATGTCCGAAAGATTTATCCTGCGTAGTTTGTTACCTACCTTGGTGTAAAAGTGCTGGTTTTGAGCAGGTTGAAGAGCAATGGACTGCAAGCGAGAAAGAAGTCCTTCTGCGTTAGTAACCGGTAGGCTTTCATCCAAGCTAAAAGGCTCTTCGGCTTTGGCAAGCGACTTATCCTCTGTATGCGTCCATTTCGTGGAGACAGACAAGAATGGAGTTCGAGCTTCAAGGGCAGCCTTAACCCGCTGCCATTCCGTCAAATGATCCAAACCCTCAGACCAAATCACCACCTTGGGATCTCCCTCCAAAATCGAAAGAATTGTATCTTCTGGCGTACTAGCAAGCTGTACCTGATACCCTTGTTCTGACAATACGGAATGGACCGAATTGTTGGATTCTGAATTCACTAGTAAAAGTTTTGCTCTTTCCATGCGATTAAAACCCCTCATCCGTGCTTTTGTTCATTCAGTGCAATGAATATGGGGGCATTCTCTTATTTTCGCATTATGGATGCTTTTCATTCGCTCAGCACATTTTTACGCTATGACACTCCCAAGCTCGAGACTTCGACGGAGGAGCAAGTTGTAAGTGATTCCTTGCTCGACACTTTGGAGAGTGAAGGATTCAACTTGGTCTTATACAATGATGAGCATAACACGTTTGACCACGTGATCAATATGCTGGTTGCCGTTTGTAATCATGATGCAATGCAAGCTGAACAATGCGCGCTCATGGTGCATTTTAAGGGCAAATGCGCTGTAATGAGCGGCACGTACGACGAACTCGAGCCCAAATGTACAGGCTTACTCGAGGCCGATTTGACTGCAGAAATCGAGGCGTGACAAGCTCACATGCCCTTCATTTCTCGAATAGCCACCTGAGGGTCAGGCGCATTGAATGTTGACGATCCTGCCACCAACACATCCGCTCCTGCCTCTACAAGTTTTTGCCAGTTGCCCTTCCCCACTCCACCGTCGATTTCAATAAGTAAAGCATCATTAACACCGGTCGTCATTGCGCGTAGTTCCCGCACTTTACTGTACGTATGTTCTATAAAAGATTGCCCGCCAAAACCAGGGTTCACAGACATAAGACATACCAAATCCACCTCGTGCAACACATCCTGCAAAACCTTCACAGAGGTATGAGGATTCAACGCGACGCCCGCCTTCATACCGAGGCTTCGAATGGCCGACAAGGTCCGATGTAAATGGTTGCAGGCCTCGTAATGAACCGTGAGGACATCTGCCCCCAGATCACAGAAATCCTGGACATAACGATCGGGATCTATGATCATCAAATGAACATCCAGTGGTTTCTTCGCGTGATGTGCAATGGCCTTAATGACTGGCATACCAAAGCTAATGTTGGGTACAAAAACGCCGTCCATGACGTCCAAGTGAAACCAATCTGCTTCTGAGGCATTAACCAATTCAACATCCCGTTGAAGATTCGCGAAGTCTGCTGCCAGAATGGATGGGGCGATTAAATGTTCCATGGTGTAAAGGTCTGTTTTTCGGGGTTTTGATTCACCTTTGTACCATGGGTGTTTTATCCACAAAGAAACCGGAGCTTTTGCCCGTTGTGGGAATTACAGGCGGCATCGGCAGCGGTAAATCGCTGGTGTCTGCCATTTTCAGCTCCATGAACGTTCCGACATTCAATGCCGATGAAGTGGCGAAAGGCCTCTATCCTAGCGACTTGGAATTGCGCAAGTGGGTGGTCGATCAATTCGGAACAGACTGTGGAAGATGGAAAGAAGGGAAATTAGTGGACGTGAATCGAGCCGCGTTGGCCCGGATTGTCTTTGACGATTCATCGGCCTTGGCGTTGCTCAACGCACAAATCCACCCTCGCGTCGGAACCGCTTTTCGCCACTGGCATAGTGCCCAAAGCACAAATCAACAATCCCCTTTTGTGCTGCGTGAAGCAGCAATTCTATTGGAGAGCGACAGTTATAGAGATTGCCACGCGGTTATTGCCGTTGAAGCACCCATTGCCCTTAGAGCCCAGCGCGCTGCAGTGAGACTGGGCATATCAGTGCACGAGGTGGAAAATCGAATCCGCATGCAATGGACCGATGAAGAGCGTAGAAAGAAAGCCGACTTCATCCTTCACAACGCTCCAGAGGATGCTCTATTGAATCAGGTGATCCAAGTTCATAACCAGATCTGTGAGTCCATTGGTAAAGACATCCGATTTGATTCATAACTTCGTTGCATGCATTGGGAAGTCTGGCAAATATGGATCGCTGGAGGCTTGATCCTCCTCGTATTGGAAGTGTTCGTTCCAGGGTTCGTCTTGGCCTGTTTAGGCCTCGGTAGTTTTGGTGGAGCCATTGCCGCCTATTTTGAGTTGGGGTTTGAATGGGAAATTACCATCGCAGGGCTCACCGGCTTGCTGGCCTTCCTGTTTCTCCGCCCTTTTGCGCTCAAGCTCGGATTCAATGGAAACGAACGCCTTTCGGGAGTCGAAGCTTTAATTGGGCAAGAATGCACGATTACGAAAGCTTTTAATCCACAAACCGGATTGGGTCGATGCAAGATAGATGGGGATGATTGGCGTGCCAAACTAGTTGATCGGGAGCAGGCTAAATCCCTGGCTCCTGGTTCAGTTGTATGGATTCACCGCGTAGACAGCAATACATTAATCGTCTCATTACACCCTCAAACAACCACCCCATGACCGCAACAGGAGTCTTAGCTACCATTTTTTTCCTTTTTACAGCCGTCATTATTGTCAAAGGCGTTCGGATTATCCGACAGAGCGAAGCCATGGTCATCGAACGATTGGGAAAGTACCGGACGACACTGAACGCAGGCATCAATATCATCATTCCACTTATTGATCGGCCCCGTGAAATTGCCATGCGCGCAGTGGCAGAGCGGCCAAACGGTGTCAAAATCACTCAGTATAAATTAAGGGACCGCGTCGACCAAAGAGAAACAGTGTTTGACTTCCCGAAGCAGGGTGTTATTACGAAGGACAATGTCGTTACTGAAATCAATGCGCTGATCTATTTTCAAATCATTGATCCTGTAAAGGCCGTCTACGAAATCAACAATTTGCCCAATGCGATTGAGAAATTGACGCAGACAACACTGCGAAATGTGATCGGTGAGTTGGAGCTGGATGAATGCTTGACCTCACGGGACACCATTAACATGAAACTGCGAGCGATATTGGATGAGGCCACCAATAAATGGGGAGTGAAGGTCAACCGCGTGGAACTTCAGGACATCAATCCTCCCAAGGATATCAAAGAGGCCATGGAGAAGCAAATGCGGGCAGAACGAACAAGGCGAGCACAAATCATTGACGCGGAGGGAACGAAAAGGGCAGCTATTCTTGAGGCTGAAGGCCGCAAAGGAGCAGATATCAACCAAGCAGAAGGTCAAAGGCAAGCCAAAATTCTACAAGCCGAAGGAGATGCTAACGCTCGCCTTCAAATAGCAGAGGCAGAAGCGGAGGCCATTCGCAAAATTGCCAATGCTGTTGCTGACACAAAAGCCGACCCCACCCAATACTTAATTGCCATCAAGTACATTGATACCATCGAAGCAGTTTTGAAGGATGGAGGTGCTGGAAGCAAAACCGTCTTCATGCCCTATGAAGCGAGTGGCTTGATGAGCAGCGTCGGAGGGCTGAAGGAACTGATGAACGCAGCCAAAGACTAATTCAGCAAAACGACCTTCGAATTTTGCTCGTACAGACCCACTTTCCGCGTAAACTGACGCACGCCCGGTACGATCAGTACCTGGCCTCCGGCTGGTTTCGAGGTTCGGTGATGTTGTACAAAATGGACTTGCTCTGCATTGAAGCAAACGTTTTTTCTGTAGTCAATATTCGTCTTGAACTGGCAAAGCATGCCTTGAGCAAGTCCCAACGTAAAATCAAGCGAAGAGTTGAGCAGCGCTTTACGGTGGCTATCGGACCTGCCAAAGTGAGTCAAAGCCGGCAACGGCTTTATGATCAGCACAAGAATCGATTCAAAGGATTCATCCACGAAACGCTGGATGAATACTTACATGCCGGGTTTCACTCTACCGTCTTTGACACCCAAGAAGTATGTGTCTACGACGGTGACCGATTGATTGCCGTTTCATTTTTTGATTTAGGAGAACGGTCTATGGCCTCTCTCCTAGCGCTTTTTGACGATGAATACCGGGCACATAGCTTAGGTGTCTACACCATGCTCAAGGAAATTGAATATGGTTCATTTTCTGGGCGCAAATGGTATTATCCAGGATACGTTTTAGATCAGCCTTCCCGGTTTGACTACAAATTAGCCTTGGGTGACATGGAGTACTACACCCCGAGTAAACGATGGGGTAAATACACCAATTTTGATCCAGAACAAACCATTGCGCATGGCTTAAGAAATGCCATGAACGAATTGCAAAAGGCCTTTGAGACAGAGGCTGTCACCTCGAAATCATGGTTCTACCCCTACTTCAGCATGGGTTACATGCCCTTGTGGAAGGATCGCTTTCTCCATATGCCATGGATTCTGGAACTCGGACATGATTTAGACGGCATGTGCATTGTTGGATTCTGTGCCGAGCGCAAACATTTTATACTCACGCACATTCATCCTTGTACAGACGAACAGCACTTCATCAACATGGAGCAGGCACGTGAATTCGGCGACACAGCAACGTATTTATCGCATTTGATGGAATATGGTACGCACCTGTATGAAGGCGAACTCAACGGAGCACTTGCTGCAATTCAATCTTGGTTAGTGCGTCCCGACAAACTCCCTCCTATATGAAATTATTGACCTGGAATGTGAATGGCATACGCGCCATCGTCAAAAAAGACTTTGGTCAAATCCTTCAGAAACTCGATGCCGATGTGATTGGGTTGCAAGAGACCAAAGCACAAGACGATCAAGTTCGGGAAGCGCTTTTTGGATTGTCCGGCTTGGAAGATTATCACATGTACTCGAGCTCGGCCATCAAGAAAGGATACTCAGGAACGGCCATACTCTCTAAGGTTGAGCCTCTGCAAGTGAATGCCGGCATAGGCGTGCAGGGATTAGACGATGAGGGCCGCGTCCTGCACGCGGAGTTCGAAGCCTTTCACTTCGTCACGGTGTATACTCCCAACTCATCGTCAGGTCTGAAACGACTTCCTTTTCGCAAGGAATGGGACCTGGCGTTCATTGATTTCATCCAAAAGCTAGACGCCTCGAAACCGGTCGTGTGCACAGGGGATTTAAATGTCGCTCATCAGGCCATTGATTTAGCGCGTCCCAAAGCGAACTACAACAAAACTCCGGGTTACACGCAGGATGAGATCGATGGCATGTCTCGGTTGTTAGAAGAGGGAAAACTCTGTGATTCCTGGCGCAGGAAGCATCCAAATGAAGTGGGATATTCTTGGTGGAGTTACCGGGGTGGCGCACGCGAAAAAAACGTAGGCTGGCGCCTTGATTACATGCTGGTGAGTGAGCGGTTAATGGACCGGGTTGATTCCGTGAAAATTCATGCCGATGTTGTGGGATCCGATCATTGTCCTGTTTTCCTTGATCTACAGGTTTAAACTAAGGAGCCTCAATTGCAATAACCCCTAATTTCCTGCTTTTTTCCTCTGTTCTTTTGGACGATAAACAAAGAACGCATGAGGAGAAAAATGAAGGGGTTAGCCGCCCAGATCGCCATGATCGCAATGGCCAATGTCACATGGAGTCAAGCAGATTGCCCGGCAGACATCAACGGAGATTTTGTGGTCGATTTGGACGACTTATTGGTCCTTCTCATTCATTATGGCGACAGCTGTGAAGAAGCGACATCAGCTTATCCTTCTATTTACATCTCTGAGATTCACTACAATCCCCATTCCTCTCAAGGAAATGACAGTGATTGGGAGTTCCTGGAATTGTACAATCCCAACCCTTATCCGCTTTCCCTAGCCCAGTGGAGCCTGAACAATGCGGTGGAGCTAACGTTTCAAGGGACCGACACCCTGCCGACTATGGGGTATTTCACGGTCGCTCGAAACCTGGATTCGCTTGCAACGGTATTACCTAGTTCAGCGTTTGCCCGTCAATGGAACAGCGGACAGAGCTTGAATAACACGGGCGAAACCATTGAAGTTCGTGCCCCTGATGGCACAGTCATCGCCTCTGTGTCGTATGAAGACAATGATGGGTGGGTTCCTGAACCGGATGGAAGTGGACCCAGCCTCGAGTGGATGGACGCCGGACTCCCCAATAATGCACCTGATTCATGGACGTTTTCTCTCATCCCAGGTGGTACGCCAGGACAGGAGAACAGCATGTGGGGATTGAGTGATCCTGAATGATTTTGTCAATCAGTGGCGGGGACGCAATAAGGTGTCCTTGCCATTGATCACTACTTCGAGTGCCTCCCCAGAACACAGGTCGACGGTTGTTTGATTCCCTCGAATATCCACTTCCAAAAGCCGATTGCGAAAATTGATCTTGAATGTAAGCCCGCTCCATGCTGGAGGCAATTGACCATTAAAATGAGGCTTGTCGTTTTTCACAGCAAAGCCGCCAAACCCTTCCACGACCGAGAGCCAGGTGCCCGCCATCGACGTAATGTGCAAACCCTCATGCACCTCCTTGTTGTAATCGTCTAAATCCAACCGAGAAGTGCGCAAATAATGCCCGTAAGCTTCCTCCATGCGACTTAGTCTCGCGGCGAGAATAGCGTGAACGCAAGGAGATAAACTGGACTCATGGACCGTTTTGGGCTCGTAGAAATCATAATTTTCTGCAAGCGTTTCAGTGTCAAAATTGCCTCCAAAGAAATACATTCCCTGAAGAACATCTGCCTGTTTAATGAACACCGAGCGCAAGATTCGATCCCAGCTCCACTTCTGATTGATAGGACGTTGAGACGCAGGTAAGTCGGCAACTGTTAGCTGCTCTTTATCCAAAAACCCATCTTGTTGCAAAAACACGCGAGTTCCTTCCAGTCTCGGAAAGTACATTTGATCGGGGATGGTAACCCAGTCTTGGAAAACGTGGGATTCATCGATAGCGTATTCAATAGAGAGCCTTTCCCAATCAGCGGGGTGGTGAACTTTTATCCAATCTGCCACTTCTCGGGCATATCGCATGCACCATGCCGCAATGTAATTCGTGTACCAATTGTTGTTGACGTTGTTCTCGTATTCGTTCGGACCTGTAACACCCAGCATGACATACGCCTTTCGGTGTTCTGACCATTGAACACGCTGTTGCCAGAACCTTGCGACGGCCAGCAATACAGCGAAACCATTGGTCCGCAAGTAGTCTTCGTCTCCAGTGTAGTTGACATAGTTCCAAATGGCATAGGACATGGCCCCGTTGCGGTGAATTTCCTCGAAAGTGATTTCCCACTCATTGTGGCATTCCTCACCGTTCATGGTCACCATTGGATACAGTGCAGCACCTTTGTCAAAACCAAGTTTTACGGCATTTTCAATCGCTTTATCCAAATGTCGATACCGATAAAGCAACAATTGCCTTGCAACCGAAGCGGAATGCCCAGCTAAATAAAAAGGCAAACAGTAGGCTTCGGTATCCCAATAGCTCGCTCCCCCATATTTTTCTCCAGTGAACCCCTTCGGCCCTATGTTGAGCCGAGGATCATCCCCTCGGTAGGTTTGATTTAATTGAAAAATATTGAACCGAATCGCTTGCTGTGAAGCCACGTCTCCCTCGATGACGATATCGGCCTGACGCCAAATCGAATCCCAAGCAGCTTTGTGTTCCTCCAGGTTTAATGCCCATCCCGTTTTTTGAGCGCGCGCTGCGTGCTCATCTGACAAAGAACGAAGCTTCGATTTCGGATGGCGAACCGTCGTGGTAATGCCGACATACTTTTCCACTTCAAGCCATTCTCCTTTCTTCAAGTCATGCGCATACACATAGCCTGTTTTGAAATCAGATTTAAAGGAAGTTCCCGACAACAACCTTTGGAACTCTCCCTGGTTGGAAGCAATCGTTGCACCTGTCCACATTGAGAAGCACACTCCAAAATCTGATTTTTGAGTCGATGCTTCAATTGAAGCCAATCCCTCCCCTTTAGATTCCACCGCAGAAATGGACCAAAATTGATCATCCCAATTGGAATCTTCGTTTTTGACCGCTGCGTCAAGTGCCGACGAGACTTCGACGGAGCAATTCGCAGCTTGAATTGCGTAGCGCAAACACCCCAACTCTGGCTGGGCCATGGAACAAAACCGTTCTGCGCGAACAGCAACACCCGAGCCGTTCGACATGGTCAACTTGAATTCTCTGCGCAATACGCCTTCCTTCATGTTCATCCCCCATTCAAAGTGATCGACGGACTTCGCCGTATACAAGTCAAGGACCTCACCGTTGACCTTCACTCCTATGTCAATCCAATTTGTTGAATTCAACACCTTGGCGAAAAATTCGGGATACCCATTTTTCCACCATCCCACCTTCGTCTTGTCCGGGTAGTACACTCCACCGAGGTAAGACCCTCTCAGCGATGTGCCTGAAAAACCTTCCTCAAAATTCGCGCGTTGTCCAAAGCGTCCATTGCCAATGGACAAAATAGATTCAAAGGATTCCACATCCGTGCCATGATTCCAGCCCGAACAGCCTAAATTCCATGAATCGATTACGCCTGACATATGTGCAAACTTAAGGGTTGAACCCTTCAAGGATATGATCCCACGTCCTGCCCTCAAAGCCAGGTATCACATATCTCGCACCGGACAATTCAGAGGCATTGCCTACCCCTACAACCTCAAAACCACCTGCACGCGCTGCATCAATTCCAGACTGAGCGTCCTCGAATACGATGCATTCAGGTGGATTCGCACCCAGCGATTTAGCTGCCATGAGAAAGACTTCAGGGTCGGGCTTCGACAACGTGATGTGATTTCCGTCCACCAACGCGTCAAACGCATCCAACAACTCGAGTCGTTCCAAGATCATCGTTGCATTCTTAGAAGAAGAGCCTAAGGCTATCTTGATCCTCTTTGCTCTAAGTTCATGCAACAAATCTCTTACACCCGGCAAGGCATCTTTGGGCTGCGTTTGATCTGCGAGTTGCAGATAATGCGTATTCTTTCGATCCATGAGCTTCAATTTGGTCGCTGGATCAAGAATGAGCCCTCCTTTTCTGAGTATGTACTCTAGACTGTCAACCCGAGACACTCCTTTGAGGCGTTCGTTGTCTTCATGGCTAAATGGCACGCCCAATTCCTCCGCCAATCTATTCCAAGCTACAAAATGATGGGCTGCTGTGTCAACAATGACTCCATCCAAATCAAATATACAAGCTTGAAACACCATGTTATCAGTCGTTTAAAATGTATTTTACGTGGTAATCTGCCAATCCATCAACTGGTCGTTTGATGATCTTTCCCACGCGAATCCCCTCGCGTTCGCAAACATGGCAAAGCACATCTTGGAAGTGAAAAGCAACAGAACCAACGAAATGTATGGGAACCTCCCGGTAGTTTTTGTAACACTTCACGTGCACATCCACAAAGGACTGGAAGCCCTCTTCTAAAAGCGAAATCACTTGCGGAACCTCTCGGTGCCGACCCAGGAACGTCATAAAAGAAGCCAGAAAGACATTGGCGTTGGGCTCTTTGTAGACTCGGTTGACAATATCGTCTTTTGAGAAATTAAACGTCGCATTGAAATCAGCCTCGACCATAGGGTCCAACTTATGGTATAGGTGCAAGGCAAGAAGTCGTTTACCAAACCAAGACCCACTTGCCTCATCCCCTAGGATGTAGGCCAAGGCTGGCACTTCCTCGCTCGTGACATGACCGTCAAAAAAACAAGAATTAGAACCTGTTCCGATAATGCAAGTAATGGCCGGTTCGCCCGAATACGTGCTGTACGCCGCACCATCTAAATCGTGCCCTACATGCACTTTAGCATTGACGAAAACTCGCTGAAGGCCTTCTCGAATCACGGCGCAAAGCGGCTCGGAGCTGCTTCCAGCGCCATAAAAATACACCTTAACTACATCCTCCGCTATGGCAGCGGCCTCAGTAGAGTCTTGCATTTTCGCTTCAACGAGATCGGCATTATGGAAGTAGGGGTTGAAACCCATGGTATGGAATTCTCCTTCCGTCTTACCGTGCTCATCCATGATCATCCAATCGCACTTCGTCGAGCCACTATCTGCTACTAAAATCTTCAAATTTTCTCGGTTTTTGGTGAAGAAGAATCCAAACAACGAAAGAGGCTATTACAGCCGCTCAACTAAGTCAGCAACGCGTGTAGCGTATCCCGCCTCATTATCGTACCAGCCGAAAACTTTCACTGTTTTCCCCATGGATCGCGTCAGGTCTGAATCAAAAATGCAGCTGTGTGGATTTCCTACAATATCAACTGAAACCAACGGTTCCGTGGAGTACTCCAGAATACCTTTCATCGGTCCTTCCGCTGCATCCTTCATAGCCTTGTTTACCTCTTCCGCTGTTACCTCGCGTTTGAGAACTGCGGTCAAATCCGTTACAGAACCCGTGGGTGTTGGAACTCGTATGGCCAATCCATCCAATTTTCCAGCTAATTGTGGCAAAACCAAACCCACTGCCTTCGCCGCTCCCGTTGATGTCGGAATCATTGACAAGGCTGCGGCTCTCGCTCTGCGCAAGTCTTTGTGCGGAGAATCTTGGAGCCGCTGATCCGCTGTGTACGCATGCACGGTGGTAATCAATCCATGTTCTACACCGAATGCATCATCCAAGACCTTGGCCATCGGAGCAAGGCAATTGGTCGTGCAGGACGCATTCGAAACGATGCGATCCTCACTGGTCAAGATGTCATCGTTCACCCCCAATACGACAGTCTTCATCGAACCCTTCGCAGGAGCAGAAATTACCACCTTACCGGCTCCGGCCTCCAAATGCAATCCCGCCTTTTCTTCACTCGTAAACACCCCGGTAGATTCTACCACAACATCCACCTTCAATTGGGCCCAAGGCAATTCCGCTGGATTCCGCTCAGCTGTAATATGGCGTGTCGTTCCATTCACGACCAGATGCCCGTTGACTACTTCCACTGTACCATTGAATTTACCGTGGATACTATCGTACTTCAGCAAATGAGCAAGGGTGTCTACATCAGTCAAATCATTGATGGCAACAACTTGAACATCCTCTCGATCCAGCATTTGACGAAACGCCAGTCTTCCAATTCGGCCAAAGCCGTTGATGGCTACATTTTTCATTTAGTTCTTTTTTCCGTAGGTTAAATAGACAAAATTTTCGCAATCCTCACTTCATCTTTTAGTGAGGCAGACTTATTCTCAATAACTTCCTCAAACGGGAAATACACCAGTTGGTCATTGACCACACCCGCCATCACATTTCGTTTTCCAGACAACAATCCTTCAACCGCTGCCACACCCAAACGAGAGGCCAGCACTCGATCCGCACAGCTTGGATCGCCGCCTCTCTGAAGGTGACCGAGGACCGTTATGCGCGTCTCGTATTTGTTATCAATCGCATGAACCTTTTTTGCGATTTCAAAGGCACCACCTTCTGGATGACCTTCCGCCACAATCACAATACTGGACGTTTTATTGGAAGCTTGACCGCTGTTGAGAATCTCCACCAAGTCGTTGATGGAAATACCCGATTCTGGCGTCATAACCGCTACAGCTCCTGTGGCAATTCCGGAATGCAATGCGATGAAACCGCTATCGCGTCCCATCACTTCTACGAAAAACAAGCGATTGTGGCTGTCTGCCGTGTCCCGGATCTTATCCACTGCTTCCACCACCGTATTGGTCGCTGTATCGAATCCAATGGTAAAATCGGATCCAGATAAATCGTTATCAATGGTTCCAGGTATACCTATGATTGGAAATCCTGTTTCTCTGCAAAAATGCATCGCCCCCTCAAAGGTGCCATTGCCGCCAATTACGACAAGCGCATCCACCTCATGTTCCAAGAGGGCTTGGTGAGCCAATCTTCTTCCTTCCACTGAATGAAAACTTTTGCAGCGGGCAGATTTCAGAATAGTTCCTCCACGGCCTAGGATTTTAGCCACCGAACGGACGTGGAGACGTTTAAAGTCCCCATCAATGAGTCCTTGGTACCCCTGAAATACCCCTACCGCCTCGCATCCATGGTACACGGATGTTCGGACCACCGCTCGGATGGCCGCATTCATCCCTGGAGAATCACCTCCAGAAGTCAAAACCGCGATTTTCTTCATGCTTTCAATGTGAATCAGTCCATCGTTCTTCATTTGAACGGCAGCGAATATAAGACGTTTAAAAGCACATTTACAAACTTAGTGTAACAGATACACTAATAACGTCACCCTGCTTTATTGTACTTTTGACACTATGCAACAGAATGAGACCCTGCACTTGTCTGTAGACTGTGTTCTTTTCGGTTACGATGACGCAGGCCTCAAAGTCTTGTTAATCAATCAGAAGAGAACGGAACCCGCTGACAGCAACGTAAAGCCCATGTCCCAATTACCCGGTGACTTGATCCTTCTGGATGAAGGCCTCGACGAAGCTGCAGCTCGGGTTTTGTACGAATTAACTCAGCTGAATGGAGTCTATCTCAAGCAGTTTCATGCTTTTGGTGACCCCAACCGGGTGAAAGATTTGAAAGACAGAGCCTGGTTGCGGTCCGTCCGCACCCAGCCGGAACAACGAGTTGTAACCGTGGGGTACTTTGGACTGGTGAGTTTGCATGATTTCAATCCCAAACCTGCTTCCTTTGCAGGCAGCGCTGACTGGATTGACCTGCAGGATATAGGAGAACTCGCATTTGATCACAATGAAATTCTCTCCGGTGCAATCGATGCCTTGCAGAGTCAATTAGAAAGTCAACACATTAGCTTCGAACTACTGCCTAAAAAATTCACCATCAGTCAACTACAGTCTCTTTATGAAGTGGTTCTTGAAAAGAAGTTTGACAAAAGAAACTTTCGCAAAAATGTCAAAAAGATGAGCCACGTGGTTCCGTTGGACGAAAAACAACAAGGCGTGATGCACAAACCCGCACAGCTTTTCAGCTTCAACCGCAATGAACTTGAGTCTTAAGCAACGCACGTATCGAGGTTTCATCGGATTCGTTGCGGTGTTCACCTTCTGCTCGTCCATGGCACAAGAGCTGGGAATCTTAACCCACCCTGATAATGGTGCTGCCTTCTTAAGTGAAGAAATTCCATCTGTGCACATAACATGCGGTGACGCCATCGAATGGATGTTTGAGGAGGAGAATTGGTACGCTGACGTAGAACACCCTGCGACGTTTATTTTCACCAGCTTGGCCGGTTCGGATACCCTGGCAAATGTGGGCTTCCGTTTGCGGGGAAACACTTCGCGAGCAGCGCCGAAAAAATCATTTAAGATCTCCTTTGATACATTCGAATCAGATCAAGAATGGAACGGTTTAGATAAATTAAATTTAAACGGCGAACACAACGATCCCAGTGTTATCAGGTCGCGGCTTTCATGGGAGTGTTTGAGAGATGCTGGTGTCCCCGTCTCACGCGTGCAGCACGTCAACCTGTACATCAACGGAACGTTTTATGGGGTCTATGCCAACATCGAACACATCGACGGAGAATGGCTTGAAAAACGATTTGACCATGCCCATGGCAACCTCTGGAAGTGCACTTATCCTGCTGATCTGAATTTCATTAGCAACAATGCCGATGCGTACAAATTCACGCCGAGTTGGTCTGACCAACGTGTATATGACTTGAAGACCAACAACCTCAATGATGACTACTCGGCATTGGCTGCATTCATTGACGCCTTAAACAATACTGCATTGGATGAACTGCCATGTTCATTGGAGCGAATCTTTGACGTGGATGCTTACCTCAAAATTGCCGCTGGTGAAATTCTTTCTGGCCACTGGGACAATTACATTGGAAACCGAAATAATTTTTACCTCTACCAGCGATCGACAGATCACCGGTTGATGTACATTCCGTATGACATGGATAACACCATGGGAATCCAGTGGTTTGGGGAATGGACCACGCAAGATATTTACGCTTGGACCACGGGAAACGACCGCCCCTTGTACAGTCGTTTGCTCCAGGTTCCGCAGTACCGGGATCGGTTTACCTGGTACATCCGTTGGTGGATGGAAAACTATTACACGGAGGATTGGATCGATCAACGGGGTGATTGGCTTATCAGTCTATTGGAACCGCACATCGAAAACGACACCTTTTATTCTTCAAGCTATTCCTTCGGTTTACAAGACTTTATGGAGTCCATGGACGAGCCATGGGGATCCCATGTTGCCCATTCCCTGAATGGCTATGCGGCATCTCGGTTGTTTTGGGCCGACATCCAGGCGGACGAAATCACAGCAGCCCCTCCCCCTGTCCAATGCTGGGCAGAAGGTCCACGATTGAACGATTCAATTCAAGTGAAGTGCTGGGTTCCCGAAAATGAAGAACTCACGTCTTGGGCTTTTGAACTGGAATTGGACATCGACGGCTCGACCAGCGAACACCCTTTGGATTTGATTGGAATCAATGAGCACGGACATGAATGGGGTACCTCGGTTCCGCTGAACAATGGCTCAGATGTGCATTGGATGGTCTCGTTCACGAATCCGGAAGGAGCGCTTAACACGTCGCCCTGCGAGCCTCAACGCATTTGGAATACGGGATCGCCCATCCCTCTTTTGATCAACGAAGTCATGCCTGTAAACAATTCTGTTATTGCGGATGCTTCAGGCCATTACGGCGATTGGGTGGAACTTTTGAACCATGGAAGCGTTCCCATGAATGTCGGGAATTATTACATCACCAACCGGTTAATGGAACCCGCTCGCTGGCCGCTGCCAAGCGTGACGTTGGAGCCTGGACAGCACTTGCTCATTTGGTGCGATGATGAACCCGTAAACGGACCGTTGCACTCTTCCTTTACCCTGAATGGTGGTGGCGACGAAGTGTTCATTATGCACCAAGAGGATGGTGCGTGGCGCGTTATCGATGATGCTGAATGGTCCAATGCTCCCGAAAATGCCAGCTGGGGACGATCCACAGACGGCGCGGACGATTGGATTTGGTTTCATGACAACCTTGGCAACAGTCCTACGCCCAATGGGCCGAATGGTGTCGCCACTTCCATCGATTCATCCGCCAAGGATGAACTTTGGGACAGCTGGAATCCAATCAATCCTTGCAACCATCCTTGTCAGATCAAATTTCCAATGGCCACAGACTGGAGTCTTATGAGCGGGTCTGGCCAACTGCTATTGACAGGATTTGGTGACCAATCTTTGCTTAATCTTCCATCTAGCACCTATCACCTCCTGCTATATCCAGATGGTAATCCTATTGCACGAAAGCTCATCATTCAATAAACTCAGCATGCAAATCAAGCATCTTTTCTCCGCGACTTTATTGGCCGTAGCAAACATCGGTGCTGCCCAACTCGTATGGACGGAACCTGCCTTCCCTACCATGGAAGATGAGGTAACGCTCTATTACAACAGTGCCCTTGGAAATGGAGAACTCGAAGGGGTCATCCCCGTCTACATTCACACGGGTGTTATCACAAGCAATAGCAGCGGTCCCAGTGATTGGCAAAATGTTCAAACTGCATGGGGCACGTCCGATGCGGATGCACTCATGAACCCTGAAGGTGCGGGAATCCACAGCTTTGATTTCAATGGCCTGACGTTGACCGACTATTATCAGCTGGATGCCAATGAAACAATAGAAAGCCTTGCCATGGTTTTTCGCAACAGCAACGGCTCCTTGGTCGGAAGGAATGCAGATGGCTCGGACATTTTCTTCGAAGTCAGCAGCGGCTCGTTCAGTACGTCCTTGCAAACCCCCGAAAACGGTTATGCTGTTTTGGACCTGGGAGAATCCCTCACCATTTTGGGACAAGCGAGTGAAACATGTGATTTGACCTTGCTTGTGAACGGCGTTGAATCCGCCTCCACCATGGGAACAGAACTGGCGTATGAATTTGAAGCCACTGCAGGTGGTCAGTTCAATTTGGAACTCGTTGGCGACAATGGCAGTATGATAGCCCAGGACGTTGCCACCATCACGGTGCTTCCTGAGGACCCCATCACGGGCTGGCCTCCTTCCGGCTCGGAAGATGGGATTCATTACCCTAACAGCACCAGTGCGTTTCTACAATTGCATGCCCCCGGCAAGGAATTCGTTTTTGTAGTTGGAGACTTCAATGATTGGCAGCTGAGTTTTGACTATTTAATGACGCAAACCCCGGACGGCAACAAGCACTGGATTGAACTCGACGGCCTCGAAGCTGGTGCTTCGTATCGTTTTCACTACCACGTCATGCCGGATGATATGCGCGTGGCCGACCCCTATACTGAAGTTGTTCTGGATCCGTGGAATGACCAATGGATTCCCGAAACGACCTACCCTAATTTGCTTTCTTTCCCTAACATGCTGACCGAAAACACCCCTGTTTCCGTTCTCCAGCCTGGTGCACCCGAGTTTCCGTGGACCGATTCAAATTTCGATCGACCGAGCAAAGAATCACTGATCATTTATGAGTTGCTGGTTCGGGACTTTACAGAAGAACGAAATTATCAAACGATTCTTGATACGCTCGATTATCTCGAGCGACTGGGAATCAATGCCATTGAATTTATGCCCGTCAACGAGTTCAATGGGAATGATAGTTGGGGGTACAATCCGACTTTTTATCAAGCATTGGACAAGGCATATGGAACCAAAGAAGCATTTAAGGCGCTCATCGATGCCTGCCATGATCGAGGGATAGCGGTCATTTTGGATGTGGTGTTAAACCATGCCGATTATCCTAACCCTTTCCTCAAACTCTATTGGAACGAAGCGAACTTCCAACCTGCTTCAAACAATCCTTGGTTCAATGAAGTATCCCCCAGTCCGGAGTCCTGGTTCTTCGATTGGAACCATGACAATGCAGCCACCCAGTACTTCATGAAACGAACCCTGTCGTATTGGGTCGATGAATACCATGTGGACGGCTACCGACTCGATTTTTCGAAAGGAATGACCCAGACGCCTGGCAATGTATCCGGCTACGATCAAGCCCGAATTGATTTGCTCACGGAGTATGCTCAGCATCTATGGGAGGAGGATGACGAGGTTTATATGATCCTCGAGCATTGGGTGGATTTATCCGAAAACCAAGCCCTCGTCAACAACGGCTTCATGGTTTGGGCCAACGTATCTCACGATTACAGTGAAGCGGCTATGGGGTATGCTTCAAATTTGAACTGGGCCAGTTACCAGACCCAATCCATGGCAAATCCAGGTGTGGTCTCTTATCCAGAAAGCCACGATGAGGAACGATTGATGTACAAGTCCCTTGAATATGGAAACGGAAATGGAGACTACCAAGTGACAGATTTGCCAACTGCATTGAAGCGGATTGAGGCAATACAATGCTTCAACTTGCTATTGCCGGGGCCCAAATTACTCTGGCAATTTGAGGAATTGGGATACGATTACAGCATCAACACCTGCAGTGATGGGGTGACCATCAATGAAGACTGTAGAACGTCCTCCAAGCCTGTTCGATGGGATTACCGCGATGACCCCAATCGATACCGGATTCACGAAGTGATTTCCGGCTTAGCGACGCTCAAAACAGACTATCCCGATCCGTTTCAAACCACCAATTTTAATTGGGATGTCGGTGGGTATGGCAAACGCCTTCATCTCAATGGAGAATCAATGAACGCCATTGTAGTCGCCAATTTTCAGGTAACAAATTTGAGTATGATCCCCGGCTTTCAGCATGCAGGAACATGGTATGATTATTTTTCGGGGGAACCGCTTCAGATCGATGATATTAATGCATTCATGGATTTTGCTCCGGGTGAATACCATGTCTATGTTGACCAAGAAATTGATTTTCCTGCTCACGTGCAGTCCTTGCAAGCACCAGCAACCTCCTCAGCCCCGTTTCCCAATCCGACTTCAGGAATGGTGCAATGGGCAATCAATCAGCCTGAGGCATTGCAGGCGGTTCGTGTCTTTGACGCAAAAGGCGCCCTGATAATGGACGCTGCATCGTTCACCATTCTGTCAAATGGACAGGGGCTCCAACTAGATTTGTCTGTTCTTCCCAGCGGGATATACTCGATTTTTGCTATTGGGAATGAGTTATTTGACTTCGCTCAAGTGCATATTATGCATGAACGTTGAAAAGTCCTCGCATACTTCGTGTTGAAAACACACCTTCTCAGCCTTAATTTCGACCTACTAACTTTCCTTTGATGATGAGAAACGCACTAACCCTGATGTCCGCCTGTTTGTGGGTCGCCCTTGCACAGGCCCAATCGCTTAGCGGCGTCATTCAAGATTCCAATGGTGCGCCATTGCCAGGTGCCTCCGTGGTAGCAGATGGAATCAATGGCCAATTTACTGATAGAAATGGTCGTTATGAGCTGAGTCTTACTCCTGGAAATCACTCCGTGCAGTTTTCTTACATTGGATACATTGCTCAAAACAAGCAAGTCACCATGGGCTCAGCCAGCATTGTCTTGAATGTCACCCTCGCCGATGATGCGGTGCTCATTGACGACGTTGTCGTCGTTGGTTATGGGGTGCAGCGGAAGAAAGAGGTCACAGGCAGCATTGTCCAAGTCAACGCCAAACAAATCACAGGGATACAAACTCCTTCATTCGAAGCAGCACTCCAAGGGCAAGCAGCGGGTGTTCAAGTAAGCCAATCCTCTGGCATCGCAGGCGCACCATCCTTGATTCGAGTTCGCGGAGTGGCATCTGTATCTGCAGCGGGAGATCCACTTTATGTGGTTGATGGCATTCCGATTACCCAGGAATATTTCTTGCGGGGGAATTCAGGGGCCATGAACAACAATCCCCTCGCTGCGATTAACCCGAACGACATTGAATCTGTTGAGATTTTGA
>CAJQLF010000018.1 GCA_905479115.1 uncultured Flavobacteriales bacterium
GCTGTGGAATCGAGTAAATCCCGAGTGTTTAAAAATTTGTGCAAGACCGAAGGCAATTCACCCATGGGGGCTTGAATCAAAAAGGCGTCGGCAAAGTCCTGGGATGCTTGAACAGCATATCCGCGAGTAAGGGCAAACTCTTGCAGCGTGCTCTGTCGGACGGCGAGCTCTAAATGACAATGCAGCTCGACCTTGGGTAAAGCGTCTAATGCAGCTTGGGAGAAGGAGTGGCCCATTGCACAAAGGTAAGTGGTCCGCTGTCGACAGTTCCCTACTTTTGTGCCATGGCGGTGGACATCAAAAACAAAAAGGCTTCGTATACCTATTTCCTGACCGATGAATTTACCGCGGGCATCCAACTGGTGGGTTCGGAAATTAAATCCATCCGGCATGGTAAGGCGAGCATCGGAGAAGCATACTGCCGCTTCATGAAAGGGGAGTTTTTCGTCTTTAATATGTACATAGCCGAGTACCCTAATGCGGGATACACAACGCATGAGGTCAGGCGTCCAAGGAAACTATTGCTTCAAAGAACGGAGATCAAAAAACTTGAACGCCGACTGAAGGACGTTGGTGTGACCGTGGTACCCACACGCATGTTCGTGTCGGCAAGTGGATATGCTAAGTTGGAAGTGGCGGTTGCCAAAGGGAAAAAACTTCATGACAAGCGCGCTTCGCTCAAGGACAAGGATCAAGCCCGTGACCTCGACCGGCTGTCATAGCTGCAGCTTGCCTGCTGCGACCCGGTAGTTCTCAGAAAAGTCTTCCCAGTCCCAAAGAAAGTGGGATGTCAAACTCTTCAGTTCACGCTGAATGTTGGGCTCAGGCGTATTCATGTCACTGAAATACGGTTCCTGATATTGATTCAAATGGTATTTATAGAAAATCGCCCGTGTCATGGCGGTCACCAAATTCTTAGAAGGCTGATTGATTTGCTTCATGAACGCCCGGTATTGCTTCACTTTTTTCGTGAAAACTTCGGGAGCAATGTCCAGCTCATACGAGAATTTCGCACAAATGTGTTGGATGATTTGACGATCAATACCGCTGTCAAAATGTTGGGGGATCAACTGCAGATTGGCAGAAACAACAATCATTAGAAACCGACCGTAGTCATTTGTGTCCAGCTGAGGCGGCCGAATAAAAGTCGAGGATTCGTTCAGGAATGATGCAATCTCTGGCCAACCATATTCGACTGCTTCGAACGTGGTTTTGACAAAAAGAGAGGCCACCTGTTCCTCTGTTAGCTTTCGCCGCGTCATCCAACTAAAAAGCCCTTGTTTTCTCATCGTTGGGACTCAAATCTAATGGAGAGCGGCTTGTGAATGGGGGGGAGGGAATTATACGCTATCCACAGATTTTTCAACAGGTGACCCGCCGAAACGATGTAATTTTGTCCCATGTACAAACGCTTGAAGCCTCTTATTTTCCTTTTTTCTCCTGAGGTAGCGCACGAATGGACGATGCGCTTGTTGACGTTGGCCTGCGCTATTCCCGGGGTTGCTTGGATGCTTAGACGCCATTATACCGTTACAGATAAGCGGTTGGAGGTTTCCATTGCGGGACTGACTTTTCCAAATCCAGTTGGCCTGGCTGCTGGTTTTGATAAGGATGCGAGGTGGCTCAAGGAAATGAGAACCCTCGGATTTGGTTTTGTGGAAATAGGAACGGTGACGCCGATTCCACAGAAGGGCAATCCCCGACCGCGGTTGTTTCGATTGCCTGCTGATCGCGGAGTCATCAATCGCATGGGATTCAATAATGGGGGAATGGTTCAAGCAGCGGCCAAGTTGAGGCGTCGTCCTCAAGGATTGCTGGTAGGTGGAAACATCGGGAAAAATAAAACCACTCCGAATGCTTCGGCGGATTTAGATTACCTGAAGTCCTTTCAATCCCTGCATGCCCATGTGGATTATTTTGTCGTGAACGTGAGTTCTCCAAATACTCCTGGCCTCAGGGAGCTGCAATCCAAGGAGCCGTTGACTCAATTGTTGCAATTGCTGATGAACGAGAATGCGACGATGCCGACTTCTCGACCGATTTTCTTGAAAATCGCTCCGGATTTGAGCGATTCCGAACTCGATGACATCATCGATTTGGTGCAAGAAACAGGCATTGCGGGTGTCATTGCAACCAACACGACCATCTCTCGCGAAGGGCTTCAAATGGATGAGGCTCGGGTTCAAGAGATGGGGCCTGGAGGACTCAGTGGTGCGCCCGTCAGCGAGCGATCAACGGAAGTGATTCGCTACTTGCATACAAAGTCGGGTGGTTCTTTTCCCATTATTGGGGTGGGGGGCATTTGCAGTGGCGTCGACGCACAGGAAAAACTGGATGCCGGAGCGAGCTTGGTTCAGGTGTATTCGGGACTCATTTTCGAAGGCCCTGGGCTAGTTCGACGAATTAACCGTCATTTACTTCAACACGCTGGCTAGAACGTGCGAGAAGAGCTCAGCCCCATAGATCTTCAAATGAAGGGGCTAGATCAGTAGCACGGATGCCTTTTTCAGTTTGGGTCAGCCTGCAGCACGCATGCTGCGCATCGTGTTCGAAAAAGAGAACCCAGTCTTTTTGCGCTGCCTCCGTCAAAAGCACCTCCTTGTCTTCCATGGTTAACAAAGGCCTCGTATCATAGCCAATGACCCAGGCCAAGGGAATATGCGCTGCAGCCGGCGTAAGATCTGCCATATAGACAACCCGCGTGCCGCGGTATTGAATTACAGGAAGCATTTGACTATCGGTGTGCCCATCCGCAAAAAATATTTCGAGTCCCGGATAGCGTACTTCGAAAGGGGATCGGTTCCAGCGGCCGTTTCGCGCGATGTACTGGAGTTGTCCGCTCTCTTCCAATGGCAGAAGATTCTCCGTCAAAAATGACGCTTTTTCACGGGGATTGGGGTTCATGGCCCAGTTCCAATGGCGCTGACATGTCCAGAATTGGGCGTTTGGAAAGGCCGGCCGAAGTGATCCTTGCGCATCGCGTTCGACCGCTCCGCCAACGTGGTCAAAGTGCAAATGCGTTAGCAACACGTCGGTAATGTCTTCTCTGGAAAATCCGCGTTTTTTCAATTCGCCATCCAATGTGGAGTCCCCATGCAGATGATAGTGACTGAAGAATTTCTCGGATTGTTTATTTCCAATGCCCGTATCAATCAACAAGAGATGGTCCCCATTTTCGACGAGCAAGCACCTCATCGCCCAAGAACATAAATTATGGTCGTTAGACGGAATGTGCTTCTGCCAGAGCACCTTCGGCACCACGCCAAACATAGCGCCCCCATCCAGCATGAAATTTCCAGTGTGAATCGTGTGCAGCTGCATTAGGGAAGGTTTAGGAAAGAGGGGTCAACACGGCCAACGCCATGCCTACCATGAGTACGTCTTCTACAATGGTCACGGTGCTCATCGGAAGGTTAAAAACAGTGCCCAAGCACGCACATTGAATGTCGGTTTTTCGTGCGACTGCGCGGATCACTCCGATGGCACTGAATCCCATCAAACCTGCTGTCGAGAGGGCAACCCAGAAAGTGCCGCCAACAAACACCCAGGCGAACCCCAAGGCCAATTCGAAAAAGGGGTAAACATATCCATAGGAAGGAACCGCGCTAGCCAGCAGATCATAGCTTTTATAGCTTCGTGCGAACCCCTTGATGTCTAAAAATTTGAAAAAGGAAAAGACCAGGAAGAAACCGCCCATGAAGACTTCCATCCAGGTTGTCATTCCACCTCCGTACTGCCATGAAATCCCAGTGGATAAGGCACTCAGGAACAGTCCAATTAAAATCAAGGGCCAGTACGTCGCGGCAGATTTTGTGGGCCGTGTGACGTCTTTCATCGCTGTGCCATCTTCTGGCAAACGGGCCGTGTACTTTTGATGTGGAGCCAATGCTGCCGCAATCTCTTCCACTTGAATTTCTCTCGAAGATTGAACATGAACGAGACCATCCTCGAGCAGCACCTCAGCTGAGTCGACCTCTGCTATGGATTGGACCACCCACTGGACTTTGGCGGCGCATCCACTGCACGTCATTCCCGTCACAAGGAAAGATGAAATCATGAAGCGAAGTTCGCATAATTTCGGTGATTGACGTCGGATTGAGACTTATTTTTGACCCGCAAACAATCCGGACTGTATGCGTTTAAACGAACTCTCTGCTTTATCCCCAATCGACGGCCGTTACCGGCGCAAAACGTCTGAACTCGCTCCATTTTTGTCTGAATGGGGATTGATGAAATACCGAGTCCACGTGGAGGTGGAATATTTCATAGAGCTCAGTAAGCTCGACGCCCTGAACTTGGCGCCCTTGTCCAATTCCGAAGTTGAATCCCTCCGAGCGATCTACCGTGATTTTTCGGAATCTGATGCGGAAGAAATCAAAGCGTTTGAATTGGTAACCAATCACGACGTCAAGGCGGTGGAGTATTTTTTGAAAGCGAAGATGGATGAATTGGGGCTTGGAAAGTCCAAAGAGTTCGTGCATTTTGGCCTGACCTCACAGGATGTCAATAACACGGCCATTCCGCTGTCTCTAAAGTCCGCTGTGGACCACGTGTTGCTTCCTGTCTTGCTTCGTGTTCGGGCGACGTTGGTAGAGCAAGCCCGAACGTGGCGTGATGTTCCAATGCTGGCCCGGACCCATGGTCAATCTGCCTCGCCTGTCACGCTTGGGAAGGAATGGGCCGTATTCGTTGACCGCTTGGATGCACAACTTGATTCATTGCAGTCGCTCGAGTATGCGGCCAAATTCGGCGGAGCTACAGGACAATTTAATGCCCACCATGCGGCGTATCCGCAGGTCGACTGGGTGGGATTTGCCAACAGATTTGTAGAGCAAGAATTGGGTTTGTCGCGAAGCCAAATCACGACCCAGATTGAACATTATGACGGCCTCGCTGCCTGGTGCGATACGTTGCGTCGAATTCACGTCATATTGATGGACTTTTCCAAAGATGTATGGACTTACGTCAGTTTGGATTATTTCAAACAGCAGATCAAACAAGGCGAAGTGGGGAGCAGCGCCATGCCGCATAAAGTGAATCCCATTGACTTTGAAAATGCAGAGGGAAATTGGGGGGTAGCCAACGCATTGTTGCAGCACTTTGCGGAAAAATTACCGATCAGTCGGCTGCAGCGTGATTTGACGGATTCCACTGTGCTCCGTAACCTGAGCGTTCCGTTAGGTCATAGCCTTGTAGCGTTGAGTTCGCTTGAAAAAGGCCTGGGGAAGCTTCTATTGAACGAGTCCAAGATCGAGCAAGACTTGGCTTCTAATTGGGCGGTGGTCGCAGAGGGCATTCAAACGGTATTGCGCAGAGAAGGGTACCCCCAACCATATGAAGCGCTGAAGTCTCTCACTCGGCAGAATACCGTCATCGATCAAGCCGCGATGCATTCGTTTGTGGACGGTTTGGAAGTGTCGGAAGAAATAAAAGCGGAACTCAAGCGTTTGTCCCCTGATACTTACATTGGTCTATCCGCTCAATTAGTAGATACATTAAAGGACCGTTGATGTGAATAGACTGAGCGACCTGATTGCCTATCTCTTGCCGTATAAGTCCAACTTGGCGGTGAATGTGGTATGCAATGTGCTCAATGCATTTCTTTCGCTCTTCACGTTTTTGAGTGTCGTTCCTTTTTTGCGAATTTTATTCCAAACAGGGGACAGTTCGCCTGCAGAAGTCACCTTGTCGGACTCTGGATTAGAAAGGATTGGGGCAACATTTGATGGCTTTGTGGCTGATTTCGGTGCCAGCACTGTATTGCTCTGGATTTGTGTGGGTATCGTGATAATCACGGTGTTGAAAAATGCGGTGGGTTATGCTGCACTATTTTCACTCGCGACGATTCGAACGGGAGTGAGCAGGGATCTCCGAAATAGGATGTTCAGAAAAGTCTTGCGATTGCCAATGAATTGGTTCACAGAATCGAGGAAGGGCGATGCGATTAGCCGGATGACCAACGATTTAATGGAGGTGGAGTTTAGCATCATTGGCACAGTCGAAATTCTCTTCAAGTCGCCGATTGCCATTTTAGTCTCGTTGGCGACCTTGTTCTATATGAGTTGGGAATTGACCTTGTTTTCAATCTTTTTCTTACCCATCAGTGGTTTTTTGATAAGCCGAATTGCAAAAAGCCTGAAACACGCTGCACGGCGTGGTAAGGAGGAATTAGGGAGCCTCATTTCAATTTTGGAAGAGACTTTGGGAGGCATAGCTGTGATCAAAGCTTTTCATGCGGAAGAACAATTTGACCGTCGATTCAGCACCTCCAATGAGCGGTTTTTTAAACTGATGCGCCGATTGTACAAGCGAGAGTATTTGTCTTCACCGGTTTCAGAAACGGTGTCCTTGTCCGTTATGGCGGTCTTGCTCTGGTTTGGGGGTCGACTGGTTCTTGAGGGCGACGGAGGATTGACGGGGGATTGGTTCATCGGTTACCTTGTGGTGTTCTCTCAAATCATCCCTCCGGCTCGGGCCATTAGCGACGGTTGGTTCAGAATTCAAAAGGGCGTAGCGTCCTTGGAGCGGCTGGAGGAAATTCTCGATGCAGAGGAACTTCAAAATCCAGGAATTTTGCCAACTCCAGAATTGCAGCAGGCGATAGCTTTTAAGGATGTACATTTTGGATATGGAGGAATACCCGTTTTACAAGGGGTGTCCTTTGAAATCGAGCGCGGGCAAACGGTCGCATTGGTTGGGCCAAGCGGTTCAGGCAAGACGACATTGATGCACTTGTTGGCGCGTTTTCATCGACCAGATGAAGGTGCAATCCTTTGGGATGGGCATGATCTAGAGGAGTTTGACCTAACTGGTTTTCGAACCCGTCTGGGATTGGTTACGCAAGAATCGAGGCTCTTCAACACCTCTGTTTCCGAGAACATCCAATTGGGTAGTACCCACCTTGAGACCAATAAGGATGCACTGGAGCGGGCGGCACAAGCCTCTAATTCAATCGAATTCATTGCAGGCATGGAAGGGGGCTGGGAGGCCGGTGTCGGAGACGGTGGAAATAAGCTGAGCGGAGGTCAGCGTCAGCGGCTGAGCATCGCCCGTGCACTTTTCAAGGATCCTCCTGTTCTGCTTATGGATGAGGCAACATCTTCATTGGATACAGAGTCTGAACACAAGGTGCAGCAGGCGATTGATCGCCTCATGGAAGGCCGAACCACCTTGGTCATTGCACATCGACTGAGCACGGTGCGTCACGCTGATCGGATCATCGTTTTGGATGCAGGCCGCGTGGCTGAGACGGGAACCCACGATGAGCTCATGCAAAATCAAGGGCTGTATCGAAAGTTGGTGGACATGCAAAACATAGTTGAGTAGTGCCAAAAAAAACTCGACTCGGTGCGGTGATTGGAAACCGATGTCCCACGTGTTTCGAAGGGAAGTTGTTCAAATCGAGGGCGTATGACTTGGGTCAAATGAGCCAAATGATTGCTCGTTGTGAGATTTGTCAGGAAGATTTCGAACGTGAACCGGGCTTTTACTTTGGAGCGGCATATATCTCGTATGCACTTACCGTGGCTATGTGGATTGCGCTCTATGTCGCGCTGACGTGCTTTGATTGGTGGGGAATCATGTCGTTTCATCTTTTTGAGGACATTCCGCTCTTCCTTTGGACGGGCATTGCATTGCTTATGAGCATGATGCCATTGTTTTTGCGGCTCAGTCGATCGATTTGGTTGCACATGTTTACCAAACGCCGCACATCCTGATTTTGACCAAAAAATCAAAGGGGTCCCTCCGTTGAGGGACCCCTTCTCACCAAATCGCCTGATTCATTACGCTCAATTCGAGCGTGGCAAAACCAAAACCTAACTGCTATTACGGGAGCACTTAAATTTTGGTTGCGTTTTGCTCGAAATTTGTCGAAAATAATTTCTAAGTAACTTATTACCAGCTACTTATAGCGGCTATTTTTTTTGAGCCATTTCTTCGGTTTGTACCCGAATGCTCTCTTTGTGAACCTGCTCGAGGAAGGATTCGATGAATTCAGGTCCCAAACCAGCAGACGCGGCCCAACCTCCTCGGGTGTCAAACACCTCCTTCCATCGTTCCATTTGCAGAATGGTCATTCCATGTTCGCCTTTGTAGCGTCCAATCTCCCTTGCCAAATTCATGCGGGCAGTCAGCAATTCGATGACTTGTTCATCAATGGAGTCCATCCGCAACCTGAGGGCATCGAGGTTTTTGCGGTGAAGGGGTTCTGCAATGGTATTCCGTATGGTGAGCGACTGCATAATTTCCTCCAGTCGATCCGGGGTTACCTGCTGACCGGCGTCGCTGAGGGCTTCGTTCGGGTTCGGATGGCTTTCGATCATTAAGCCATGCATTCCCAGGTCCATCGCTTTTTGAGCAACGGGTTGAAGCAAGTCTCGGCGTCCGGCAATGTGGCTGGGATCGCAGATGATCTTCAATTCTGGCATGGCCATTTGCAGGGCAATTGCAATTTCCCACATAGGCGCATTGCGATATTCGTGCTGACCGTATCGGCTAAATCCTCGGTGAATGGCCCACACTGGCCCAAGCGTGGCTTGCTTGACTCGTTCTATGGCCCCCATCCAAAGGGACAAGTCGGCATGTATGGGGTTCTTCACAAACACCGGCACTTCACTGCCACGCAGGGCGTCAGCCACCTCTTGAACTGCAAAGGGACTCACAGCGGTTCGCGCTCCAATCCAAACAGCGTCGATTCCTTTGGCTAGGCAGGCTTCGACGTGTTGTTTGTTTGCGACTTCCGTTGCAACTGGCAGGCCGGTCTCCTGCCGAACTTCTACCAACCAATTCAACGCCTCTATACCGCGTCCTTCAAAACCGTTCGGGCGCGTGCGAGGTTTCCAGACCCCTGCGCGTAAGAGCTGTACATTTTTGGATTGCAGCTGCTTCGCCGTTTCCATCAGTTGCTCTGGTGACTCCGCACTGCAGGGACCGCTGATCAAAAAGGGACGCTTCACCGACTCGATTCGGTGGAAGGTGGAAGGCCTTCCGATGATGTTTTTTGTCACCACGTGGCAAAGATACGGCTCTATGTGCTCGAATGGAGACCATTGCATGGTGAATGGTCTTGGTGGGCATGCCTTGAACGCAGAACGCAAAAAAAAAGCCTTGGATTATTCCAAAGCTTTTTTCGCAGTACCCGGAACTGGAGTCGAACCAGCACGCCCGAAGGCACAGCCTTCTGAGGACTGCGCGTCTACCAATTTCGCCACCCGGGTGGATGAAGTGCCCAGAGCGGGACTCGAACCCGCACGCCCTAACGGACACATGGCCCTCAACCATGCCTGTCTACCAATTTCAGCACCTGGGCAGTGCATCAAAAAGGGTGCCATCGACACCCTCTATTCGTAACCCCTCTGGGACTCGAACCCAGGACCCTCTCATTAAAAGTGAGATGCTCTAACCAGCTGAGCTAAGGAGTCAATTCCCACGTTTGGGGGGGCAAAGATAGACAGATTTTTTATCTGAAAGCGAGTCGAACAGAAAAACTCAACTTTAATCATCTAAAGTAGTGAAAAGAAGTACTTCAACTTGTGCAACCTTCACTCGTTGTGTCTTGTTTATATTGCGGGTTCAAAGGCTATAGAGCAGGGATGTCTCTTCGCCATGCTCGACGTTTGAAATCAGGAAAAATTACAACCAGTCATCACATGAACCGATACTTTTCATCGATGCCCCTCTTGTTGATTGCCGTTCTATGGACAAACGCTGTTCAAGGTCAGGAGATCCCCATATCCAACACTGAACTGTCCACTTGCGAGGGGTTTTTAGTCGATACCGGAATGAGTGCGGGTGACTACGGACCCAACGAGGACATTACCATGACCATATGTCCGGAGGCTCCAGAAACCATTGTTACCCTGTATTGGGCTCTGGCTAATTTAGGCCCAGGAGATATTCTGCAAATTTTTGATGGCCCGGACGATTCATTTCCGCTTCTCGGCACCTACATAGAGTATGACGCCCAAGGATTGGAAATTTTCGCAACGGAGGATAACCCTGGGGGGTGCTTGACTTTGCATTTTACCAGTGATGCTTCAGGAGAAGGCAGCTTTGTTGCTGAAATGAGTTGTGGCTATCCGTGTGAGCGGCCTTTTGCAGTTGTCGAAAGTGGAGAGGCCATCCCGCATTTAGCATGTCCAGGTGAGGAAATTACCTTCGATGCCTCAGGTTCCACAGCAGCGGATAATTTCGAGATTGTTTCATGGGAGTGGGATTTTGGGGACGATAATACGTCCAGTACAGGTCCGGTTGTCACGCATACTTTTGCTAACCCCGGAGCGTATAAAGTTCAACTCGACATCGCGGATAATAACGTCACAGAGGATGATCCAGACGGTTGTTCAAACAACAACCTAATCGACCACCTCGTGCTGGTCTCGACTGATCCGGATTGGACAGGAACGTCCGTGGACGCGACGATTTGTTCTGGTCAGCAGTTCGATTTAGAAGGAGTGGTGCAGGGTGTAACATACGATTCAGAGCCAACAGGAGACTTTGGAGGGGGGCTTTTTATTCCAGATGATCAATCTCAATGTTTCAATGCCGAATTGACCTTCACCGCTTTTTCGCCCGGCGCAACCGTTGAAAATGCCAATTCCGATATTGTCGACTTCTTCATCAACTTTGAACACAGTTTCATGGGTGATTTGACCGTTACCTTCATCTGCCCCAACGGACAGAGCATGGCAGTGCATCAGCAGGGAGGGGGAGGAACGAACCTCGGAATTCCGGATCAAGGCGACGGCACAGGTCCTGGAACAGGCTGGGATTATTATTGGTCACCGACAGCCACCAATGGCACATGGGCTGAAAATTCAACAGGACAATTACCAGCCGGTACGTATGAATCCGCTCAGCCCTTCACGTTGCTGGAGGGTTGCCCATTGAATGGGACATGGGAAATTGAAGTGTGCGATAGCTGGGGGGCGGACGACGGCTATATTTTTGATTGGACAATTCATTTCAACCCGGATTTGTATCCGGAACCCATCGTTTTTACACCAGAATTTGGCGAGGATTGCGAAAGCTCTTCGTGGACCGGTCCCTATATTTATGACGAAAGTGCCGATTGCAATGATGTGACCATTAACGCGGTTGAGACTGGCACATATACGTACACGGCTACGAATAACTTTGGCTGCACTTACAGCACGGATGTGGAAGTCACTGTTGTGGATGCACCTGAAGTGGTGGTGGAAGAACCATCGGGGTATTGTGGCTCACCTGTTTCGTTGTTTGGTGATGTATTGAATGAGCAAATGGGCTTTACGTACACCTACGAGTGGACCCCTGCGGTCTTGGTCAGTGGCAATGGTGCGAATGTGACAGTTGACGGATTAACGCAAGACACCGTGATGACATTGAACGTCTCGGTTACAGGAGGAGATTTAGATAATTGTGAGGTCTTCCAAGATGTAGAAGTTGACTTCATTCCTCCCCCAACAGGTATCAATGACGAGGGACTTGTTTGCCCGGATGACGCCATTGATTTGCTGGCACTGGATTTTAACGTCGAAGGAACACTGGAAAGCAATTACATCTATGCATGGACATATGAGGGCGAGGTTGTCGGCACTGAGGCGAGCTTCCAAGCAGAATACGAAGGCGTTTACGAAGTCGAGGTGTCCATGATTGCACCTTGCACTTGGACGGCCACCACCGTGTGGACCATTGAAGAAGATGTGTGTGAGTTGACCATCCCCAATGTCATTAGTCCCTTTGGTAATGGGCAGTGGGATGCCAAGAATGATGCCTTTGAAGTGGACGGTTTGGACAGCGATCGGTACGATGGAAGCACCGTTCGCATCTACAACCGATGGGGACAGTTGATGTACACCAGCAATAATTTTGGGAAAACAGCAGGCTGGAGCCCAGGTCCTGAAGAGGCGTCGGAGGGAACCTATTACTACATTCTGGGCATTGCCCGAGTAGACGCAGAATTGGTCATCAACGATGTCAATGGTCAGACCATCGACCAAGGCGAGGGTTATAAGTACCTCAATGGATCCTTCACCATTGTGCGCTAATCCGCAACATGGAGACGAAGGGTCCGGTGGAGGAATTGGGCGCCTTAGCCCATGCCTTGGTTCATGAGCAACGCGATGAAGAGCGTCGATTAGGGGCAATTATTGAAGAGCAGAGTTTGCGGCTTCGCAAGGCGGAAGGGTTGACCTGGTCACCGGTTCAAATCCAAAAGCAAGACTATACGTTCGGGGGTTGGGTCCGATTGAAACTGGAAAAAGGCTCAAACGGTGGACTGGACGATGCTTTTCGTTCGGGTACCCCAGTTCATTTTTATCAAGCAAACGAAGGGGGGCAACCGGCGGATCCATCAGCCGTCTTGCGGGGAATTGTGCGCAAGATTAGCCGAGGCAGCGCGGAGGTCATCTTGGACGGTGCCCCACTTTCCAGCGCCGACCTGCATGAGCGCTGGACGCTGGATGAGCGGGCAGACGATCGATCCTATCGAGTAATGGGGGCTGCGCTGAATCATTGGATTAATACGGAAGATCCTTTAGAATGTGCGCTTCGGGATGCGCTTCTTGGGTCTTCGCGTGCCAGCCTATTGAGCACGCTTGGTGATCTTCCCAGCTCGCTCTCAGGCTCGATTGAGGATTCATCTGAGACTTTAGGTGATCTCAATGCCCAGCAAAGGAGCTGGGTGTTGCATGCAGAAAGCGTTGATCAGTTCGCCGTTCTTCACGGTCCACCGGGTACGGGCAAAACAACCACGGTTCTGGCGTTTGTTGACCGGGCAATTCGAAGAGGGGAGCGGGTTCTACTTTGCGCGCCGAGCAATGCTGCTGTGGACCTGTTAGTAAAGGGCTGTGTTGAGCGAGAGATATCGGTAATCCGCTTGGGACACCCTATGCGCATGGACGATTCTGTTTTCGAATGGGGCGTGGATGCTCAAGTAGAGCGTCAGGGGAATTTCAAGCAAGTGAAGGCATTCCGCAAGCGGGCTGAATTGGCCTGGAAGGCAGCGAATAAGTTTCACCGAACATTTGGTGCAGCGGAACGAGCGGAACGAAAAGAGAACAGAATCGAAGCTCGATCCCTCGGTGCTGAAGCATCTGCGCTGGAGAATTACATAGCAGAACGATTGATTCGAAATGCTCCTGTTGTTTGTGCTACTTTGGTTGGATCTGCGGATCAGATTTTGAAAGGTCAATCCTTTGACTGGGTCGTCATCGACGAAGCTGCTCAAGCGATGCAGCCAGCCGCTTGGATACCCATTCGAAAGGGCAAGCGCGTCATTTTAGCCGGTGATCCCATGCAACTTCCTCCTGTCGTCAAAAGTGACGAAGCCATCCGAGCAGGACTGGAGGTGAGCTTATTGGAACGCGCTATGGGAAGGTCCTCAGAGGAATCAGGAACGTTACCTCATCGAATGTTAACGCATCAATACCGGATGCATCCTGAGATCATGATGCCCGCTTCCAAGTTGTTTTACCAGGGATTGCTTCAATCGGCAGATTTGGATATCGCTCATCGCTGCCAAGATCCGGCCTTTCAATTCATCGATACGGCTGGTTGTGGATTTGATGAAGAGCGCATCGAAGGCTCGCACAGCACCATCAACGCAGAGGAAGCGCAATTCGTAGTTGCACGGATGCTGGAGTTGTTGGAAAGGCATCCTAAAATGACAGTAGGGGTGATTGCTCCGTATCGGGCTCAGGCAGAGATATTGGATCGAATATGGAAAGCACAGGGGGCTGACATTGGAGGGATTAGCACGGACCGAGAAAATCAAATAGCCTGTTCAACCGTGGATGCCTTTCAAGGTCAAGAACGCGACATCATTGTCATTTCACTTACGCGCAGTAATGCCGCCGGAGAAATTGGATTCTTGAAGGAGTACCGCAGAATCAATGTGGCCATGACCCGAGCCAAGCACCATCTGCTGATGATCGGAGACGGAGCGACGGTAGGACAAGATGCATTTTTTGAATCACTCTTGAGTCAAGCGGAGTCTCAAGGCGCATACCGCAGTGCTTGGGAGTGGATGCAATAGAACGTCTTCCAAAATCCCCGGTTGTTCAAACGGCTTCTTCAACGGCTTTCACTTCCTCTTCAGGAGTGGCAGGAGCTCCATTAAGTGCATGGGAGCCTCCTTCTTCTTCCAATGGAAAGACTTCCGTAATTTTTTGGAAGACAATGGAAGGAATAACAAATCCAACCCCGACCTTGGACATGTGGTTCCGCACCTTGTCAAATGCATCTCGGATGTCAGCGGCTGAGAGTAAGATGTGCTGATAAGATTCTTTTTCCTTCCCCTTGGCCTCGTCGAGACTGGTCAGGGCAATCTTGACTTTGAACCACTGGTCCCCGTCATCAAATCGGATGACCTCCACCAAATTGGATTTGGTGATTTGGACGATTTCAAATGGACGGATGCCTTCCTGCTCGCAAATACCCGTCATTCGGGTTTCGGCCTCTGTGTAATTGTATGCGTCCAGAACAAATGATTCTGTCGCCTTCACCTCCGCACCATCAGCGTCGTGTCGGACGTATTTTACCTTGCAAGTAAACCAGTGTTTTGTCATGCTTCAAAAGTACGCGGTGCCTATGGGGTCGATGGAAGTTGATGGTCTTGATTCGATGAACATTTCATCCACAATGTGCATTCAAAAACTTCGCAAGACTTGAGGGCGGTATGCGCTCGGTATATGTAAATTCATACTCGGATGCAGGATGAGTATAGACATAAAGGACAGCGTCGGCGAATGCTGATGGAATTGAAGGAATTGGGGATTCAAGATGCCGCGGTTTTAGAAGCCATGGACAAGGTGCCCCGTCACTTTTTTCTATCCTCTGCGTTTGAACAATTTGCCTACCAAAACAAAGCCTTCCAAATCGGTTCGGGACAAACCATCAGCAAACCACACACCGTGGCACGCCAAACGGAATTGCTCCAATTAGAACCGGGCGCCAAAGTCCTGGAGATTGGAACCGGCAGCGGTTATCAATGCGCTGTTTTATGCGCCATGGGATACAAAGTCTACTCCATCGAACGACAGCGGCTGCTCTACGATAAGGCGGGTCCGCTGCTGAAGCAAATGGGGTTTAAGCCCGATCTGTTTTACGGCGATGGCTACAAGGGCAAGGCTGTGTTTGCGCCGTTCGATGGCATCATCGTAACATGCGGAGCACCCGATATTCCAGAGGCATTGTTGATGCAATTAGCCCTAGGCGGGCGTCTTATTATTCCGGTGGGAGAAGGCGAAAAGCAGCGCATGTTTTCATACACACGAGAGGAAGAAAAAGAATTCAGTCGCCAAGAACACGGTGAATTTGCTTTTGTTCCCATGCTGGCTTCAAGGGCTCAAGATCAGTAATCCAGCAAGCTAGAGTAGCCCTTCCAGGTTGCCTAACCCTTCTCGCACGACCTCAGGTTCTTGTTGAGTGCAATCAATAACAGTCGAGGCATCCACCGTGCCAAATCCGCCATGAATGACTCCGTCAATTCGGGTTCCAAAGCGTTCGCTGATCAATTCGGGGTCTGTTGTGTATTCGACGACTTCGTCTTCATCCCGCACTGAACTAACGACCAAGGGGCGTCCTAATTCATGCACCAGTGCACGAAGTATGGCATTGTCGGGCACACGGATGCCAATTTCTTTCCGCTTGCCTACGAACCACTTGGGAATGTTGTTATTCGCAGGAACGATGAACGTATAAGGACCGGGAAGCGCCTTCTTCATCATTTTGAAAACAGCATTACTCAAGGGGCGGGTATACGCAGAAAGTTGGCTTAAATCAGCACAGGCGACGCTAAATCGAGCCTGCTTCAGCGCTATGCCCTTTAGTTTCGCGAGACGTTCCAATCCCTTTGAAGAACCAAGAACGCAAGCAAAGCTGTACACCGTATCGGTGGGAATGACCAATACAGCATCGTCGTCCAACAGCGCTGCTGCCTGTCGTATGCGGCGCTCATCCGGATTTCCCGGGTGAATCCGCAGCAACATTACGCCTTGGCTTTGGCGTGGTCGGCCAAGAATTGCGCAAGGCCGCTGTCGGTCAATGGATGCTTCAGGAGTCCTTTCATTGCGCTGAGCGGGCCCGTCATGATGTCCGCACCAATTTCAGCGCATTCGATGATGTGCATCGTATGGCGAACGCTGGCAGCGAGGATTTCAGTCCCAAAATCGTAATTATCGTAAATGACACGAATTTTTTCAATCAGTTGCAAGCCATCTGAGCCAATATCATCAATGCGTCCAACAAACGGACTCACATATGAAGCACCTGCCTTCGCTGCGAGCAAAGCTTGTCCAGGCGAAAAAATCAGGGTGCAGTTGGTGCGAATGCCATGGTCCGTGAACCACCGAATGGCGCGAATGCCATCCGCAATAGCAGGTACCTTGACCACGATGTTCGGGTGCAAAGCCGCCAATTCTTGTCCCTCGGCAATCATGCCCTCAAAGTCTGTTGCAATCACCTCGGCACTCACATCGCCGTCCACAATTTGGCAGATGGCCTGGTAGTGCGCTTTGACTGCGGTGTCTCCCGTGATGCCTTCTTTCGCCATGAGCGATGGATTGGTGGTTACACCGTCTAGTACACCGAGGGCTTCTGCTTCTCGAATCTGTTCGAGATTAGCTGTGTCAATGAAGAATTTCATGGCGCGAAAGTAAGAAATTTAAAGAGCTTGCAACGCATGGTATCTCCTCGTATCTTGGTGTAAAGCATCGAATCATGTCGAATTGGAGTGAAATGGAATTGGTTGAGTTTCGTCGCCGTGTCGAATCTAAACTTGGGCTGCTTGAAGAAAAGCTTGCAGAATACCGAGAAATTACCAAGCCCATACCACCAGAAAATGCAATTGGTCGTGTGAGTCGCATGGATGCCATCAACAACCGAAGCGTCAATGAGGCCGCACTGCGAACGGCTGAAAAACAAAAGGCGGACTTGCTTCGAGCCCTCGAACGGTTGAACGACCATAAGTTTGGGTTGTGCCATGCGTGCGGGGAGCGAATTCCGATTGGTCGTATTTTACTCGTGCCGGGTGCTACCAGATGTGTATCGTGCTCAGTTTAGCTCGATTGTTTACAACTGCTATTTTTTGTTCGAAACCCTGCATACGAATCGCTGAATGCTCGCGTTAAATCCGGTGTAAGGAAAGCTCACTGCTTATTTTTGTGGTCTTTTCCACCAAACCAAACCGTGCAAACGTTTCACACCGCTCGATTCTCCGGCAGCCCTCATATTATGGTGGGCTTCTTGCTCGTTCTTGCGTTAACGGGTTGTGTGAATTCATGGGATGGTCCTCCGCATTTTGTGCACATTGATGCGATCCAACTGGAGCTTTCCCCTGAAGAAGGCGCTGCAACTGAACGAATTGAGGAGGTCTGGGTGTATTCTGAGACAGACGTCCTCGGAGCTTTTCCATTGCCAGCGGACATTCCGTTATCCCCAGAACAATTAGGTTCTAGCGCTGAGATTACCTTTTCTGCGGGAATCCGAGCCAATGCGATTAGTTCAACTCGCCAACCCTATCCGTTCTACGATGCTGTGGTAGAAAATTTGGACATTGATTATGGTGGTTTCGATACACTTGCTCTGACTGTAGGGTATACAGAATTGACGGAGGTTATGGTTGCGGAAGATTTTGAAACGGCCAACCGGTTTCAGGAGTCTGTCACCAGTTCAGGGCAAGTGATCAGAACCGAAGACCCCGCGTTTGTTTTGGATGGAGTTGGAAGTGGATTGATTGTGTTGGATTCTGCTCATCACACGGTTATCTCATCGACGAACGAACAAGAGTATGACCTCGGAACGAATGGTCCCGTGTGGCTTGAATTGGATTATTCATGCACCCAGCCTTTTTGGATTGGATTGTACGTCAAAAATGCCGTCAACGCTCAGCGGGTTCCCATTTTGATTCTTAACTCGACAGACGGTGAACGGAATAAGATTTATCTGGACCTTGGCCCAGTGGTCCGGACATCACCTGATGCCACCCACTATGAGATTACGCTTGATGCCTATTATGACGGTTCAGCGGAGTCGACCTTCGTGATGGTGGATAATTTCAAACTTCTCCGTTACCCATGAATAGACGGAGAATAATCCTGGCATATTTATTTACGGACTGGCTAAGTGCCGCAATGTCGTGGACGCTGTTGTTTGTTTATCGAAATGTGATGTTTGAGGAGGGTACGTGGTCGGACTGGCAGATATGCTTCGAGGATGATCGCTTTTCTCTCGGTTTGGCAATCATACCTGTTTTTTGGTTGGGAGTGCATGCGATCGCCGGGATGTATCTAAAGCCGCTCAAAAGGCATCGAATTCTGGAGGTAGGGCAAGTTACATGGACCACATTGGTGGGCGTTTTGGTGTTGTTTTTTGCTCTTTTACTCGATGATGCCATTGTTTCCTACAAGCAGTACTATGCATCTCTGAGTGTATTGCTTTTGGGGCATTGGACGTTCACTTTGTTTGGTCGCCTGGTTATCACGACACGGACCGTAAAGAAAATCCATTCAGGAAAATGGAGCTTTCCCACGCTCGTCATTGGCGGGAATGAACGGGCGGTCAAGACCATAGAGGAAATCAATGGGTTGAGGAAGCATCCTGGCTATGCTTTTAAGGGCTTCCTGCAAGCCAATGGTGCTGATACTGCCTTGGAACAGTTTATGCCCAACCTCGGTAAGGTGGATAGCCTCGAATCTGTCATAGAAACCCATGAGATTGAAGAGGTAATCATTGCAATTGGGTCAGGAGATCATGCCATTTTGGAGTCTGTCTTAAATGTATTGGAAGGGATGGCTGTTGAAGTTAGAATCATCCCAGACATTTACGATATTTTGAGTGGTTCCGTTCGGATGTCCAGCATTTATGGGGCTCCATTGATTGAGATTGACCGCCAAATCATGCCCCAGTGGCAGCGCTCATTGAAGAGAGCAATGGATTGGGTTATCAGCATATTGGCCCTTGTAATTCTATTTCCTGTATTTGTCATCATTGGATTGGCCGTCTCAATGACAAGCAAGGGACCTGTTTTTTTCTTGCAAGAGCGAATTGGTTGGCACGGAAAACCATTCAAGATCATCAAGTTTAGAACCATGGTGTTGGACGCAGAAAAAGCAGGTCCCCAACTAAGTCGTTCTGATGACCCTCGAATTACATCAGTAGGCAAATTCTTGCGCAAATCGAGGTTGGATGAATTGCCTCAATTCTTCAATGTTGTCAAAGGGGATATGTCATTGGTTGGCCCACGTCCGGAGCGAAGTCATTTTATTTCCAAAATCATGGAGCGTGCCCCACATTACCGTCACTTGCAAAAAGTTCGCCCCGGCATCACTTCCTGGGGTCAGGTGAAATACGGATACGCCGAGAACGTGGATCAAATGATTCAGCGGTTGAGGTTCGATTTAATCTACATCGAGAACATGTCCGTCGCGTTGGATTTCAAGATCCTGTTTTATACCGTCATCACAGTGCTTCGTGGTCGAGGTAAATAGCAAATTCGCAAGGTTAATAACATTTTTGGGCGATATTTAAGGCATGAATCGCCATTCCATTCTGTGGGCCACGATGTGCTCCTTTTTGGTCCTGCTTGCATGGGGGGTGTGCGCGTCAACATCAGCTCAGGAGGTTCAGGGAATCACGGCAATGCAACTGCGTGTCACGGAAGCCCAGAATTTGATGCTCCAAAATGTCGGGTTTTATTTGGATGGGGCAGTGGAGGTGGATTTGGATGAAGGCGTGGTGGATTGGAAAGAATCGGAAAAGGACGTTTTAAAGCAAGTGACGCGCATCGTGCGTCAAGTAGGAGAGTTGCAAGCGATTGAAGGATTGATGGACGAGGTTGCTTTCACAGATGAGGTGCAGGCTGCCATCCATCACGTAAATGAATTGACCATCCGTGATTTGAGGCATTGGAGGATGGCACAAGGATTGAGCGAGAGCGAGCAATGGTATGTCATGGTGCAGACCGCACTTGATGAGTTGAAAATGCAAATCGCAATTGAATTGAAATACCGCGTCAACAGAGCTCTTTTCCAGCAGCTAGAGAACACATTGAGTGCCATCAAGGACGAGGATGCTGATTGGTTAAAAGTGGACGACAATGCACCCCTGCCAGCTACCGATTGGACGCTGTCCGATGGCTCGTCTGCGGCGCTTTCTGCAGCAGACGGTTCGAGTTGGATCGGCGGAGGCAATGGTGAGACTTACTTCGAAGACATGTTGGAGCGAATCGTACAATTGTTGGAGCAACAGGACGGTCGACTGCGGGCATTGGAATCGGGTGTGTCCGAAAGTGCATCCGAAGTTTCGTGGCTGCCTCCCGTACTCTCGGATGCTCGGTTGAAGCATCTTCGCTTGCCGGACTATATGGATGTGTCTTTCTATTCGGGCTCCTTCAAGTTGAGCCTCAATGCACAACTTCAGCTCAATGAGGTCATCGAATTGATGGGAAGGTATCCCCAACTCAGGGTTGTTTGCACAGGCCATGCGGATATGCAAGGTGAACGATCGCTCAATATGGCCCTTTCAAGAAATCGCGCTTCCTCTGTTCGTTCATATTTATTGCAGAGCGGGGTCAAGGCAGAACGGGTGCTCTTGAACTATTTTGGAGAGGAACGTGCAAAGGCTGCTGGTGCTGAAGATCGTCGCGTGGAAGTGCGATTTTATGTCAATTGATGGGAGGCAAGCCGCTTTTTAAAGAACTTCGCAGAAGAAAGGTCCTGAATGAAACTCATCTGCATTGGTCGTAATTACGCGGATCACGCGAAAGAATTGGGAAACAAGGTTCCGAGCGAGCCGCTTTTTTTCTTGAAGCCTGATAGTGCTATACTTCCGCACCGGCACCCTTTTTATATTCCGGAGTGGACCCAAGAAGTGCATTATGAGGTGGAACTCTTGGTGCGGATTACTCGGAATGGAAAATCTGTCGCTTTGGAGTTTGCTCATCGATACTACGAAGAGGTTTCTTTGGGAATAGACTTCACAGCGAGGGATGTGCAGTCAGCTGCCAAATCGGAAGGGCACCCATGGGAGAAGGCCAAAGCCTTTGACGGCTCTGCGGTGGTGAGCCGCGAATGGATAGCCAAAGATCATTGGGCCGAGGGATGGGAGCACGTCCCGTTCGAATTGAAGAAGAATGGAACGGTTGTCCAGTCCGCTACAGCGGAATCCATGCTGTTTCACGTAGATCAGTTGATTGCCCATGTTTCGAAGTATATGACCCTCAAAATGGGGGACATTCTATTTACAGGAACTCCTTCCGGTGTTGGGGCGGTTGCAGACGGCGATGTGCTGGAAGGCACGCTAGACGGAGCACGGATGTTTAGGGTCCAAGTTCATGGCTAGTCAGATTTTTTTTATTGGCTACATGGGAGCCGGGAAGTCATCAACTGCTAAGCGATTGGGAGATCACACCGGTCACGCAATTGCAGACTTGGATGCCATGATTTCCAAAAGAATGGGCATGTCGATTTCGCGCATTTTCGAAACGCTAGGAGAGCAGCGGTTTCGAGATATGGAGGGCGTTGTTTTGGCGGAGGTTGCTGGAAATCCGGCGTTTCCCATTGTCGCGTGTGGAGGCGGCTTGCCTTGTTCTCCTGAGAATTGGAAGCTTATGCAGTCCCATGGATTCGTTATTTGGTTGGACCCTGCTTTCGAGATTCTTTTTACCCGGTTGCAGGGTGACGGTTCGCGTCCCTTGTTGAAGGCAGGAAGTGAAATGAAGGATGAGGAGGCCATTCGATCCCATCATGCCCTTCGCTCTGCTTGTTATCAAGCCTGCGATGAACGGTTTGAAGGCACGGTGGACACCTCGGCATTAGAACGGTGGAGCGATCAGTTGCATTCACACTGATCTGCCGCTCTCCCGATTAATCGTGTAAAACCGCTTCGTCGGTAGGGCTGGGGTTTTGAGCCAGTTGAACTTCGATGTGTTCTTTCAAATTGGTGCTGAGACTGAGCCCACAGAAATCGGCCCGAACTGGGAACGACCGGTGAATGCGATCAATTAACACCGCAGTCGAAATGCGTTTTGGACCCGAGCTTAAGATGTGATGCACGGCATACATCAGTGTTTTTCCTGAATTCAGCACATCGTCCACAATAAGCACATCTTGGTCCTTCAAGGATGCCAAGTCGCAACTCAATGTGATGGGGCCGTCAAGCGGCGCAGATTTGTTGAGTTTCAAAGTGGAAGCGTACACTTTACAAGTTCCAATTTCGGCTACAATCGCCGCTAGCCGGCCTCCCATGGGCTCTCCATTTCCTGCGATAGAGACCAAGTGCAATTCCGTGGAATGATGAAATTCTTCCAGGACCTGCCGCGCAATTCGCTGAAGTTTTCGTTCGATCTGTTGGGATTCAAGAATTCGTGTGCTGCTCATGGTATTGAGGTTCGGTTGATGCCGGTTCAAAGTTGGACCGTTTTTTCGAATACTCCAATTGCTTCAACGTGCGCTGTATGCGGAAATTGATCCACGAACTTCAGCTTCTTCAATTGGTAACCAAATTCATTAAGGGTCAAGATGTCGCGCGCCTGCGTTGCGGGATTACAAGAAACATAAACGATGCGCTGAGCACCAAGTCGAATGACTTTGCGCAGGGTTTTGGGTGAGATGCCTGCCCGAGGAGGATCCAATACGATGGTCTGAATTTTCCCTTTGTATTCGGGGTATTCCAGAAGGAATTTTCCGACATCGGCGGCGAAAAACTCAACATTTGAGATGCCATTTTTTGCAGCACTTTTTTTCGCGTCGATGATGGCCTGTTCAACAATGTCGACTCCGATGATGCGTCGTCCTGAGGCCCTCGCTAACAATTGAGCAATGGTACCTGTGCCGCAGAAGAGGTCCATGATGAGTTTCCCATCATCAGAATCGCCATCGAGTGATTCAATCGCTTCCTTTAAGGCTTCCTCGTAAAGCCGTTCTGCGCTGGCCGGATTGGTTTGAAAAAAACTGGCCATTTCCACATCAAAGTCCAACCCGTGCAATCGCTCGGTCACAAATGGTTCTCCAAAAATACACGTGCTGTCTCCTGCTCGAGCTTCGACGCGTTCTCCTTTGTCGTCATTGATCGTATGCAAAATTCCTTGTAAGCGGTCTCCGAATCGTTCGGTCATTGCGTCAACGAATGCCGCTGTGGGAAAGGATGCCAGTCCCTCAGAAGATGTCACCAAATTGAAGAGCAGTCGCTGACTGGCCATGCTTTTTCGCACCACCAAAAAACGATAGAACCCTTCTCTCCTTGGTGGATGCCAAGCCGGCAGTCCGGTTTGTTCGAACCACAGACGGAGCGATTTTATGGCATTTTCAACCTCTGCATCGAATAGTCCAGAATCCCCATTTAGGTTCTCAACGGCCCACCAAGTTCCACGTCGTTTAAAGCCAAGCCCAAACCCGTCCACTTTTTCATTCGCAACGGGATCATGGATGATGGCTGAAAAACTATATTCCATCTTGTTGCGATAGTGCCAATGGGATGGGGAAGCGATCAGACCTTGGTAGCAACCCTGAATGTTCTCTACGCCTCCGATGCGCTGGTACAGATCGAGGGATGTTTTTTCCTTGAGCGTATGCTGGATTTCAATGGGCAAGTGCGCATAGGGGGCCCCTGGAATTTCTTGATATGGGATCGAGACTTCTTCCGGTGCGCGTTGAATGACATCTTCAAGCTTGCACTCCGCATACTTGGATTTGCATTTGGAAACACGCGCCCGAACTTGTTGGCCGGGCAGCGCATTCTGAACGAACACCACAAAAGGTCCGCGTTCAGTTTCCAACCGCGCTATGCCTTTGCCTCCATGGGCGATGTCCTCGATGTCCAGCGTGAGGACTTCGTTTTTTCGAAATAATCGTTCTTTTCGCACGAAGACAAAAGTACTTCCGAACGCGCGGTATATTGCGAGCATGTTGGAATGCGGCCAAAATAGTTGGAGGGGTGTGCTCGGAAGGATTGGGAGCTGTACCCTGGTCTTTTGCTTGGGGCTGCCTTTGGCATCGATTGGGCAAGGATTGGAGGAATTGTCCTTAGGTACATTCAATATTCGATACGATAATCCTCTCGACACCTTGGAGTGGCATGAACGGCGAAATGAGGTAGCCACAGCTGTGCGCTACTTCGATGTTATTGGGATCCAGGAGGCGCTTCCCAATCAGGTGGCAGATTTGCAGGAGCGGATGCCTGAACACGACTCATTCGGAGAGGGGCGCAATGCGGATGGAACGGGTGAAGCCTGTCCTATTTTTTGGAACCGGGACCGCTTTGATTTTCTGCAAGGTGATGTTCGTTGGTTGTCCTTGGATCCTACTCAACCGGGAAGTCGAGGGTGGGATGCAGATTTACCGCGGATCGCCACGGTGGTTTTGTTATTTGATCGAAAGCGACAGCAGACGGTGCGTGTTATCAACACCCATTGGTCCCATGTGGGGTCTGAAGCGCGGATGAATGCGGCTGCTTTAATAGCGGGTTGGAGCGGTTGGGAGTCCGACGATTCGGAGGATCTGGTTCTGGTTTGTGGCGATTTGAATGCGGAAGAGGAACAACCTGAAATTCAGTCTTTGCTTGAACTGGCGGAGCTTCAAGACACCTATCACACGACCAAGTACCGCTGCCGCAAATCATTCGGAACGTTTACCACGTTTTTGCCCGAAAATCTAGCGAACGCGACGCGAATTGACTACATCTTCTATCGAGGTGATGTTGACGTGGAATGGGCGTGTGCGGATGAGGTGATCAAATTCGGTGTCTACATATCGGATCATATGCCGTATCACGCGATTTTTAAATGAAGGGAAACCTGAAACTTTTGGCCCTGATTGCTGGTCCATTCGCAGCGTTATGCAGTTGGCTTGCACTCGGAGAAGCCGGATTAGATGAAGCAGCCATTCGTGTTATTTCTGCTGGACTTTGGATGCTCGTCTGGTGGGTGGGAGAGGCGGTTCCCATCGGGGTAACTTCGGTATTGCCCATGGTGCTATTTCCGATGTTTGGAATCTCGAGCATTGCGGAAACCACGGCGCCGTATGGATCGCATTTTGTCTTTCTCTTTTTGGGTGGCTTCTTGATTGCCATAGCCTTGGAGAGGTGGAACTTGCACCGACGGTTTGCCCTTTCCGTTTTAGCCGCTGCGGGAGGGCGACCGCGCAGGTTGATTGGAGGGTTTATGCTTGCTACGGCTGCATTGAGTATGTGGATTTCCAATACGGCGACAACCCTTATGATGCTCCCGATCGCGATCTCCGTTTTGTCTAAGGTGGATGTGAAGCGGCATCCTAGATTTGCGCTGGCTTTATTGTTAGGTACGGCATATTCGGCCAACCTTGGTGGTATTGCTACCTTGGTGGGTACGCCTCCCAATGTGGCAATGGCTGGGATTTTAGACGATCAATTTGCCATCGAAATTCCATTTTTGGAGTGGTCATTGATGGCCTTGCCGTTCTCTGTTATCATGCTCATTGTGGTGTACGTTTTGTTGACTCGAGTCTTAACACCCGTATCGAATGAAAGGTTGGAAGCCGGCGTTGAGAATATTCAGCGAGAACTTCGTGCTCTTGGGGAATGGAGCCATGCCGAAAAACGAGTGGCAATGGTATTCGCGGCAACCGGCCTTCTTTGGGTGGGACGCCGCTGGATTGAAGAGTGGTTTGCTTGGGGATTGAATGATACGACCATCGCCATTTCAGCTGGTATCGCGCTCTTCTTGATTCCGAATGGCTCTGGAGAAAAGGGTAGTTTATTGGATTGGCGAGATACCAAAAACCTCCCGTGGGATATCCTTCTGCTTTTTGGTGGGGGACTGACCTTGGCCAACGCGTTGAAAAATGCCCACGTCTTATCGATGGTGGCGGAGAGCATTGCGGGCATGGAAGGGATGAGTATCTCCATATTGATTCTGTTGTTTGTGTCGGTTGCGCTGATGCTGACAGAGGTGATGAGCAACCTGGCATTAACGGTTGTTTTAGTGCCTGTCGTTGGGCAGGTTGCCATAGAATGGGGAATGGATCCATTGCTTCTGGTCGTGCCCATTACCATGGCCAGCAGTTGTGCCTTTATGCTCCCCATGGCCACGCCTCCCAATGCGATTATTTTTGGGAGTAACCGGGTGAGCATGAAAAAAATGGCCGCAGTCGGTTTGATATTGAATGTCCTTGCTGCTTTGTTGGCATGGTTTTGGGCACTTTGGGTGTTGCCTTCCTGGCTTGACTTGATTTAAATTTGTTCTGTGCAACGCATCCTCATTCTCAACGGCCCCAACCTCAACCTGCTCGGGAAGCGGGAGCCTGACCTATATGGCTCGATGGCATTGGACGATTTAGTGAAGGAATGGCAAGACATAGGGGAGAAAAACAACACGGAGGTCATCTGCATGCAATCGAACGTAGAGGGGGAATTGATTAATGCCATTCAGCAACATGGCTTTGAAGCCAAGGCTATCATCTTTAATCCTGGAGGCTACACCCACACGAGTGTGGCCATTCGCGATGCGATTGCGGCGATTACCTCTCCGGTGTATGAAGTGCATATCTCACACCCAGAATCCCGGGAGGAGTTTAGAAAGAACTCATTGGTTCGGGAAGTTTGCGCTGGAGCCGTGAGCGGAATGGGAGTTAAGGCGTATGAAATGATACTGCGTCATTTGCTCAATGCAGAATGACAATTTTTGATTGATTCAAAAGAGTGTTTTGCAATCCACGAAGTTCAAGGTGGTAAATGCCTTGTTCGAGTTGCGAGACATCGATCGACCATTCAGCGCTTGATGTCATCGATAGTTTGGAGGAATGAACACATTGACCGTTGGAGGTAAATAATTTCAAGTCGATATCACTTTCGGACAGCTTATTCATCAAAACAATATTGATTTTGCCATCGCGAACAGGATTAGGAAAGACGCGCCATCTCATTGGACTGTCTTCGGTCAAGTCTGCAATTGGGTTCTTTTTGACATCCGAGTCGTGTGGCATGGGTGGCAAGGCACTGCAAGACTCGAAGTAAGGTGAAGCATCTTTGAAAACAACCGGATTTTCCGTGCCGAAGGCGAAGAGCTCGGTGTACGGAATAACCATCGGAACGCTTTGCAACGCAGCGGGCCAAAAATTCTGATTTTGAGCTATGAGGTAAGGAGCATTTGTGTTTTCTGTTAGGCCTGTGAGTGATAAAGAGCCAAGGAACAGGGCGTCTCCAGCATCCTCCATTAGATTCCATCCATTTATGAAATTCGGCACCAACGCCTGATTACAGCGAACGTGAATTTCATTCGAATACCACCGGTTTTGCCCATTTGGAGGAGATGCATTGAGGAGTGATGCGTTTTTTAAATCAAGCCCCACTTCCAAATCAAACCACACATTGCATGAGGCCTCAAGCTCCGTCCCTTGACAAGAAATTCCGACGGAATGATTCTTGAATTCATTGCTCTCGAGTAGAAGAGATGTAAGGGATGGCTGCATTTCCAGTTGAGGAAGAGCGGGCTGCCCGCCATCGAATTCACAATGCTTGATGAACGAATTTGCGGCAAGAGCATGGGTTCGAACGGAACAATCAATAAAGGAACAATGATTCAATCGAACGCCAGTTGAATCAAAGTCGAGAAGACTGTTGATCGCTTCTACATGATGGAGTTGGAAGGCTGCAATCGTGCCAGCTGTTGATAGGATGGCGCAATTCTCTATGGTGCCATTGTGCCAGCTGATTCGATTGCTGGTCGTAATTTGGTTGCCTTGCCCTATGCCCGCACAAAGCACATCATTAAAGTCAGCTTGAGCACTGAGATTGAGGTGTGAATTGCCTTGGAAATGCAGGGTTGAATTTGCGAATGAGATTTCACCAGGCCCATCGAATAAGTGGCCTGCGTTGGAGTGTAGCACGATGTCTCCAAACCCGCTGTCATTTCCTTCAAAAGTGACGTTACCATGCGTCCCGATAAAGGTGTAGACTTGAGGAGAAGTCCATTCCCAAATGCCTGTGCTCCCCTCGATTTCACTCGAGATAAGCAAAGAGTCTGGCCCATATAGAATCAAGTCTCCGGCCATTTTCCATTTAGCGGTAGAGCCATTGAGTGCGATTTGAGATGAACCCTGAATTTCTATTTTTCCATCCTGCTTTTGCTCAATCTCACCAAATGCATGAACGTGGATCCGTCCATTGTGGAGCACCAACCGGGCATCCTCTTCAATGACGAGTTTCGAATGAGCTCCGATGTGCAGGTCCCCTTGTATTTCAAGCGTAGAATTTGCTGCAAGCGTGAAGATAGCATGTCCACTTCCCGTGCTATCTCCAATGAACATGGTAGTTTCAGTAGGAACCACCAGGTTGTCGTTACAAGGGGAGTTGCTTGCTTGGAAATGTGGCCAAGTACCTGGGCCATTCGCTGCAGTTGTGCCAATCTCTATGTGCCCGATTGTAGCCGAGTCATGATCCGTCAAAAATTGATTAAAGGGTTGTTTCCAACCGATTTGAATGGTGTCGATCAGAGCACTTGACTCGGCAAGTCCTGTAGGTTGTCCGTTGACAATTGCATCCCAAATCAAGGGGAAGTGGTTTTCGACGGAACAATGAAAAGCACTGCCCACTGCGGCATTTTCTGTTTGCCAAAAATCAAAGGGTATGGTGAGTGCGTCAAAAGGTTCAGCAAGAGGGATGTCGAGCGCTGAATGGCAAGGAATGAACATCGATTGATTTGTCCATAAATCGGCTTCGATTCCCGCTTGCGCAAGCGCCTCTATAAATTGAGAAAGGTGAACAGAATAGCTTCCAGGAAGACTTTCTAAGTTCATATCGCCCGATGGATTCCAGGCGATGCTCTCGTATTGAATGGGTTCACCCCATTGCCAATCGGGATTTGTTAGCGTGGCATCAAGTGTAACCCAATCGTTTTCTGTAGACTGCGCATGCAACGCATTGCCCGGTTGACTCCAGAGAGTGATGTTCACCAAGTCCCACCAAAGAAAATCATCGGTTGCTTGGTACCAAATGGTGGGAGGGGTGAAGGGGGTCGCTGGATTCGAATTGACGATGCTCAAGTTGATCGGTATTTTTGGTAAGCCAAGTTCATTTTGATCGGCTTCTATGAGTTCTCGAATTTCATCGGGATGAAAAGGTGAAGCCACGAGAAGCTCCCCAGCTGCAGGTGACGAAAGTGCCTCTTCCAAGCTGGCAGCATCAGCCGAAATGGCACTAAAAAATTCGATGGATTGCTGAAATGCTAAAGGAAGATGGGCGCCCCGATAAGGGCAGTCTATGCTAATGAACAGACGCACACAATGTGAAAAACCTTCATGTTCCATAACGCTTAATGTATGGCGTGCCACAACCCCCCCCATGCTCGGACCAATGACCACCAAGGGTTCAGACCCCACTCGCGCATCGCGACATAGTTCGATGACATGTTGCAATAGCTTAGACTGGCGGTAAATGGAGTGGGTTCCCGTTTGGTAATCGAGGAAGACCAGGTCGAATCCTTCCTGCATCACAGAGTCGAGCATGGCGGAAAGTCCTGCAAATGAGGAGTTCGCCTCACCCTCACAGTCCCAAAGAACATCCCAGTTCATGTCTCCAAAGCCGTATTCGGGGTTGGAGCCTTGTAAATTGGGATCAAACCCTTCAAGGATGATCATAGGACGGTCAAATACCTGGTCTGACCCCAGCCGAACTAAGGCTTGGCCAGTGACAGGAGTGCCATCATCGAATACACCTACCCAATAGGGGTCAGATTGATTGCTGATTGGCCAGGGTGGGTCGTCAGGTTCTGGACAGTTCTCCTGACCATAGATTGGGAACAACAGGTGCCTCTCATGCACGGATCCTTGATGCTCGACACGCACGCCAATAGAGGTCGATTCTGAATTGAGGGGGACTGAAATTTGAACCGGTTCATCGAGCGTCAAGGAGGTTTCGACTCCATCCACAATGAGGGTCCAACTTGCTGAATGCCATGTTGTTGGGTTAGTTGATTTGGGCACGAGGATTGTCAAGGCTCCGGGATGTAAAAATGACTGTGAAGCCAATATGTTCAGGATTGATTCATCCGCGGCCTCGGCAAGAACGGTCCAATCCGGAGGCAGCGGCTCCGTGCGATGTGCAAGGGCCAATACCAGGTCGTTTCCTTGATGGGCTTCTGCGCGAAAAATGGAATCTAAAACCACCTTGGATTGGCCATCAAATGCGGTGCTCGATTGGTCCCAAATGAATTGGATTTGTCGGGACTGTTCTGGCGCAAGCGTTTGAGATGACATGGAATACGTGACGACGATGGATAAGGCTAATGTTACAAATTCAAATGATTTCATGTGAATGGGTTAAAAATGTATGGGAATGATTAGGGTGTCGCCCAGCGCTGTCTCCGGTATGAACGTGGACAATGTTTGATGAAACTCACCAGCTGCGGTATAGAGGTGAAAGCGGCGCTCAGGCGCAGTCTCTAAAGGATGAATCCAGTCTTTGATAATCGCAACCGGTTGGGGATAGGTACCGGGAGTGAACCATTGCCAAGTTTCGGCGTCAGAGGCGGTCAAGTCAGGCCGAATGGACATGGGTTGGCCCAGAGGCTCACCTTCCCTATTGCCAATGAAACGGAACCATACGTTTTGCGGTATAGTCAGATTGACATCGCTGGAAGAGGGATGGGTATCGCGAGCAAGGTTGATGTAGTAAGGCACATCCTCTCCCTCAAAAAGCTGACAAATTAACCCCTGGGTGTGTGGCGCAAAATTCAGGAGAATGACTTTTCCATTGTGATCCGTCCACGCCGTATCACCTGTTGGAACCCACGTAGAATTCGACCACCACCCCGAAGTGCTTGCCTCGAATTCCACGGGCAGTACCCATTGTAGTGCGAATGGTTCCCCGCCTCGATGGGCAATACGCACCACGGCATTTTCTGGCTTCAATTCGGCACATGTACACCCGTGGATCCATAGGATGCCCGTGCAAAAGACACGATGAATACCCGTGATTTTAAAACTCCTCTTCCTCCATCTCATGCCTCAAATTTGGGGCCTCAACATGAGCTAAAGAAGTCTGATTCACCGTTCCATACGGAGACTTTGTGAGTGCAAGAAAAGATACTTTAGAACTTTCGCAGCCCTTTATCAATCAGTTTGGCCAAAAGCATGGCATCTTTTTTCTGAAGCTGCTTTCCCAGAACAAAGCGGCCGCGCATGTAGGTAAATTCAATGGAATCGCCCCCCATGATCCAAAAGCTCTGATCGAGGTTTTGAATGAATTTTGCGGGGTTGCGGCGTATGACCTCCATTTTTTTGATGTTTTCTTTCATGAAGAAGCGAGCTTTACCAAAATCGCGGAATGCGTTCTTCACGGACATGCCTTCTGCAGTGATGCGCACCATTTCACGTCCAATGCGTCGCCACAGAATGACCTTGAAAACGCGAAAGAAAAAAAATGCCCAAAAAGAGAGGAAGATGAGGAAGAAAGTACGCTCGCTCCCTTCAGCTCCTGAAAATTCTAGCCCGACAGCTGTTCCAACACCACACCAGGCGATGAGCCATACTTCGAGCATAATTTGTTGCATTCGGGGAATTTCTTGGCTGATGATGATGGTCAAAGAATCATCATGCCAAGCATACGTAATGCGCTTACCTATGGATTCAAGGCGATTTTTTTTCACTTTGGCGTGGTATCGTTTTGGGAGATAAGGCCGTCGTAGATGGCTTCGTATTGGGGCACGATTCCCGATAAATGAAAATCCCAAGCACGTTCACGTGCCGCTTTTTTGAACTTTTGATGGCTGTCGGAGGACCCGAGAATTTCCAAAGCAAAATTGGCCATTGCTTCTACATCACCAACGGGTGCGAGATACCCCGACTTCCCGTGTTCAATGACCTCGGGCAATCCACCTGCATTCGAGGCAATAACGGGGACTTCTGCTGCCATTGCTTCCAGCGCTGCAAGCCCAAAGCTTTCAGTTTCTGAAGGCAACAGAAATAAATCACTCACCAGCAATGGTTCCACGGGATTTTTTATTTTTCCAATGCTGATGACGTGAGATCGGATTCCCAGTTCTTCTGCGAATTTTTCAATGCGGGATCGTTCCGGCCCATCGCCAACCAGCAATAATTTGGCGGGTATCCTTTTTAGAATACGTGCAAAAATTTTCAGCACGTCGTCCACTCGTTTTACCGGTCTGAAGTTGGAGATGTGGGTCACAATTTTTTCGTCATTCGGAGCGACGGCTGCGCGGAATTGTTCGTCAACGGGACGCTCAAAATGAGAGGGACAGATGAAATTATGCACGACGTGAATGGGTTTTTTCACGCCGAATAATGACTCCGTGTCGCGCTTAAGACTGTGGGAAACGGCTGTTACAGCATTGGACTTATTGATGGCGTAAGCGATGACAGGCTTAAACGCGGGGTCTTTGCCGAGTAAGGTGATGTCTGTGCCATGCAAAGTTGTTACCACCGGTAGGTCGATTCCCTCGTCGGAGAGGATGTTGCGGGCAATTATGGCTGCACTGGCATGAGGGATCGCATAGTGTACGTGGAGTAGATCCAGTTGGTGTGCCTTTGCGACCTCCACCATTTTGGAGGCGAGTACAAGCTCATACGGTTGGAAATCAAAGAGCGGATAGTCCGTCATATGGACCTCGTGGTAAAATAAATTCTGCTTCAAGCTCCCCATGCGAGCTGGAGCACTATAGGTTATGAAATGCAGTTCATGGCCTTTTTCGGCAAGGGCTTTTCCCAATTCAGTTGCGACAACTCCCGATCCACCGAAGGTCGGATAACATACAAACCCAATGCGCAGTTTTTTCATTTCTCCAGAGGTTCAAATCGAGATGGAATATCATATGCCTTGTAAACTTCGTGTTGAATCTTTGTTCTTACATCCCATTCAATCAGCTTGCGATTTTCAGTATCTGGAAAGGTGCGGTTGCTCAAAAAAACAAAAATCAAATCGTGATCGGGATCAGCCCAAGCTAGGGTACCGGTGAAACCCGAATGTCCAAAGCTAGATGCACTCGCTTGATTGCACGTGGGGCCGGCATCAGGCTTATTGGCCGGTCGATCAAAGCCACAGGCCTTTCGATGGTCGGGATCAGGATCGACGCGCTGCACCCACCGCTGAACGGTAGCGGGTTGGAAGAATTCGGTCCCCCCATAATATCCGCCTAATCGCAGCATGTACATTAACCTAGCTAGATCGTAAGCATTGCTAAACAATCCCGCATGTCCAGCCACACCATTCAGCATGGCAGCCCCAGGGTCGTGCACCTCACCTCGCACGATGACATTCCTGAATAAGGTGTCTTTTTCGGTAGGGGCGATGTCTCGCTCATCAAATCGATTCTTCGGCAAGAAACCTAAGCTTGTCCAGCCGGCGGGTGCATAGAAGGATTTGGCAGCGAATTCGTCGAGCAGCATCCCTGTTTTATTCTCGATGATGCGCTGCAGCGCATAATATCCCAAGTCGCTGTATCGATGGGTTCCAACGGCATCGACGTCAGAATCCAAAATATGCTGCCATATGGAGTCTTTCCAAGCAGGTTTCATGTAGCACGCGTCCGATATGCGCTGGGTATGCAATGGGGTTTTGTGAGGAGCAAGTGCCATTGAATCTTCCATGGCCTCCAGATAAAATGGGATCCATGACTTCAAGCCCGCGCGATGTGCCAGAATGTCCCGAATGGTGCGAGAACCCAAGGAAGTGCCTTCCAGCTCTTCAAGGTAGCTTTCAATAGGTTGATGAACATCCAATTCCCCCGCCTCTTCCAAGTGCATTAGGCTCAATACCGTCGTTGCAATTTTCGTGATGCTTGCGAGGTCGTAGATGGAGCTGGGCTTGACGGGGTTTTGTCCATCCAAGGTTCCGTACACTCCGTCATGAACGATAAGCCCCTCATGGGCCACCAAGACCCGACATCCGGGAATGGCTCCGCCTTCGATAGCGCTCAACGCAATGCTGTCTATGGCGGCTTTGGTAGCAATTGAGTTGGCCGCGATGCCCAGCCGATTGCGCCCGATCCAAGGCAATCCATAGCCTTGTTCGTATTCCGCGGTTCCAACGGGCAAATGACCGCCGGCAGGACCAGCACCTGTGATGGCCTGAGCAACTGCATTGGCGGTTCGTTGATCATCTTGATAAGCGACCATGACAACGTCGCTCAATGCGATGCACAATCCCAGGCGGTCTAGCACGTATGGACTGCCGTACACGACCAGTCCAAGGGGAATGTTTCTTTCATGAGCAAGTGCAGCACATCGCTGGATGGTCTGGATTTCTGCATCACTGATGCCGTGGTTTCGCGCAGCAGAATGGGATGTGCCTCCAACGTGAAGAATGGCCCAATCGGGTTCTGACCTGAGCACTTCGGCGAACGTCGCCGTACCCCGCTGCTCAAATGCAGTGCTCGTCATCACCCGGCTGGTTGAATTGAATTCAGGTGACATGATGCGCATCATGTTGCCATCCACCAGAGTGGCGGTCTCTTTTTCAAAACCGATAAATAAATGATTGACTTGTTGGACCTGATTGCTCAAAGGCCAGTGCGGCGATCCGTTTTTTAGAACGGTTAAGGACTGACCGAGGACCGTCTGATGCAGCTGCTCAGCTCGATCTCCATCCACTCGCTGTTGAGGTTTGTCACCAGCACGGCACCAAGACTTCGCGCACAGGACGCGGTGACATTTCTCCGCAATCCATGAGGGATCCATTCGGCCTGCTGTGACGGCCTGCATGACTTCTTCGATCACTATCGCAGGATGTTCCGGAAACAATAAAATATCATTGCCTGCCAAGAGTGCATCGACGTGGGGAGTGGACGTTGACGAAAAAGAGGTGAATCCTTTCATGGTCATCGCATCAGTGAATATCAGCCCTTCGAACCCCATGGTTTGGCGGAGCAAGGAATCGACAATTCGGTTTGAAAGTGTGGAGGGGAGGTTGGGGGTGCTATCCAAAGCCGGAATGAACAAATGAGCCGCCATCATAGCTCCGACACCTTCTTGAATCAGCTGTTTGAATGGTTCCAGCTCAATTGAATCCAATCGGGCCCTATCGTGGCGAATGACGGGCAAGGCATGGTGTGAATCCGCATCGGTGTCCCCATGGCCGGGAAAATGTTTGGCCGTTGCTAGAACCCCTACGTTTTGCATGCCACGCGCATAGGCGCTACCCTGCTTACCAACCCAATCGACATTGCTTCCAAAAGACCGGCTTCCGATCACAGGATTGCTCGGATTGCTATTGACGTCAACAACTGGAGCAAAGTTGACATGGAACCCCATGCTTTTTAATGACCTTCCAACTTCTTCCCCCATGGCCTCCGTTAGCGACGTGTCGTTCGCGGCGCCAAATGTCAGTGCCCGGGGCCAAGAACGGGTCGAATCAATGCGCATTCCCAATCCCCATTCTCCGTCTGTTGATACGAGCAGGGGAACCTCAGCGTTGGCTTGTAATCGCTGAATTCGTTCAGCATAGGGAGAGGGGGCACCTTGCATTGCGATTACACCTCCAATTTGGTATTCTTTCACCCATGACTCGACTTCCGCCCAGTTTTCACGCGACGCATGAGCGTAGATAGGCGGCATGAGCAGTTGAGCAATTTGCTGCTCAAGGGTCAATTCAAGCAGCACCGAATCCGCCCACTGCCGATGTTCGGACGATGAATAAGGAAGGGGATTTTGCGCTTGGGCAAGGGTTACTGAGAGGATAAGCGCTGTCAGCACAAGCGCACGGCGACTCAAGCTGTATTTCATGCGCCGGCTATGGCTTTTCGAACATGAGTCAATAAAAACGCAAGTTGTTCGTCCTCGGATAATTGGCTGTTATCCAAAACGATGGCGTCTTTTGCTTGACGCAGCGGGCTCGCGGATCGATTGGAATCAATCCGATCACGCTCCAAGATATTGCTTAGGACTTCGCTCAACTGGAAATTGGGCTGTGACACCTGAATTTCCCGAAGCCGCCGATGAGCGCGAACTTCAGGATCGGCTGTAATGAAGAATTTTGCTTCGGCATGGGGGATGACCACGGTTCCAATGTCCCGACCATCCATCACGACACCGCCATTTTCGGCCATCCGCTGTTGCAAATCAACCAGCTTGTGTCGAACTGCGGGTATGGCAGCCACCAAACTGACTTTTCGAGAAACCTCCATGGATCGAATGTCTTCTTCAACGTTGACTCCACCCAAATGAATTTCGGACCGCTCAGACTTAGAATTGTATTTGAACCCCAAGTACATCCGGTCAATCGCCACTTCTACCTTGCTTGAATCAATTTCGTTGGTCTGAACCAAACGTTCCTTGATGCAAAACAATGTTGCAGCCCGGTACATGGCACCGGTATCCACATAAATAAAATTTAATTCTTTCGCCAAGGCTTTCGCCATAGTGCTCTTACCTGCCGATGAGTGACCATCGATCGCGATATTGATTTTACGCTTCTCCATCGGATGGGCAATTTAGCAATGTCAATTGGATTATTGGCGTTTGAACTGACTCGGATTGAATTGCAACCCCAATTGCGTCGAAGCCCCGGCGATATGATAGCGTGAACGGCTGATTCTCAGCTCAAATTGGCCTAGAGCGAAGTGGGTGCCGAAGGAAATTCCGTTCGCGCTTAGTCGATCCGTTGCCATTAATTCAATTCTCCGGCGGTAATCAAACCCGGTCCAGAACGTCATATTGTCTCCGAGTGCGATCGCAGTGCCAAGGGTGATGTGCCGTAGAAACTGATCTCCTAACTTAAAGGTGGTGTTTTCAATGGTCTCACCTGTAATCGGATCGATGGAGTCATCGTAGGTGCCGGGCGGAGCTAAGTCCCACGTCTCCAAGTGCTGGCCTTTTAAAAACAACTGGAAGGGAGCGTTGTCAAATCCTTTGGTCAGCGCCACTTGCAAATTCCAAGGGAGCCAGCCACTGGGTTGGGATCCCTTCCATCCCCATTGTTTCCCCCAGCCGGTCACACCTACAGCAACAGCGGTATTCCGCTCAGGCCACGTCCCATTGATGAAGCACTCCAAGCCCGTCCATGCGGCCACTTCTCGATCGAGTGATCGGGTACCTGTAAATGCCTGAATGCCAAATTGCCAGGTAGAGTCCAGGTTTATCGAAGTGCCATAGAAAGCGATGTTCTCGCCTCCGTTAAAGTTGGGCGCGGGATTTCCTGAGGCATCCGCTCCCGTAAATTCCCCTAGACTTAAAAATCGAACTCCGACTTGCCGCCGCCACTTCCCTTTTGGCTGTATTTGATAATTGACCGAGGCCAAGCCCATTCCAGCGAAATAATCCACATAGTCCAAGGCGATGACTCCCCATTTGGTGCTATCGATGAGGTTGGGATTGTATGCAGCACCATGCACATCACCTTCTAGGTCGGCAAGTACGCTTGATCCTAGCGCTGCCCCCCGAGCGTCTGTCGTGATTTCAAATAGCAAGGACTCATTGACTTGTCCAAAGCCAATCGCTGACGACAATAAAGGAAGGAGAGCGGCTATATAAAGATGGCGCATGATGAGACCGGTCAAAGGGGTTATCGGACGTTTGGTGCTTTTTCCTGGAGCAGTGCACGTTCAATTACTTCCATGATTTCACTAACGAAGGTAAATGAAAGCCCTTTGAGATAACGGTCGTCAATTTCGTCGATGTCCTGTCGGTTTCTCTCGCAGAGGATGATCTCTTTGATGCCTGCTCGTTTGGCAGCGAGAATTTTCTCTTTGATCCCGCCGACGGGCAGAACAGTTCCACGCAATGTGATTTCGCCGGTCATGGCCAAGGCCTTTCTGATTTTACGTCGTGTAAAGGCTGAAACCATTGCCGAGATCATAGTGATTCCTGCACTGGGGCCATCCTTCGGAATAGCTCCTTGCGGAACGTGTAAATGAACGTTGAGCTTGCTCAGAGCTTCCGCATCCAATCCAATTTGTTCTGCATGCGATTTGATGTATTCAAGTGCAATAATGGCACTCTCCTTCATTACATCTCCCAGGTTTCCGGTCAGTGTGAGTTTGCCCGTGCCGCGTGTGAGGGACGTTTCGATGAACAGAATGTCACCGCCATGGGGTGTCCATGCGAGTCCCGTGACTACACCAGGTGTATCATTTCCCTGGTACCGGTCTTTTTCGCGCGAAGGCCCCAAAATGTCGGACAGGTGTGAGGAGGAGATTTCTGGAGTAAACTCTTCTTCCAGCGCCAGCTCTTTGGCCCGATTTCTCACCAATTTCCCGATGCGCTTCTCCAATCCACGGACACCGCTCTCTGACGTGTACTTCTGCACAACGGACTCTAAGGTCTTCACAGGGAGCTTGAATTGTTTTCCCGTGATACCGGTGTCTTTTAGGTGCTTCGGGACCAAGTGGCGTTTGGCAATTTGCACCTTTTCCTCCACGGTATAACCGGTCACTTCAATGATCTCCATGCGGTCGCGTAAAGCTGGTTGGATGCTCGCCAAATTGTTGCAAGTCGCCAGAAACATGACTTGGCTCAAGTCATAGTCCAAATCCAGGTAATTGTCGTGGAATGCATGGTTCTGTTCTGGATCCAAAACCTCGAGCATGGCACTGGATGGGTCGCCGTGGTGATCCCGACCAAGTTTGTCCATTTCATCCAAAACGAATAAGGGGTTCGAGGTCCCAGCTTTCTTTAAGTTTTGGAGAATGCGTCCGGGCATGGCGCCGATGTATGTCTTCCGGTGGCCACGGATTTCCGCTTCGTCCCGAAGCCCGCCCAAACTCATGCGCACGTATTCGCGACCGAGGGCTTTGGCAATGCTTTTTCCCAAGGATGTTTTTCCCACTCCCGGAGGTCCATACAGGCAGATGATGGGGGCTTTCAAATCGCCTTTGATTTTGAGCACGGCTAGGTGTTCAATGATGCGCTCCTTCACTTTTTCAAGACCGTAGTGGTCCTCATCTAAAACGGCCTGTGCGTGATGTAAATCAAAGTTGTCAGCGGACTTTTTCTTCCAAGGCAAGTCCAGCATTAAATCCACATAATTTGCCTGAACGCTGTACTCAGCTGACTGAGAATTCATGCGTTCCAGCTTGAGGATTTCTTTCTTGAAGGCTTCTTGGGCATGATCGGGCCAGACCATGCTCTCTGCGCGGAGTTTTCTTTCGGCGACCTCATGGGCCTGAGGATTGTTGCCCAACTCTTCCTGAATTTGTTTGAGTTGTTGGTTCAGGAAGTACTCCCGCTGCTGTTGGTCCAACTCACCCTTCACCTTCGTTTGAATGTCCCGTTTGAGCGAGAGCATTTGTTTTTCTTTGCTGAGCAGTTCAAGGACCTTTCGTGCCCTGGCTTTGATCCCTGCGACTTCAAGCAAAGCTTGTTTTTCCTCCACGGGCGCATTCATGTTGGAGCCAATGAAATTCACAAGAAAGGTCAGGCTTTCGATGCTCTTTATGGCAAATCCAGCTTCGGAAGGAATGTTTGGGCTGAGTTGAATGATTTCAATGGCGAGTTCCTTGAGACTCTCCATCAAAGCTTTGTGTTCGTCGTCCTTGGGAGGTAGATTCTCTGCGTCGTATTCGACGACTCGGGCTTTCATGTAAGGCTCTTCCTGGACAACTGATGTCCATTTAAATCGCTTTTGTCCCTGCAAAATCACGGTGTTGCTTCCATCGGGCATGCGCAACATTTTGATTACTCTGGCCACAGTCCCTACTGAATTGAGGTCCTCGCCATTGGGCACCTCAATGTCATCGTTTTTTTGGCTTACGACACCGATTCGGTGCTCTTTTTTGTGGGCTTCTTTGACCAACCGGATGGAACGGTCTCGTCCGACAGTAATGGGGATGACAACTCCCGGAAACAAAACAGTGTTGCGCAATGAGAGCAAAGGGAGTGCTTCGGGGACTTCTTCTTTCTGCATGGCCTCCTCATCCTCAGGAGAAATCAAAGGAATGAATTCGTGGTCTTGGGCGTCGCTCATTGCCCAGTGCTCTTCTCTTAGGTCGTCAAACATCATCTTCCAGTTTCTTCACGTTATGCTCCTATTGTTCAAACCTCGTGCCACCTTCGATTCGGACATTGTGGCAGGCGACTTTGTCAGGCGTCTCGGGCATCAAAACGCAAATGCGCCGAAGAATGTTGTTCCTTCAGCGATGCAGTTTCTGTTGCCTCCAGGGATTTCCCTCTCCGTTCCATAACCCGTTGAGCGGTCTCCAAGAACCGATTGAAATCATGCAATTGCCATTCATTCCCACCGCCCCAAGCAAAATCAGGTATGTGCTTAGGTTGAAATCCTGCACCGTAAATGTTGCATCCAGTCCCAACGACTGTTCCTGTGGTAAACATCGTGTTAATACCACATTTACTGTGATCTCCCATCAGAAGTCCGCAAAATTGAAGTGTGCTATCTACAAATTCTTGTTCTGTTTCACTCCAAATCCGGACCGGACCATAATTGCTCTTTAGATTGCTTGAATTCGTGTCTGCACCCAAATTGCACCAATGTCCGATGACCGATTGCCCTAAAAATCCGTCATGTCCCTTGTTGCTGTACCCTAGAAAAGTGCAATTGGAAATTTCCCCTCCAACGCGGCATTGCGGTCCGATTGCACTCGAACCATAAATCCGGGTGCTCATTTTGACAACTGTTTTTTCTCCAATCACCAATGGACCTCGAAGGTGACTTCCTTCTTGGATTTCAACGTCGGGACCGATGAAAATAGGTCCGTCAGTAGAGTTTAAGGTGCATGCGATTAGTTTGCTCGTTGGGTGAACCCAAATGGACTGTTGATCACCTATGATTAGAGCATGGTTCTCAAGGGCCACTTGATTGGGGTTATTCAATCCCCAAGCATGGATAATCGTGGAGGACTGGTTCAGAATCCATTCTTTGGATTTCCGGAACAAATCCATCGGACTTTGCAGGTAGCAAATCTCTTCGGATTTGGCTTCCCGTGGAGCTTCGGTCTCTGTTGTCCAGCGGAATAGCGTCAGACCATTCCATTTCAAGTTCTGTCCGGGCTCCAGTGCGGCAATGAGCCCCGTTGATGCCTTCGTAGGAACCCACCGGTCATTCAAAGATCCATTTTGCAATGCAAAGTGAACTTTCTCTTGCTCACGTTGTTCCTTTTCCGTGATGTATTCGTATGCAGCCCAAGCCCATAGCTCACTCAGTTCGAAAGCACCGATTAATAGCTTGCCTTTTTGGTGGTTCTTGCCAATCGGGTATAATTCAGACCACCCGCTGTGTGTGAAAAATGGAACGTGTTTCATAGAAGCTATCGTCTCGGCTAAAGGTACAAACGTACTACAAGCCCAATGCGCCAAATGTAATTGAGATGAAAGAAAGAGGCATCGCACAGCAGTTCTCGATTCGTGATCTAGAGCACTTCACGGGTGTAAAATCGCACACTATCCGAGCCTGGGAGCAGCGGTATGGTTTATTGGAGCCCAAAAGGACTCCGACCAAAATTCGATACTACAGCGGAGATGATTTGAAAAAATTATTGAATGTGAGCTACTTGATGCATCACGGATTCAAGATTTCTAAAATCGCTGGCATGGAAGAGCAGGTCCTTCTGGATCAGGTTCAAATGCTTCAATTAGAGGAAGGGGGAGTGAGCGCGGTTTTCAGCAACCTGAAGCTGAGCATGCTCAACTATGATGAAGCTCTTTTCCGTGAAGTTGTCGGGGCGTATTCGGACGAGCACGGCCTGGAAGCGACCGTTTTGGATGTGTTCCTTCCTTTCCTTTCTCAAATAGGTGTGTTGTGGCTGACCAATAGCATTTGTCCTTCTCAGGAGCATTTCATTAGTCATCTCATGAGACAAGAGTTACATGCCGCAGTCGCTCAGTCTTCCCTTCCTAATTCAGGCGATCAGCCATCGGTTATCTTGTACTTACCCGAACGTGAAATACATGACATAAGCCTCCTTTTCGTTCATTATCTGTGTAAGACCCGCGGAGTGAAGAGTATTTTCTTAGGCTCTAATGTGCCCTTTGCAGACTTAATAGGAGTGGGAGAGCAGTTTCCAAATGCCCGATTTGTTTCATACTGCACGACGCATCCTTCCTCCAACGAGGCTGCGGCGTATGTGGATATGGTAGAAGCGGAGTTTGGGGACACACAAAATAAATTTCTCTTGGGGGGGCGAGTCTTCGAGGGCGTGCAAGGGTTATCCTGTGTGGAGACTGCCGCGAACGGTCAGGAGTTGGTAGCCAATTTGTTCGGGTAATTTGCCGGACACACCTTGTTTCGATATCCCGTATTAGCCAAAATGTTTAAACTTTTTTGATAAAAGTTAGACAAAACTTTGGAACATAGGACATTTTGTTTAATCTTTGCCTCGTAACGTTAAACAAACAGACCATGAGTTCCATTGAATTTAATAGCCTCCTCGTTGCGAATCGCTCCTTTCTAAACGGTTTTGCTTTCGGTTTTACCCGAGATTCACAAGATGCAGAAGATTTGATTCAGGACACCATGGTCAAAGCCCTGCGTTACAAGAACAACTTCAAGGAAGGAACCAACATTAAGGGATGGTTGTACACCATCATGCGAAACATCTTCATCAATAATTACAAACGAAAGAAGTTTCAAAATACCATCTTAGACACGACAGACAATCAGTATTATTTAAACTCTGGGTCGATGCAAGCTGATACGGTCACATCTGCAATCAATGAGCAAGACATCCTCAGCACCATTGAAGAGTTGAAACCAGAGTTCAAGGTCCCTTTCAAAATGTTTATGGAGGGATACCATTACGATGAGATATCAGAAGAATTATCCATCCCAATGGGTACGGTGAAGAGCCGCATTTTCCATGCCCGGCGTAAGCTGGGAGCCCAGCTCCAAGCGTTCCGGTATTGATGTTCGGGATAATTTGCCGATTTTATTGAATAGAAGCAACCAATGGTGATCTCCATTGGTTTCTTTTTTTGTGGTATACTTACCTTTTACTCCAAAGCGTCTGAAATGATTCATTTGCCTAAGTCATTCTTTTCGGGGGTTCTCTTCCTCTCTTCGGCTTTTGCCCTCATGCCGAATCAAGCAATTTCTCAACTCGAAGTTGAAACAAACTTGACGCTTGAAGAATACGTTAACGATATTCTCCTTGGCAGCGGAATCCAAGCCACGAATATCACGTATACGGGAGGGACCAACCAGCTTGGATACATGACAGGGGCTGAAGACGTGTTCTCAATCAATTCAGGATTGATCTTGAGTTGTGACGTTGCAGAAAACTTAGAATGTCCGACAGACTTTCTGACCTGCGACGGATGCTTAGGGGGGGGATTCAATGATCCTGATTTATTGGACATTGCAAACTCTGTCCCACCCTTGATTGGCGAATCTTTTTCTGTCAATTCTGTCAATGATGGGTGTGTGCTTGAATTCGACTTTGTAGCGGCAGGTGATACAATCAGCTTTAATTATGTGTTTGGGTCTGATGAGTACGAGACCTGGATTAATACGCAATACAACGATGTTTTTGCTTTTTTCTTGAGTGGACCAGGAATCACGGGGCCATACGATAGCCCTGCAGGATTCCCAGATGGGTCAGTCAACATCGCAGGCGTTCCGGATACGGACCCGGTTCTTCCGATTACCATTTCTTCGGTAAACTCGGGTACAAACCCCGAATATTACATCGATAATCAGGGGGGGACAGATGTCTGCATCAACGGATATACCGTTCCTTTTACGGCGATGCACCCGGTTGAATGTGGAGAGACCTATCACATCAAACTAGCCATCGCAGACGGTTCAGATACAGCGCTCGAGTCCATTGTGGTCTTGGAAGAAGGCTCCTTTGAATCCAATGCGGTTGTTCAAATTGATTTGTCCATTGATGTGGGAGGACCAGATGCGAATACGATTTATGAAGATTGTGGACAAGCTACGCTGACGTTTGAGCGCCCCGTGGAGACCATTCTCGAAATTCAAGAGATGGTATACATCGATTACGGCAACAGTGTAGCGACCAATGGGGTTGACTATGGTCAGCCCCAGCCTGACGGGTCTTTGCTGCCTCTGCCGGATTCTGTGGTTTTTGAGCCTTTTGTGAGCATTGTGGAATTTGTATTGGTCGCGGATATTGATGGCATAGATGAGGGGCCTGAACTGGTGGAGATGCAAATTGAGAACGTCGCGGCTTGCAACGGAGGTGGTCTGACAACTTACTTCAGTTTTTACGTGGCGGAAGATCCGCCTCCTTTTGTGGTGGAAGATTTTTTCACGACCATATGTCAAGGGGATGAGATTGAGGTAGGCCCTGTTGTAACAGGAGGATACGGAAACTACACATTTGATTGGGATTGTCCTGAAGGGGATGATGAGGCATTATTGTTGATGGCACCTCTGGACGACTGGTCGTGTTTTGTAACAGTAGGTGACACATGTGATTTAGCCCTGAACCCTCAGACGGTCGAAGTGGCCATTGAAGTATTGGAATTTCCACCACTGGAAATCGCAATCAATGAAGAGGGGCCCATTGTTTTGGAATGCAACGGTTCGGCGGATATTAGCTCAACAGCATCAGGCGGGGATGGCGTTTATACGTACACCTGGTCGGACCAAGATGGGGCGAATCTGTGGCCTTCTTGGTGGGATCCAAGTATCCTCACGTTAAGCACTTGGGCCAACGCCGATGAGGTGTTCGTGACCTTGACGGACGGTTGTGGTTTCGAAGTAGTTGACAGCATTGAAGTTGAATACAACATCCCCTCGATTGAAATTACAGTGGATGATGAGGTGACCGTGTTGTGCAACGACCCCTTCACAGTCGCGGCTTCAGCCAGTGGCCAGGCTCCGTTTTTTTACACCTGGTTGAATGGCAACCAGTGGTTAGATTTTGACAATACGTTGAATTGGCAAACCAGCACCGATGCAACGTTAACGTTACAAGTGTCGGACAATTGCGGTCAATCCGAGGAAGCAATCGTCCAGATTACAGTTGATGCTCCTGACGTTGAAGTTTCTTTGCCTCAAAGCTTGGTCGGACCGTGTACAGAAGTTTTCGATGTCATGGCAAGCGTCACCAGCGGGTCAGGCGGCTATCAATACACATGGTATCAGAACGGAATCAACTTGAATGAATCCGGTTCGAGCATCGACGTACAACTTTCGGAGTCCAGTACGATTTCCGTGAATGTTGACGATGGATGCGGTCAAAGTGGCAGCGCGAGCGCAATGGTCACCATTGATAATCCGCCTTTGGTCATCGAGTTGGGTCCCGATGTGTACGCGAGTTGCATCGATTTCACCAACATTCCGGTGGATATTGTCAGTGGGTCGGGTGCATACGCGTATGAATGGTCAGTGAGCGGTGAGCCATACGATCAAGGTCCTGACATTACCGTTCAATCCTATGGAACGATTCCAATTTCCGTTTCGGTCACCGATGGATGCGGTGGAGCGGACGAGGACTCATTGGTGTACCACATTCCCGATATTCCGCTCGGCGTCCAAATGACTCCCTCTCAGACGATTTGCGCTGGAGATGGTATCTCATTGGAAGTGGAGGCCACTGGAGGAGAAGATGGTTTTGTTTACTTCTGGCCTACGCTTGATGCATATGGCCCGGTACAATACATCACCCCGCTGCAGTCGGCTGTTTATCCTGTTGTTGCAACAGATATTTGCGGGGATGCGATTGATACTTCCACCAATATTGAAGTTCAGTATCTGTTCAGCGACTTCGTGGCGAGCATGTCTGAGACGGATGAAAATCTTTACACGTTCCGCGCGACTCCTTCACCGGAAGAGCCATTTGATGGCGCTTATTCATATCACTGGGATTTCGGTGATGGTTCTACAGCAGATGAACCGATAACGACGCATCTCTTTGACGGTTTGAGTGATTATACGGTTTCATTGGACATCACGAGTTCGGTGGGCTGCACAAATCAAGCCTATACCGTCGTTCGCGGCCCCGTTCTTTTGTATGTGCCAACGGCATTTACGCCGAACAATGATGGAATCAACGATGGATTCAAGGTGATTGGAAGCCAAATCATGAACTATGAAATCTGGGTCATGAACCGCTGGGGCGAATTGGTTTTCCACAGCACGAGCTTAGAGGATGTATGGGTTGGGGATGTGCAAGGAGGGACGCATTATGCTGAAAATGGCATCTACAATTGGCTGATTCGCTTGAAAGGATTTAACACCGATGCGGAGGAGTATTCTGGCACGCTTCAATTGATGCGATAGTACGAATGATTCATTAAGGAGTCTTTTGGTTGGATACTTTGGGTGAATTCAAGTTCGAGATTTGTTTGAGCAAAAAAAAGACCGCTTTCAAAGCGGTCTTTTTGCGAATGGTTGGTGGATTTATTTGGCCTTGACTAAACCGAAAACAGCCAGCGCAATGGCAAGCATGTCGGGAACGGCCATTTCAGTGCTGAAGTTCATCACTGTGGAATTGCTAAATACGGTAAAGAACAAGGCCAACAAAACACCCGTGCCGATAATGTAGGCGATGAGGGCATTCTTTGCAGTATTCATTGAGCAAGACCGAATCAAGATCAGTGTGAGACCAAGCATCAAGAGTGCAGGAGAAAGTCCATAGTGAAACATGGTTGCCATTTCAAGCAGTTCAGGAGATTCGGTTGCACGTGTTTCGCCTACCATTTGCATGGCCATTGAATCAGGTGCAAAAAGCATGATGATGCCCATGAGCGCATTGTACGCGCCTAGAATTGTGAGGGTCGTTGACGTTTTCATCGAGAGAAGGATTGGTTTTTGAATGGGCAAACCTAGGAAATCAAGCTTGAAAAGTCAATTTAAATCAATGCCCAGATCAACCTTTCATTGAGTCAAGCCGTTGGCTGTCAAAAAGACTTCTTCTGCCACAGTGTTCGATAATGCTGTTTCTTTGCGACCATGAAATCTAGTTCTAATTCTTTCCGAGGACCATTTATCGTGGTTACGACGTTGTTCTTTATGTGGGGATTCATCACGGTCATGGTGGATGCTTTGGTTCCTCGTTTGAAAGACGTTTTTGAATTGACCTTACTCCAAGCGGGTCTCGTTCAATTTGCTTGGTTCGCTGCTTATGGCTTATTGAGTATTCCAGGTGGTAACCTTATAGAGCGCATTGGATACAAACGGGGAATTTTGGTTGGGTTGAGCCTTGCCGCCATGGGTTGCCTTTTGTTCTATCCCGCTGCAGCGACCCGAACCTACGGCTTGTTTTTGCTTGCTCTCTTCGTCGTAGCAGGAGGAATTACTTTGTTGCAAGTGGCTGCAAATCCTTACATCTCCGTGCTGGGCGATCCTGAGAAAGCTTCGAGTCGATTGAATCTGGCCCAAGCATTCAATTCGCTTGGAACAACCATCGCTCCAGTCGTGGCGGCTAGTTTTCTGTTGAGCGATGAAATCCTCTCGACCAAGGAACAGGTGGGCTTGTCCGTTGGAGAAATGGAGTCGTATAGATTAGCGGAGGCGGCGGCAGTTCAGGGTCCTTTCGTCTCTTTGGCATTGGGTTTTTTGCTGCTTGCTGTGCTCATTGGTGTCAGTAAACTTCCCCGAATTTTGGGTGGTAGTGTGGGAGGTGGCTTGGCCAAGGCGTGGGCGAACAAGACACTCCGATATGGAGCGCTCGGCATTTTCGTGTACGTAGGTGCTGAAGTCGCCATCGGTTCGTATATGGTTGGATACGGTTTAGAATTGGGAGTGGAATCGGTCATTCGAGAAACCTCATGGCTTTCGTCCATGGCAGCGGTTGCAGCATCCATAAGCGGCAAGACACTGGAGGGGATGGACGCGAAGGGGCTCATCGGAGCACTTCTGACGTTTTATTGGGGAGGAGCTATGATTGGCCGGTTTATCGGTTCGATTATTATGCAGAAGCTGGCGCCGCAGCGCTTGTTAGGCTTTTTTGCTCTTGGTGCTGTGTCATTGATTATTCTGAGCATGGTGACGAGTGGTGTAACAGCGATTTTAGCTTTGATCGGTGTTGGATTCTTCAATAGCATCATGTTCCCGACTATTTTCACTCTGGGGATTGGTGAGTTGGGAGACCTGAAACCATTAGGCAGCGGAATCCTTTGCACGGCTATTGTCGGGGGGGCATTCATTCCACCCGCTGTAGGTGCTTTGGCCGATGGTTTTGGCTTTGCAGTTGCCTTGGTGCTTCCTGTCCTTTGCTACATGTACATTCAGTATTTTGCTACACAAGTTGCGAAATCGTGACGTTTAGAAGGCGAATTCTTGTCTTTTAGATAAAATTCCTTAACAAAGAGGGAATCTTTTTGCACAGTGACAACTATTTGCCGAGTTTTTGTGTTCTTTCGTTGTTGAGATACTGAAACGCGTGTGCAGCGCACTAACAAACCGAAGAATGGCCCGTAAAAAGCGAGAAAAAGAACTTCAGCCGAATATCAAAGTACGACTGGATCGAAGAACTGTCATTACGGTGCGTGATCAGGAGAAATTGGCGTTTTGGAAGGAGAAATACCCCGGACTCGAAATTTTAGAGGAGTAAGCGCAAGCGCTTAACTTCTATTGCATTAAAAAAGCCGGGGAAACCCGGCTTTTTTAATGCAATGAAGTTTGAAATGCATTCAAACGAAGGGGTTTAATTCCTAAGCAACTTCGTTCTGCTTCCAGGGAGCAAATGCGAGTTGTTCGCGTCCTTTTTTCGTAAGCGTATATCCATTTTTATTCTGGAGCATGCCATCCAGGTATAGGTTGGTAATGCGCTCACCAATTCGTGCTTGCCCAACACTCAAATCCGTGTCTGCTTCGATTCGCTTCCAGAAGTTTCGCTCCAACACCGCGAGGCGGATGTGAGATTGTTGTTCTTGCTTATACGTTTGGATGATATCCAGGATCATATAATCGTACTTATCCATGGTGCTTTGATTTGGTGTAGGTTAGGGAGGCGATTCTAAGTTGTGCGTTCATGCTGTGATCTACGTTACGAACAGCCGCAAATTAGACGGCACCGTGTGCAATGCAGTCGAGAAGAGAAAGGAAATATGAACGATTTGTTAACGGTATTCAGCGGAATGTTAATTTCTTGTGAATTAACAGGTCTAAACCACCATGAATCAGTCGTTTAAGTCGATTCGGTCGTCCATGGGGATCGCACGGTCTTCCCTCCAGCTAAGTGCGTTCTGAGCAATTTCATGTAAGCTTCTCGCGAGATTTCCTTGGCTCCTAAGGATTTTAAGTGAGGATTGCTGATCTGACAATCGATAGGACCAAAACCTCGTGCTTTGGCCCAGTGCACAAGGTGGATAAAGGCAACCTTGGATGCATTGCTCTCGAGCGAAAACATACTTTCTCCAAAGAACATGCGGCCAATGCTGATTCCGTATAGGCCTCCGACTAAGCCTCCGTTTCTCCAGCATTCAAAGGAGTGGGCCAAACCTAGTTTATGAAGCCGGGAGTACGCTTGGATGATGTCCTTGGAAATCCATGTGCCTTCCGAGTTCTTGCGCACGTCAGCGCACTGTCGAATGACTTCATCAAAGGCGGTATCAATGCGAAGCTCGAATTTTTGTTGATTCAAGATATTTCGCATGCTTTTCGAAATATGCAGGTCGTCCAAGTCCAAAACCGAGCGTGTTTCAGGCGCCCACCAAAGGATGGGATCGTTTTCGCCATACCAAGGAAAAATGCCGGATTCATAGGCTGCGATTAGCCGGGCTTCCTGTAAATCACCACCGATGGCCAACAGTCCCTCCCAAGCTTCTTCCACTGGAGGAAAGGAGATGGTCGAATCGAGTTGGATGATTTTGGGGGAGCTGTTCATGGTGCAGAGCGACTGAACGAATTTATGGGCCTTTGGTGAGAAAGTCAGACTTTTGTTGGATGGAAGCGGTAAACGTAAAAATTGCTGAGTTGTTGAGGAAGGTTCTGATAGAAAAGGGGGATTCTTTCAGCAAGCTTGCGGATGAGCGCATGCCTTTTGATCGGCCGACTCCAGAAGATGCGATTCGTTCTGGGCAAAAGATTCGTCTGGCTTCGGTCGCACTTCCGGTGTTTCCTAGAGAGGGTACTTGGTGTATTTCATTGATGAAACGCACGGAATATCCAGGTGTTCACAGTGGCCAAGTTTCCATACCAGGGGGGGAGGTTGAGCCGCAAGACGGGTCGCGCTTGGAGACTGCCATTCGCGAGTTTCGAGAAGAAATGGGAGTGGAATTGCAACCGGATTTGCTGGTGGCGGGGCTTTCCGACCGTTACATTCCACCAAGCCGCTTCGCTGTATCAACATTTATTGCCGTCCTTCAAGACGAGCCGAATTGGCGAGTCGATCAGAAAGAAGTTGCAGGAGTGTTGACTATTCCCGTCAATGTGCTGCTGGAAGCAGACGCATTGCAGTCCACATCGATAGAATTTCAGCCCGGTGTAAAAGCTTCCTTACCAGCCTACCATTGGAACGGAGATGTCATTTGGGGAGCTACAGCGATCATTTTGACTGAATTTGCAATGGCATGGAGTGAAATGAAGGCGCTTCAGTAACGTATTTTTGCACCATGAGCGGAATTAACGGTTTGTTCTCAGAAAAAAAAGAGATGGCGCTGCAGTCCATTGAGGAGGCGCGTGAACGCGGCACATTGGAATGGGTGCGCCCGCTCCTCGAAGCCTATCGAGATCGTCCGGAGGAGGATGTGCGAAACGAAATTGGTGAAATGCTCGGATCCTTGAAAATATCTGAAGCTGCTTCTGTGCTTTCTGACGCGTTAGAAGACCCGGAATTTGAATCGCTTCGTGCTGATATTATCCGCTTTCTCTGGAGTTGTGGATTTCAATCAGAGGATGATTTGAGGGCTGTGGTATCCAATGCCGTAGATGGAGACTTTGCTTGTGCAATGGAGGCATTGACGTGGGTTGAAGAATTGGAACGCGCTGATGACGAGAACATCCTACTTGACTCTATTTTGCTCGTTCGTGGTGCCTTGGATGAAGAGCCAGGTGATGAACGAAAACCTTTGTTTCAAGCGATGCTCTCAGCGTTGCAAGGATTGGAACGCGATCAATAAGCTCAAGTCTGGATCACCCCCGTGCTAAAGGCTTCGATTGGCGCATGATTCGCGGCTTCGATGCCCGTGCTAATCCAGTGCCTCGTATCAACAGGATCAATGATGGCATCCACCCACAATCGCGCCGCGGCATAGACCGGCGAAGTTTGCTCCTCGTAGCGGGCGGCTAAGGTGTCAAACAACTCCGCCTGTTCGTCTTTGTCTGGCTTTGCCCCGGCTTTTTTCAGCCGTGAAACTTCGATTTGTTGCAACACATTGGCAGCTTGATCTCCCCCCATCACCGCGATTTTAGCACTGGGCCAGGCGACGATAAGGCGGGGGTCATACGCCTTTCCACACATGGCATAGTTTCCCGCGCCATAACTATTTCCAACGACAACTGTGAATTTGGGAACGGTGGAGTTTGCTACGGCGTTGACCATTTTGGCGCCGTCTTTGATAATTCCTCCGTGCTCACTTCTGGATCCGACCATGAACCCCGTCACGTCCTGTAAAAAAACAAGCGGAACTCCTTTTTGATTGCAGTTCATGATGAACCGCGCGGCCTTGTCCGCACTGTCTGAATAAATGACGCCGCCAAATTGCATGCCGTCTTTTTTTGACTTGACCAACTTTCGTTGATTGGCGACAATTCCTACACTCCACCCGTCAATTCTGGCATAGCCCGTGAGGATCGTTTTTCCGTAGTCCTTCTTGTATTCTGTATAGCTGTCCTCGTCGACCAAGGCCTCGATCAGTGCACGGGCTTCATAGGGCTGTGTGCGCTCTGCGGGCAGAATCCCACAGATGGAATCGCCTGAAGGGTTGAGGGCTTTTTCGCGCCGAAAACCTGCAAGCGTGTCAGGCGCCTTCAAATGGCCCACAAGGCGCCGGATTGTGGCCAGCGCCTCTTCATCATTCTCGCACGCGTAGTCGACTACGCCACTGATGCTGCTGTGGGTATCCGCTCCACCCAAGGTTTCGTTGTCAATGTCCTCACCGATTGCAGCTTTGACCAAATAGCTGCCAGCCAGAAAAATAGATCCCGTTCCTTTGACGATCAGGGCCTCATCGCTCATGATGGGCAGGTAGGCCCCTCCTGCTACGCACGATCCCATGACAGCTGCAATTTGGGGAATGCCCATAGCGCTCATGCGCGCATTGTTTCGAAACATGCGACCAAAGTGCTCCTTGTCGGGAAAGATCTCGCTTTGCAATGGCAGGAATACGCCAGCACTGTCAACGAGATAAATGATCGGGATGCGATTCTCCATGGCGATTTCCTGCGCGCGCAAGTTCTTTTTGCCCGTGATGGGAAACCATGCACCGGCTTTAACCGTTGCGTCATTGGCGACGGCAACAACCAACCGCTTTTGGACGTGTCCGATTTGAACAACGACTCCACCGGCCGGACACCCACCGTGTTCCGCGTACATGCCTTCACCAGCTAGACCGCCCACTTCAATAGGCTTTGTTCCTTCATCAAAGAGCAAGGCGAGTCGTTCCCGTGCGGTTCGTTTCCCTTTAGCGTGTTCTTTTTCGATGCGCTTGGCACCGCCTCCTTGAGCGGCAATTTCGATTCGGTCCCGAATGGGAGCCCATGCGAGGCGCATTGCATCTTCGTTGCGATTCAACTCCAGTTCTCGGGGTGTTACAGATTGGGGCATACGGTAAAGTTAATAGGAGAAGTACCTTTGTTAAATGCAATTCGAAAAAAGCGGTCTTTTGATGATCGGGACAGTCGGTGTCACGATGGGATTGCTCATGGGGTGCAGTGCACCCGATAAGCTTGATGAAAGATTGCAAAAGGGGGACCTGATCATGCCGGTATATGCAGAAGGTTTCAGGTGGAGAACATGCGGTGGTGGGCCAGATGCGGAAGCAACATGCCTCGAAATATTGGATGGCGATAAGAAAGCAGTTTCCGTTACGGTTTATCGAGACAGTGTGCACTGGCAAAACGACGAGGCATTTGTGCCCGGTGCAGTGGTTGTGCTGGGATTAGAACAAGGCCTGACAACATTGAGCTCCACCCACGTAGCGCTGATGGAACCTTGGGATGCTAGCTTGAGCCAGTGGAAAGGCGGCGGTTTTCTCCAATATGTAGAATCTGAAGCAGCGAATAAGCGGATGCGTGATGGGGAAACAGTCGATTTTGGAGGCAATCCAGAATGGAATCACGAGGCGATGATTGCTTCTTCATTCAGGGCTTTTTGCATCTATCCATACGGCAACCCTCTTCAAGGGGAAGAATGGGCTGAGTCGCTTCCTGTGGTGCCCATATTGGAGTATGCAGAGCGAACTTCGTTGGGCAGGGCTGAATGGATGAAGGTTTTCGCGTGGATGGTGGACGATCAAGCCTTGGAACGAGCGAATGAGGCATTCGATGAAATCACGGAGCGGTACCAGCAAATTCAACAGGAGCCCCTGCCAACCTCCGATTCCTTGCGGGTATTTACCGGAAGTGTGGACCAAGGAAAATGGACGGCACCCAGCGGGACTAGTTTTATCGCTCATATTTTAAAAGATGCGGGTGCTCGGTATGTCTTTGCAGATCAGAAGAGTCCCGAAAACATCAATGTATCCCTGGAGAAAATCATCGAGTTGAGTGGGCGAGCAGATGCATGGGGTGTGGTCATGTTTCAGTCAAACACGGATGCAATTACCAGAGCGGATTTGGTAGCACAAAATCCTCAAAACGCATTTCTCATCCCCGCTTCTGGACGGGTGTTTGTCGCCAATACGGCAGAGTGTGATTACTTCGGCTGGTGGGTAGCACATCCTGATGCCTTGCTGCGCAATTTGCGAGAACTATTCTACGGCCCCAATGAACACGTTCTTGGAACTGCTGGGTTAAGTGAGTCTAGAACGAAAGCCTGTTTCCGATGGATTCAAGAGTAAATGGAATGATTTGGTTGGGCAGTTTTGTCCTCCTCACGCTGCTTGTTTTCAGCCATTTGGCATGGGGGACGGTGCCGTTGCCTTGGCGTTCTTGGTTTTTGGATGGAGCGCCGATGGAATCCATGCATAAGCTCATCCTGTGGGATGTGAGAATGCCACGGACGGCGATTGCAATGGCCGCTGGAGCGGGATTAAGTCTCTGCGGATTGCTTCTACAGACGTGGTTTGGCAACCCGCTCGCCGGTCCTTCTGTCCTTGGTGTAAGTTCTGGCGCGGGGATGGGGGTGGCGCTTGTTGTTTTAGCAGGGATGGCAGGTGGTTGGATGGCTACAACGGCCGCCGCAGTATTGGGAAGCGGAGCAGCCTTAGTGCTGATCTTGTTCGTGGCGAATCGCTTCCGTGGGGCAGCGTCTTTGTTGATTTTTGGCCTGATGCTCAACTACGTCTTGGGCGCACTCATTACGGTTTTGCAGGCCGAGGCGGATCAAGCGGCATTGCAGCAATTCGTATTCTGGGGGATGGGCACCTTTGGACAAGGAACGGTTGAGGCAGCTTGGTCGCTTGGAATCCTGACATGCGGCGCTTTGTTGGGCGCTTGGATGATGAGAAGAGACCTGGACGCTTGGACCCTTGGTGCATTGACTGCACGTAGCATGGGAGTGAACGATCGAAGGTTCCGCTGGGCGATTGTTTGGATGAGCGGGTTACTTACCGGAGGGATCACGGCGGTGTGCGGTCCGGTGGCATTTTTGGGATTAGCGACCCCTCATTTGGTGCGATTATTAACGCGGGAGCGACGGCATGCTGTGTTGATTCCGTTGACAGCAATAGTTGGGGCTAATTTAGCCTTATTGGCAGATTGGGGGGTGAAAGGAATGCTCGGAATGGAGCATGGATGGCCACTTAATGCGGTACTCTCTTTAATCGGAGGCCCCATGGTTGTGTGGGTTTTAGTGACCAAAACAAAATCGGCAGTATGAGCGTATCACACAATGAACCGCTGATTTTGGATGACTTGTCGGCAGGGTACAAGGGACGTCCTCCGGTATTGGCGCATGTGAATCATCAATTTCCATCCAAGGGGCTTCATGTGATCATTGGCCGAAATGGAGCAGGTAAGAGCACACTCATTCGCACCCTCGCAGGATTGCAGGCCCCATTGTCAGGTTCGGTCCAACTCAACGCCACTTCCTTGCACGACCTCCCTGCCAATGAACGAGCACAACGAGTCGCTTTTGTGAGCAGTGTCCCTCCTCGAACGAGTGAACTACGCGTGCACGAAGTGCTGGCATTAGCCTCTGGTGATGAAGAGCGGAACCGCTCCATGCTCCAGGCTGCAGGTGACCCATCATGGTGGAAACGCAGGTTGCAGGAATTAAGTGACGGTGAAGCGCAGCGGGTCATGTTCATTCGGGCCTTGCTTCAGGGCACAGATTGGATTCTATTGGATGAACCAACCGCATTTTTGGATGTGCCTGCCCGCTTGGCACTTTGGCGAGAATTGACGGCCGCTGCATCCAAGGGAGTTGGGGTTCTTGTCGCAACACACGATTATGGAGAAATTCAGGGTCATGCAGAAATCGATTCCATTGCGATGGTTGGAAATCATAGACTCCGGCCACTTTCAGTCCGAGCGAGTGCAAGCGATTGGACTGCTGCCTTAATGGTAGAATTGTAAAACATTGGAACAAACCGAGTGGTGAAAGCCCAAGTGGTGCCCTAATTTTGCACCGCTCCAATAAACCTCAAGCATCCGATATGCCGTCCATTAGCCGAATGATTTTTATGTTCTTGTTTATGGCAACGCTATTGACAGTGATTGAAATCTTGGCCTTCCGATTGCTCAGTCGGAAATACAACCAACACCCAAATTGGTGGCGAATAAGGCGGTTTTGGATCGGTGCCGTCGCATTGATTTGGGTGGGATTCATTATCAATGGATTCATGTGGCCGACATGGCGAGTAACGCACCCGCGCTTGTTGTCGATTTTGTCCATTTCCTTTTTCACGGTTTTCGTTCCTAAGATGTTCATGGCCGCCTTTGAAATCCTCGAATTAATTCGAGGTCTGCTCGCCCGCATGGGAGCGAGGGCAACAGGTTCTGCTCGTCCGATGTCCCGCAAATCTTTTTTGACGGAAACCGGACTTGCGCTTTCGGGATTCACCTTTGCGGGGTTTTTGTATGGGGTGACTTGGGGGAAATATGCGTACCGAACAGAGCATGTTCGGGTGCCCATTCAGGGGCTGCCGAAAGAATTCGAAGGTCTGCGTGTCGTCCAGCTGAGCGACGCTCATCTCGGAAGTTTTATCAATACGCCCCAGCCGGTGTTGGATGCGTTGAATGGCATACAAGATCTCCATCCCGATTTAATTTTGTTCACGGGAGATTTAGTCAATTCCCATGCGGATGAGGCAGAGCCTTGGATTCCTGCTTTTTCCAAACTGCAGGCACCATTGGGTAAGTTCTCCATCATGGGCAACCACGATTACGCGGATTATGGTCCGTTTGAAGAGGAGGAGCGCGAAGCGAGCCGCCAAAGGCTTTATGAAATTCATGGTGAAATGGGGTTTCGACTCCTGCGGAATGAAAACGTCAAACTCAGTCGGGGAGGTTCATCGTTGGTTTTGCTTGGTGTAGAAAATTGGGGGCGCGGTTTTCGAAAGTCTGGTGATTTGGCGAAAGCCATGGAGGGGAGCGGTTGTGAGTCGTTGCCAACCGTTTTGATGAGCCACGATCCGACGCATTGGGAGCAGCAGGTGATGCAAGGCCAAGCGCCGATTGAATTGACCTTGAGTGGACATACCCACGGCATGCAATTTGGGATTGAGATTCCCTGGCTGGGGATCAAGTGGTCTCCGAGCAAATGGCGATACAAGCGGTGGGCCGGGCTGTACGAAGAAGAGGGGCAACACCTGCACATCAATCGGGGGTTTGGTGTTTTGGGATTTCATGGGAGAGTGGGCATGCCACCTGAAATCACGTTGATCGAATTGACCCGGGCATAAGCCGTGGGTAAAGGTGTATGGTTAATATTGCAATGAATTCAAGTTTCGAAAATGTCAGACGATAAAAAGGTCATCTTCAGCATGCACAAGGTCAATAAGGTGACCCCTGCTGGAAAACACATCCTGAGAGATGTAACGCTCGGTTTTTACCATGGAGCAAAAATTGGAATTTTGGGGGCCAACGGCGCTGGTAAATCCACCGTCATGCGCATCATAGCCGGCTTGGATGAGTCCTTTACAGGTGATGTAACCTGGTCTCCAGGCATTTCTGTAGGTTATTTGTCGCAAGAACCACAGCTCGATGAGAGCAAAACGGTCCGTGAGATTGTGGAAGAGGGCACGGCAGAAATCGTCAATGTGCTTAAGGAATACGAAGAGATCAATGCCAGGTTCATGGACGAAGAAATCCTGAACAATCCCGATAAGATGGAGGCGCTCATCAACCGCCAGGCAGAAGTTCAAGACCGCATCGATGCGTTGAATGCATGGGAATTGGACACGAAATTGAGCATTGCGATGGATGCATTGCGATGTCCACCGGATGATGAAAAAATAGAAAAGCTGTCAGGGGGAGAACGCAGGCGTGTTGCGCTGTGCCGTCTGCTGCTGCAGCAGCCCGACGTCCTGCTGCTGGACGAGCCGACCAACCACCTTGATGCAGAATCCATTGACTGGTTGGAGCAGCATTTAGAGCAATACCCCGGCACGGTGTTGTGTGTGACGCACGATCGGTATTTCTTGGACAATGTCGCCAAGTGGATTTTGGAGTTGGATCGAGGAGAGGGCATTCCTTACGAAGGAAATTATGCTTCGTGGTTGGAGCAAAAATCAAAGCGACTCGCCCGAGAGGAAAAGCAGGAGTCCAAGCGCAGGAGAGAGTTGGAACGAGAGTTGGAATGGGTCAGGCAATCCCCCAAAGGACGACGCGTCAAAAACAAAGCGCGGGTCAACAATTACGAGCAAATGCTCGCAGAGGGCACCAATGAGAAAGATGCTCGGTTGACTATTCCGATTCCAAACGGGCCACGTTTGGGCAATTCGGTTATTGAAGCGACGACCCTTCAAAAGGCATTTGGTGATCGTTTGCTGATCGAGAACCTCAGTTTTAATTTACCACCTGCGGGCATTGTGGGTGTAATAGGCCCTAACGGAGCGGGCAAGACCACGCTGTTTCGCATGATCATGGGAGAAGAACAACCGGACGGTGGGGGGTTCAAAGTCGGAGAAACGGTCGAAATCGGGTATGTTGATCAGCGCCACGCAGACATCGACCCCGACAAAACGGTTTGGCAAGTAATCAGCGGTGGAAATGAACAGTTGGAAATCGGTGGGAAGTTGTTCAACAGCCGGGCTTACGTTTCACGATTCAACTTCAATGGAGGGGATCAACAAAAGAAATGCGGTGTGCTATCAGGTGGTGAGCGAAACCGACTGCATTTGGCTATGACCCTCAAAACGGAGGCAAACGTTCTGCTGTTGGACGAGCCCACGAACGACATTGACGTGGACACCTTGCGTGCACTTGAGGAGGGAATCGAATCTTTTGCTGGATGCGCGGTTGTCATTTCCCACGACCGGTATTTCTTGGATCGGATTTGCACCCACATCTTGGCGTTTGAAGGTGATTCTCAGGTGTACTGGTTTGAGGGAACCTACAGCGAGTATGAGGAGAACAGAAAGAAACGGTTGGGCAATGAGGGACCGCAACGTGTGAAATACAGAAAATTGGTTCGTGACTAATTACGTCGGTCGATTTGCCCCCACGCCATCGGGTCCTTTGCATTTCGGCTCCATGGTCGCGGCAGTGGGCTCCTGGTTGGATGCCAAGGCGCATAACGGACGTTGGATTCTGAGAATGGACGACCTGGACCCGCCGCGTGTCGAACCCCGAGCCATCGATTCGATTTTGCGGACGCTCGAAGCGTATGGCCTGCACTGGGATGGTGAGGTTGTCTATCAATCGATGCGAAACGAAGCTTATGAAGATGCGTTGAGCAAATTGCAGCAGAGCGGCCAAACCTATTTTTGTCAATGCACCCGGAAAGACTTGACCGGTCAGTCTATTTATCCCGGAACCTGCCGTGATCGAACAGAGGTGGAGGCGCGACTGGTCCGTTTAAGGGCGAAGGATGAACAGGTTGAGTGGGTGGATGTCGGTTTGGGGCCGTGCAAATTCCGCGTGAAGGAGGCCATCGGAGATGTTGTTTTACGCAATGCTCATGGCTTGTTTAGCTATCACCTGGCCAACGTCGTCGACGATATGCACATGGGCGTGACACACGTTGTGCGCGGAGAAGATTTAAAAGAGGCGACCGTTGCGCATCTGTATCTGCAAACGGAGTTCCAAGGTCCAGTCATTCGATACCATCACCTGGGTTTGGCGTATGATGCGCAGGGCTTCAAATTATCCAAGCAGACACATGCTCCTGCCGTTTTGGCTGAACGCCGGGAGGACGTATTGAATCAAGTTTTTCATCATTTGGGCTTGCCGTCGGTGGATGTGGCAGCGCCGGAGACCATGTTGCAATCGGCAGTGGCCTCTTGGAGGTCGAAAATTGCTCCGACTCTTTGATTAATTCTTGGTCAAGCGGTCAATCAGTTGAATCATTTCAGCGAATTCAGCTGAATCAAAAAGGCGCGTCAAAAAGACGATTTTTCCTGTAGAGTCAACGACAACATTGCGTGTGACGCCTGTCTTGGGGCCTGCAATTGAATAAAAGACCTGACCTTCTGAATCAGGCGCCATGGGATAGGTAACACCAGTAGAGGCGGCGAATGTTGCGACTTTTTCCTTTGGCTCATCCAAATCAACGCCTAGCAAGGTGAAGGAGCGATCGCGAAATGCTTGCCAAACATCCTTTTCCAAATGTGGCATTTCCTTTCGGCATACACCGCACCAAGAGGCCGTGAATTGAAGGACGTAGGTCGTTCCACGAAGTGATTCGTTGGAATATTGATTCCCTTTCAAGTCTGTTAAGGTAAATGCGGGCATGGGTTGGCCGACTTGTACAATGAATCCGCGTTCATCTGCTTGTGCGGTTGCGCGCAGCACAAACACGCTCAAACTACTGCAGAGCAGGAGCAAACTCAAGGGGTAACGCAGGGAAGCGAATTGGTTGGCAAGGAGTCGCATGGAAGTGATAGGTGTATTTCGTGAATTCCAGGTTGGAAGCTACTGGATTTTAAGGCAAGAAGAAAGTCCACCGAGGCTTGAACGAATTCGGAATCGATGAGCAGGCTGGAAGAAATTTCATGTCCGGCCGAGTGCATGGCATTCAGTTTTACCAGTGAATGTTGGGCTGCAATGGCGCCGCTTCCCATAAGGTGAAGTGCTCCTAGACTGGAGCTAGGGCAATAATGGTGGATGGCTTGACAGAATGGCACGAGGGCATCACACGTTCCGTGATACGCAAGCACGGGAATTGAACGAAAGACTGCAAGTGGCTCCATTGCTCCTGCAATACCTATGACACCGCTGATTTCTGGAAGTTCCAGGTGAAAGGCGGCAAACAAGGCGGCCTCAGCTCCTGCGGAGGTGCCGCAAACGACCATTCCTTTTGGAAATGTGGTTTTTAAAGCCAGAAGCGCTTGTTCCAAATCTTCCGCAGCCCAGCGGATGGCCTCACGTTTGTCTGAGATTGGGACGTCGCAATGAAAGCCCTGATCAACTTGCCTCAGACGATAGTCCATACTCGCAACCGCCGCACCTTTCGTCGCCAATGCTCCGCAGTACGCAGAATGGATGGAGTCGTCGCGGCTGCCCGCACTAAATCCTCCTCCATGGAGAAATATGATGCCCCATCCAGGAGCAACCTCTTGAGGAGGAATATACAGGTCCAATAGCAGCAGGTCCTGATGGTTACCCGCTATAAAGGACTGCGTACTTTTTTGGAATTTCGTGGAATCGCTGACTGGAATGTCGACCGAGAAGGGACAAGCCTGTCCAATTGTGACGAGGATTATCCAGTTAAGTAGCAGCCATAGACCCAATCGAGCTGCACCAATCATTCTTCGCCTACAGGTTTGCTTTTAATGGCCTGACTTCGAGGATGAAACTTTTCGATTTGGTTGCGTAAAAATCGACGATCGAGGTGGGTGTAAATTTCTGTGGTTGCGATTTGAGCGTGGCCCATCATCTCTTGGACAGCGCGCAAATCAGCTCCGGCCTCGAGTAAATGTGTCGCGAAACTGTGGCGAAAGGTGTGTGGGCTTATGCTCTTGCGCACCTGCGCATGAATCGCTACACGCCGCAGCATGGTGAAAGCCATTTGACGGCTGAGTCCTCGGCCCTGACGTCCCAAAAAGAGGACGTCTTCATGGCCTTTCATGGGGATGATTTCCGAACGGTATTGAGCCAAATAATCATCTACAGCCTCCAACGCCGTGGTTCCAATGGGAACGATTCGTTCTTTGTTTCCTTTGCCGATTACTTGCACTACACGGTCGATGAAATCGACTTTGGATAACTGGAGCTCGCAGAGTTCAGTTACCCGAAGTCCACAGCTGTAAAGAATCTCAAGCATCGCCCGATTGCGAACTCCCTCTCTCCGGGAGAGATCAACTGCTCCAATGATATCGTTGACTTCGTTGACGGACAGAACATCTGGCAACTTGCGTTGCTGCTTAGGGGCTTCGATTAATTCGACCGGATTGCCTTCCAAGATTTGTTCTGTGCGCAAATATTTGCAAAAGCTTCGAATTCCAGAGAGCATGCGAGCTTGGCTGTTGCGCGCGATGCCTTCATCGTACAAGAACCCGAGATAATGCTCAATGTCCTCTCGGGTCATCATTCCCGGGTCTAAAATGGTTTTTTGATCAACACAAAAGCCCTCAAATTTGGAGATATCCCGGAGGTAAGCCACGATTGAATTCTTACTCAACCCCCGTTCAAGGGTTAAATAGGTTTCGTAGCCAGCTATTGCAGATTTCCAATCAGATTTTATTCGAGTCATTAGCGAATCCAATTTTGTTGTGAGATGAGTAGAGCTTCTTGCACTGTGATGCGCCGCTTACCGCTGTAGGCCGTGACAAATGGACCAGGGAATAGGTGGTCTTTGCGCAATTCGACACGTTTATCTCTCGCCGCTCGGTATGCTGTGAAATATCCGGTTGTGTATTTATTCCAGCCCTCGTGTTGTTCTCTTCTTATTTCTCCTGGGTAGGCATAGGCGCGTTGCACTTGCATTCCACTCAAATGCTGATGGGTGGCAAGGACTTGAACGCGAAATGCGATGTCGGCAAGACTTGGTTCGCTCGGAGGAAGATCGGATGACGGATCGGATGGCGGAGCGATTATTTCTGCAGGAGGGATGAGCAATTCCAAGGCTTCTCCGTTCACGATGGTCGAAACGGTTCCTTGGATGGACTGCGGAGACGAGGCCGCTACCTCATAGGTGACCTTGAGTTTTGGAACTTCGGGAGCGGTGTGCCAGATGTAGACCAATTGACCATCAAACTGGTCTCGGATATGCGCTACTCCATCATCCAATGGTATTGCGACCAAGTCGCCAAGCGTTTCGGAAATTTTCAAGAACTGGCCGGATTCGAAACCGGTGATTTCAATTTCCATCGTCCCTGAAGTCGCTTTCGTGGAACTCCATGTGCGCCGCGCTACAACGGCACTTGTCTGCACGCTCCGCTGTGGTGACTTAACGGAGGTCATGGGAGCGTTGGTCGCGAGATTTTCACCAGCAGGAGGAGCAGAGGCTTCAAGAGCGAGCGGGTGGGGTTCAAATTCAACATCTTTCCTGCTTCCGTCTTCGATGAACGAAAACCACTGGGTAATTACGCCGCCTTGAAAGTTTTCATTTGCGCTAACAGTGAGGTGAAGTTCCAGCGTTCGCTGTGGAGGAAGTTCCATCCAAATGAACTTAGCTTTTCCATCTTGAAAGGTGAACGAGGCGCCTTCCGATTCCAAGGGGACGATTTCAATGCCGTCAGGGAATTGAATTTGAAAACGGGCGAATCCGGCCGTGTTGTGGATGTCCAAGGACCATGTTACATGGCAGGAGGCCCCTTGTGCAAGGGTCTGGGGTAAGTCGTGCTCTTCGACCAAACCATAATGGTTGTTTTTGTTGTTCGCAACCCAGCTAATGGAAGTTACTGCGAGCAGTGCGACAATGCTCCACGTAAAAATCAATCGAACGGACATAGAGGCAAGCTACATTTTGTCTCTGTTTGGAAATCGGACGAAAGGTGTATTTGCCAACATCGAGGTGTGGGGGAATCGGCTCTGTTCGCTCCTTAAATGAGCACGATTCTTTTCGGATCGCGTGTGAAAAAGAGAACAATAAAAAAGTCCTGTTCCAGCGTTCTGGAACAGGACCAACTTAACCAAATTATCACTTGATGCTTAGCTTGCGCTAAACTCACTTAAAACCATCACAAACATCGTGCGTGATGTAATGGTATAACGTCAAGTTCAAATTGGTTATTGACATCCATTCGTTAAAAAATGCGAGTGTTTGAAATTCCCTTCATCTATCCTATCTTTGCGCCCCCATTTGGGCATTCACCTTTGTGGGCATTAAAAGAAAGTCATGAGATCCGGAATTCACCCCGATAATTACCGATTGGTTGTCTTCAAAGACATGTCAAACGAATATTCATTTCTTAGCCGTTCTGCAGCTTCTTCCAAAGAGACGGTGAAGTGGGAAGATGGGAATGAGTATCCGCTGATTAAGGTGGAGGTAAGTCATAAGTCTCACCCCTTCTACACGGGCAAGGCACAATTTGTGGATACTGCAGGCCGAATTGATAAGTTCCGCCAGAAGTACCAGAAGTTTGATAAGAAGGACGCTAACGCGCCGGAAGAGCAGACGGAGGATTGAGTTGCACGCGACCTGAGCTGCATTTAAAGTGGCTTGGTGCGAAAATGAAAATAGAATTGTATTGAAAAAGGAGCCGCACTGGCTCCTTTTTTCGTGTTCTGCAACTGCCTACGCTTCAATCCGCCTTTAGACCGTCAACTTAGAAACTTTCGTAATCGTCAGACCATAACCGATTGGGCCGAGTGAACGATCAGCATTGGTCAAAACATGACAATTGCGGATGCCGAGTTGCCGAATGATCTGAGCGCCGATGCCGTAATCCTTGCGATCCATGGGTGCGTGCTGAGAAGTTTTCGATTCTTTGAACGTCTTATAAGCTTGAAGTTCATCGAACAGGCCACCTCCCTCTCTCAGCTTATTGATGTAGATGATGGCTCCCTTTCCAATTTCGCTCATTTTTTGCATCGCTGCATGGAGCATGGGGCCCTTTCCGAAGTCCGTGATTTGAAAGACGTCACCCAGCATGCTGGTGCTGTGAACGCGTATAGGAACTTCATCTCCGTCATTCCATGTTCCTTTGACCAGTGCCAAATGCTCAACCTGGTTGGTCATTTGCTCAAATACCACGGCTGTGAAGGGACCAAAAGCGGTTTGAATTGTGGCCTCTGCCTTTCGTTCAATTAACGTTTCCGTTTGCAATCGATGTTCGATCAAATCTGCAATGGAAACCAATTTCAAATTGAATTTGTCGGCTAATTTCCGGCATTCCGGCAGCCTGGCCATGGTTCCATCCTCGTTCATGATCTCTACAATCACACCCGCGGGCTCAAAACCGGCGAGTCGGGAGAAGTCAATGGCCGCTTCTGTGTGTCCTGCTCGGCGTAATACACCTCCTTTCCGAGCACGCAGTGGAAAAATGTGTCCAGGCCGCCCAAGCTCATCGGGTTGGGTTTTCGGATGGATGAGCGCTTGAATCGTTTTGGCCCGATCCTGCGCGGAGATTCCTGTTGTGCAACCGTTTCCCAGTAAATCGACCGAAATCGTGAATGGTGTCTCGAATGCTGCATTGTTGGCCGGAACCATGAGCTCCAGCTCCAATTCATCGCATCGTTCTTCCACCAGAGGAGCGCAAATAAGTCCGCGGCCATGGGTTGCCATGAAGTTAACTACTTCCGGTGTGGCGTGGCGAGCGGCGACCAAAAAGTCACCTTCATTTTCCCTGTCTTCATCGTCAACCACAATGATCACTTCACCTTGCTGAATGGCTTGGATGGCATCGGGAATGGAGTCGAGCATTTTCATGTTGCAAAAGTAGGGGCTTCAAGGCGATTCTATGCCCTAAATTTGTCCTATGATATTACCCATTGTTGCGTACGGTGACCCGGTATTGAAAACAGAGGCCAAGGACATCGACCAAGATCATCCTGAACTCGATTTGCTCATTGCGAATATGTGGGAGACCATGTACGAAGCGGATGGTGTCGGACTTGCTGGTCCTCAAGTGGGGCAATCCATTCGCATCTTTGTTTGCGATGGTTCACCATTTGGAGAAGGTGAGAAGGCAGATCCATCCTGCGAAGGCTTTAAGCGTGTAATGATTAACCCTGTGATTTTTGATGAGTCAGAAGAGCGGACGGAGATGGACGAAGGTTGTCTTTCTATTCCGGGAATTCGGGAGGCCGTTGAGCGACCAGTCAGTATTTCAGTTGAGTACTACAATGCACGGTGGGAATTAATCGAAGAACGGCTTTCAGGGCTGGCTGCACGAATTGTGCAACACGAAAATGATCACCTCGATGGAGTCTTGATTACAGACCATGTAAACCCGATGCGCCGGCGGTTGTTGCACGGAAAATTGCGCGATATAGGTTTGGGCAAAGTGCCTGCTGATTACCGCATGCGGTATCCTTCAGTTAAACGAAAATGAAGTATCTCTATCTCGTTGGGGGAGTGATGTTATTGGGGTTGACCCAATGCGGCCAGGTCGAAGCGGATAATTGTGACCAACAACTCAGAGAGATTGGTGAATTGGAAGGCCAATTGTTTGTCGAATCCCAAGAGGTTCAATCGGATGTTCGCTCCAAGTTGATGCAATCGTATGCAGCTTTTGCCAACGGATGTCACGACCACGATGAAACACCTGAAATGTTGTTCCGCAGAGCAGATCTCCTCCGCTCGGCGGGCAAATTTGAAGAGGCGATGACGCAACTCAGGGATATACATGATCACTACAAAACCTTCGATAAACGAGCTGTTTGTGCTTTTCTCGTAGGCTTCATTGCAGAAGTTGAATTGAACGACCGGGAGCAGGCCAAGAAAACATACCAGCAAGTAGTGGAGCTTCATCCTGATTCTGACGCGGCAGAATGGGCAAGGCAATCGCTGAAGGCTCTTGACGTTAATTGAGTCGTGGACTGAATGATGATTGTCCAATAGCCAGAAATTAGCTGGGTTTGGACGTGTAATGTCGAAGGTGAGGTGTAGTTTTGTGCCCCAAATCGAACATTATGAGTCAAAAATTCAGGTCAGGCGTGCTTTGGGGTCAAGAAGTGCGAGAAGTTTTCGAAGATGCTCATCGCAATGGCTATGCCCTGCCCGCTGTCAATGTAATTGGCACCAATTCCATCAACGCTGTTTTGGAAACAGCGCGTGACTTGAATTCGCCCGTGATCATTCAGTTTTCAAACGGGGGAGCTGTCTTCAATGCCGGAAAGGGCTTAAAAATGGACGATCAGCAGAATGCCGTGCTCGGTTCGATTGCTGGGGCGCACCATGTGCACACCATGGCTGAGGCCTATGGTGTACCCGTGATATTGCACACCGATCATTGTGCACGAAAGCTTTTGCCTTGGATTGATGGACTGCTGGACGCAAGCGAGCAACACTTCGATGCGACGGGACGTCCGCTGTTTAGTTCTCATATGATTGACCTAAGTGAGGAGCCGATTGAAGAAAATATTTCGACATGTAAAACATACCTTGAGCGGATGCACGGTATGGGGATGTTCTTGGAAATTGAATTGGGCGTGACTGGCGGGGAAGAGGATGGGGTAGACAATACGGACATTGATAGCAGTAAACTGTATACCCAACCCGAGGAAGTCGCTTATGCATACGAAGAATTGAAGGCCATTAGCGACCAATTCACGGTTGCAGCAGCGTTTGGGAATGTTCACGGAGTGTATAAGCCGGGCAATGTTTCGCTGACCCCGAAAATCTTGGATAACAGCCAAAAATTCATCGAACAGAAGTATGCGACCGATTCCAATCCGGTTGATTTCGTCTTTCACGGCGGCAGTGGCTCAAGCAAGGAAGAAATTCGAGAAGCCATTTCATATGGTGCGATCAAGATGAACATCGACACAGATATGCAGTGGGCATTTTTGAGCGGAGTTCGCGACTATGTGACCGAACACTTGGATTACCTCAAGACCCAAATTGGCAACCCGGAAGGGTCAGATGTTCCGAACAAGAAGAAATACGACCCGCGTGTTTGGCTGCGGCAAGGAGAGGCCTATTTCGTGGATCGATTGAAGCAGGCTTTTGAAGATTTGAATTGCGTGAACCGCAACGCCTAAAAAGGCCTAAGCATGCTGAAACCTTTTGACCTGCGGAGTTCTGACGCCCACGCGAAATTACTCTCTCTTGCCCAAGATGTGGGGCAAATGCACATGCTGCAGTTATTTGAGACGGACGCTGAGCGGTTGCAGAATATGCACCTGGAAGTGGGTCCAATGTACATGGACTGGTCGAAGCATCGGGTGAATGAGTCGGTCATGGAAGCCCTTTTTGAATTAGCGGAGGAAGCGGATTGGCAGGGTGGAATCCGGCAGCTCTTTGGTGGAGCCCCTATTAACCAAACGGAATCACGTTCTGTTCTTCATATGGCCATGCGCGGTGAGGCGCATGATCCTTTCCACGTTCAAGGTGCCCCTGTGATGCCTAAAGTTTTGGCGACCCGCGAAGCGATGTTGGCGTATGCCGATGGTGTCCGCTCGGAGGGGCTGGTCAAGGACGTAGTCAACATTGGCATCGGAGGTTCTGATTTGGGTCCGCTCATGGTTACCAAAGCTTTACGCATTGAAGGAGAGGCGGGTCCACGCGTCCATTTCGTAAGCAACGTCGATGGGGCGCATTTGGAATCTGTTTTAGGTGAGATTGTCCCGGAATTCACCTTGTTTGTTGTCGTCAGCAAGACCTTCACGACGCAGGAAACCATGGCCAATGCGGAAGAGGCAAAAAAGTGGATAGCTGAAGCACTCGGAGCCGCCGCCGTTTCGAATCATTTTGCAGCGGTATCAACCAACGTCCCAGCGGCTGAAGAATTTGGCGTGCCAAGGGCTCATATTTTCGGATTTGAGGATTGGGTTGGAGGCCGATATAGTTTATGGGGCCCCGTGGGCTTGAGTATCGCCTGTTCCGTGGGAGGCGATTCGTTTCGGGCGCTTCTGAAAGGTGCCCGGGAAATGGACCGTCATTTCGCAGGTGCATCGGCCCGGCAGAATATGCCACTCATAAGTGCCTTGCTCGGGGTATGGTACCGGGAGTATTTGGGACTTCCCACACATGTCGTGTTGCCCTATGCCCAAGATTTAGATCGATTTCCGGCGTACTTGCAGCAAGCGGATATGGAGTCCAACGGAAAATACGTTGGACGAGATGGAAAACCAGTCTCACACCCGACCGGTCCAGTGGTTTGGGGCGAGGCGGGTACAAACGGACAACACGCTTTTTATCAGCTTTTGCACCAAGGAACGACAGTTCATCCGGTGGATTTGATTGCCATCAAGGCCCCGATGTCCAAGTTCTCTTCGCACCATCAAAAATTATTGGCCAATGCTGTCGCACAGGCTGAGGCGCTGATGTGCGGCAGGAACAGCGAAGAAGTAGAGAAAGAAATGCGAGCTGCGGGAGCTTCAGAAGAGGAGGTCAGACGGGTTGGACCGCACCGTGTATTTGAAGGCAATCGACCGTCTACGTTTCTGTTACTGGATGCATTGAACGCGCATTCACTTGGTATGTTAATCGCATTTTATGAGCACAGGATCTTTTTGCAAGGCCTGCTCTGGAATGTGTGCAGCTATGATCAGTGGGGCGTAGAACTGGGAAAGGTTCTTGCAAAAAATATCCTTTCAGAATGGCAGGAAGCCACGCCCACTGTCCATCACGATGCCAGCACAGCGGCATTGATAGAGAGGCTGCGTTGATCGTTTACTCAGGTTGCGAGACACCTCGTGAGTTGTCTTTAAGAATAGTTGCGCATCCATGATGTAAATCGTAGATTTCCAGCACAGAACGTCTTTAACCGATTCATAATTCCTATGCGAAATTTCTTTTCAACCTTTTTGGTGTCCCTTCTGGCGTTGCCAGCATTGGCGAGTGTGGTGGGTGTAGAATACGAAGAATATGCAACGTCAGAATTCGGCACAACGTACCGAGTTTACGTCACATTTGATTCTCCAGATGACGAGCTTATAGCTATTTACGGGACGGTTGGGGAGGCTCAAAATGCCCCCTTGAGCTTCTTGACAACCTCGTCTTTTTACAACACCCCACTCGGTGCGAATTACGGGCAGGACATCAATCTCGCTTTCATCGCTGTTTTTCCTGAAATCGAATTCGATAGTTGGTTTACGATAGGGTCAGAAAATTCTACGGGTTCAGGAGGGGTCAGTTCGGTGGGGTTGGATTCTTACCTCTCGGACTTCAATAACGGTGACGGCTTCACGGTCAATACCTTCACAGGTGCCTCGTGGTTTGTGATTCCGGGTAGCTCTGGAGATGCGGTTGCAGGAGACGACAACAAAGTACTCGTTGCCCAGCTAACGTCCACGGGCATTGTCAGCGTTGTTTTGAATGTTCAGTACGATGATGTGAATGGCAACACTAATACTGAAAATGGCTTGACCGCTACGTTTCCTGAATTAGCGGGAGGGTGCATGGACACCACGGCGTGCAACTACGATGATGCGGCAGAGGCAGATGATGGAAGTTGCTACTTTCCTTTTGATTCGTGTGATGATGAGAATGTCAATACCATCAATGACGCCTATAACTCGGACTGTGAATGCACAGGGGATGCGGTGGTGCTGGGATGCCTTGCAGAATCAGCATGCAACTATGACGCTTCAGCCAATACCGATGATGGCTCCTGCTTCTACATAGGGAATGCCTGCGATGATGGGGATTCAACGACCGGTGGGGATGTGATTGGCGAAGATTGCAATTGCGCAGGGATGGAAATTGTCATGGGATGCACAGACAGTGCCGCTTGCAATTATGATGAGGCGGCAGAAGCGTCGGATGGATCATGTGTCTATCCAGGAGATGCGTGCGATGATGGGTTTGGAAATACAGTGAATGATGCCTACCAAAGTGATTGTTCTTGCGAGGGAGAATTGGTTCCGACCGGCCCTGCGGGCATAGAGGTGGAGGAATTTGCAACATCGGAATACGGAACAACTTACCGCGTTTATGCCACGTTTGACTCGCCTACCAACGAATTAATCGCTGTTTACGGCACAGTTGGAGGGGATCAAAATGCTCCTTTGAGTATGCTCTCCACGACTGGTTTCTTTAACTCCACGTTGGGGGCGAATTATGGTGAATTTATCAATACAGCTTTTTTCCCTTCCTTTCCAGAAGTGGAGTTTGATAGCTGGTTGACGATTGGAACAGAAAACACGGCTGGCTCAGGAGGCGTCGGTTCAGTGGGAATGGAACCGTACTATGATGGCTTTAACAATGGCAATGGATTTACCATTGACACCTTTGTCGGAGGATCATGGTTCGTCATTCCAGGGGGATCGGCTGATGCGATATCCGGTGATGATAACCGGGTATTGGTGGCTCAACTCACAACGGATGGAGTCATTTCTTTGGTGATGAATTTTCAATACGACGATGAACAAGGCAACAGCTACAATACGGAGGGGTTGACTTTGACATACCCTGAAGTTGCAACAGGCTGCACGGATTCATCGGCTTGCAATTACGATGCAGCAGCCGAAGCGAACGACGGGAGTTGCACTTATCCAGATGATGCCTGTGATGATGGCGATGCCATGACCATGAACGATGCGTACACGGCTGATTGTTCGTGTGTCGGAGAGCAGATTGTTGAAGGATGCACGGATGCATCGGCATGCAATTACAACCCTCTGGCGAATGTAGAGAATGGAACATGTGCCACGTTGGATGAATGCGGTGTTTGTGGAGGTGATGGCATCGAAGAAGGAACCTGTGATTGTGACGGAAACCTGCCAGAAGCCTATTACGACTGCGAAGGAGAATGCTTGGAGGATACCGATGGGGATGGGGTGTGCGATGAATTGGAAGTCCCTGGATGCCAAGATGCTTCAGCGTGCAATTTTGATGAAAGTGCGACGGACAACAACAATTCTTGCACCTACCCTGATGAATTGTACAACTGTGATGGAACTTGCGTGAATGACTTAAATGAGAATGGCTTGTGCGATGAGTTGGAGGTGTTCGGATGTACTTCTGAGACAGCAGACAACTATGATCCTGAGGCCATTACCGACAACGGTACGTGTGAATGGCTCGACGGATTAGTGGAATCTTTGAGTTATGAAGTGTATGCCGACGATGGAATAGATGGCTTAACGACCTACCGTTTGTATGCCAATTTCTCCAGCGATGAAGTAGAGGTGACAGCGCAATATGGAACGGAAGCGGCACCGTGGCAGCTGATTCCTTCATCGACATTCTACCAAGACGAATTAGGTTCTCCCGTTGCCAGTGCAATCAACCCTGCGTTCTTCTTAGTGGTACCTTCACTCGAGTTTGACTCATGGTGCGCGATTGGAGCTGCACCAGGAGAAGAGGATTCATCGAACACGGTGGGGCTTGATGCTTTCTTCCCAGAATTTGAGGCAGGAAATGCGCTGGACGTTAATACGTTCTTGGGCGGATCACTTTTCCTCATTCCAGGTCAATCAACGCAAGCTGTGCCTGTGGATGGTAAGGTGCTGCTTGCCCAAGTCACGACAGACGGCACGGTGGATGCATTGATCAACTTGCAAATTCGCGATGAGAATAACGAATCAATTGAAATTGAAGGCTTGTCGCTCACATTCCCGCAAGTGGAAGTGACCGGAACCGGTTGCACGGATTCAGCGGCCTCCAACTATGATCCTGAAGCACTCTTGGATGACGGGACATGTGATTATCCTGAGCCGAGTTATGCTGGATTAAGTTATGAGTTGATTGCTGAAAACGAGCCTGAAACGGGATTGAGAACGTTCCGCGTTTATGCGAACTTCACGAACCCCAATGACCAATTGACAGCGGTCTTTGCACAGGATGGATACCCAATGGACATCAGCACAACATCAAGTTTTTATCAAAACGCAATTGGAGGGGCATTCGCCAGTGAAATCAACCCCTTTGCAGACTTGGTAGATGCCGATGTGGTCTACGATAGTTGGTTCACCATTGGTGGGGAAAACAGCAACGTGAATCTGTCAACTGTCGGAGTGGATGCAGCTGCCGACGAATTTGAAGATGGTGAGGCATTTACGGTCGACAATTCACTCGGTGGCAGTTGGTTTGTTCTGCCAGACATGGAGCCGCTGGCCTTTCCAGATGAAAATGGACAAGTACTCATTGCACAACTTACAACTTCAGGACAAGTTTCCTTGAACGTGAACCTTCAGTACCGGGCCCAGGACGGAAGCAATCCGCAAGCTTTGGATCAGCAATTGGTCTTCCCAGACTTGGCTTTTGGTTGCTTGGATGAGGCCGCCTGCAATTATGACCCCGAGGCGGAGGCGGATGCTGGAAATTGCGAATACGCTGACGAAGAATACCTCGATTGCAACGGCGAGTGCAACAACGATGCAGATGGAGATGGGGTATGTGATGAAGTGGAAATTCCGGGTTGCACTGATGCGGAGGCAGATAACTACGATTCGACTGCCACGGACGATGATGGATCTTGCGAATTTGAAGGATGCACCAATTCATTGGCCTGCAATTACGATTCCAGCGCCAACACAGATGACGGCTCGTGTGTTTATGCTGAAACGTACTACGACTGCAATGGAGATTGCCTGAACGATGCCGATGGGGATGGGATCTGTGATGAACTGGAGATTCCAGGTTGCATGGATGATGAAGCACAGAACTATGATTCAACTGCGACGGATGACGACGGATCTTGCGAGTACCCGGGGTGCACGAATCCCAATGCAGAGAACTATGACCCAGATGCAAATTTTGATGACGGCTCCTGCATCGCGGGCGGTTGTGCTTATGCCAACGCTTCGAACTATAATCCACTGGCTTCCTTCGATGATGGCTCGTGTGAATTTGAGGGATGCACCGATGAGGCAGCGAGCAATTATTGCCCGCTCGCTCTGACGGATGACGACTCGTGTGTGTATGATGCATTGGGTTGCACCTACGCAGAGGCTCCGAACTACGATCCGGAGGCCAACGTGGACGATGGAAGTTGCGAGATGCCGGCGGGGGAGAGTGATTGCCCATTCGACGCGGATGGAAACGGCTTGATTGGTTCAGGGGATTTACTTGAATTCCTAGCTGCGTACAGCTACCCTTGTCCAGAGTAAGATTTTGGTCAACACGACTTGGAAAGCATCGAATCTTCGGATTCGGTGCTTTTTTTTGTTCATAACTCCGATTGTGTTGTTTTGACACGAACCTGTAAATTCGGTTGAAAATCGACCGCCATGCTGCACAGCAAAAAACACCTTTCATTTTGGGAAATCTGGAACATGAGTTTCGGATTTCTCGGGATTCAATTTGGGTTTGCTCTGCAAGGCGGTAACATGTCCCGCATATTTCAAACGTTAGGAGCGAGTCCAGAGGAGCTACCAGGACTTTGGATTGCGGCACCTCTGACGGGGTTGCTTGTTCAGCCGATTATTGGGTACTACAGTGATCGAACCTGGAGTCCAAGGTGGGGTAGAAGGCGTCCTTACTTTCTCATCGGCGCTATTCTGAGTTCTGCGGCACTTTTTATCATGCCGTACAGTTCAGCCTTATGGATGGCTGCGGGTCTTTTGTGGATATTGGATGCTTCGATTAACATCAGTATGGAGCCCTTTCGGGCACTGGTAGCGGATAAGCTCCCCGAGGACCAACGCAATTTTGGATTCGTAGTGCAAACCCTGATCATTGGCATCGGGACGTGGATCGCATCCAATTTGCCGTGGCTGGTCACCCAACTTGGGGCTGAGAACGAGGCACCCGCGGGAGAAATTCCAGACTCGGTGTTTTACTCTTTTGCAATCGGTGCGCTGGTCTTTCTTGCGACCATTGCCGTTACGGTTTGGAAGACAGAAGAGGACCCACCAGAAGACTTGGAGCGATTTGAGCGAGAAAAAAAGGAATCGCGTGGCTTTATTTCGGATTTGAGCGCAATTTTCCGGTCAATCATTTCGATGCCGAAGGTGATGGTCCAGCTCGGTGTGGTTCAATTCTTCAGTTGGTTTGCGTTTTTCACCATGTGGTCTTTTGCCACTCCGGCATTGACGGAACTCGTTTTTGATTCACCTAATCCAGCACCGGGCGCGCCCAATTTCGAAATAGCCAATGCTGCGTTCAATGAGGCTGCGAATTCAGTATCGAGTGCGATGGGGATCTATGGATTAAGTTCCATGGCTTTCGCTTTGATTCTGGCTTTCTATACCAGCCGCTTTCAGATCAATCGCCGCGCTGTGCATGCGGTTTCGTTACTTTTAGGGGGAATGGGATTCGCGTGGATGCTGCTGTTGAATCCTGAGAGCGCTTCGAATTTGAGGTGGTGCTTTGCTTTGGTCGGCATCGCTTGGGGTTCGATTCTATCCATGCCTTATGCCATGCTGTCGAACTCCGTTCCGAAAGATCAAATGGGCATCTACATGGGCATCTTTAACATGTTCATTGTAATTCCACAAATTCTTGCTGCATTGGGGGGAATCAATGTGCTGAATGATTGGCTTTTCGATGGAGATGTGGCGTTTACGATGCTCATTGCGGGCATAAGTTGTTGCTTTGCAGCACTTGCACTTGTCCTGGTGAACCGCTCTGTTAATTAATATTTAGGGGAGGATTCAAGCACCTAAAGGAGCAATTTGTTCTCCCCTCGTGTGGATGTTACACGAATTTGGCGTATATTTCGAACGATTAAATGTGCCCTCTTAATGTCAGAATAAGGCCATTTGTAGAAAATTTTTAGAAAAATGAAAAATTTATTTGCTATTTTATTCACGGTAGTTCTCGGTCTCAGTGCAGCTGCACAGACTTCGACCGTTACGTTTAATGTGAATATGGCCAATGAAACGGTCGCAGAATCGGGGGTCTTCCTTGGTGGAGGAATCATGGGTGCGAATGATGCATATCAGCTTCTAGATGCAGACGGCGATGGCATTTACAGCGTCGATGTTTCCCTTGCAAATGGTACAAGCGGGAATTACATATTCTTAAATGGCAATTGTCCGGATTGGAGCTGCAAAGAAAACTTAGCGAATCTTCCTTGCGCTGATGCATTAAATTGGAATGACCGATTCCTGCCGGAAGTTACCGAAGATACTACGTTGGACTTTTGCTTTGGCGAATGCTCTACAGATGGAAGTTGTTCTGCTGCTGCAGTAACTTCATCGGTAACCTTTCGAGTCGACATGAATGACTACTGTGATGAGATTGGTTTTGTCAATTTCAGCGGCAGCGCGAATGGTTGGTGTGGTGATTGCGCCCAAATGGCTGACATGGGTGACGGCGTTTATGAGATATCCGTTGATTTGGAAGAAGGAGCTACCTATGAGTATAAGTACACGATCAACAACTGGGCTGTTCAAGAATCATTCAGTGGAGGCGAGTCTTGCACTTCCACCATCGATGGGTATGTGAACAGAACAATTACTGTAGGAGCTGAGGATGAAGTTTTGGATACGGTCTGCTTTAATTCTTGCGGTGCGTGTGCAGGAACCCCTTGTTCGGATGTAAGTGTGACATGGCAAGTTGACATGTCTTTGGCAGGGGCGAACCCAGCAGGTGTTTTCATCGCTGGAGGTTTCCAAGGCTGGGACGCAGGTTCGAGTCAAATGACGGACCAAGGAAATGGAGTTTATTCTTATACACAAGTAGTTGCTGCCAATTCTAATCTTCAGTGGAAGTTCCTCAATGGACCAGGTTGGGAATATGAAGAGTCAGTGCCTGCAGCCTGCAATACAGGATCAAATCGATTTTTTGATGTAGGTACTGAAGATGCTGTTCTCGATTTGGTATGCTTCAGTGAGTGTGCAGGTTGTGATGTTGAGGTTGTAGAATATGCCGTAACCTTCAATGTGAATATGTCCAACGAAACCGTGGCTGAAACGGGAGTATATCTGGCAGGTGGCGGAAATTTCGGCAATCCGGGAGACAATGAGATGACCGACCCTGATGGGGACGGTACCTACAGCATTACCATGATGTTGGACGAAGGTTTTTCTAGCCATTACACCTTTACAAACGGTGCGTGCGGAGATTGGTCATGTAAAGAAAATCTAACGGGCCTTCCTTGTGGTGACCCAGCAAGTTATAACGACCGTTTCTTGCCGGCAATAGCGGGTGAAACGTCAATCTCGACTTGCTTTGGGCAGTGCAGCACAGATGGAACATGTGAATCAGTGTCAGAAGCTTCTGTGACTTTCCAAGTGGATATGAGCACAGTTGCCGTTGCAGGCGATGTGACTATTTTCGGTGGAACATTGAATGGCTGGTCTTTCCCAGGTGAGGTTATGGATGATTCGGATGGAGATGGTATCTACACCTACACAGCGATCTTGCCTGCAGGTGGCCACGAATACAAATTTGTGAATTCCGCTTCTGACGAGCAGCTCGATCCTGAGGAAGATGCAGCTTGCACCTTGACAACGGGCGGTTTCACGAACCGTTTGGTTACCGTTGAGGGGGGAGTTGACATGGTACTCGATGTGGTTTGTTTCGAATCATGTGAGGCATGCGACATCAATGAAGGTGAGGTATACGGATGTACGGATGAAAGCGCAGTCAATTTCTCGGCAGAAGCGAACACCGATGATGGGTCATGCTTGTACAGCACCACTTTCAATGTAGACATGAATTGTGCTGGTGTTGAATTCTCTACCGTGCACATCACGGGACCAGTATGGGGTTGGTCGGCTGACATCTTGATGTCGGACGATGATGCCGATGGTATTTACACGATTACAATGGATGTACCCGGTCCAACCATTGAGTACAAGTACATGGTCGATTACTGGGCGCATCAGGAAGACCTCATTGACGATGTCAACGAAGGTGCAACATGCGCTCCTGTTACAGACGGTTCGAGCTATGCCAACCGATTGGGAGATTCAGGAAGCACAACAGCGGACACCTACGGTACATGCTTGACATGCGCCGAAATCAATGCTCCTGTTATTGTCGATGTCGCATTTGCGATTGACATGAACACAACTGGATTCCCGAACGCAGATTACGATAACATCGTGATCAACGGAAGTTGGAACGGTTGGGGTGCTTGGGGTGTTACCCTTGCGGATGACGACATGGACGGTGTGTTCACTGGAACACTCTCGCTCGAAGAAGGAACGGTTGTTGAATTCGTCATTGCAGCGACTGGACCAGCGGACGGTTGGTCTGGTTGGGGATCCATCTTTAATGCACCAGAAGAGTGTGAAGCGAGTCCAGGATTGCCAATTGGCGCTGGTGGAGGAAACTACATTTTCACAGCAGCCGAAGGCGGAGTTGTGGCATACTGCGCAGGCAGTTGCTCAGCGACATGCCCAATCCCTGGTTGCACGGATCCATTCTTTGCTGAATTCGATATGAATGCAACAGAGGATGATGGTTCTTGTGCGACAGCAGTGGTGTTCGGTTGCATCTATGATGCAGCTGAAAACTATGATGCTTCGGCCAACACGGACGACGGTTCATGTGAGTTTGAACTCAATGCATGTCCTGGTGATTTGGACGGAGATGGTTTGGTGGCGACACCTGACTTGCTCGGTTTCTTGTCTGTGTTCGGAACACAGTGCGAAGAGTAATCGAACGTTTAGAACATTCAATAAAGAGGCCGGTTCCATTGGGACCGGCCTTTTTTATGGGTTCCCATCTTGGTCCTTCCTAGACGACCAACACTTCATACCTTTGCTCTGTGAAAAAACTTGTTGAAGCGCGACTGCCCAACTCCTATGGGGCCTTTACGATGATGGCATTTGGTGAGGAAAAGGAGATGTATCCGCATGTCCTTCTAAAATCGAAGATGCTTGAGGACGGGGGTGCTCCTTTGGTGCGCGTTCATAGTGAATGCATGACAGGTGACGTATTCGGCTCCACACGCTGCGATTGCGGTGCCCAATTGGATCAGGCTCTTGCGCGAATTGCTATGGAAGGAGGATTTCTCATTTATCTCCGGCAAGAAGGCCGGGGCATTGGGCTGGTAGAAAAGCTGAAGGCCTACAACCTGCAAGATGAAGGAATGGATACCATCCAAGCCAATGAAGCGCTCGGACACCCCTCTGATGGGAGGTCATTTGCGGTGGCCGCTGAAATTCTGAATTCATTGAATGTCAAGACCATTCGACTGCTCACGAACAATCCCGAGAAAGTCAGGGAACTCGAAGCCAATGGGATAGAAGTGCAAGCTCGGGAACGACTGGTGATTGAACCAATCGAAGAGAATGCCCGGTACCTTGCAGTGAAGAAGGCATTGATGGGACACTGGCTCGATTAAAGCCAACCAGTAATCAGACTTAGTCTCAAGCAATACCCGGCGGGTTTAAACTCAACCCTACATCGATATGGCGTGCATAAGCTCCATGCATACGATGGCCCCCACGGTTCCAACCGCATACCCCAAGACCGCCAACAAGACGCCTACAGGAGCCAGAGCAGGAGAAAATGCACTGGCTACAATGGGCGCACTTGCTGCACCCCCAACATTCGCTTGTGAACCCACAGCGACAAAGAAAAAAGGTGCCCGGATGATCTTCGCGACGGTGAGAAGCACAACAATGTGAGTCAACATCCAAATGAGTCCAATCAAAATGACGGACCAATACACGTCCCAGTTGTGGTAGAGTTCGACGACATTCATTTTCATGCCGATAGTCGCCACCAGGACATACAAAAAGACGGAGCCTAATTTACTCGCTCCGGCCCCCTCATAGTTGCGCAAGCCCGTGAAGCTCAGTCCGATGCCAAGCCCCGTCGCAACAACGACAATCCAAAAGAACCCTTGCTCCAGACTGCTTAAATATTGAACAAAGCTGTTGGGGTTGGACTCAAGGATAGACGCGAACCAAGTATGAAAAGCGGGCCCCAAAGAGTCCGCTGACAAATGGGCTACTGCTACTGAACCAAAGGCAATGCCACCAATGATCATCAAATCCGTGAAGGAAGGGATGCGCGCAATGCCCAATTGAAATTTCTCCACCTTCGTCTTGAGTTCATCCACAGCCGATGAATCGGCCTTGAGTTTTCGATCTAACACCGCACTCATGCCAGCACCCACCAGCAGAAAGGGCATCCACAGGTTCGCAACAAAAACATCAACGATGAGCATTGCTGAAAATTGATCATCGGTCGTGTGCGAAATTTCTTTCAAAGCGGCTTGGTTCGCGCCTCCGCCTATCCAACTTCCTGCTACCGTAGACAAGCCCCGCCAGAAGGCTTCAGGTGAGTCTCCTCCTAGAACGTTGGGTTCAATGAAACTCACGGCCCATAGTGCCAAAGGTCCACCGATGACGATGCCGACAGTGGCTGCGAAAAACATGATGAGTGCTTTGGGTCCCAGATTCCAGATGCCTTTGAGATCGATGCTCAGGCACAGCAATACTAAGCTCGCCGGCAAGAGATAGCGAGAAGCCACAAAATAAAGATTCGATTCTTCACCGTCCACCAATCCAAACGAATTGTACATCGCTGGTAAGAAGTAACAAACCAAAAGCGTTGGAATGATGGTGTAGAATTTCTTGAAGCGGGGCAGGGTGCTGCTGTGGAAAACCAGTGCCAAGGTGGCAATCAACAGGCCCAGGACAACGGCGTCGTTTGTGATCAATGCGTTCATGCTACGCAAACTAAGAATTTTCGCTTTGGAAAGCGTCGTTCTGCTTCACTGATATCCAACAAAAAGCCCCGGGCGAACCCAGGGCTTTCTAAATGAGATGGTAAACGGTGCTATTGAATGGAAATCAATTCCACTTCAAAGATGAGTGCCGCGAAAGGAGGAATGGGGCCGTTGGGGTTGGGGTTGGCTCCATATGCCAATTCTTGCGGTATGAAGAATTTGGTCTTTCCACCGGGCTTCATGAGTTGTAAACCTTCGGTCCAGCCTTTGATGACACCGCTGAGAGGGAACGAAATTGGCTCGCCTCGGTTGTAGGAGGAGTCAAACTCAGTGCCGTCCAAGAGTGTGCCGCGGTAGTGCACTGTGACGGTGGATTCGGCTGTTGGTGCATCGCCGCTGCCTTCCGTGAGATGGGTGTACTGCAATCCGGAGGCTGTGACTTCGACGTCTCCATTTTTCGCATTTTCGGTCAAGAAATCCTCACATTCCGTGCGGTATGCGGCTCCGATAGCTTCCTTTTTAGCTTGAAAAAATTCTCCGACCATGGCATTGGCTTGCTCGGGGGTGAGGGTAGCGTTTCCGCTCATTTGTTCGGCCAACCCTTTCGACATTTCATCGGAAGAGATTTCACTCATTCCTTGGTCTTGTAGGTTTTTTGCAAAGAGAATGCCGAGGGCATAACTGATGGATTCCATAGCTGGATCGGGTTTTTGTGCTTGGCACGATGTGGCCAGCGAAATAGTTAAAATGTAAAGCGTACTCGCTTTGAAAAATTGCTTCATGGGTGTGAAATTATTTTGCTTATGCTGCGCTGCTGTCTCGGGTAAAAACCCAGCGATCTGCCTGGGACAGGTGTGGGGTGAACGCGTACCCCATTCCATTGAATTTTTTGAGGTCTTCAGCTTGGGTCAATCGATGTTGAACAATAAACCGCGCCATGGTGCCTCGCGCCTGTTTGGCGTAGGTCATGCGTGGTTTGTATTCGTCTCCTACCAACTCCTTGAATTCAGGCGTGATAACACGCCCTTCAAAGGCTTTGGACAGACCCGCCTTGCTGTACTCTTTGCTGGCCAAATTGATGATAAGCCCATCGCAATTTTGCTCGACCTCTTTTTGAATACGGTCTCCCCAAAAAGCGTAAAGACTCGAAATCTGAGGCGTCACCGACCACCTTAAGCCCATTTCCAGGCGATAGGGTTGGATTAGATCGAGCGGTCGCAGGACTCCATACAAGCCGGAGAGTATTCTCACATGGGCTTGAGCGAATTCGTGTTCGTCGTCCGACCACTGACGTGCATCAAGCCCTGTGTATACGGCACCCTTGAAGCAGCCAGCAGCAGGCTTGGCGTTTTCTTTGGTGAAAGGGGCGCTCCATTGCGCGATGTACGAAGCCGCTGTCTGAGCCAAACCGGCATTTACCTTCATGAGGTCAGCGATTTCTGAAGTTCCGAGCGACTTTAATTTAGACATCAGTAATGCGGCTTCACTCAAGAAGACGGGTGTAGACACCCTCTTGGTTACAGGAGCATCATCGAATGAAATGGTCTTGGACGGAGAGAGGAGGATTCGCATTCAGAGTGCCAAAATTAGGGCTTGGTACGGGGCATTCCAATTGACTTATCTTCGAAGTTCAGATTCTAAGAAATTTCATAATGAAGAACTTAATTCCTCTGCTTAGCTTATCATGTGCCTCCCTCTCTCTGACGACTGCCAGCGCCCAGTGTGAAGCGGGCGAAATAGCCCTGGAATTTGTCATAGATACGGATGCTTGGGGGTATGAAATGTATTGGGAATTGGCGCCTTCTGGAGAAGCATGTGGCGGTGAGAATTATATAGCGAGCGGCGGGAATTCAGACAATGTGGGGTGCGACGGTGGCGGCAATGGCGGCAACGGCGGATCCACCTATGACAACAATGCTATTTACATGGAAGGCCCATTTTGTGTAGCAGAAGGAGTGACTTTGGATTTAATCCATGTAGATAGTTACGGAGATGGGGGAAGCGGATTCAATCTGCACATGGATGGAGCGCTTTCGGGTATCTTCAATGGTTCTGGTTATGGCAACGTCTGGACCTTCACTGCTGGAGAAAGTTTATTCATTGACCACGATGTTCCATGCGATGCGGCTCCGATTCAAGTGGACGGTCCTTCGGTTACCGTCACATCAGGAGGGGGGTCTGTCCAATCTGGAGAAGTCAGTCCACCTGCTGCTCCTAGTGGGTCGTGTAATTTATCGGGTTCTTGGTGCGGTTCAGACGGAAATGTCAGCAGCTCGGTCTGGTTGACTTTTACTCCGGTATCGACAGATCCTTTGACGATCACGACTTGTTCGGATAGCTCGACCTTTGATACCCAGTTGGCCTTGTACCGTGTGGATGATTGTGGCGATTTTGATTCTTACGAATTGGTCGCATCCAATGACGACTGGTGCGCTGGATACCGATCTACCATGTTTACCAGTTGTCTTGAAGTGGATGCAACGTACTTGATTCAAGTGGATGGATGGGCAGGTCAAACAGGCGACGCGGATGTGTCAGTCTACACCTCAGAGTCGTTTGAGACATCCGCTGATGCACAGGTTCGAAATGTTACATGCCCACTGGATAAAGACAGCGAGCCAAATGGTTTCATTCTTCCCTTTGTCAATGAAGGCGGTTCTGATTTTGATTGCTCTTGGTCGGGGCCAGGAGGTTTCAGTTCCGATGACCGTTGGATTTTTGATTTAGCTCCAGGCGTGTACAATGCTGATATCACGACGGCATGCGGAACGACATTCTCGATTGAGCGTGTTATTTCGGCACCTACAGCGTGGTCTGTGCAGACCGATGTAACAGAAGCTAGCTGTGAAGATGCAGCGGATGGATCAGTGGACGTCACGGTGGAAGGTGCGAATGCGCCCTACACGTTTGCGTGGTCGGGGCCGAATGAGTTCACCTCTGACCTAGAGGATCTTGAGATGCTGTTCCCAGGAACTTACCAATTGGACATAACGGATGCGAGCGGGTGCGTTTACCCCGTAACGGCGTTTATTCCAGAAGTGGAGGCAAGCGATTTCTTTATCGGAAATGATACGATTATTTGCGAAGATGAGCCGTTGCTTTTATACGGTCCGCTGGGCTACGATTATGAGTGGCAGGATGGATCTTCCAACCAGTTTTTCTATGTCGAGCCCGGCACCTTTGCACCCGGTACGTACAGCATCATCCTCAATGGAAGCACTGAAACAGGATGTTCTTTTGCGGATGCTCTGATTTTGACCGTGCACGATTGTTCCCTTGGGATCAATGAGGTGGGCTTGGGTCAAGCGACACTGTATCCGAATCCTGCTGCTCAGTCGGTGTTTCTTGACCTCAATCCAAGTGAGCGCGGTTGGCACGCACAAGCCTACGATTTGACAGGGAGACCTATCGCAACCACCTGGTGGACGGGTGGTGGCGCTCCGGTTTTTGATGTGTCAGGATGGCCACAAGGACAGTACGTCGTGCAGTTTTCAGACGCCGACCGGGTGGTTACACGGCAGTTAACGGTTCAACGAGGAGGACGCTAATACTCGGCAAGTTTCTTCGATTTGTTCCGTGCTGAGGTCGCGGTGCGTCACCATGCGGACTCGCTGGGGTCCGAAAGCAAAGCAAAGCAAACCATTGGACTCGGCATCTTTTACAAATTCGGATGCCGTCATTCCGGGAGCAATCTCAAAAATGACAATGTTGGTTTCAATGGGATCTATGGCCACCACGTGCTTCAATGGCTCGAGTGCCTTTCCAAGCATTTGAGCATGTGCATGATCTTGGTGGAGTCGCGGTAATTCGTGATCCAACGCGTAATCGCAGGCGGCGGTCAATACACCGATTTGCCGCATTCCCCCACCAAACACTTTTCGCACTCGGTGCGCTTCAGCAATAAATTCGGTTGACCCGATAAGCACTGAACCTGCAGGTGCGCCCAGGCCTTTGGAAAAGCAAACGGAGATAGAATCAAATAATTGACCGTAGGAGCGCCAAGCCTCATCCGTTGGAAGTTGATCATCTGCTCGCGCAATCATGGCATTCCAACATCGAGCGCCATCGAGATGCAAGGGCAATCCCATTTCCTGGCATCCCATCTTGACGTCTTTGATGCCATCCAATGACCAAACTGACCCTCCTCCGCGGTTGCAGGTGTCTTCGATGCAAACCAAGGATGTGCGCGCATAGTGGCTGTCTGATGGATTGATTTCTGACCGAACATCTTCCCAAGTAAACCGCCCGTGGTTCCCATGTACCATGCGCACGGAGGCCCCGGAATTTCGAGCAATTCCACCTCCTTCATAATTGTAAACATGCGCCATGCGATCGCAAATAACCTCGTCACCGGGACGAACATGCACATTGATGGCAATTTGGTTGGTCATGGTTCCCGAAGGACAAAAAAGTGCAGCTTCGTGGCCGAACATGGCTGCGCATCGAGATTGAAAAGCCTCGGTCGTTGGGTCTTCTGCAAATACATCGTCACCTGTTTCTGCCACGTGCATTGCATTCAACATGGCCGCTGTTGGCCGGGTCAACGTATCGGATCTAAAATCTGCCTTCCATTCCATTCTACAAAACTAATCCGGCTCTCATTATCTTCAACCCCTCAAACAAAACGAAAAACAATGATTCGAGTGATCATACGGACAGGGGTGCTGTTGATTTTTTGCGGAATTCAATTTTTCTCCTACGCCAAGGAGGGCATGTGGATTCCCACCTTACTGCAAGCGGTTGAAGGCGATATGCAAGCCATGGGCATGCATTTGTCGGCAGAGGATATTTACAGCATCAACGAAGGGAGTTTGAAGGACGCCATCGTTGATTTCAATGGAGGGTGTACGGCCGAAATGGTAAGTGCTGAAGGCCTTTTGTTGACGAATCATCACTGCGGTTATGGGCAAATTGCCTTCCACAGCACGGTTGAAAGTGACTATTTGACCGATGGATTTTGGGCGATGACACGAGCGGATGAATTGCCCAATTCGAATCTGGTGGCGACGTTCATAGACAGGATTGTGGACGTTTCAGAGGCTATTGCGAATGCGGATGATCCGGCGATAACCAAGGCGGAATTAGTGGCGGCTGCGACGGATGGAAACGGATTGGAAGGCAAGGTCATTGCCTTTGATTTTGGAAACAGCCATTACCTGATCACGACCAAAACGTACCGAGATGTGCGCTTGGTGGGTGCTCCACCATCGGCTGTAGGGAAGTTTGGCGGTGATACGGATAATTGGGTTTGGCCGCGTCATACTGGGGACTTTAGCATGTTTCGCATTTATGCGGATGCCGAGAATGAGCCAGCGGACTACAGTGCTGATAACGTTCCCTACCGTCCCAAGCATCACCTTCCAGTGGACATCGGTGGGGTGAAGGAGGGCGATTTCACCATGGTGTTTGGTTTTCCAGGCCGAACAGAGCAATACCTCACGAGCGATGCAGTCAAGTACGTGGTGGAAACTTTGAATCCGGCTCGAATCGATATGCGTGATGCTTCGCTTGCGGTGGTTAACTCAGCCCGCGCCCAATCGGCAGCTTTGCGCATTGCCTATGCAGACAAACAAAGTTCCATCGCAAACGCTTGGAAAAAGTGGATTGGCCAAAACAGTGGGTTGACGGAGCTGGATGCTATCGGAAAAAAGTTGGAGTTGGAGGCCGCTTTTATGGAGCGTGCTGCTGAAAACGGAGATGTGAATGCCATGCAGCTCATTGCGCAGATGCAGGATGCCAATGCGGAGCGACAGCCCTATATGTTGGCGAGAAGTCTTTTCATTGAATGGCTGTTCTACGGGCCGGATGTGTTGAATTACGCTTGGTCTTTTGCTGCCTTGATTGAAAATTGGGAATCGTTGGCGGCGGCGGGTGAGCTCGATGGAACCATTGAAGCTCTGAAATCGTCGACATCGGATCATTTTCGGCAATACGACGCGGTTGTTGATGAAGCGCTTATGGCAGCATTGGTCGATCCTTATTTGAACCATGTAGGGGCAGAGTTTGTGCCAGAAGCCATGAAAGATGCAACGGGTGATCCTGAGATCTGGGCTGAAAAACTCTATGAAAAATCAATCTTTGATAATCAAATCGAGATCGAATCGCTCTTGGCCAAGGCCAGTCAGAAGTCCTTCGCGAAACTAGAGAAAGACCCTGTTTTTAGGTTGATTAAGTCGTTGCGGTCGACGTATTTTGAGAAAGTTGCTGCGGGTTACGGATCCTCCTCCTTGCGTTTGGATTCCTTGACGGGTCAGTACACGAAAGGATTGCGCATGCTCTTTCCCGAGCGAGCATTCTTTCCAGATGCGAACAGCACATTGCGCCTGACGTATGGAAAGGTCGAAGGATCCGCGCCGTACGATGGCATGAATTATTTGCCTTTTACCACGGCCAAGGGGGTTTTGCAAAAGTATGTTCCGGGCGATCCGGACTTTGATCTCCCGTTGGATTTGGTTGAAGCACTTCGCGCAGAGGAGTGGGGTGCTTATGCCAATTCAGAAGGAGAATTACCTGTTTGTTTTACCGGCTCGAATCACACGACGGGAGGAAACTCTGGTTCTCCAACCATTGATGGCGATGGCCATTTGGTGGGCATTAACTTTGATCGATCGTGGGAATCCACCATGAGCGACATCCTGTTCGACGGCTCTCGCTGTCGGAATATCATGGTCGATATCCGGTACGTCCTTTGGATTACCGATGTCTATGCCGGTGCTGGGCACCTGGTCGAAGAAATGGACCTGGTGCGATAATCAGACCGTCAAGCCAGGAAGGCAATGACGGTGATTATGAGTCCAAAAAGGATAATGGCGAAGATTACGGGTCCGCCGATTTCGTTTTGCTCGGGTTCGCTGGGATGCCCGTGGTCGTGTGAGGATTCATGTGCCATGCTGCAAAATTAAGGGATATTCGTGGTATTCATGCCAAGATGATGCAACCAACTCAGGGCGTAAGGTGTTCCTGTCTTTAGGATTGGTTATCTTCGTCCTCAAACCTGAAATTGTCCACCAATGCTTCGATTCGAACCTTCACGAGTTTTGATGGTTTTTGCGCTATTTGCGCTGCCAGCCATGCTGATACCCTTGAGCCTCTCCGCACAATGTGAGGCCAATGAAACGGAAATCGAGATTGTCATTGTGCCTGACAACTGGCCAAATGAGATTTCATGGGAACTGCTCCATGATGGAGAAATTATTGCTTCAGGAGAATCCGAGGGTGCCGTTGTATGTTTCGATTCAGAAATCGAAGAGCCCTGCTTGCAGTTCTCAATTTTTGATTCTTACGGAGATGGCATTTACGCTCCAGGTGGGTACTGGATTTACCAGGATAGCGTTGAAATAGCGACGGGCTATGCGTACGGCTATGGCGAGACCATTAGTTTCGACTGTGCTCCAGGGACCACTTGCAATGATGCCTTGGTCTTGGATGAGTCGGACTATGGAGTAGTGGCACAAGACACGGAAAACGCCTGGTACACATTTACTCCATCAGCCAATGGCATGTACTTGTTTTCAACGTGCGATGTCGACTGCGACACGCGCCTTTGGATCTATGACTATTGCAACATGGGCAATTTTGATGACACCAATGAGGGGTCGATTTATTACGACGATGAAGAAGGGGGATGCGGTGAGCAAGCGAATTTGACAGTGCTTCTCGAGGGCGGTGTTACGTATTGGGTGCGCATGGGGCTTGGAACGGATGATCCAGATGGTCCGTGTGCAGCTGGTTTTGACTGGGAGTTTGACTTTGTCGGTCCACCCACAGGATGCATGGATGACACAGCGTGCAACTTCAATCCGCTTGCGGAAGTAGACAGCGGGGATTGTGTCTATCCGGGCGACCCCGATTGTACGGGGCCGGATTTGATTGTGAGTGCTCAGGCCATTGTGAACAGCCTTTCGACCGAGGTGATGCAGGTCAATGAATCAGATTGCTACATCGAGGAGGGTTGCCTGAATGGATATGGAGATCGCGAGTTGGTCCGATTTACGACCCACATCCTGAATATAGGTGACCTGGATTACTACATCGGAGTGCCAAGCCAAGCGGATAACAATCAGTTCGAGTGGGGAGATTGCCACAACCACTGGCATCATCAGGGTTACGCCAAATATGATTTGTTTACGATTGAAGGCCAAGTAATTCCCATTGGCTTCAAAAATGGCTTCTGTGTGATGGACCTGGAGTGCAGTGGAGGAGGCACAGGTCAATACGGCTGCGGTAACATGGGCATATCAGCTGGTTGTGGAGACATTTACGGAGCGGGTTTGAGCTGTCAATGGATTGATGTAACGGAAGTTCAAGACGGAACCTATTACCTGGTTGTTCGTGCGAATTATGACTTCATTCCAGATGCGCTTGGTCGATCGGAGAACTCCTACGAAAACAACCACGCGGCGGTTTGTATCAATTTAGACCGCAGCTCCGGAGAGCTTGTTGTGGAAAGTCTGGAAGGTTGCGAGCCCTTCAACGATTGCACAGGAACCCCATTTGGTACCGAGCAAGTCGATTGCAACGGCGATTGCGGCGGAACGGCCTTAATGGGCGACCTCGATAACAACGGTGAGCAAGAATTTGCGGATGCAGTTTCGTACGTAGAGCACATCCTCGGCGACGACATCGAGCCCCTTCCTTGCACGGACATTGATCAAGACGATGCCATCACGGTTACCGATGCCGCGCACCTTGCTTTGTGTCAACTCTACAATGTGCTCCACGAGCACCCCGATAGTTTGGGGTACCACGACAAATGCGACTTTCCGGTGAATCACATTGTCAATCCATTCGATACGGTGCAGTTTACCATCGGTGCGGTCAATTGGGGCCAGCAGTACATGGACATCCACGTTCTCAATCCCAACAACCGGATTGTAGGCTACCAATTTTCAATGAGCGGCATTTCCATCTCTTCCGCGATAAGCATTGCCGACCCCATTGAATATCCGATCGTGCCATCCTTTGCGCCAGGTGGGGTGGAAGTTATTGGCTTGTCTTATGACAATATGAGCTTTCCAAAGCATTACGACTACGTGCCATTGGTGCGGTTGTACTGGACGGCCGTTGAAGAGGAGGTATGCATAGACTTCATCACCGATGTAGTGAATGAGAGTTACCACAACACCTTGACAGTCATTGAAGAGGGATGCGTTATTTCAAGTGGGGTAGCGGATAATATTGATGCCATTGCACCTATGTTGTACCCGAATCCAATGAGGGATCAGGCTACCTTGCGCTTCTCAAATCCTTCTCGAGAATTCCTGCATCTGGTGATTTCCGATGCTACAGGAAGAGTGGTCTACAATGAACGTGTGAATGGAACATCGCACGTCATTGAACGAAATGGTCTGCGAAGCGGTTCTTACATGTACACCTTAAGTGGAAATTCGACTTCTTTCACGGGACGCTTAAATGTCCAATAATTTGGGTCGCACCTCAATCACTATGATGAAGCAATTATTGACGGTAATTTGGATTTTAGCAGCTGCAGTTGGTGCGTCTGCTCAAGTCGTTATCAATGAGTTTTCAGCCTCCAATTACACGCTAGGGGTCAATGGCGACAACGAAGATTTCATTGAATTCTATAATGAAGGTCCCTCGCAAGTAGATTTAGAAGGCTACTTTTTGTCGGACAATCCTGACAACCCGGAAATGTTTGAAATTCCGGCAGGTACGACGATTAATTCTGGGGGGTATTTATTGGTTATTTGCTCCAATGAAGGAGAGGTCCCTGAAAATTTGTACGTAGGAGGCAATCTGAATACCAATTTTAAAATCACCCAGACCATGGGTGAATCGCTCGTCTTTTCCGATCCCAACGGCAACGTGTTGGAGTCGTATACTTTTTACGAAGATTGGACGCCTACCCAAGCTGACCACAGCTGGGCGCGGGATCAAGATGGAGTTATGGGACAATGGAAGGTCTGCACAAATCCCACTCCGGGAAGTGGAGTCGCTGCAGATTTGTTTGACGATTATGCGCCTACACCGGAGTTTGTAGAAGATGCAGGATACTACCCTGGGGGAACCAACGTAACGCTCACTGCACCAGCTGGGTTTGAGATTCGCTACACCTTGGATGGATACGCTCCCAACGCGGGCAGTGCGCTCTACAGCGGACCCATTGCGGTCAATCAGACGACCGTGATCCGCGCACGATGCTTTGATCCTTCCGGCACGTTGACCGATTCACACATCACCACCAATTCGTATTTTACAGGAGATGACGCGCACACGATCATAGTTGTTTCGGTGTCTGGCGATGAGCAAGAGGACGGCAATTGGCCAGGTGGATGGGGCGGTGGAGCGGATGAGCCCTGCCACGTCGAGTTTTTCCATCCGGATGGTTCTTTTTGGTGCGAGGCTTCTGGCGATTCAAATGAGCACGGGAACGACTCCAATGCTTATCCGCAAAAAGGGTTTGACTACATCACGCGAGATCAAATGGGCCACAGCTACGCCATCACACAGCCCTTGTTTCATGTGAAAGAGCGCGATGCCTACCAACGCCTGATTTTCAAAGCAGCGGCCAATGACAACTATCCCAGTTCAGGAGGCGGTCATATCCGGGATGCGTACGTTCAGACGCTCAGTCATTTGGCTGATTTGAAGATCGATGAGCGAACCAACGAGAGCTGCATTGTCTACTTGAATGGCGAGTATTGGGGGGTGTATGAATTCCGCGAAAAGGTAGATGACTTGGACTTCACTACGGAGTACTACGACCAACCTCGGCACTTTGTCGATTTTATCAAAACGTGGGGAGGCACGTGGGTAGAGTATGGAAGCAGCAACGATTGGAATCCGTTTGTCAATTTTGTTACGGGTCAAGACATGACCAACGCGGACAACTACGAGTACGTGCAGAGTGTCTTTAACACCATGAGCTTGATCGATTATGTCTTGCTCAATTCGTTTACGGTTTGCGCCGATTGGTTAAATTGGAATACAGCTTGGTGGCGTGGTCGTCATCCGGATGGGAGCGGAAAAAAATGGAGGTATGCCCTGTGGGACATGGACAATACGTTTGGGCACGGTGCCAATTACACGGGTATCCCGTCGCAATCATCAGACGCTGATCCTTGCAATCCCGAATCGTTGGACAATCCGGGTGGGCAAGGACACATTCCCATCTTCAATGCATTGCTCGAAAACGAGGATTTCTGGGCCACTTACATCAACCGGTGGGCAGACTTGAGCAACACCCATTTCAGCTGCGATAACATGCACGCTGTGCTCGACAGCATGATCATGGTCATTGAACCCGAAATGGATCGTCATATGGACCGCTGGGGCGGAAATTATCCGCAATGGGAGGCGAATGTTCAGGAAATTCATGATTTCATTGAGGAACGATGCGCAGAGACGTTAATCGGTGGTATTGAGGATTGCTACGATGTCGAATCTGTTACGCTCACACTCATCATTGATGGCCTCGGCGATGTGCAAGTGAATTCTGTGGAAATTGGGCCGTATGATGTTCCTATGGACGCTACGTATTTTGCGGGCGTTCCTATGGATCTTACGGCCGAGGAAGCATACGGTGAAATCTTCCTGTTTTGGGAGGTTGTGGAAGGCGATATAGTCCTGGCTGACCCTTCGAATCCCAGTTTGGGCTTCACGTTAACAGGCGATGCGACCTTGGTGGCTTACTTTGCCTCGAATGCCGATCCGCAGGAGTTGACGTTCGTGGTTAACCCGCCTGGAGCAGGTGAAATTTACCTTGATGGCTCGGCATTGTTGGATTATCCAGCCACTGAGTTGCTGTCATATGGCGGTCACGATCTGGCGGCCGTTGGTCTGGACGAGTGGCACGTATTTACAGGTTGGACGTCTACGGGTCCGGATGTGAATCCATCCATGACTTCGAGCGAAGGAACCATTTCAGTTACCCAGTCTGCGACCATTACAGCGAATTTTGATGTCATCGAACACTCCGATTTAAAGGTGCGGGTAGAGCCGGCCAATACGGGCATCGTCCGAATAGAAGGTGGTGCCGTGATTGTGACGGATGAGTGGGAAGGTGGACTCGAAATTGCCGGTTTGCTGAACGCGGAGGCGGCTCCGGTTGAAAATTGGGCCTTTGATCGCTGGGAAATTGCTTACTCCGAGCCGAATCCTGGTCCAACATCGGCCAGTATCACGCTTCCCAATCAAGATCAGGAGGAACTGGTTGCCTACTTCATCCCCATTGAATTCGCCATCTATGTTCCGAATTCGTTTAGTCCAAACAACGATGGACTCAATGATGCTTTTCTGCCTGTGGGAGAGTCCTTTATGACGGAGTCATATCATTTGCTGATCATCAATCGATGGGGGGAGAAAGTCTTTGAATCATTCAATCCCTTAGAACCTTGGATTGGAGAGCACCAGTCAGGTGGCCATTTTGTCCGTGACGGACAATTCATGTACCGTCTTGAGGTACAATCTGTCCATGAGATGGTACCTCGGACATATACGGGCACAGTTACCGTCGTTCGATAACAGGATATTCATGGTGATTTCGCTGTGGTCCGGTCCGCGCAATTGCAGTACAGCGCTGATGTACAGTTTTGCGCAACGCAGCGACATGAAGGTAGTCGACGAGCCCTTGTTTGGTCACTTCCTTCGAAAAACGGGTGTTGAACGCCCATCGCGTAAAGAAGTGATACGGTCCATGCCATGGAAGCGTGAGGAAGTTTTGAAGCAGTGGGAAGGAGCGAATCAACATGTGTTTTTGAAGCATATGGGAAACCACTTAGAAGGATGGTCTACCTCAGATTTTGAGATGCACAAGCATCTGATTTTGGTGCGTGACCCTCGAAACGTTTTGAATTCTTACCGCGCCCATATCAAGCGGCCTACCACGATGGACCTGGCGTACAACCATCAGTGGAAATGGTTTAATCATTGTGAGCAGTCGGGGTGGCCAGTGGCTGTCATTGAGTCGGATGCTTTAGTGGCCAATCCAGAGGCATCGTTGCGCACAATTTGTGATTGGTTGGGGCTGCTATTTGATTCAGCGATGCTCCAATGGCCGAGAGGTCCTCGAGAGGAAGATGGCATTTGGGCTAAGTATTGGTATGAGCGCGTGCATGCTTCCACCGGCTGGGAATCGCCCGCGGAAGAGCGGAGCATTGACTCCAATCCAACGCTGCCCAAGTCGCTTAAACCCCTCCTTCAGGAAGTAGAACCGATATACGATCAACTCAAACGGAAATCCATCATTTGAACCATGGCAAAATTCAATCAACCTGATCCTCGCAATGAATCCACTATGGTTTGGGTCAATGGACTGGTCCCGAGGGCAGCGGCAAAGGTGAGTGTGCTGGATAGTGTCGTTCAAGGAGGAGACGCGGTTTGGGAGGGACTCCGAATCTCGAAGGGGCGCGCCTTTCAACTCGATGAGCATGTTACCCGCCTGTTGGATTCGGCACATGCTTTGGCCTTCGAATCCATCCCAAGCAGGGAAGAAGTTTGCGCGGCGATATTTCAAACCTTGGAGGCGAATGGTATGTGCGATGGCGTTCACGCGCGCATCACCCTAACGAGGGGGCAAAAAACGACCAGCGGGATGGATCCTCGATTGAATACCATGGGATCTACCTTAATCGTCCTAGCTGAATACAAAGGCATGGTGTATGGCAATGCAGGCATCCGGTTGGTGACCTCCGCCATCCGCCGCAACAGCCCTTCTTGCCTGGATTCAAAAATCCATCACGCCAATTTATTGAACAATATTCTAGCGAAGATTGAAGCCAATGTGGCAGGTGCGGATGATGCACTGATGTTAGATTTGGAAGGCTTTGTGGCTGAAACGAATGCGACCAATGTGTTCGCCATTCGCAATGGCCGGTTGATTACTCCACTTGCGACAGCATGTTTGCCTGGGTTAACCCGACGGATGGTGATGGAGTTGGGGATACTTCTGAATATGCCGTTGGAGGAACGGCGAGTTTCGTTGACTGAATTTTATACGGCTGACGAGGTATTTACGACGGGGACCATGGGGGGATTGGCTCATGTAGTCGAAATCGATGGCCGTCAGATTGGCCTCGATGCTTCCATGGGTGAATGGACGCAGCGCCTGCAGACGGCTTATCAAAAACACATTTGGGAACACGCAGTGCCCTTAAAGCATTGTGCGCTATGAAAATCATACGTTGGATTTTAGTCTATCCAATAGCGATTGGTGCGGGAAGTATGTTGATGCTCTGGCTTCACGATGTTTCTGGACAATTGATTCCAGAAGCGTCCATGGAATTACTTCCGATGGACGATCCCGAAGCGATGAAGTCGCACATTCAGGAGCTTCCGTCTTCCGCTAAGTGGGCGGTCATGGTTTCGCATTGGCTGGGCACGGCTTTGGCCGCTTTCTTGGCTATGCTTGTCGCTCCGCTGAGCAGGGAGTGGATTCAATGTAAACCGCTGCTGCGGGCCTCCTTTCCGGGTTGGGTGTTGGGCGTGGTTTTTTTCTTTGCGGGAGCAGCGAACGCTGCAATGATTCCCTTGCCAAAGTGGATGCTCCTCACGGATTTAGCTGGCTATCTTCCCGTTGCCTTTGTTGCTTCATACCTGGCGATGAATGCACGCAAGTCTTAGCCCGTTCTTTGTTCCCAACGGCGCTTGAGGATCGTATTGATTGTAACGGAGGCGATGACAATGGCGATGCCAACAAGCGCCCATTTACTGAGCATTTCGTCGAAAAGGAGCAAGCCAAAGGCAAAAGCCAGCACTGCACCGAAATATTTAAACGGCATGATGACATTGGCCTGTCCTTGATGCAGTGCAAATGTCATGGCAATTTGAGCAATCACACTCAGTAACCCTACAGCCAAGGCTAACAGCCACTCTTGTCCTACAGGCGCCACCCATGTGAATGCTGTCCAGCTTCCTGTAACGGGCACGGCGACCAAATGAAACCAAATGACCACGCCCACGGGATGATCAGTTTCCCTGCATTTCATGGTGGCGAGGTAGGCCATAGCTGCGGCCATAGCGCTAATGACTCCCAGCGAAAAATAAAACCAATTGATGCGAGGGTCGAATCCTTTGACCATGAGCACACCTAGAAATGCCGTTGCGAAGAAGGCCCATTGTATGGGCCTCATAGACCGTTGGCCGTCAAAATACCGTGCCAAGAGCACCGTGAAAATAGGGGAGAGGTATTGGATGACTGTCGCGCTTGCAATAGGAATAAAGCGGAGCGTATGAAAAAAGGTTGCGAGCCCGATGGTGCCAAAAATGCCTCGGATGAGCAACCATTTACGATTCACACCAAGCAGCGGATATCCCTTCCACCAGAGCCATCCACCCGTGAGGAGCAGAGACACAATGGAACGTAAAAAGACCAACTCTTGGGTAGGCAAATGAGCGAGCGCTTTGACGCAAAGGTTGGCCGCTGTGTAGAGTACAGTGGCCAAGAGCATCCAAGCCACTCCCGCCGTCGCTTTGGTTGAATCCATTACATGTTTCTTCGGTAGGCGCCTCCCACCTCAAATAAGGCTTCACTCAATTGGCCGAGCGTACAATACTTTGCGCTTTCTAGGAGTGATTCAAATACGTTTTCACCTGAAACAGCCGCTTTTTTGACGCGTTCAATAGCTTGTGCCGATTCTTTGGCATAGCCACTGTGCATTCGCTCGACTTGCGCCAACTGGCTTTCTTTTTCACCGGTCTCTGCTCGGATGACCTCTCCAGGCGTGAGAGTGGGTGAGCCATTCTTAGCGAGGAACGTGTTGACGCCGATGATGGGGAATTCTCCGGTGTGCTTCAGGGTTTCATAGTGCAGACTTTCTTCCTGAATGCGAGAACGCTGGTACATGGTTTCCATGGCTCCGATGACGCCTCCTCGCTCCGTGATGCGGTCGAACTCTAACAACACGGCCTCTTCGACCAGCTCTGTCAAGGCCTCAATGATAAAGGAGCCCTGCAATGGATTTTCATTTTTCGTGAGGCCCAATTCCTTGTTGATGATCAATTGAATGGCCATCGCACGTCGCACACTGTGTTCGGTTGGCGTCGTAATGGCCTCATCGTATGCATTGGTATGCAATGAGTTGCAGTTATCGTAAATCGCATACAATGCTTGCAGGGTTGTACGGATATCATTGAAGTCTATTTCCTGTGCATGGAGCGAACGGCCTGAAGTTTGAATGTGGTATTTGAGTTTCTGAGCATTTGAAGAGCCGCCGTATTTCTCTCTCATGGCTTTGGACCAGATACGCCTCGCGACGCGACCGATGACAGCGTATTCAGGATCGATGCCATTGGAAAAGAAAAAGCTCAGGTTGGGTCCGAATTCGTTCAAGTCCATGCCGCGGCTCAAATAGTACTCGACGTAAGTAAAGCCATTCGAAAGAGTAAAAGCCAATTGCGTGATCGGGTTCGCTCCGGCCTCTGCAATGTGATATCCGCTAATGGATACACTGTAAAAATTTCGGATGGATCGTTGGATGAACGATTCTTGAACATCCCCCATCAAGCGCAAGGCGAATTCGGTCGAGAAGATGCACGTGTTTTGTGCTTGATCTTCTTTGAGAATATCAGCCTGCACCGTGCCGCGCACTTGCTTGAGTGCTTCTTCTTTAAGCTTCTGATAGGTTTCAGAGGGAAGAATTTCGTCCCCCGTGCAACCGAGTAAGAGCAATCCTAGTCCATTGTGTCCTTCTGGAAGGGCTGTGGCATAAATCGGCCGTTCCAAACCTTTTTCATCCCATTTCGAACGAAGAACGTTTTCCACTTTAGTTTCTAAGCCGTGTTCGCGGATGTACTTTTCGCAATGCTGATCCACGGCGGCATTTAGAAAGAAGGCCAGCATGATGGGAGCGGGACCGTTAATGGTCATTGAGACACTGGTGCTTGGATCGCACAGATCAAATCCGCTGTATAGCTTTTTGGCATCGTCAAGGCTGCAGACGCTGACCCCGCTATTGCCTACTTTGCCGAAAATATCGGGTCGTCGATGGGGATCTCGTCCGTACAGGGTGACGCTGTCAAAAGCCGTTGAAAGCCGTTTGGCGGGCATGCCTTGGGATACATAATGAAAGCGTTTGTTGGTGCGTTCGGGTCCACCTTCTCCTGCAAACATCCGAGCCGGATCTTCGCCCTGGCGTTTGAATGGATATATACCAGCTGTGTAGGGGAAATATCCGGGGAGATTTTCTTGTAAAGCCCAATTTGTCAGGTCCTTCCAGCCACTTAGGGAAGGGGTGGCGATTTTGGGAATGTTGAGATGTGAGAGGCTTTTGGAGTGGGTGTCAACGTGAATTGCACGACCGCGCACCTCGTACGTGTAAACGTCTGCCTCATACCGACCGCGCATTTCAGGCCATTGTTCTAGCCATTCCAGGACTTTCGGGTCGAGTTCCAACTGCACTTCCTTGGCCTTCGTCGCCACAGATGCATCTGTCCCTTCGTCTAGAAGGCTTGACGCCGTCTTGAGAGCTTGCAATTGACCCGCAACTTCAGCTTGTCGCTTGACCCACTCGTTATAATGGCGAATTTGCTCAGCTATTTCGCTCAGATAGCGGGTGCGCTTGGGCGGGATGACAAATACTTTCTCACTCAAATTTGCGATGCTTGGCACATCGACAGATAGGGAAACTTGGGTGCGTTCCGTGAGTAAATTCATCAGCATGCCGAAGAGCTGATTTGTACCGGGATCGTTGAATTGCGAGGCGATGGTGCCTACAATGGGTAAGTCTGCATCGGAGGCATCCCATAAATCGTGGTTGCGCTTGAATTGCTTTCGGACATCTCGAATGGCGTCCAGTGCGCCGCGTTTGTCCGTTTTGTTAATGGCAACGACATCTGCAAAATCCAGCATGTCGATTTTCTCCAATTGGGTTGCGGCTCCAAATTCGGGAGTCATGATGTACAAGGCCACATCGCTGTGGTCCATGATTTCGGTATCGCTTTGCCCTATTCCGCTTGTCTCAAGAATGATGAGATCAAATCCAGAAACACGAAGCACGTCCAATCCTTCCGAAACATGCTTGGATAAGGCCAAGTTTGATTGCCGAGTAGCCAGAGATCGCATGTAAACCCGCTCGCTGTTAATGGCATTCATGCGAATGCGATCACCGAGCAAAGCGCCTCCTGTTTTTCGTTTAGATGGGTCGACACTGATGATTCCAATGCGCTTGTCGGGAAAAGCTGCTAAAAATCGGCGAACCAATTCATCAACCATGGAGGACTTTCCTGCACCTCCAGTCCCCGTAATCCCGAGAACAGGAACCGCCGGAATTTCTTTGTGCACGCTTCTGAATGCAGACCGAAACCCCTCAGGATCCAGTTCGGCAGCTGTGATGCACCGAGCGATGGATTGAATGTTTTCAGGATTGAGCGTTTGAAATTCTTGCGCAACGGATTCAGCGGATTCCACTGTTTTGAAGTCACTGCGCTGAACCAGGTCGTTGATCATTCCCTGCAACCCCATGGACCTTCCGTCGTCTGGATGGTAAATCCGTTCGATGCCATGTTCGTGCAATTCTTTAATTTCATTCGGCAATATGGTTCCCCCTCCGCCTCCAAAAATCCGGATGTGTCCTGCACCGCGTTCATCCAACAGATCCTTCATGTACTTGAAGTACTCCATGTGACCTCCTTGGTAAGACGTCATGGCGATGGCTTGGGCGTCCTCCTGAATGGCGCAATTCACGACTTCGTCGACACTTCGGTCGTGTCCCAAATGAATGACTTCGCACCCCGAGCGCTGCATGATGCGCCGCATGATGTTGATGGCCGCATCGTGTCCGTCAAACAGACTTGCTGCGGTGACAATTCTAACCTTTTCGCGAGGGGTATAAACGGTTTCTTTTTTCATTGAACTGAACCTGTCGAGTAGCAAAGGTAGGATGTTGAGGACCGTTGCGTGCATGCGCTATTTTTGTCCCATGGAAAACGAGGAAGGCGGCATTCGAATTAATAAGTATTTTACCATGATCGGCTATTGCTCGCGGCGCGCAGCGGACAAGTTGATTGATGAAGGAGCGGTTCAAATCAATGGCGCAGTTCCCGAAAAAGGAACCAAGGTGATGCCCGGTGATGTGGTGACGGTGCATGGTCAAGTCGCAGAGCGCCAAGAGGAGAAAGAGCATGTCTACCTCGCTCTGCACAAGCCTGTGGGCATTGTATGTACCACTGATCAGAAGCGTGAAAAGGACAACATTGTGGATTATGTGAATTATCCGACGCGCGTTTTTCCTGTCGGGCGTTTGGACAAAATGAGTGAAGGGCTTATTCTCTTGACAGACGATGGAGAAATCGTTAACCATATTTTGCGCGAACGCCACGGACATGAAAAGGAGTACATCGTGACGGTAAATCGCCCGTATGATGAGGCATTCTTGCCTACCATGTCCAAAGGAGTGCACATTCTTGACACGACGACTCGTCCCTGCAAAGTCGAACAGCTATCTCCTACTACATTTCGCATCATTTTAGTTCAAGGTCTAAATCGCCAGATCCGCCGAATGTGCGAGGCTTTGGGCCACCGGGTGGTGAAGCTTAAACGTGTGAGAATCATGGACCTGGATCTGGACCTACCCATGGGGAAATGGCGACATTTGACGGAGAATGAAGTGAAACAGCTGTGGGGAAAGAAGTGATTTTGACCGCTTCATTGGGTTTCTGTGCGCTCATGTAGCTGAATTCCGCTATTTTGCGCTTTCAATTAGACAAAGCAACGTTTCGACGACCAGCTTTGTTTCTTATGCGTACCCTGAAACCCCATTCATGAAATACATCGTGAATCCATACACACCCCTCAAGTTCCAATTCGGGACTGTCCGGCGCCGCTTGCTGAATGGCCTGACCTGGCTTACTGGGTTCTTGCTCTTAAGTGCCTCATCTTTTGCCCAAATAACAGGTATTACGTGGGAGGTGGATACAGCATTTTATGCGCCCACAACCTTTGATGCAGGAGGGGAACCCCTTTTCGCAGAGCTGGATGGATATGTGACCTACAAGCTGTTTGCGGAATTCACCAATCCTGATGACGAGCTCAGTGCCATTTATTCAGATGCCGCTGTGCTTGGGACGCCTCCTTTTTATATTGACGCTCCCTGTGGATGTTTCAATCCTGCCTTGGGTAATGTGCTTCTCGGCGGAAACTTGAATGAAGCCTTGTTCGACTTTTTCCCCAGTGTTGCTTATGATACGTTTTGGACGTTGGGCTTTGCCAACGGTGAGCAAGCGGCCTTGGGCAATCCGAATTACAACATGTCAACCATGTGCCAAGAAGAGGAGAATTCGGGGTTGATTTTTACGGTTGAACCGGTTGCGGCTGGAGATGACTTACGCATCCAGTTTGCCCAAGTAACGACCTGCGGTTCCTTCGAATTTCACGCCTGTTTCCAAGTCTTCATCAACGGTAACCAAACACCTTACCAAGAGTGGTGCATGGATGGCGATGGCAATGGGCCTGAAGTGGTTGAAAATCCGTGCGAGCCTTATTTGGATACCGATGCTGAAATCGCGGTGACGAATTCAATAGATTGCTTCGGTGATTTGGCGGCGATAGATGTCAATGTCAACGGAGCTGCACCAATCACGTATGAATTGTACAATGCGACCGATACGAGTTTGGTGGCCACACAGGTTGGAAACAATTCATTCGCAGACATAGCGGAAGGCTCTTATTTTGTGGCCATAATGGATGGCAATACCTGCAGAGATACTTCTGGCTTAGTCGAATTTATTGAACCAGAAGAACTTGTTGCAGCTTGGGAGCTCTTAGAAGACAATGTCTGCCCCGGTGATCTCGGCAGTGTAATCGAAGTTGATTTTTCTGGTGGAACGGGTCCATTTGATATTGTTGCCTTTTCGGCTGAAAATGTGGGTTCAGGTGAGTATCCAGATGGGAATAATCAATGGGTTGGCTTAGAATGTGTCAATGGCAACGGCGAGTGGCTTTTAGAGATTGAAGATTTCAATGGGTGTGGAACGGATACGAGCATCACCGTCACATGCATTGACCCGCTCGAGTTGGAAGTGACCTCAGAAAACATTACCTGCTATTCTTACGGAGATGGAATCATTGAGGGTTTCATGTCAGGTGGCACAGGGATTCTCACGCTGTCAGGCTCACCGAACCTGGGTACCAATATTTCGGGAGAGGGTACAGTTAATTTCTCAGTAACAGACCTTGGTGCGGCAGACTATTTCTTACTGGTAACCGACGAGAACGGCTGCGAAGTAGAAGGAGGAGCATTGATTATTGAGCCTGATCCTGTCTCCATTGAATTAACGATAACCGACCTGCCTTGCGCAGAAGCGTGCGATGGTGAAGTCAATATCGCGGCATTTGGTGGCTCTGGTTCCTTCGATTATGCGGTGACAGATTCGGATGAAAATGAATACGCCGATGAAAATCTTTGTGCAGGGGATTACTTGGCGAATGCAATCGATAACAATGGCTGTGTTGTACAAGAAGCTTTTTCAATCAGTGCTCCTGACTCCATTCTTTTTGATCTGGTCGTCACGGACGTCACCTGCAATGGGGAAGACAATGGAATCATTTGCATTGAAAACGCCACAGGTGGAACCGGTGCCTTGAGTTATCAAATTGATCCGCCGGGTGCCGCGTTTGGTTTTGAGAGTTGCTTTGACGTGGGAGCCGGAACGTATGTTCTGACCGTCATGGACGAAGCGGGTTGTGAGGTTAGTTCGGATCCTCAATTGTTGGTTGAGCCAGATGCCATCCAGTTGATTCTCACTCCAACTGAGATTACATGCACGTCCTTCGCGGATGGCTTGCTCGAAGTAGAGGGAATAGGTGGAACAGGAGACTTAATGCTGGTGCAGCCCGTGGAGGGCATGTTACCTTTTGTCATTGAAGACTTGGATGAAGGACCCATTGGTGTCACGGTGGAAGATGCCAATGGATGCATCATAACGGTCGCATCTGAAATTGAAGAGCCCGATTCTCTTGTAGTGGAGTGGTTGCTTCTGGAAAATGTGGTCTGCGGAGGAGATTGCGACGGATCAGCGGTGGTCGACTTCTCTGGTGGAACAGGCTCAGTGGCGCTAACTTTAAACGGTCAGGAAGACTTTAATTTCGGAGCACTTTGCGCCGGAGACTACACAGCGAGCGTTATTGATGCGAACGGTTGCCAAGATTCTACAGAGTTTGAAATCACCGAACCCGACCCCATCGAAGTCTTGATCAACGTGACTGACGTAACGTGCACTGGGATGAATGATGGGGAAGTGAATATTTTTCCAGTTGGCGGAACAGGTGATATCTCGTGGAACGTAATCGAGCAAGGCATTGATTTACTGAATTTGTACGAAGGGATATATAACATCGTAGCGATCGACTCTACCGGGTGTGTTGAGGATACTGCGTTCGTGGTCTCCGCTGAGGAGGATACGGATATGTTGATCAATATGCTGAGTTCGCCCGTTACGTGTTGGAATGAACAGGACGGAACAGCAACGGCATCCGTTGTTGGTGGCAATCTGCCCATTGAATACTTGTGGAGCGACGAGTTAACGCAAACAACAGCGACGGCAACAGGATTGTATGAAGACACGTATTCGGTTGTCGTTACGGACAGCTTGGGTTGCACTTTGACGCGGGTTGTAACAGTCGACCCGACAATCGGATGCCTATTCATTGCCGAAGCGATAACACCCAATGGCGATGGGTACAACGACGAGTGGGTAGTTGGAGGTTTGGAATTCTTTCCAACGGCTGTCGTTCGTGTGTTCAATCGCTGGGGACAAGAACTTTTCAATTCGGTCGGCTATCAAAAACGGTGGGACGGTCGCTACAACAATGCTCCGCTGCCAATGGCTGATTATTATTATGTGATTGAATTCTCAGGAAATCAAGATCCAATCACAGGAACGGTTACCTTAAAATATTAAAGCACCATGCAGAAAATCATCTTTCCTTTGATTCTTTTTGTTGCGGGTGTGTCGTTCATCCCAGGCAACGCTGAGGCACAACAGTTGTTTCGCCGTTCACAATTCATGACGAATCCTTTCTTGAGCAATCCTGCCATCGCAGGAACCTTGCCCGAGTCACCCATCACCATGAATTACCGCAATCAGTGGACCGGTTTTGATGGCGCTCCGGAGACGATGACCCTGAGCGGTCACACAGCACTGCCCAACCGAATTGGTGTCGGAGCAATTGTATACTCAGACGATACAGGAGGAGCTATTCAACGCACAGGCATCGAAGTAGCAGGATCGTATACCATCGACCTGAATAATTATGATGCGGTCTCATTCGGTTTGAGCCTCATGGCCAATCAATGGTCTTTCGATAACGACTTGGATGTTTGGGACGTGGAAGATCCGGCCTTGCAATACGGTATGGAACAATCCGTCGCTTTGGATGCCCATTTCGGCATGATGATTTTTAGTGAGGCATACGCCTTTGGATTCGCCATCCCCAATTTGATTCAAGCTTCTTCTGGTTTGGGCACTTCATCCTTAGCTTCTGGGTTGGATAACACGCAGATTCGGCATTTTAGGTTTATGGGGCATTACCGATACGACATCTCTGATGTCTTTCGAATCGAACCTTCTGCACTTGTGCGATTGACGGAGCGCACACCTGCCCAGCTGGATGTATACATGCGTGGATGGTATTCGGATATGGCGTGGGTTAGTCTCGGGTTCCGAACGAATGATGCACTCGTGCTCGGAGTTGGAGGGGAGTACGGTCCCTTTGGTTTGGCTTATGTGTATGACTTAACGAGCACAGCTGCGAGCTATCTGAGTCCGCATACGCACGAGGTGTCATTGACATATTTTGTGCCGCGATCGGGAGGCTTCCGTTCGAACTCCATGAATTCTCGTCGTATCTTACAACGTAACAGAATCGTTAAATAAGGAAGAATCCATGAAAAGCGAAAACATGAAGTATCTCAGATTCAGCTTGATTTCAATGGTGGCTTTGGCATCTCTGCCTTTCATTTCATTGGGACAGTTTTCTCACATTGACGTCGAAGAAGTTGATAATGGAGGTGTTGTTGCGGGGCGCACTTACCGAGTATATGCTGTAATGCAAAGCGAAGGTGACGTCATTGACGCGATTTTTGGTGAGTCGGGCAAGCCCCTGAGGATTGAAAGTTCTAGCTCGTTTTACCAGCACCCTAAAGGTGGAGGCTTGGCTGCTGAGGTACAGCGGTTTGACATCCAGAATGATGCATCGTTGCTCTATGATACGTGGGTGACAATAGGTCTCGAGGATAATTATATGAATTCCTTGACGGCCTTTCCGCCGGACACGGATTTCTTTGGACCGTTTGAGGCTGGTGGAGCTCTATCGACAGATAATGGTGCTTGGTTTGTTCTTCCTGACAAGCGGCAAGCATTCGCTCCGGAGGATAAGCGCATCTTGATTGGCCAGTTTACGACAACAGGGAAAGTTAGTGGATTGATTAACATCCACGGACGGACCAATGCCATTCTTGGCGAAGACGGAACTGTTCAAAGTGGCGCTCAGCTAATCCAAGCGGAAGGTATTACGTTTACTTGCGGTCGATAATTCGCTGCACAGGAATCGAGTCTCTCGGAATGAATTCCAGGGACGCACTGTTGATGCAATAGCGCAATCCCGTTGGAACGGGACCATCTTCAAAAACGTGTCCGAGGTGCCCTTCGCATGCGCTGCAGAGCAGTTCGGTTCGGGGATAGCCCAATTTGTAATCAGTCCTTGCATCGACGGCGCTGCGCTCGAGTACATCGAAAAAGCTCGGCCATCCACTGCCACTTGTATATTTTGATTCGCTGCTGAAAAGCTGCTGTCCACACCCTGCACAGCAATAAACACCATCGGCATGGTGGTCCCAAAACTTACCTGTGAACGGGGGTTCCGTGCCACATTGCCTCAAAA
>CAJQLF010000019.1 GCA_905479115.1 uncultured Flavobacteriales bacterium
TGATTTTTTTGCACCTTTGAATGCATGATTCACTACAATCCCAAAAGTTGGTTTAGCCTCATTTTCCATGCGTACAACCGCCAGGTGATCCGGAAGTTGCTGCCGGCAATGGTGGGCATGGGGGTATTCACAGCGGGGATTTGCTATGTGGAACTCATCCTGCTCGAACACCCCATGGAGGTGAGCAATGCGGTGCATTCTTTGTTGGGCTTTGTGCTGTCGTTGTTTTTGGTGTTTCGGACGAATACGGCGTACGACCGCTGGTGGGAAGGCCGAAAACAGTGGGGATCATTGGTCAACGTGTCGCGGACGCTGGCCCTGCGCGTGCGAGAATTTACCGCCAGCGAATCTGCCCACGAGCATTTTAGGGAAGCCATTCCAGGGTTTGTCAAGTCGTTGCGAGATCACTTGCGCCCGAACGAATCAGGCGAGCCAAAGCCGCCGAGTTCGGCTGAATTTTCAAGCGCTGTGCACGTTCCCAATGCTTGGGCTCAATCGATGGAACGTCACGCTGCCAAGCTCCTTTCCGACGGTGATCTCACCGCCCAAGAACATTGGCTCATTGCTCAAAACCTCGAGCGCATGATTGATATCCTCGGCGCGTGTGAACGGATCTTAAAGACCCCCGTGCCATACAGCTACAGCATGTTCCTGAAGAAGTTTATCTTCCTGTACGTGGTCACCTTGCCCATCGGATTCGTAGCCACCTTTGCATGGTGGAGCGTGCCGGTGGTGATGCTGGTGTTTTATATCCTCGTCAGCGTGGAGCTCATCGCCGAGGAAATCGAAGATCCCTTTGGCGTGGATGAAAACGACTTGCCGTTGGATGGTCTGTGCGAAACCATAGAAGGCAACGTGAAAGAAATCTTGGGCCGAGCCTGACTCTCCCAGTCTAATTTCCCGATGTATGGGCAACGTATTTTTAGTCCAGGAAACGGTGTGGATATTCGGCGACCAACATCACAACGTGTTGCTTTAATTTTGATCCATGAGAAATTTCTTGATTCCGCTGGTTATTGCCGGTTTGATGGGCTGCCAGGCACCCGACACCAATGTATCCCCAATATTTGATGCCAACGCCGCCACCGTCGCTCAGGTTTTTGCTGACTTTCAGGCTGAGAGTGACGACTTCTTCACGCATTTTGCGGAGGATGCCATTTGGCGCGGCACAGGCCTCAATGCGCCAGACACTGTCACGCTTGAGCAAGTCACCGCCAAGTACAAAAAGGCATGGGCAACATACGATTATGAGTTGCTTCCTCCAACCAATTTCCTGCCCGGCGTCAATGCAGAAACGAAAGCGACCGACGGTTCGGTTCGCGGTTATTTTGAGTGGAACATCAGCAAGCCTGCCACGGACTCCACCGAAGCCAAATCTGTCCGGGTCAAAATTTATGAATCCTTCGACTTCAACCCCGCTGGCGAGATTGCTTACACTCAAGTGTATGGCAACTTGATGGCCGGATACGATTACTTGAACAATTCGGAAGAATAAAAAACCTGGCAGTTGAAGTTGCGAGGTCAATCAAGCAAGAACCTCACGAGCCGACGCTTTGCGACAGGCAAGGTCGTTTGCTGCAGGGGAAAGCTATAGCTCACCCGAGCTAAAAACACAGCGGGGTTGGGCCAATCTGGAAATTGACGAGCCAACCGCACTTTCATTTGCTCAAATGTCTCGGTCCACGATTTTTGAAGCTGTTCGATGGGCTTGAGGGAGAGTTGTACATGCCGTTCGCCGTTGAGGATGATCGGAGACTTCGCGTAGCGGTAGTTGTTCACTTCGTGCTTGTCTTCATCATAGACAAATAAATACCCTTCGTCTCGGTACAACGGCTGCACACCAACGGGTTCGAGTTCCAAGTGCTCCTCCACGATTTCGTAAATATTCTTCCCTGTGGCGATGGATTTTTCAATTTGAGGAAGCGAAAAAGCCAACACCTCGTCCAGGTACTTTTGCAGCTCAGGGTGCGCGTTGAAGTGTTTGTAAATCAATCGCCGGCTGGCAAAATCCAATCCCTGCAGCGGCCCTTGGAGTGCCTTACTCCATTGCTTCTGTTCTTTCTGGAAGGTGACCAAATCTTGATAGGCCTCGGTCAATCGTCCCAGTCCGGGGTAGATTTTGACATCGCGAAATTCACGTTCCCACTTCTTGAGCCAAGCGAGCAGGATGTACTGCTTGTACTCGGCATCGAGTACGCCGCTGGTGAGCCAATCGTGGGGGAGTTGTTCCTGCGCCATTCTTTAAGATACGGAAAAATCGCCCGAGAATCAACACTTCGATGAGGGAAACCCGCGCATGCGCACGTTTGTCATTTGCTCTTCACGGCCTAATTTGGAGGTATGAAAGCGTTGAACGATTGGGGTTTATTGGCCCTCCGAGTGGGCACAGCAGGGTTGATGATTCCGCACGGTTGGTCCAAGATGAACAAGCTGATCCGAGGCCTTACCGGCGAAGGGGTTGAATTTTACAATTGGCTGGGCATCGGTGATACACCTTCGCTCATCCTGACCGTCATTGGCGAACTTATCGCTCCGGTGTTGGTGCTCATTGGTTGGAAATCTCGTTGGGGTGCGGCGTTGATGGCCATTACCATGGGCGTTGCGGCATTCATGGTGCATTGGGAAGATCCGCTTTCTGACAAGGAACATGCCTTGCTGTTTTTTTTCCCTGCGCTGGCCCTGGTTTTGATGGGCCCGGGCAAATGGAGCATCGATAAAAGGTAAGGGAGCTGCCTGCGCAGCTTCACATGGCCGCAGCGGCTTATCATCGCTTGATGAGCAGAAGCACGGACAATGCACGTCCGGTTTTTTCTTCCAGCGCCCTGATCCAATAGGTTCCAGCCGGCCAATCATCCAATGGCCATTGGCTTCCATCGGAGGCGGCAGCTTTGTGAACCATTCGTCCGTTGAAATCATATGCTTGGACAATCCAATGGGTCGGGGTTGGAGGCAATTGAAAGGTTACATAGGCTTCTGCCGGGTTGGGGTAAATCTGCCAAGCTGATCGCTCGGATGGCGCTACCTCCGGCCATTCTGCAACATCGACGACAAGCCAATCCACACTGATGACTCCAGGGCAATCCAGAAAATCTGTCACGGAAACGGCGTAGAGCCCTGGTCCCGTGTTCATCAAAATGGAGTCGGTGGCGCCGGGGATGGGTTCGCCATTCAGCCACCATTGGTAGAAGCTGTACTCTGCATTCACAGCCAAATTACCTCCCGATAATTCATCGATTTGAGGCTCGTTAAGTGGCCAACAGACCAAAACCGTGTCGCTGGTCCATGGGCACCCATAGGCATCCCATCCTTCGGCGGAATACCAGCCACTGAACTCGGGGAACCACATTGTCCCTTCGCTGCCCGGGAGGGTGTCTGAAGCGATACCATTGAAAGTCCAAACAAACGCGGCCAAATCGGCCTCGGCGATGACCACTTCAGGAGTTTCACCCAAGCTCAAACCCAACCCGAACGTAGCATTTGGTGCACAAAACAGCAAGCTGTCACTGGTTCCACTGCAGCCCGCTGCAGACGTTCCAATGACATGGTACCATCCATGGTCCAAGGGCACGAAGGTTGAATCTGGACCTGAGGCTATTAGGTTGCCATCTTGGTACCAATCAAAAGCGATCAGATCCGGGGTTGGACACGTCAGCGTATCGCCTGCATCTGACCAAGCGATGTCCACCAGCGGACTGACGTTTACAACCACCTCTGACGTGTCCTGCGCATCGATGGCGGTTTGCAGGCCGATGGTCAATTCTCCATAGCTCGGGTCAGCGCTGATGGTGATCGTTCCGGCGCCATCGGGCGTGAAGCTCATGGCCCCGAGGTAATCATCTTCGGGGAAGAGGTCGTCATCAAAGAATGTGATGGTATAAGGTGGATTGGAGAGGATTACATTGACGTTGTTCCAGGTGTTGGAATACGTTTCATTGACGATGCTCGAGACATATACGTTTCCACCATTCGAATCGCTGATTACGAAATACGGATCTGGGGAGGGGGACCAACCGTCGTCCCATCCTCCTCCTGCGGTAGAACTCAAGGTGACTTGAGTCAGGAGTTGGTCGGAAATGGTGGTTTGCAGTGAGACATTGTACACGCCAGCGGAGTCAAATTCGATGCCATAGACTTGCGCTTCTGAAGCAGTTATTCCGTTCCCAAAGTCCCAGGCATATTCGGTAATTTGATTCGCATTGCCCGCCAAACTTGCTTCAAAGGACGCCATCAAAGTATCACACCCACTCGGTGGCGTATAGGTAAATGTGGAAGAACCGGCCTCGCCCTCTTCGACAACCAAGACATAGCTAAACGATTCCGTTACCACCTGCTCGATTCCCAATGCTGACGCAACCGCAGAGATGCTGATGACCATGTCGAAGGTTCCCGCCAAAACTGGAATGCCACAGACATTTGCACATCCAGTGGTCTGACCGCTCGCGGGGTAGTAAATCGCATCCTCGTCGTCCAATTCGACGTCCAGTCCCAGCGGTGTTCCGGTAATTGAGGTGACGGTTACGCTGTTCAATGTAGCGGTAAGTCCAGATCCAGGATCGACGACCTCGGTCGGCATAAAAAATGTAATGGTCTCTTCATACGGTTCGCCCGTGAAGGCGCTGGGCAAGGAAGCCGGGCAAATAGTTGGGAAGCCATCTTCCGATGTGCAGGTGGGGTCGGCGCTGCAGCCGGGGCATTGTGCATTGGAGTTCACACACACCATCCATGCGAATGGAAGGAACAGAAGCCAGAACCTTTTCATGCGGCAATTTATTTGCGGCAATTTATTACCTTCCAACCATGAATACGCACACTTCCTCCTTGATTGCCGTTTTATTGACCATGTTGTTCGGCGCTTGTGCGTCGTTTTCAGCCAACGGCCAACTCATTCCTATTATCGAAATACAAGGTGAAGCAGAGGTTTCTCCATACGATGGTCAAACGGTCACAATCAGCGGGAAAGTCACGGAATATTTTGGAGATTCATGGTACATGCAAGATGCATTTGGCGCTTGGAATGGAGTGTATGTTGAGGGTCCAGACGTGATGATACCGGCTAATTCACCTTACTGGAACTCGGATCGTCAACCGGAAGTCGGAGACGTTCTTGAAATTTCCGGGACTGTCGCTGAGGTTGATGGGAACACCCAAATCATCGATGCGGTTCTGGTTGATTTTGTTGATTTTTGGAATGCGACCCCCATGGGTGTCTGGGTCACGGCTTCCGAAATTCAAGACGAGCAGTACGAAGGAACGCGGGTGCGGTTGGATAACGCCACGGTGCTCTCAGCGCCGGATTCGGACGGCTACTGGACGGTGGAAGTGGAGGATGGGGAAGTCACGTGCTGGGGTGTCGACACGGATGACCCCGCCGGCAATGAGGACCCGGATGGCCCAACCCCAGGTGACGTGTACCAAGTTTATGGTGCCTCACATCAAAATGGCGATGCATACGTTTTGCACGTCGGTGATATCGATGTGTTGTCTTTGGGAGTGGCTCAATTGGAGTCGGCGGAATGGACTTTGGCCCCTAACCCCGTGAGTGAAAGGGTGGTTTTAGCATCTGCGGATCATGCTTCAGGTTCGATCGTTCGCTTTGAAGTGATCGATGCCCAAGGAATGGTAATCATGGACATGCAAACCTTCACCGGTCAGTCGGTCGATGTTTCCCAACTGGGATCAGGGGTCTATTTTGTGCGGATCCAGTTGCCCGAATCCGGCTTCGCGGCTCTTTCGCGGTTGGTGAAACGCTAGACGAACAAGTTTCATCAAACAAAGCGTTAGATTTTCTTTGATTTTATGCTGAAAAATGCCAATTCATAGCACGCTGTCAACATTAATTTGTTGATAAGTGAGCTAGGCTAAAACTGCCGGTGAGGTTAGTAAACACTGGTGTTTGAGGATTGTAAAGAATGATTACGGGGCGGGTTTTCAACAAGCCGGGACATCCTCTTATCTACAATAAAACGCGATTCGTTTTTAAAATTCGGGCTTTTGTAGTATTTTTGAGTGCTTAACCATCGGTCCTAACCAACCGGCTTAGTCACTTTTCGAAGATGCTGCATAACTCTACCTTACTCTCGCAGGCAAAGCGCTTGGCCTTTCTTCTGGTGCCTGCCTTGTTTCTTACAGGCGCAGTTTTTGCGCAGCCTGGCACCGCATTCGTTTCTATTACGAACGTGAGTGGCTCTCCCGTAAACTTTAGCAATGCCTCGTCGTGGGCGACCGGCACAGTTCCGGGAGACACATCCAACGTGACCATCTCGAATTGCTATATGGTAATGGACGTGGACATGGTTTTCGGCAGTCTTACAATAGCTCCAGGAGGCTATCTCGACTTTGGCTCGCGGACCTTAACCGTTATGGACCAACTCCTTTGTAGCCAGTTGAATGGTGTGTTTAATTCGGGTGGAACTTCCACCGTGATTCTGAAATCTACGGTTGCAGATGGGGGTTCAGGCACGGTGACGGTGGGGGGAGGTAATAACGTCACGTTATACAATGTTCAAGTGTTCGACGGATCTGTGGTCGACTTTGACGCAGGTGGGGATGGGACCACGGAGACGACCATTACAAATGAATTGACCATGGGCGGTGGTTCTGTCGTCGTCAACCCTCCTATTTATGG
>CAJQLF010000020.1 GCA_905479115.1 uncultured Flavobacteriales bacterium
GACATTCGATACAGTCGCCATGAATTCAAAGTGATCAGGGACTTTAATCGCAACCCAGCAGACAGAAACCGCGCAAAACTGGAATTGAGCGCCATGGACATGCGGTCCCAAGGCGGGTACAATCCTGATGTGATCGATCCCGGTTTTGCACCGGTGCCTTCCGAATACCGGCAGGCGCTGCGCATTGCCTACACGTTGAAACGCTCAAGTTTACGTACTAAGCAATCCCTGCGCTTGCGTGGAACGTGGGCCGGGCGCGCTTTTGATGAATACAACCAATACCTTTTTGCCACCTTTGCTAAACCGGGACTGTTCCCAGACCATGCTGATAAGGGAAGCATCTGGGAGGCGATATGGAAGGGCAAGCGCGAAATCAACCGCAAAGGTGCACAGTGGAGTTGGCGTTGCTACGCGGCCGCTGCACTCGGTGACCATGGCGTCTATGCCTTGCAAACTATGGGAATCGATGGACCGCGCGACCTCCTGCGGGATCACCTGATGTTCTCCCGATCTTACAATTCATTCGCAGGCCGCATCGTGGCGCAGGAGCAAGGTGGGTTGGCCCTGCTGGGCGGAACAGAGTTCAGTAACCATCCTGTGCAGTCCATGGTGACGTTGAAGGTGGCGCGGTCGCTGTTCGCGGGAATTTCAGCATACGGTGGCGCCGTATTTAGCTCTGGACAAGAAGGTGCAGTCGCAGGCTTGGAATGGGATGCACGGGTGTGCAAAATCCAGTTGCCGATGGTCACTTACATTCCCGCGGGCGACTCGTGGTACACCCTGGCCAATTCCGCCGCTTCCGCGGTAACCTTGGTCTTGAATCTCGAACGACTCAGCCCGTATCAAGCGTTGCGCGGAGGCAATTTCATGCCTTGACGGATGCGTGAGGTTATGGCCAAACACCTGTGATTATTTTTCACATTGGCTTGACTTGATGTCCGCGGACATGAACTACTTTAGAGATATGAAAAATCTCCTAACAGCCGGTGTGATCCTCCTGATGGTCGGGTGTGCACCTGATCCGGCCAAGTTGTTGAGCAGTTACAGCACAGAAGGGTTGACCTATGAAAACACGTCCGTGTACTACAACGGAAAGCTCGCGGCGACGCTCGCATCTGTGGAGGTCGCTTTGGACGATGGTAAGCTGGTTCAAGAGGCGACCTTCGTTTTGACTTCTTCCGAATACAACGACATCGCGGTCAACATCATCAAGCTGATCCAGCAAAAGAAGGATGACCCTAATTGGGAAATTGAGGTCGAGCTAAAGCTCTGACGGTCAGCCGCTTATTCTTCCGTGAAGTTGTATGACAGGCCAAACGAGAACGTGCGGCCTCGCGTGAAGCTTTGGAAGGTGTATTCATCGCCCTTGAAACTGTACGACTGCCGGTACTCGGGATCGAGCAAGTTGCGGCCCTGGAGTTTCAAGGTGAAGCGGTCACCCAACGTTTTCGTGACGCTCACGTCGAGCGCGCCCCGTGGTTGGTCGTAGACGTCCGGCGTTCCACCGGGTGTGATCAATACGAGCTTCGGTCCGCTCACGTTGAAACCGGCGTTGACCGACAGTCCCAATGAGTCGTTGGCGTAGTTGACGATGCCGTTGACGATGTAAGGAGACTGGCCGTACATCGGACGGGTGTCGAGGTGGTTGGGATCCGTTGCTCGGATTTCAATCAATTCGTCCTCGGCGATGGCTGTGGCGCTTTGGATGTAGGTGGCGTTGAAGGCCACGTTGAAGGCCTCGAGCGATTCGCTGAGTGAGCCGAGGTTCTTCTTCAGTTCAAATTCCAAACCGCCGAGCTGTGCGTTTGCCACGTTCTTCCACGTTATCTCGGTGTTCGCCGCCGTGGAGATGATGACCTGTTCGATGGGGTCGGTGAAGTGCTTGTAAAACAAGCTGACAGATACCAATTCGCGCAACCCGGGGAACACCTCAAATCGATTATCGATGTTAAGAACCTTGGTGCGGTTCAGGTCGGTGTTGCCGGTTTGTTGCTCCTGGATTTCAAAGTCGAACACTGAGAAAGGTGCCTTCTCCCTGAACAAGGGACGTGCAACACTCTGGCTGGCCGAGAATCGGTATTGGGTGATTTTTAAATCCTCCTCAGCGAGTTTCACCGTCATATTCAACGAAGGCAATACATCCAGCACGTTCAGGGTGCCGCGGAAGTTCCTTTCCAATTCAGGTAATAAATCGTCATCGAGCAGCTTGTCGCTTTCCAGCAGCATGTCGGTGGCTTCTACGCGGATGCCGCCGTTCAACTTGATGTTTTCGCGTGGGTCGAAGTTGACCATGGCGTAGCCGCCGAGCACCGTTTGTTGCGCTTCGTAGCTGTTTTGAATGTCCGTGTCGTCGCGCAGGTACAGGTAGTTGGTGGCTCCAGAAGAGGTGCCGGGAATGATCTCCATGTTGGCGGCGCTGAAGTAGTCGGTGGGGTTGCCTTTGTAGTCAACGCCCTGTGACACGAAGCTGAAACGGTTTTCCGAGTAATCCCGGGTGCGCTGGACCATGGAGAGGCCCAAGGCCAATTTGTTTTCCCCTCCCCATTCTTGTGCGATGGGCTTCTCGAAATTCAATTTCAAATCGAGCGTCGCGTTGTCCATGGTGCGGTAAAACCGTGTAGGCGAAGGGTAGAGGTTGTCCTGGATGCTGTAGGTCAGCTCATCAGAGCTCGTCTCCGTCACCGTATAACCGGGGTAGTATTCACTCAAATCCTCACCGTCTGAGATAAGGGCGAGGGCATCCTCTGTAATGTCGTTCCCGGAGGCATCGCTGTAGACCAATCCGCCGGGCAGGCTTTCGTAGCTGTTGATGAACAAGCGCAAATCCGGGGTGACCTGCTTGCCCTTGGTGTACGAAGCGCTCCACGTGATTTTGTGGTTGACGTTCTCGCTGAGTTCGTGCGTTCCACGCAATTGGAAGATGTTCATGCTGCGCTCTAGGTAGCGCTGCTGGCGTTGCTCTTGACCGAGTCCAACGGCGTCACTCGGATTGATGCCGTCTTGGTAGCGTGCGTCGTTGATGCCCGAAATCGTGGGCATGTAGGTGAAGCCGATTTTGCTCGTGGGGCTGATGTTGTAGCCGAGGTTGAACAGGGCCGACGTGTAGACGGATTGTGTGCCGCGGGTGTCGGTAAACTGGCGTTGGACGTCGAGTTCGTTCTTTTCGGTTTCGATACCGGTGAGCAGGAAGCGGCCCGTCGAGCCGTTCTCGTACATCCGGTTGGTGACTTTGTGCTGCAAACCGAAGTTGTACCCCAATGAGCGCCCAGCGACTTTGACGACGTCGCCGAATGAGAGGCTCTGGGACAGATCCAATGAGGGAGCGCCTTGAACGGGCTCCCATGTGTTTCCGAAGGCCTGCGTCTGGCTGGACAGCAACTGATTTTGCTCGGCGCGGATGGCCGACATGAATTCGTTATTGACTTGGCTCAGGTTCTCAATCTCGTCGATGGCGTTGACGATGTTGATGATGGACGTTTGGCCACTGCTGCCGCCGATGTCCTCCGCCCCGTTGACGCCCAAATCGTTCAGTTGCTGCTCGAAGCCGGCCAGCACCAAGGCGTCGTAGTAGTTGGAGTATTGTGGCGACTGAATGTTCGCGCCATCCACGATGCTCGGGATGTCCAACGTGCCGTTGTCAAAGCCCCACATAGCGGTGCTGCCCACCTCACTGGTGATGAAGTTGTCGTTGAAGGTGGTGTTCGTGTTGAAACCGGTGGACGTCGAGTAGTTGAAGGTGAAGCTGTCCGGGAAGTCCTTGGTGATGACGTTGATGTACGCCCCCGAGTAGTTGGACGGCAGGTTGGCGTTGAGGGTTTTGACGACCACGAGGTTATCCACCAGGTTGGTCGGGAAGATGTCCATCGACACCGAGCTGCGCTTCGGGTCGAGGGAGGGGATTTCTGCGCCGTTCAAGGCGGTGCGGACATAGCGATCGCTCAGGCCGCGGACGACCACGAAGTTCCCAATCGTGTACACCCCGCTCACGCGCTTGATGGCGCTGCTGACGTCGCTGTCGCCGTTTTTCTTGATCTCTTGAGAAGAGACGTAATCGATCATGGACGTCTCCTTTTTCTTGACGTTTTCCATGTACACGGCGCTGGCCTTATTCTGGCGGACTTCGACGACCGCTTCGGCGTCGATGGCGATGACCGTGGATTCTAACTCAAAATTCAAGTTGACCGTTTCGTTGCCTGTGATGGTGACCTGCTGCTCCTTTGAATTGTACGCGATGAAACGACCGATTACGGTGTACGTTCCCGGCGCCAACCCAGTGAGGGTGTAGTTGCCGTCAAAATCGCTCATGACGCCCGTTCCGCCGGGTTCGATCATGATGGTCGCACCGAGCAGGATGTCCCCGTTCACCTTGTCGGTGACGGTTCCGGTGATGGTGCCTTGGCCCAAGGCGCTGATGGATGCGATGATGCCGCAAAAGGCGAGCAGGTAGGTTTTCATTCAGGCAGGATTTCGGTTGGCCCAAAACCAGAGAAAGAGGCACCAAGACGGCGCCTCTTTCTGGATTGGGTATGTGAGTCGGTTACTCAATAATCAATTTCGAATAGTGGGTGCGGAGGCCATCTGACACCGTGACGATGTACAGACCTGCGTCTGCGTCGGTCAAGTCAACAGGCAGCTGCTGACCAACGCTCAATGCTTCGATGCTCTGGAACACGCGCTTTCCGTTCAAGTCAACCACTTGAATGGTGGCTTGCGATGCATTCCAATCGCTGGTGATGGTGAACTGACCGTTGGTAGGGTTCGGGAATACCGCGAATGCAGTGGCTTCCGCTTGTGCGATGCCCGTGCTGCATCCAATGAATCCTCGGCTGCTGAGCATGGACCAGCCTTCCAACCACGTGCAGTCGTTGGACGGATCGAATGCTCCAGCGTAGGTCACATCATCGAACCACTCCATGGTAGGGTTGGCTCCTGTAGGTACGTCGGCGTTGGGAACCAAGCCCAACAAACCTGAACCTTCTTCAACCACCCAGCTCAAACCGGTAGCAGCAACGCTGTTGTTGTTGGCTGCGAAAGAAGCTTGGAACGCTTCAGCTGAGCTAGTCGCTGCTTCTGTTGAATCTGCTTCGCTTGCCCAACCGGAGCCCATGGTGATTTTGAACAGGTCGCTCGCTGTGGCGTCGAGGCCCAAGCTGGTGCAGGCGTCAAATACGTTGCCCGCGAAAGCGATTTCGTTGTTTTCGAAACGCGCGTACGCATCCTCACCTGAAGCCAGGTTCTCGATGTCGACGCCTTTGCCCCAGTTGTAAAAGATGGAGTTGTGGTACTCGCCACCTGCATTGTCACGCAAAGTCAGTGCACGCTTGCCAGCATCGGCACCACGGCCCAAGTACGTCGCGTTGTAGATGACGGGGTGCGCGTAAGGCATGCCGTCCTCAGGATCCGTGCCGCCGTCGTGCTCACCGCCGCGGTCGCCTTCGCCTTCCTCTTGGATGGTGCACCAGAACTGGCCGTAACCGCGCCATCCTTCGTCGTAGTCAAATGAGTCGTCACCGCAGAAGGCTGTAACCACGTGCTTGATGGAAGCTGTGCCGCCGAAGAATTCAACCCCGTCGTCGGCATTGGAGATGACTTCGATGTAGTCAAGCGTCGTTCCTGAGCCTACACCGCCTAGCGTAAGGCCGTTGATTTCGTTGCCGGCACCGATGTCCGTTCCGCCGTGGCGAATGCTCACGTAGGTCATCGATCCGCTGCTGTCCGTATCATCTGTTCCGCCGTAACGACCACGTGATTCGGTATCCGGAATGCCTTCGATTTGGGTTTCACCTGGAGATGAGTTCAATGTGGCATCGCCCAAAAGGATGACACCGCCCCATTGGCCGCGCACGTTGTACGGTGTAGAACCGTCCAACGCGTCCGCCTCGAAGGTGAAGATGATGGGGGCGTCAGCTGTACCATTGGCTTGGATTTGACCGCCGCGTGCAACAACCAAAGCAGAAGCGTCCGCGCCCGATCCGGACATTCCCTTAATGACCGTTCCGGCCTCGATGGTCAAGACATCGCCGTCGTTCACAAAGACGAAGCCATCGAGTACGTAGACGTTGTCGCTGGTCCATGTCGTGGTTCCTGTTCCAGAGCCGTCGTCGGTGATGATGACCTGGGCATTAATGGTTGCAAGGAGACCAAAGGTGGTGACCATCGCGAGTGCTGAGCGTAGAAAGTTTTTCATATTCCCTTTTTTGAAGTTTGTGCTGCAAAATTACTTCCCAGAGTCAAGGGCAATTGAAGCAGAACATTGCATTACTGTTAAGGAAGTGTTACGCAGCACGGCTCATTCGACAGGAGCCAACGCTTGAGTGGGCAATTCAATCGGAGGTGTTTCGAGGGTCCCGTCGCCATCTTGGTCCGTGCCGTAGTGGATGGCGAGAACGATGGAGACACTGACCAGGAGTCCCACAATCAATTTCAAGAAATCTTTGGCCACAATGGGGAAGATGGACTTGAGGTTGCCCTTTTTGGTCAACCCCGTGTTCAACGCCAATTCACGCCCGCACAACAAGCCGACGAATACCCAAGTGGTCGACATCGGGATGTTATTCAATTGCTTGAAATAGAGCAACAAGAACGCATAGACTAAATCAATGAGGGTTGCGGAGCGGACGTACTTTGTGCTTTGCTTGTCGAGGACAATTTGTTGGATCGCGCCCCCTTGTTTGTAGAAGATCCATCCCAATCCGGCTACAAAGAATGCAATGATCATGACCAGTTTAAGCGGTGTTAGCTCACGCGGAAGAAAGACTGCGATATTCGCTACGTCATGCGAAAGCCAGGTGAACCAAAGGAAGCCTGTGGAGAGCCATTGGAAAACGCGCCAAAATTTCTTGGTTTTCTTGCTGACATCTTCTTTCTCGTCCACAAAACGCGAAATGACCAACCACATGACGTACGCCACAACAGCTGCCAATCCATACCCCATAACACTCTTGAGAAGCATATCTTCGAGGACGGGTGTGGGAGCAAATGCCGAGAGGACAAGGAATGACGTTGATACGGGAATACCTCGACGCGTCAGAAGCACAAGGGCCAATGGAGCAAGTGCATGGTACCACTCAGGTTGTTTGTAGGGGATTTTATCTAATCGACCGAATGAGATGTCTCCTCCTTCCATGTAAAAACCATAGACGAGCGTCACCACAAGTACCGAAGAGGCTGCGGCCCATAGGGTGGTCCATTTGAATTTATCTCGGTTGGAAGCAATCCAAGTTCCTAGGGTTTGGACGCTGTCGTTTGCAATAACGGAATATCCTGCGAGGATGAATCCGACGATAGTAAATAATTCAAGCAAGTGATAAAATTTTCAGTGCAAAGTTCAATTGTGAATTCAGCCATCTTACAAAACGAATGTTATCTCCGTGTTAAATATCCACCTTGCGCCAGAACCTTGGATCACCCATTGTCTCAAACGAAAAAAGGCGGACCGAAGTCCGCCTTTTCAAAAGAGAGTAGTTGTTGTTTTAAGCCTTCAATTCCTTGCTGAAATCCAAGACGCTTGGAGTTGCAATGAAGATGGAACTGTACGTACCAACGACGACACCGACCATCAAGGCAAAAACGAATCCTTTGATGTTGTCGCCACCCAACAAGAAGATGGTCAGCAACACGACAAAGGTCGAGAGGGAGGTGTTGATGGTACGGCTGAGAGTGCTATTCAGTGCATCGTTCATGACCGTTTGATCGTCCCGCTTGCTTCCGTACAAACCAACGTATTCACGGATGCGGTCAAATACGACCACCGTATCGTTGATGGAGTATCCGATAACCGTCAGAATCGCCGCAATGAACGCTTGGTCGATTTCCATGGTGAAAGGTAAGATGCCAGATAGGATGGAGAAACAACTCAAAACAATGACAACATCGTGCACCATGGCGATAAGTGCGCCCAAACCATATTGCCACTTCCGGAATCGGAAGAAGATGTACAAGAAGATGATCAACAACGAGAAGATCGTAGCGTTTTTTGCACCGTTTCGGAAGTCATCTGAAATCGTACTGTCGACCTTGTTGTATTGATCAATCGTGTAGCCCACGCCTGCGACGGCCAATCCTTCTGCCAAAGCGCTCTGGATCAATTCGTCTTGGTTGGGGTCCTGGTTGTCAATCATGTAATTGGTCATGATTCGCAGCTTGGCATCGCTGTCCTTGGTCTGAACGATGGGGTTACCCAGTGTACCTTCTTCAGTGAATGCAACGGCCAAAGATTCTCTGATTTGTTGCACGTCGATCTGCTCATCGAAGGAAATGTCAAACGTGGTTCCTCCGGAGAATTCAACTCCGTATTGGAGGCCTTTTGTCATCAAACTCGCCAAACCTCCGACCACAATGAGGCCGCTCAGGATGTAGAATTTCATGCGATTCCCCACGAAATTCACGTTTATTTTGGTGAACCAGTCCTTCGTAATTTTCGAGGAGAACGTAATGGGCTTCTTGTTTTCCAGTCGGCTAAAGAAGACAAGTCGGGTCAATACAATCGCTGAGAACAACGAAGTGAAAATACCGATGATCAATGTCGTAGCAAATCCACGTATAGCCCCACTACCAAAGCTGTAAAGCACAAAGGCCGTCAACAACGTCGTAATGTTGGCATCAATGATTGCGCTGTACGCTTTTGAGTATCCGTCTTTCACGGCCATCATGAGTCCCTTGCCGCCGCGCATTTCTTCGCGGATGCGCTCATAAATCAGAACGTTCGCGTCTACTGCCATACCGATCGTCAATACGATACCGGCGATTCCTGGAAGGGTCAATGCCGCTCCCAAAGAAGCCAGAGCACCAATCAAGAAAAATAAGTTGGCAACCAAAGCGAGGTTGGAAACCAAACCTGCTCCGTTGTAGTAAAAAATCATGTAGAGCAGAATCACGGCCAAGGCGATCACGAATGAGCTCAGGCCGGATTTGATGTTTTCTTCTCCCAATTGCGGCCCCACACTGACTTCGTCAACAATGCGCGCAGGCGCAGGGAGTGATCCAGCTTTCAGCAGACCTGCGAGGTCATTGGCTTCCAGCATTTTCTGTTCGATGCTCTGATCGGAACCAAAGCTAATTTGTGAACGTCCGCTGGTAATGGCAGATTGCACACTTGGTGCACTGAAGACCAGACCGTCCAATACGACGGCGACGGCGCGCTGATTGTCCGCGGCGCATTCTGTTGTCATGCGACCCCAGATGCCTGCACCTTCGGAGTCCATGGTCATGGATACCACAACATCTCCGATTTCATCGTACGAAACGCGCGCATCCACGATGCTTTTGCCGGATAGTTTGGCTTTGCCTTTGCGGCTTTCATCTTTCACAGCATACAAGGCCGCAAACGTCTGCGTCGGCTTTGCTTCCCACAAGAGGCGCAAGTCATTCCGCAGTGCAAGTCGGGCTTCAGGCCGGCGCAAGAGATCGTTGACCCGGTTGGTGTCCGCAATGGCGGCGTAACCAACCACCGCCGAACGGCGCTGTAGTTCAGGATTAAGATAACGGAACAATGGGATCTTCGCGAGCTTTTGCTCATCGGTCAAAGCGCTGTCCGCAGGCGCGGATGCACCAAACAGGGAGGGCGTGTTGGCCGTTGCGATTGCCGTGTTAGCCGCATCCAATCGCTGAATGATTTCGTCGTTGAAATACGTTTCCCAGAATTCGAGATTGGCCGTACTCTTGAGCTGCTTTCGAGCCCGCTCCCGATCATCGATGCCAGGCAATTCAACCAAGATACGTCCGCCACTGACCTTCTGCACGTTCGGCTGTGCGACTCCCAATTGGTCAATACGCTTCCGAATAATACTCTCCGTGTTGTCAATGGCCGTTGTTGACTCATTGCGAAGGATGACAAAAATCTCGTCTTCCGTGGATTGAGCAGGGAATAAATCCTTGCTTTCCATGTTGTGGAAGATGCGCCACAGGTCAATCGGATTCTCTGATGCACCGTTGAGTTCCTTCCAAGAGGCCTCAAACAAATCAACAAAGGTCAAGCCTTGCGTTGTGCGCTGTGCGGCTTTCGCGTCAGAAATGGCTTGACGGAACGTTTCATTCGATGAGTAATCGCTCAATGCGATAAATAAATCAGGAATGCTCACCTCCAAGGTCACGGACATGCCGCCTTGTAGGTCCAATCCTAAGTTAAGCTCCTGTTCGATGACCTCTCGGTAGGTGTGGCCAAATACAGGATAGATTTCAGCATTGGCGCTGTCTCTCAGGAATTCCCGGGCAGCTTGGTCTTGAGCTGAAGACCATTCAGATTCGGTAATTTCTCCAGTGCCTTGAAGCGAGTCTGCTACGAAGGCTCCATAATTCGCTGCTTCTTCTTCAAATTTGTTCGCTGCCCAGTTAAAACTGAGCGTATAAAGTGTCGCAAGCGACAACAAAATCGTAAAGAGCAGAATTGCATTCTTGTTTTGCATGATGCAAGAGTGTTTTTCAGGGGCGCAAATATAACTTAAAACCCGTCACGGATGAGGGTGCGTATGGGTACGGACTACCTTTGCACTATGTTTCGTTTTATCGAAGGTTTTATGAGCCTGTCGTTGGTTGGATTCATTTTGATGCTGAATGCGGCCAATGTTTCGGCGCAAGACGGTTTTTACCAGTTGGCGGTTTTGAAGTACCGAGGTGGAGGAGATTGGTATGCCAACCCTACGGCAGTGCCGAATCTGGTGCGATTTTGCAACAGCGAATTGCAAATGAACTTAAAAAACGATGTGGCAACCGTGGAGGTCGGCTCACCGGAGCTCTTTGATTATCCGTGGATTCACATGACGGGCCATGGCAACGTGGTTTTTTCAGCTTCGGAAGCCCAAAACTTGCGCGCATTCTTGGAAGCAGGAGGGTTCTTGCACATTTCCGACAACTACGGAATGGATTCTTATGTCCGGCGGGAAATGGCGAAAGTGCTGCCAGAAGCGGATTGGAATGAATTGCCTTGGTCCCATGCGGTGTTTCACTCGGCGTTTGATTTGAAGCGCGGATTACCGAAGGTGCATGAGCACGATAATCTGCCGCCGCAAGGACTGGGACTGTTTCACGGTGGCCGATTGGTCGTGTTTTACGATTATGAATCGGACCTAGGAGACGGCTGGGAGGATTACCAAGTGCATCGGGATTCCGAAGAAATTCGCACGTGGGCGCTGCAAATGGGGGCTAACCTCGTTTCTCATGCCTTTCAGGGCGGGGACGAATGATATTGCTGCGTGGGCTATTTGGGCTCAATTCGACTTTTCCAACGGCCATTTTCTGAAGATTTGGTTAGCGCAAGTCCTTGCCATTCCATGGCAGCAACAAGGGAGTCCCAGCTGTCTTCCGTTCCGTCTGCAAAGTCGCGGCGGAGATCCTCGAGGGCATCAGGCGCCCCAGCCACTTCATTGAGGACGGACCAATAGTCCGATTCGGTCAACCCGATTCGAGGTTCTCCAACCTGTTCCCACAGAAGCCGCATAGCCGTTTGCAGCGAAGAGGCGCTGCCGGTTAACTGCATGATGCGCACGTCACACAGAAAGGCCAATACAGCCCCTTCGACATAAATTGATCCTTTTCTGCCTGGTACGCCCGGTGAGTAACCATCGAGCCAGGTGTCATAACTGGAATCGGCCACACTCAAATTGAGCCGTCCTGGGTTGTTGATGTGCCGGTCCAAAAGTTGCTCCATGAGCCGACACCAACCGGCTAAGTCAACGACACCGCTTTCGAACAGAAAAAGATCTCCCATGTACGTTGTGACGCCTTCCGCGACATATCCCATGCGGCTTGGGCTCGCCTGTGAAAAGTCGTAGGGCGTCCATTCCGCGGGTCGGATGCGTTTGACGTTCCAAGCATGGTACAATTCATGGGATGCGATACCGATCAATTCCATGTGCCCTTCTTCGGTCTGGCATTTGGCTGAAGGTCCCTGGGCTATCACCGTGGTGTCCTCGTGCTCTACTCCGTGCCGCACTTCGCGCTCGGGCAATACATAAATGAAGTGGTAATGGGGTGCTGGAAAATCTCCGAAGTGTGCGATTTGAGCATCGGTAAATGCCCGGTGCTCCTTCACGAAGCGCTCGGCGTCCGGTAGGTTCTTTCCGTAGGCCCAAATGTGGAATGGGACGCCATTGGATTCGTACGTTTCGTGCCAAAGGGACTGAGCTGCCAAAATGGGGCTGTCCATGAGATGTTGCACGTTCTCAGCAATCAGCAACCCATTGTGCATGGGCAAACCTGTAGCCACCTTCCATGAGTCCGGCACATCCACCAACTGGAGCTGGTACCCCCAATCTTGGTGGTCCGGGTGGTACAGGATGCAGTTGACGGGATTGATGTAGACGATATCGTCTCCGATGCCCGTGGAACCTGCGTTAAAAATATCCGCATAAAACTCCCACCGAACGGTTTGGATTCCAGCGGGAACAAACCATCGATGGAGATCTGTTTTGCGCAGGGCCTCCCAACTCCCTCCAAGGTCTTGCCCCTCCATTCGGAAGACGAATTGGGCAAATTGACCCAATTCGTATCGTCCGGGGCGCCAGGTTGGAAGCTGAGCCTCAAATCCTTCATGCGAAGGGAACTCAGCGGTAAAAATCAGACGGGGGACAGCGGTTGAGGCCCGTTCTATGCGAATTTGAATGGTAGAATTGGATGCATCCATGGCATGGGTCGGATTGAATGGATCCGAATGGGTTCTCGGTTTAGTCTTCGAACAAAGCAGGTATGGGCTGTCCGGTTGCCGCGTTAGGCAATGGACTGTGTATGAGGGCCGCAACAGTGGGAGCGATGTCCCGTATGTAGGTTTTTTGGTAGGTAATTCCCGCAGGGACATGCCAGCCGTAAAAAATGCACGGCACATGCGTGTCATAGGCAAAAGGAGATCCATGCGTCGTTCCGCTCAGGCTGTATTGGATCCACCCGGGTTTGGTAACAATCATGACATCACCTGAAGCATGCGCGGACCATCCCATTCGGAGGCGGTCAATGACTTCATCGCCCATTGGGTTGCCGTGCAATAAATCTTCGCCAGTGACGGCCATTAGCACACCCGGGTAGTTCGGAGCCAAGCGTTGAATACGCCGCTGCATTTCCCAGCGGTCCAAACCACGCTCCTGGATCAAAGGCCGATTCAAGAAAAATTGATCGTTTGAATAATTCAATACCCACTCGCCTTCGCCATACGTTGCAGCGAGGTCGGCTTTCACATCGTCGATCATGTTGCCCGGCTTCCAATAATCCACCGGAATACCGGCATCTTGAGCGAGAGAGGGAACGGTAGCCGCTCCATGGTCTGCCGAGAGCCAGCTGAGCCAACGGCCGGCGCCGACTTGCTGGTCGAGCATGTTAAAGAGGCGCTCCAGCTGTTGATCCAATCGCACATAAGTGTCCATCACCTCCCACGCGTGGACGCCATACTGATGCCCTATGTAATCGGTAGAGGAAAAGCTGATGGCCAATAAATCGGTTATTGCGTCTCGCCCTAAGCCTTCGCCTGCCAGCGCAGCCAGCGCAAAGTCGACCACCAATGTGTTGCCAATGGGGGTGGATTTTAGGATGTCAAAACCACCATTGGCTTCGCTCAATTCAAGCAGATCATAGGGATACGTGGCACTGTTGTCGCCATTGAAAGGTCGCTCGTACGGGGTGTTGTCCTCTGTTTGAATGGAGAGGGCGCTTTCGGTAAGCCCAATTTCCCAGTCCTGTTTCATGTACCTCGCACACCATTTGCCTTTGTTCCATTTTTGAGCCCATTTCGGCAGTTCATCCATGTAGCGCGTGCTCGTGATAAAATGGCCTTTGTCTTTTCCATAAAACCAATACGCAGCGTCTGCAGCATGGCCGGCTGGAAGAATTGCTCCACGGTCTTTTAGGCTAATTCCGATGACCTTGGATTGCATGCCAGTGGCGAGTTTGAGCTCATCTCCGAGGGTTGTAGCTTCCATGCGATGCGGCGACATGTGCCCGCTTAGGTTCGTAGGGTCATCTAGTCCAATAGTCTGAACAGATGAGTCAGAAGCGCAATAAACGGATGTGCCAGATCCGCGCTCATACCAGTCGTTGCCGATGATTCCATGGTAGCGAGGTGTGGTGCCCGTGAAGATGGAAGCGTGGCCTGGACCGGTGTACGTTGGGGCGTAACCAAAATGATGATTCCCGCACACAAATCCACCTTCTATCATCCGTTTAAACCCACCCTCACCAAAGGAATCCCAAAAGCGATAGAGGTAATCCATGCGCATCTGATCCACGGTGATTCCGACCACCAACGCAGGCCGCTCTCCGAGATGAGTAGGGGCTTTTGGAGGTGCAGGTGCTGTGGGCACTCTTTGCTGCTTCGGGGGCGGTGGTGGCTTCTTTTCTTGAGCTGCTCGCTGGGCCTTAATCACATTTTTTTCTTCGATGGCATTGCGCAGTTGCATTTGTTCATCCATCTTTCCGTCCTTGTTCTTTTGGGGTTCAGGCGGTAAACCGATTTGAGCCGAAATCCAAAGCGGGAATAAAATGAACAAGGCCAAAAGGCTGCGAGTCAATGGGTGCATGTGACTGAGGTTAAAAGGAGGATACGATGAGGTAAAGTTAAGGGCTTCCCGATGGGTTTCATCACGACGTAGATGCAGCAAGGGTCCAGGCCCAGTAGCCTGCGGCCATGCACAGGATGAGGTTGCTGAGGATGTTGGCGGTAGCCCAAGCCCAGCCCTGTGATTGAAATAGTTGAATCGTGTCCGCTGCAAACGTGGAGAATGTGGAGAATGCACCACAAAAACCGATGGTGAGCAGAGCGAACATCGCCTGGTGCTTGGGAGACAGGGTCTCTGTCGTATTGGCTGCCTGACCCAGGATGAGAAGCAGGAGTGCAGTGGCCAATACGTTGGAAATCAAAGTTCCTATCGGAGTGGTCCAACCGACTAAAGTGACCCCCCAGCCTACACCGTAGCGCGCCAAGCTGCCCAAGCCTCCTCCTATAAATACTGCGAGGGCATTCATTCGGTTGCAACCGGATGACCGATGAGTTTGTGTTGAATGCGCCACATGAGGTAGCCCAGAAAGGCTCCCAGCAGTGCCCCACCGGCAATGTCCAGAGGGAAATGCACACCCAAGTATATGCGGCTATATCCAATAAGAACGCTCCATCCCAACAAGAACCAAAGCCAACTTCCACCACCCAAAAGAAGGCCCATGTACAGGGCGATGCCCGTGTAATTCGCGGCATGGGAACTGACGAATCCAAATCTGCCGCCTCGGTACGGCTCGCTTTGTCCAGGAGGTGTTACCAAGTGCACGTTATCGCGCAACTCAATGGAATGTGAAGGTCGAAAACGTTGAACGCCGGGCTTGATGAGGCGAGCTGAAATCACATCTGTTCCCGTAATGCAAAGCGCCAAAAAGAACACACGTACCAATGTTTTGTCCCAAGCTCGGTCCGATTTTTTCCAAACCTCCCAAAGCAAAAGCAGATAAAGCGGCGTCCACCACCACACCCCAGAGACGGCCCACATGATGGGATCTCCCCACAGCCATGGCGTGTTCAGGAATTTGAACAGTGCGAAATCCAGATTGATCAGCGTTTCGACCATGGGTTATGCGTAAAGCTGATCAATCTCATGCTGGTAATGCTCCTTGATTGGCTTTCGCTTGAGTTTCAATGTGGGCGTGAGTTCATTGTTGTCAATGGTGAACATGGTTGGTAAAATCCGGATGGCCTTGACTTTTTCCCATTTTGCAAACGGCTCCACCAATTGATCCACATCTTCTTGGATGCGGGCAGCAATGCGCTCATCGTTGCGAATGCCTTCCATGCCTGGGAACGGATGGTTCTTCCGCTTGCACCATTCGGCGACGGCATCTTCATTCGGGACAACCAAGGCACCGGGGAATTTTTGTCCATCACCGACCACCATGACTTGTTCAATGAAAAGCGACGCTTTCAAGGCGTTTTCCAACAACTGAGGTGCCACATACTTGCCACCAGAGGTCTTGAACATTTCTTTCTTTCGGTCCGTGATTTTGAGGAATCCATCATCGAACCGCCCGATGTCCCCCGTGTGGAACCAATCACCGGACATCACTTCAGCTGTTTTCTCCGGCTCCTTGTAATAGCCCATCATCACGTTGAAGCCTTTCACAAGGATTTCTCCATCATCTGCAAATTTGACTTCGACGCCTTCAATCAATTTTCCGACGTAGCCAATCCTCATGAGTCCGGGTTCTACGTCCGAGTTCACCGTCACGACCGGGCTAGTCTCCGTAAGACCGTAGCCTTCATAAATGGGAATTCCCGCAGCGTTGAAAAAGCGAGCGAGTCGAGGAGCTAGGGCTGCTGATCCGCAGGCGACGGCCCGAATGTTATCCAAACCAAGGGCCGTTTTGACTTTGCTGAACACGAGTTTGCGCGCAATGCCCAATTTCCATTCATAAAACCCTCCGTTTTGCCCATCGGGTTCCCACTGGAGCGCTAAGTCGACGGCCCAATTGAAAATGGCGGCCTTGACTCCACCGGCAGCGCGTCCTTTTTGGACGATTCCATCGTAAAATTTCTCTAGCAACCGAGGCACCGCGGTGAAGACGGTGGGCTGAGACGCATTCAAGTCTTCCTTAATGGTCTCTAAACTCTCAGCGAAATAAATGTTGGCCCCGATGTACATATAGAGGTAATGCAGCATTCGCTCAAAAATGTGGCATACGGGCAAAAAGCTCAACACCCGGTAATCGTTTCCGATCAGCACCGGAGGGATTCGAGGAATGCTTTTCATCACCGTTTGCGTAATGTTTTGATGGCTGAGCATCACACCCTTTGGCGTTCCTGTGGTTCCAGATGTATAGATGATGGTGGCCATTTCAGCCGGGTCCACCGAACCCATGCGTGCTTCCAATTCACTTTGCTGAGCATCTGAACCGGCATCGGCAATCTCCGACCAATGACGTCCGCTAGCACTTCGGTCAAAAACAAAAACATCCTTCAACGTGGGAATCTTATCCTTGATGGACATGACCTTATCGTACAGCTCTTGGTTGCTGACGGCGCAGTACTCGCTTTCGCTGTGGTTCAGGATGTATTCGTAATCCGCTTCTGTCATGGTGGGGTACAGCGGAACGTTGATTCCACCGATCGACATGATGGCGTGATCCATGATGTTCCATTCGCAGCGATTGTTGTGGGAAATCAAGGCGATTTTCGTTCCTTTTTCTACCCCCATGGCAATCAACCCGCATGCCGTTTGGTCCACTGCATGGACGAATTGTTGTGTTGAATAGTTGATGCGGTTGCCGCCGTTCGGCATGGACATCATCAGATCCAGTGGATTATTCGCAAGCTGATAGCGAGGAAAATCAAATAGTCGAGTAGGTTGATTCATGGTTGTGAAGTTTTGGAACGCACGGACATGCGCCATCATGCGAGCAATTTAATACAACCTCGCAGGATTTCAAGGAAGAGTTACAAACGGTAGCCGCAGTGTTTGCAATGTTCCGCATCTTGATCGTGGCCGTCTCGCCCACAACTCGGACATGCTTGGGTGGATATCTCGGGAGTTTTCCCATCCGATTTGCGCAACATTTGCACCCCAATCATGCCGGTCGGCACCGCAATGATGGCGTAGCCAATGATCATCATGAAGGACGCAATGATCTGACCAAGCACCGTGTGGGGAGCGATATCGCCATAGCCCACCGTGGTGACGGTCACAATGGCCCAGTAGATGCTTTTGGGGATGCTCGAAAATCCACTTTGCGAATCTTCGATGAGGTACATCAGCGTGCCCATTATGGTAACCAGCGCCATCACGACGCTTAAAAAAACAATAATGCGCCTGCGGCTAGCGCGAAGTGCGGATTGCAGTCCACGCGCCTCGTGGATGAATCCGGCCAATTTAAACACGCGAAATACTCGGAGCAATCGCAATATTCGGATGACCCTTAGACTTCCCCAACCGGGCACAATCAATCCGATAAACGTGGGCAGGATGGCCAATAAATCAACCATTCCAAAAAAGCTCGTGGCGTAGTGCAAGGGACGGCGAACAACCCAAAGTCGGACCACGTATTCGGCAGTAAACAACCCCGTAAACACCCATTCAAGCACCGTGAATGTGGACCGATAAGTCTCGTGCCATTCAGGCACGGATTCACCCATTACCACGAGAATGCTGGCAACAATGCACCAAAGCAAAATAACATCAAAGCGCTTTCCCGCAGGAGTGTCCGCTTCAAAAATGATTTCGTGGATGCGTTCTCGCCCCGACATTATTGGAAATAAGGAGAGACGATCAATTCCTTGCTGCCCGGTGTATGGAGGTAGAAGCCTTGTCCGCTTTTTACGCCCAAATGACCTGCTGCAACCATGTTGACAAGCAAGGGACAGGGAGCATATTTGGCGTTGCCCAACCCTTCGTGAAGCACTCGGAGAATACTCAAACAAACGTCAAGACCGATGAAGTCCGCAAGTTGCAAAGGTCCCATGGGGTGTGCCATGCCCAATTTCATGACGGTGTCGATTGCTTCTACATCGGCAACGCCTTCGTGCAGCGTGATGATCGCCTCGTTGATCATGGGCATGAGGATGCGATTGGCAACAAATCCCGGGTAATCATTGACTTCCGTCGGTGTTTTACCCAGCTGTTTCGAGAGCTCCATGACGGCGCTGCACGTGGAATCGCTGGTGGCGTACCCCCGAATGACCTCCACCAGTTTCATGACCGGCACTGGATTCATGAAGTGCATGCCAATGACTTGATCGGGCCGCGATGTCGCCGCGGCGATTTGTGTGATGGAGATGGAGGAGGTGTTCGTTGCCAGGATGCAATGAGCGGGGGCCGCGGCATCCATGTCCTTAAAAATGCGGAGTTTCAAGTCCGTTCGTTCCGTAGCCGCTTCGACGACCAAATCAGCCTCGGCGACACCGTCTTGAAGGACGGTGTGGGTCTGAATGCGCTTGAGTGTTGCCGCTTTATCCGCCTCGGAAATCCGCTCTTTTTTGATCAGGCGATCCAAATTGCGGCTAATGGTGGCGACGGCGCGTTCAAGGGCTGCCTCTTGCACATCGATGAGGGTGACGTCGAATCCGGATTGAGCAAACACATGCGCAATTCCGTTGCCCATGGTTCCTGCTCCGATGACGGAAATCTTCTTCATCGCTTCTGGCTTATTTCTTCACCGGAGCTTTCTTTGCGACGGTTTTCTTCGCAGAGGGCTTTTTGGCTGTTGGTTTTTTCGCAGCGGGCTTCTTGGTTCCAGCTTTCTTCACAGCAGCCTTTTTCGCTTTCGGCTTCGTCTCCTTCACCTCTGCCTTCTCGTCAGCCTTGGAGTTTGACTCGGTTTCCGCCTCCTCGGTAACTTCGTTGGTCAGCGGGAATGCTTTGTTCTCTCTCAGGATGGCAAACCACTGGATCAATTTTTTTAAATCGGAATTGTACACCCGCTCGTGGTCCATCTCAGGGACGACCTCATCGATAAAGGTTTTGGTTGCCTGAGCATCTCCCTTGATCTGTGGAATCTCTCCTTTGCCCACATGCTCATTGATTCGATTCAATACGTCCATCAATAAAACATCTTCCGCGGTCGTGTACATGGTGATGTCGGCAAGGCTGCTGATTCGGCTTGTGCCGGGAATGCTCAATCGTTTTTGATCCACCATGGATTCAACAACGAGGTTGGAACGATTCGTAATCAGGATGCGGAACAATCCGGGTTTGCCAGCAATGGCGATAATTTCTTGGATGATCATGGAATGAAATTTCGAATCTATGGGTGCGAAAATACTCCAACAGCGCTATCTCTGCGAATTTCCTTGCAAAGGAGGTTGGATTCACTTGTTTGAGACGGTCGAAGATGGGCCGGGAGGAAGGCGATCGAGGGATTTAAATTGCCCTCCTTGGAAGTGATAGGCTTGATGTTGAATGCCATTGGAAATGATGACCAAGGGGGTCTGCAGGGTCAGATGATAACGGAGAACTTGATTCAAGACTGATGCAGACAGGGCGATGTTCGGGCGTTTGACCTCTACCAATAACAGAGGAATGCCCGCGTTATCATGGCAAACGATGTCCGCAAAACGAGCGAGGCCATTCAGTTGCAGGGGCTGCTCCACGGCAATCCGACCTAACGGATACCCTAATTCTGATGATAAGTAGTGAACCCAATGCTGTCGCACCCATTCTTCGGGCTCCAAGGCGACGAACTTTTTTCGGGACAAGCACTTGACTTGCAGCGTCTGCTCTGGACCTTGAACCCTCCACTGCAACGCAAAGGGAGGCAGCTGGAGCACGTCGAATGAACGCGGTCCCAATTGAATTTGAGGGTGTGCGGAAGGAGCGGGCATGGGTTCAAAAATACCGCACACAGAGGAGCGGGCCATTCCGTCCAACCATTATCTTCGTGGGCATGCCGCACCGCCAACTCATTCGCGATGTCCAGGCCGGATCCTTCAAGCCGGTGTATCTCCTCCACGGAGAGGAGCCTTTTTTCATTGATGAAATTGCCAAGGCTTTGGAAGCTGAAGTGGTGGAGGAGTCGATGCGAGACTTCAATCAGACGATTTTGTACGGAAGAGATTCCAACATTGATCAAGTGCTCGAAACGGCACGTCGGTTTCCCATGATGGCGGATCGCCAATTGGTGCTGATGCGGGAAGCGCAGGATTGGAATGCATGGCGCAGGAAAGAAGACATGGAAAAGTTGGAAGCGTATGCGAACTCTCCCGTCAACTCGACCGTACTCGTCTTTTGTTTCAAAAACAAGAAGGCTGATGGCCGGCTCAAGGCGGTTAAAGCTATCAGCCGCGCTGGGATCTTGTTCTTGAGTGAAAAAGTGCGTGACTATAAGCTTGCAGAATGGATTTCTGGGTTTGTTCGCGAAAGTGGATTAAGCATTTCAGGACCTGCAACCCAGATTTTAGCAGAGTACTTGGGCAACGACTTGCGAAAAGTGGTCAACGAATTGAACAAGCTGCAGATTGTCTTGCCTGCTGGAACGGAAATCGCTCCAGAACACATTGAGAAGCACATTGGCATTAGCAAGGACTTCAATGTTTTTGAACTGCAAAGGGCACTGGGATCGAAGGATTTGGTCCGATCTCAGCGCATTACAGAATTTTTTGCTGCGAATCCCAAAGACCATCCTGTCGCGATGATCATGCCGGTGCTCAATAGCTATTTTAGCAAAGTATATGCGTACCACGGCCTCAAGGACCGCTCTGGGCCCGCCGCTGCCAAGGCACTTCGCTGTGCTCCATTCGCGGTAAAACAGTACGCGGAGGCGGCGCGCCATTATCCGCTGGACAAAGTTGGCAGGATTTTTGGCTACTTACGGGAGGCTGACCGGAAAGCAAAAGGGCAAGGCAATGTGAGTACCCCGGATGCGTTTCTTCTCAAAGAAGCGGTTTTTAAAATTCTGCATTGATCAGAGATTGATGACTAAATCGCGCTGAAAAATGATATTTTGCCAGCAACGAGGCGGTCGCTAAATTGCGCTCCGGTGTGAGCCGAAAAGAAATGAAAACAACAGGTATGAATACAATCAAACAATTTGGATTTTTGACCGTCCTCGTGGCGCTGGTTGCAGGTTGGAATCCCGGCTACGCGCAAGAGGACAATTTGGTGCCCAACGGCAGTTTTGAAAATTCTGACTTGCGCAAATTGAAGAAGCAAGGCGAGCTGGAACTGTACACGGAGGATTGGTTTAGTGCGACTGAATCGATGCTCGATCTCTACGGTGAAGGCTTGAAGTCGGAAAAGGTCAACATCCCAAACAACGCGTACGGTGTTCAAGACGCTTCAGATGGGGTGTGCTATGCTGGCATGCGGGCGTACACGAAAGACCCGAAGATGAGTCGTACCTATTTCGAAGTGGAACTGATGACGGAATTGGAGAAAAACCAATTGTACTGCGTTTCCTTTGACATTAGCTTGAGTGATTTGTCCCGCTATGCGGTGAATGGCATTGGAGCGGTATTGAGCGATCGCAAAGTAGAACAAGGCAATACAGGATTGATTGTTCGAGCACCTGATGTGCTCCACAAAACGGACAAAGTCATGTCCTTGTTAGATGGATGGGAGACGGTCTGTGGAACCTTCATAGGTACGGGCGAAGAGGAGTTTTTGATCATTGGCGGGTTTCATGCTGACAAAGACATCGAAGACGAAAAGGTTAGGAAACCAGCTGGAGTTGTTGGAACAACCAGAGGCCATGCTTACTACTACCTGGATAACATCAAGGTGACTCCCATTGATGCCAAGTCGCAATGCGCATGTTCTGCTGCAGACGAGGTGCGAACAGATTTGGTGTTTGGAGAAGCAGCTCTTGGCCCAGATGCAGCACCGGCCGATGTGGTCAGCGCTTCAGGCGTGTATTATGCGTTTTTGAAACGCCGACCTACGGGTGCAGGTGAAATGGCAATTTCACGGTTAGCCAGTATTTTGAAGGACAATCCATCGTGGAAACTGAAAGTCATCGGTCACACCGATACGGATGAATCAAACGAGGGTAAAATCAATCCGAGGTACCGCGAATTGGGTCTCAAACGGGCGGAAGAAGTGGTGAAGAAATTTACGGAAATGGGATTGGGATTGGATCGTTTCGTTGTGGATTCCATGGAAGAAACAGATCCCGCAAGCACCCGCGATTCGGACATCAGCCGCGCGAAGAACCGCCGTGTCGTCTTCGAATTGATGAAATAAGAGAGAACACGGGGTGAGCTTACAACCTTGTTGTTCAATGCATTGGAGCCACCTTCGCCTCGGGCGTGGGTGGCTTTCTTTTGCATTGATGTTCATGGCCTGCGGAGTATTTCATCTCCGCAACTCCGCTCAAAACTTGGTGCACAACGCGGGCTTTGAAGAGATGAACTGGTGCCCCAATGATTTTACGCAGACGGAATTAAAGACCCTCAAGCATTGGAAGCAGTCCAACTCCGGTACACCGGATCATTTTGATGTGTGCGCCGCGGGCACCGGCGCAGGGGTGCCGATGAATGCATTTGGTCAGCAAGCACCGCTCGAAGGCGATGCTTACAGTGGAATAGTACTCTATGCCGCGTCCAAACCTGAATACCGCGAATACCTGCATGCTGAGTTGAAGCGTCCGCTCGATGAAGGTGAATGGATTTGTGTAGAATGGTGGGTTTGCGCAGCAGATGCAGGCCGACTGATTACGGATGGCTTGGGCTTTCATTTTGGAGTGAATCCGATCAGGGAAGTGGGGGAAGGGCGATTGTCCTTGGACGCTCAAGTAGAGAATCCTTTGTTAAATTTAATGAGCGACCGGTGGAGCTGGACCAAGCTCAGCGATGTGTTTCAATCGTCAGGCGGTGAATCGTTCATTACCGTTGGTAATTTTCGAGCACCCGATGAATTGCAGGTGCTGGAAAGACAGGATGCTCCGGATGATGCCAGTGGTTGGGCGTATGTGTACCTGGATGACATTTATGTGCATTCAGTAAGTTCTCCGGAGGATTGCTCGTGCTTAAATCGGACCATTGAATCGGAAGTCACGGATCCGCCGTGGCAAGTGTATCAGCGGGAGCACGTGCGTTGGGATGCTGTGCTGTTTGATTTTGATTCTGCCGAGTTGACTGAGAGTGCATACGAGCAATTGGAAGGAGTGGCCGCAGAAATGCGGGCCAATCGATTTTTGGTGATTGAGGTCAACGGCCACACCGACTTCATTGGAACGCAGGCGTATAACCTGATGTTGAGTGAGCGACGTGCTCAGACGGTTATGGAGTCGCTTCGAGAAAGGGGGGTAGATCCAGCGCGCCTGAAATTGGCGTGGCATGGAAGTCAAATCCCCGCGGCAGACAACGACACCGAATCGGGTCGGCAGCAAAACCGCCGCGTTGAATTCGAATTGCTCGAACACGCCTTTCTCCCCAAGAATCGCTGAGATTCTCCGGCATTACCCGCAGGGATTCAAGTGCGTGAAAAATCTACTAGGTGGCCGAAAGGTTCCATTCAGCTCGGTTGCTTCTTGGGAATGAAGCTGAGAAATCCGATGCTAATCGCAAAAAAGATGACCAGGGCGAGAATGCTCGATCGCATGGATCCGGTGAATCCTTCAATGTAGCCCCAGCTGAACATACCGATGATTAAGCCTCCTTTTTCTAGGACTTCATAAAAACTGAAATACGAAGCGTGATCCTCGGTTTCAGGCAACATTTTGGAGTAACTGCTCCGGTTCAAACTCTGAGTGCCGCCCATCATAAATCCGATGATGCCGGCCGCAATAAAAAATCCATTCACGTCATGCACGAGCCTGTAAGCGTAAACACAAACGCCAGCCCAAATGACCGCACAGCCAATTAAGGTGGGAATGTTGCCCAGCTTACTGCTCACCCAGGAGACAAAGAATGCCCCGGGAATCGACAGCAATTGAACGGCGATGATGGCGATGATCAGCTGATCATCCGCAAGGTTGACTTCCTTGATGCCGAATGAAGAAGCCATCAGCATGATGGTCTGAAGGGCCATGGAGAGCACAAAAAATGCCCAGAGGTAGCGCACCAGGTCCTTCCGTCCCCGCAACTCACCTGCGACTTTCCTCAACTCACGGAATCCGTGACTGAAGAGGTTGCGCGTGACCTTTTTTTGGAAAGGGTTGGAAGGCAGTTTTCGAAAGGCAGGTTGTGCCCAACTGACCCACCACACTCCCACCAGCACAAAAGCCCACGGGGTCAGATGTCCACCCACCTTCAAAATGAGACCCAAACAGACCAAGAGAAGCAGCACACTTCCCGCATAGCCCATGACATATCCCTTGGCACTCAACCGATCATGTTCCTCTGGTGGAGCAATTTCAGGTAGAAAGGCGTTGTAAAACCCCAAGCTTCCCCAGAATCCAATGTTCGCCATAAACAAGCTAAACATGCTCCACTCCAGATGTTCAGGGTCAAAAAAATACATGGTCACACAGGCCGCTGAACCGAGGTAGCAAAAAATCTTCATTAACTGAAGTTTTTTCCCCGATACATCGGCAATTCCACTCAAAAAGGGCGATGCAAAAATGACCACCACAAAACTCGCGGCGAGTACGTAGCTGTAAAGCTGTGTATTGATGAATGTCTTACCGAAAAAGACGACGATGTCATTGATGATGTCGCCTTCTGCATTGCGTTCGGAGGTGAGCGAATTGTAAAAGATGGGGAAGATGGCAGTCGTAATGACCAGCGAGTAAACGCTATTGGCCCAGTCATACATGGCCCAGGCATTTTTGACTTTTTGACTTTGCAAAGCTGATTTTTGGGACATGTTGGCCAAGATAGCCCCAATGACTCATTCCGTGTGATTATTCCCGTTGTACTTTTGCGGCGATGAATGAAGTGAACGAAGCACAAACCTCTTTTGATGTCATTATAGTAGGAGGTGGAATTGTTGGCGCAGCAACGCTTTATCAATTGCAGCAGCGGTTTCCAGATCGGTCGATGTTATTGATCGAGAAGGAGAAGGGGTTGGCCGAGCATCAGACGGGCAATAACTCAGGGGTCATTCATTCAGGCCTCTATTACCCTCCGGGATCGCTCAAAGCCAAAAATTGCGTAGAAGGGCGCCGTGCCTTGGTGCGTTTTGCACAAGAGCACAAGGTCCCGCACGATGTGTGCGGAAAAGTGGTGGTTGCAGTGGAAGAATCCGAAGTGCCCATGCTCGAAAAAATCCATGGGATTGGTCAGCAAAACGAGATTGAAGGACTGGAGCGAATCAATGGAGATCAACTGCGAGAGATCGAACCGCATTGCAAGGGAATAGACGCCTTGTGGGTTCCGTGCACGGGGATCATTGATTACCGCGCAGCAACGGCCAAGATGGTAGAGCTTGCCTTAGCCGCTCAGCCCAAGAGCGCGTTGAGGCTTGGTGAAGCGGTCAATGATTTTGAGCGAGACGGTGACGAGACGGTCGTGAGAACGGATCAGAAAAAAGAGGGGTACCGCGCCAAGCATGTCGTAGTTTGCGGAGGTTTGCAGGCGGATCGTTTGGCGCGTAAGGACGGTGTCGACCTCAAGGAGCGGGTGGTAGGTTTCCGAGGCGATTATTACGAACTCACGGACCAAGCCAAGCACAAGGTCCGGAATTTAATTTATCCGGTTCCCAACCCAGATTTCCCTTTCCTGGGCGTGCATTTCACGCGAATGACGGACGGCGAAGTAGAATGTGGACCCAATGCTGTATTCACGTTCAAGCGAGAGGGGTATGGCAAAACGGATTTTGATCTCAGAGATACAATGGAAGCCTTGGGATACGGAGGCACATGGAAGTTGTTTTTTCAAAACATGGCGTTTGGCATCAACGAATACCGCCGCGCCTTTTCGAAGCGGTTGTTCTTGAAGACCTTGCAACGAATGGTTCCCGATTTGACGATGGATGACCTCCGTCCGGGTCGCTCAGGCGTGCGAGCCCTGCTGCTTTCGCAAGACGGTGACACCCGAGACGACTTCCGTATTTCGTATACCGATCGCAACATCCACGTATTGAACGCGCCAAGCCCCGCTGCGACAGCTGCTTTGGCCATAGGAGAGCACATCGCTAATTTGGCGGAAGAGCGTTTTGTTTTTTGACCCGGTTGCTCAGAGCACAATGAAAACCAGCCCATAAAAAAAGACCACCCTGAGGATGGTCTTTCTATTCAAATCTTTGGCAAGATTGTGCACTCTTTCGAGTGCGGCGATATGGTGTTGATTCTGTCTTCTAACAGACAGAGGTCGGTTCAGTCCTTTTTAGGAGCATCCCCATTATCCTTGCCCTTGGCGCAAGTCGAAGCTGACTTACCTGAGCAGCAAGAAGTACTTTTAGTTTCACCAGCATCCGCTGTTTTCGCAGAACCGCAAGCGGCTTGAGACTTACCTGAGCAGCAAGAAGAAGCTTTTCCGTTGCTTGCTGTTTTCTTGGAATCGCTAGAGCAAGATGACTTCTCAGTCTTCGAGACAGTCTGGCCCTTGGTGGCTGTACCACCCAAAGCGACATTTTTCGTTGACGAGTTAGCGTCCTTTTTGGAATCCGCTACTTGGGATGTGGTTGATTTTGAAGCAGTCGAAGCTTCAGATTGAGCATTCGCAGCAAAAGCGAAGAATGCAAACACACTGAGAATCAGAACTTTTTTCATCGAAGAGGTGTTTTTTTATTTGGTCAAAAGAATCAGGCTAGGAAGATAGTCAATTTTGTTGTTTTCGCCAAGGTTTATCGTAACTTTGCCGCCGCTTCTGAAAATTTAATCGGAAGGGAGAGGTGCCGGAGTGGTAACGGAGCAGATTGCTAATCTGTCGACGGGCAACCGTCGCCTGGGTTCGAATCCCAGTCTCTCCGCAAGAAAAAACCAGCCGAAGGGCTGGTTTTTTTATGCACGAGCAAACAATTGAAAAAAGACT
>CAJQLF010000021.1 GCA_905479115.1 uncultured Flavobacteriales bacterium
CCTTGTTCGATGAGACGCGCACGCAAAGCCGAATTGTCCCTATCGATCAGCCGAAAGCACACGATGTTGGACTGTGGTGTTGCGAACAGTTCCCACCGCGGGCGGCGCTCAATCTCGGCCGCAGCAACCTTCGCGCGGTCTATCAGCCGATCCACCAAGCTCTCCCATAACCGCGGGCCGTGAGCTTCCCAAATACCAAATACGGCAGCACTGAGCATTCTTTTCGTGCATTCGAACGTACGCTTGCTCAGGTTCCACCATTCTTCGTCCTCGCTTTCGTAGAGATAATGCGCCTCTTGATTAAATGCCGAATACGCATCCGATCCCTTTCGATAAAACAGCCCCGTGCACAACGCTGGAATTCCCAGCATTTTGTGGAAATCCATGGCCACTGAATCCGCGCGTTCCATTCCCTTCAGGACACCGCGGTGCTTTTCAGAGAACACCTGCCCGGCACCATGCGCTCCATCCACGTGAAACCACAAGTCCTGTGCCTCTGCAAAATCGGCCAACATCACCAAATCATCGAATGTTCCTGTGGACGTTGTGCAGGCATTTCCCACGACCGCAATCACTTCCAATCCTTTGTTCACTGCGGCCTCATGAGCTGCTACCAATTCGCTTTGAATGATTCGATGTGCACTGTCTGTTGGCACTTGAATGATGCCTTCTGCACCCCAGCCCATAACGCGTGCTGCGCGATCCACGCAATAGTGAGCTTGCTCGCTAACCAACAAAGCACAGGGTCTAGTCGCGCCGTCTCTCCAGGGGTTGCCTTCAGACTTTCGTTGCCGTGCCGCAAGAAGGGCTGTGAGGTTCGCTAACGTTCCTCCGTGGGTTAAAATACCCCCTGCTTCTTCTCCAAAACCCATGAATTGAGCAACAGATTGCATCACTGCCTCCTCCATTGGACTGCTCGCGGGGCCCATTTCATCGATCGCCATGCCATTATTCAGAAGAGCAGTTGCTGCTTGAAGCCACGCCAACTCAGGAAGCGGAACAGCAACTTGGTGACCCGCATAACGTGGGTCGTGCAGGTGATTCGATCGTTGAAGTAATTCTGTCAAAAAGTCTTCCGAAAACAACGTGCCATCAACCGCCTTAAGTTCACTCTTAATTCTTGATTTCCAGTAGTTAAGGCGGTCAAGAGGTGCTTCTGAATTTAAGACATGACTCCGCGTACGAGCCTGTGAAACAGCCACGTATTCCGAAAGCATATTCACCACTTCCAAACCCCGATTTCGGAAGCCTTCGACTGTGTAAAAATTGGACCAATCAGAGCCGTCCTTCGGTTTAATACCAGCATTCATGTTCGAAAGTTCGGCTGAATCATGCAGAGTTCAGTATTTTTTCCTTTTCTTGCATTCGAAATTATTTTTGAAACACAACACTACATCATGAAGAAACTCATGTTCACGCTAGCGCTATCAGCGTTGGTTACAATGGGCGTTCAGGCTCAGAAGCAGATGGGAGGCGAGCACAACGTTGAGGTAAGCTTTACCCCGTTCAGTGGCAGCCCCATTGATGGCTCAACCATCAAGTACCGGAACTTTATGGACGACGACAAAGCATTCCGTTTGTCCCTCACCATGTCCAACTCCAGCGACGTTCATGCCTATATGCAGGACGGCGAATTATTGGCAGCGAATCCCGTAAGCCCCCAATTGAACATCAGCTCGAAGAGCTCAACCTTCGGAATCGCTCCTGGATACGAAATGCACTACGACGGCATGGATAACCTTTCTCCCTATTTCGCTTTTGAATTACCGATAACACTCTCAAAACGGGAAGACTCGCAAGAATTTTGGTATGCTGGGGAAGTAAGTCACTTGGCTGGCGGCGAAACTGGCGGCCCACAATACGACCAATGGGTACCATGGGACTTAACCAATTCCCAAAGTTCTACTCAGGTAGGTTTGAAACTTTTGTTTGGTGCGGATTACTATTTCTCTGATGGGATTTACCTTGGTTTTGAGGCTGGACTCGGCTTCAGCAGGACCGCTTTTGGTAACCACTCTATCACCACATCCAACCCGACGGCATTTAACATTCTCTTCAACAACGCCCAAATTTCTGAGGAAGCTGGAGCTGAAATTCAAGGAGAGTTTGTCGGTGAGTTGCCATTTAACGCTTTGGAAGACAATATTTATTCCGAATACTTCGAACTCGACGGAACTGGAGGTAGTCCAGGAACAGTCTACTACGGGGCACCCAACCACATCAGCAACACCACCATTGGAAACGTATTCCAAGGTGCATTGCGTATCGGTTTCTTGTTTGACTAAGTCAAATAAGGCTGAGTAATCATCTTATTGAAAGGGCTGCGCCATGAGGTGCAGCCCTTTTTTTGTGTCCAATCACATCTCGGTTTGTACCTTGTTTGCATGCAATTGGAATTTAAAGGAGTCACGTTTCGTGCCAGCGGTGACGCAGAGGTAGATTTAAGCATCGCCATGGGAGATGGCCACGGTTCACGGGCGTGGTATGTGGACTTCATGCAACTCCAGGTCGTTCGGGCCAATGGATTTCTTGGGTCCGTTGCAGAGGGTGGGGCCGTCAATTTTCGGGATGTTCAATTCAACCCCCATGGCAACGGCACCCATACAGAATGCTTGGGCCATATTTCGCCCGAAGCTCATTCCGTGAACCGGTTAATTTTTCCTGTGCTGATGCCCTGCATCATCGTAAGTGTTTTTCCTGAAGCCCGAAACGGGGATGCCGTTATTACAGCAAGCGAATTAGACCAATCCACATCGGAACATTGGAATGTGGACTCCGAACTTCCCCCTGCGATCATTATTCGAACCCTCCCGAATGCCACGAGCAAGCGGGGTCGGAATTGGTCCAACACGAATCCGCCCTATTTCGATCGAGAGTCAATGGATTGGCTGGTGGAGCGGCGCGTTGACCATCTCCTCGTCGACCTGCCCAGTGTAGACCGAGAGGTAGATGG
>CAJQLF010000022.1 GCA_905479115.1 uncultured Flavobacteriales bacterium
ACAGCAACGGCGGCGCGACAGCGACGGATGCATGCGGCGGCGTGATGTGGACGAACGACTTCGACGCGTTGAGTGACGATTGCGGTGCAACAGGCGCAGCGACGGTCACCTTCACTGCGACGGACGATTGCGGCAACGCCACGTCGACAACGGCGACCTTCACCATCGAAGACACGATGGCTCCAGAGGTAATGGCTGCAGCAGACGCTACGGTCGAATGCGACGGTGCGGGCAACAGCGTTGACCTCTCGAACTGGCTTGATAGCAACGGCGGCGCGACAGCGACGGATGCATGCGGCGGCGTGATGTGGACGAACGACTTCGATGGACTGAACATCGCTTGTGGACCAACAGGCTCGTCAATGGTCACGTTCACAGCGACGGACGATTGCGGCAACGCCACGTCGACAACTGCGACGTTCACGATCGAGGATACAATGGCTCCAGAAGTGATGGCCGCAGCAGATGCCACGGTGGAATGCGACGGTTCTGGCAACATCGCAGACCTCACGGCTTGGCTTGACAGCAACGCCGGTGCGTCAGCGACAGACGACTGCAGTGGTGTGACTTGGTCCAATGATTATCAAGGAACTGTGATGGATTGTGGCTCGACGAATGCGGTAACTGTGATGTTCACGGCGACCGATGCCTGTGGCAATGCGACGAGCACGTCGGCAACATTTACCGTCTTGGATACTGTAGCGCCGGAATTCACACAAACTCCGGGCGACCAGTCCAATGAGTGCGAAGAATCGGCTTACACAGCCACAGCCTCCGATGCATGCAGTGCTGCAAGCATTACAGAGTCACGCGAAGTGATCAGTGAAGACGGCTGTGGTAATTACGAGCACCTCGTCACGCTGACGGCAACGGATGACTGCGGCAACAGTGCGGATTATCTGTTCACCATCATAGTGAACGATACGACAGCGCCGGTGATTGAAGATTCCGAGGGTGTAGAAGACGGTGGAATTGTTGTCGTCTGTGCGGAGGACATCTGGGGAACCGTTGTTATTCCGGATGCTTTGAGCCTCACGGCGAGTGATAACTGCGCTGCCGACGCCACGGTGACGCTGACCGAGAACTATGTAGGTGAATACGCGCCTGCGGATAATGTTGCGAATTACTGCTTGCCCAATTCACCGGCTACCATGGAAGACGGCTTGACCTGTGACAACTTTGCAGTGCACGCAGCGCGTCTCTTCAACTTCCCAGGTGATGAGTTCTATACGCTGGCGGGAGGTCTTATGACCAACTACGTCGACGGAACAGGGCAGATTACCATGGAAGTGGTTTCTACGGAAAATCCAAATGCAGGTTGGACGTTTGAGATCGATTTGAATGAGGGATTGAACTGGCAGGATTGGATTGATCAACCCGGAACACAGAGTTACAAATCCGATTGCGGCCTGGGCGATCACACCGAGTGGATGTACTACATCCTCCAAAACAGCAGCACGGCGACGGGCTGGGGTGATTACGCAGGATCGGAGTTGGCCTTGTCTCATCAGCCATCCAATGGATTCTTTGGGTTCCAAGTTGGTCAAGGTGCCAACAACAAGAACGCCAACCATGGTTACAGCGGCTGGTTCTATTACATCGGAACCTTTGAGGGAGCCGATGTTATGGGAACGGGTGATGTCTTCGCCGACATAGATTGCAGCTTGCCATGGGGTATTGAGCGAGAATACACTGTGACGGATTGCAGTGGCAACAGTTCGACATTCTCGTACACGGTGGATGTCAATGGCATGACATGTGCTCCCATTGATCCGACCCTCGACGGCAACGACGAGAGCGACAACGGCTGGGGAGATGACGCAATTGGAGACGATGGCATTGGAGAGGATGATGGATCCAGTGAAGGCCACAAGGTCAAGTTATTGGGACTCACGCCGAATCCAGCGAATGACATCGCGCTCTTGACTTTCATGTCGACAGCAGACGACCAGGTGGGTGTTCATTTGTACAACAGCTCCGGAATGTTGGTGATGACGCTTTGGGAAGGCCAAGTCTTTGCAGACATCGCCTTGACCATTGAGGTTCCAGCCAGCACGCTGCAGAGTGGATTGTATCAAATCCAAATTCTGTCAGCCAATGGAAGTTCCATCACGACGAAGTTGATGGTGGGGAATTAATTCCTGACAAAATTTGACACCTGCGATTCACAACGGAAGGCCTCTCCAGCAATGGGGAGGCTTTTTTCATTTGTTGGTAAGGCGGTGTCACATTCCCTTCAGACCTTTGTGCAAACTCAGGACCATGGTCAAAAAGCGAAGCCCTCAAGAAACGTATGCCTCCAGTGCCCGAATTGTCATGCCGAACGACACCAATACGTTGGGCAATCTTATGGGAGGAAATTTGCTCAATTGGATGGACATTTCTGCGGCCATCAGCGCCCATCGGTGCAGCCGACGGATTTGTGTGACGGCGGCTGTTAACAATGTTTCATTCAAGAAACCTATCAAGCTGGGAGATATCGTTACGATCAAGGCGGAGGTAACCCGAACATTCAACAGCTCCATGGAGGTCTACATGCGGGTGCACGTAGAGGATCATCTGACGGGCGAGCAGGAGCTGTGCAATGAGGCGATGTACACGTTTGTGGCGGTTGATCAATTGGGTGCGCCCATCGCAGTGCCTGATGTCATTCCGGAGACCGACGAGGAACGCGAGCGATACGATGGAGCCTTGCGGCGACGTCAGTTGCGTTTGGTGTTGGCGGGCAAAATGAAGCCGGCTGATGCCACCGAATTGAAGGCCTTGTTTGACTAGGCTTGTTTGACTAAAAATTTGCTCGCCGTTCGTTCCATGCACGATGGCGTGTGACGGCATGACCGGTTGCCCAATTTGGAGCAGGGACGAGGACCCAAGGTTTCGTCAGGGCTAATAACCTCTGAACCTTCGGTCGGCTTCCAGGGTGCCATACCCAATCCAGGTCGGGTGCACCCCCAAAAGGATGTGACCGCTGTTCCCAACGCAGCTGCCAAGTGCATCATTCCAGTGTCCCCAGCATAAACGTGTTCTGCTTCGCGCATGAGGGCAGCGGATTCAGCAAGAGTTGTGGTGCCAGCCAATTGAAGTACGAAAGGATGTTGCGCTCGAATGGCCTCGCCTTGCTCTCGGTCATCCGGTCCGCCCACGAGCACCACCTTGCGCGTTTCCTGCTGAAGTATTTGGTCGATGATAACACCGTTCAATCGCTTGCCTGCGTGGGTTGCTCCAATGGCGATCACTGCGAACGGTTCGTCGGGTGCGCTAGCGCATGTCGTTTCCGTGAAAAGTGGAGGCCAGGCGTCTGGGGTTTTTGCTCCGAAGGCGCCGGAAAATGAGTGGATGTAGCGCTCTACAACGTGAGGAATCGGCTGTTTACGCCATCCTCGGACGAGGAGCCATTTGGCCACGTTTTGTTTATCAACGGTAAACGAAATCAATTTCAACGAGCGCTTGACGGATCGGGAACGCACATTGTTGTGGAGGTCCACCACATAATCAATCCCCACATCGCGCAAGTGCTCCATGACCTCGCTCGTTGTTTGATCGATCGTGTGGATGTGCTGAACCAAGTCTCCCATGCCTTCGATCACAGAACGCATGGAAGCTTTCGTGAGGAAATGTAGCTCACAAGGTCCTTCAATGGCCTCTTTTAGACTGGCCAAGGCAGGCGCAGTGAGCACGATATCACCGATGGAAGAGAACCGAATCACCAAGATGCGCGTGGGCCGATCAAGCATGGTGCAAAGCTAGCACGGCACCCAATCCATTCGCAACTTAGGCATAACATTGCGCAAGAATCTTTGAAATACTTTTGCAGCATGTCGTCCACCCCCCCATTAGAGTTTACGCTGCAGCGATTGCACGAACTTTCAGAATCACTTCCCGGTCAATTAGATTCTAACCGATTGGATGAATTGAATGCGCTTGCTACCTGGCTTTCCGAGCAAAGTATGGATGAGCCAACGGATGTGATGTTCATTTGCACGCACAACAGCCGTCGCAGTCACATGGGGCAAATCTGGGCGCAAGCCGCGGCTTGGTATTTTGAGCAGAACGATATCCGCACCTTTAGCGGAGGTACGGAGGCGACGGCCTTCCATCCTCGCGCCGTGGAGGCTATGCGCAATTTGGGTGTTCGAATCGCGGTGCTGGATTCCGGGGTGAATCCTCGGTACGCTATTCAATTGCAGGATGAATACCCCGCTTTTGAGGCCCTGAGCCAAGTGCACACCGAGCTTAGCAATCGAGCCATCGGGTTTGCCGCCGTCATGACGTGCGATGAAGCCAACGGAGCATGCCCCATTGTAGAAGGAGCGAGTGCGCGGTTTGTCCTCCCGTATTTGGATCCCAAGGTCAGCGATGGAACCGATGTAGCGGAAGAAACGTACCGAACGCGAGCGCTGGAAATAGGGGCGGAGTGCTTTTTCGTTATGAAACAGGTGGCGATGCGGAGGGCCGAGAGAGGCTGAACACGGGTGCCGTACTTTTGTTGCGTTACTACGGACGTGGTCCGGCAATACAATACCCATGGAAAGTCCCGTTTGGAAAACCGTCAAAGAATACGAGGAGATTACGTTCAAGTCCTGCAATGGAGTGGCGCGCATCGCCTTCAATCGACCGGAAGTTCGTAACGCTTTCACACCCAAAACGGTGGACGAATTGTGGGAGGCACTCGTTTTTTGCCACGAAAGCCAAGATGTGGGAGCCGTTCTGATCACGGGAGAAGGGCCGTCAACCAAAGACGGCGGCTGGGCGTTTTGTTCCGGCGGTGACCAACGAGTGCGATCCACCACGGGTTATAAAGGCGAAAACGGCATCAATCGGTTTAACATACTTGATGTCCAGCGCCAAATCCGATTCATGAATAAGGTGGTCATCGCTGTGGTCCCAGGATGGGCTGTGGGCGGAGGACATAGTTTACATGTGGTTTGCGATTTGACCTTGGCCAGCAAGGAGCATGCAATTTTTAAGCAAACCGATGCCGATGTGGCCAGCTTTGATGGTGGATTTGGTTCCGCCTATCTCGCGCGACAGGTCGGTCAAAAGCGCGCTCGAGAGATCTTTTTTCTCGGTGCGGAATACTCGGCTCAGGAGGCCTTTGAGATGGGCATGGTGAACAAAGTGGTGCCGCATCATGAGCTGGAGCAGGTGGCATACGGTTGGGCACGTGAAATTATGTCCAAGAGTCCAACGGCCATCAAGATGCTGAAATTTGGGTTCAACCTCATTGACGACGGGCTGGTTGGTCAGCAAATTTATGCGGGAGAGGCGACGCGTCTGGCTTACGGGACGGATGAAGCCAAAGAAGGAAGAGACGCCTTTCTCGAAAAACGCCCACGCGATTTCTCGAAGTTTCCGAAGTTTCCTTGAGACTGGAAGTGAAGACTGTTGACCTCCGCTTTCTATCAGTCGATTTTTAAAATGCGGACAGTAGCCGCCTCTGATTGTAAAAAATAAACGCCCGGTGGAAACTCCGTTAAGTCAACACGCTGCGACTGTCCTTTCCTTTTAACCGTTCCAGCCAAGTCCACAAGGTGCCATGGGCCAGGGGATGATGCCGCACGCCATTCGACCCAATCGGTTGTTGGGTTGGGGTACACAGAAGGTAGGGGGGATGAAATGTTCGATACGCTGGTGGGTTGTGGGATGGATTCCAGCGGCATCCGCCAAACGCCTGCCGTATTGGTTGCGGCGATGAGGTGAGTAGGCGTGAATTCTAGATCAAAGATAGATAAGTCCGTCAGGCCGTCATTCAATGCAAACCACTGGTCTCCTCCATCGGAAGATACGTAGACTCCACTCATAAAGGATGCGGCAGCGATCCACACACCGTTTGTCGCAAACCCGCGGTACGAACCGAGTGGGATGCCTTGATTCAATAATTCCCATGATGCGCCTTGATCCACGGATCGAAATACCCCTGTACCGATTTCTCCTCCGGCAAACAGTACGCCGTCGTGGGCCTCTAATGCTCTGTAGGAATTGGAGGTGGATCCGTCGTTGATGGGTTGCCAAGTTTGACCGTAATCGTTGGATTTGTAGAGTCCTTCGTCAATGGTACCCACAAAAACCGTTTCTCCGATGGTTGCGATGCAGCGGACGTTCACGCCGGCCAGACCACCATCCATCCAACTCATTCCTTGATCAGCAGACCAATAAACCCCCGATTGCGTCACCACCCAAATGCGTCCATCTGTCGCTCCCATACCGTGCGTCAACAGTTGCGGAAGCCCTTCAGCGACCTGCTCCCATTGGGCTCCAGAATTGGCACTGCGAAACACACCGTTGCTGGTGCATTGGAAAACAAAATCTGCATCGCGGCAAAATCCTCGGGTGGGGCCCATGCTGGTGTTGCCGACGTTTGCTTCCGCATAACTGGACGAAGAATCCTCAGAACGAAAGGTCCCATCGGCTCCCCCTGCGAAATCCCAGCCGGCATCTGAAAGCAAACACTGCATGTTCAGGTCTGCTGTTCCTGCGGCCAATTCCCATGTTTGACTACTGCATTGGCTCATAAGGCCGATTGAGATTGTGCTAAGAATGGCGACGTGTCGCATGAGAAGTGACTTTTTCATTGTTTTGCTTGAGGGTTAATTCTGCTCCTAAGGTCAATGATTAGATTAGATTTTGATGGGCAATTGGGATTTTAAAAGGTAATTAATTGACATTCAGGTTATCAAGAATGCATATGTTAAAAAAACTTTCGTGTACTTGATACACGACTTAATCTATGGAGTTCCTTGTGGGTGCATTTTAACCTAAACCCTTTTAAAATGGATAATGTGTTCAAATTCATGGGAGGCTTCTTTCAAAGCTTAACCCAGTTGCTAATCGGCTTTGCTGCATTGGCTGTTGTTACAGAAGTTGTATTTGGTGCAGCAATGTTCCCAGGTATGAAGGTCGTTGATAACCTAACTGCTTTAATTTCTCAATTAGGCAATGGAGGATTTGTTGGATTGGTGGCGCTCCTGATACTGTGGAGCATCCTGACCAAGAAATGATGCAGTAATTTATAAATAGGATTGGAGCGGAGAGCTCCGCTTCCTTTTTAAATTATGGAACGTATCATCACCATCGTTTGTTTGGTTTTGAGTACCGCAGGATTGGGGTATCTCAAAATGAATCAACTGGAGCGGATGGCAGCCGTAGAAGCCGAGCAGATAGCTGCCGAGTTAGAAGCGGATTCAATCGCTCAAGCTGAAGCAGAAATGGCTGCTATTGAAGCCGCTAAGTTTCATTTCGTGATCCCTCATGATCGCGATATGCAAAGCGATTCAATCGGTATCGTTCTGCAAGGCTATGCGGTAGATCCCGAAGAAGACAATGTGAATTATCGGTGGGAGCAGATTGACGGAGCGACTATGACGTTGGATTCAGATACGAATTCGGTGGCTACGTTCACAGCAACCAACGGTGAATACACTTTTCGGCTAACGGTCACGGATTCATACGGCGCATCTGTAACGGATGAAGCGGTTGTGAAAATCCATCCTGAACCGAATTCTATGCCGTCGGCAGAGATTGACGTAAGGGCATCGGACTAAGTCGAGAGCTCTAAATATTCTCAGAGAAACCAGCCGCAAGGCTGGTTTTTTGTTTGGATCACTTTGAACAAAGAAAAAGCCAGCGTCTAGCGCTGGCTTTTTACATATGTGGAGAGACCGGGATTCGAACCCGGGTTACCCTCTCAGGTAAACACGCTTTCCAAGCGTGCGCCTTAAGCCACTCGGCCACCTCTCCATTCCTCCTGCGATTGTGCAGGAGGGAGGCAAAAGTACCGAAATTCTTCATGTGAATCCAAACCCTCATGATGGGATTGCACTGAAATCAATTTACCGCGGCAATTGGGCTGAATTTGGTGATCTCTCCGCGGAGATTTTGACGCATCTCGCTCCAGAGGTCCTCGGCGGCTAATCCACGCCCGAGGCAATGCATAAGTTTGGTGATGGCCGCCTCCGTGGTCATGTCCTCTCCTGGAATGACGCCACAGTCTCGGAGTATGTGTGCCGTCGCGTATCGTTCGGGATGAACCGCTCCGTGGCTGCATTGGGATACATTGACCATGGCGATGCCCCGTTCTTTGGCCTGCGATAGGATCTTCCGGAGGTGCGGGTCGGTGGGTGCATTGCCCGAACCAAACGTGGATAACACGAGTCCTTTCAATTCCGGCCATTCCAATACACGTTCGAAGATTTCCATCGGTTGGCCTGGGAAAACCGGTAACCAGGCGATTCGGGATTCCATGGTCGTGTGGACCTTGAGTTCTTGGGCGGAATCTCGAAATAAAAGGGGTTGGTTGTACATGATGTCCACTCCAGCCTCTGCCAAAGCCGGCAAATTCGGGCTGATGATGGCCTGCATCGATTCTGCACTTTCCTTGTGCGTGCGGTTTCCACGGTACAACGATGAACCAAAATACACCGCGACTTCTTGGATCATTGGGGCATCCAAAAGACGGGTACGGGCAATTTCCACTGCCGTCAAGAGGTTTTCCCGACCATCTGTTCGAGGCAATCCAATCGGCAATTGACTGCCCGTCAAAACAACGGGTTTATGCAGCCCTTCGAGCATAAAACTCAACGCTGATGCCGTATAGGCCAAGGTATCTGTTCCATGTAAAATTACAAATCCGTCAAACTCATGGTACCGATCACGAATGATGGAAGCCAGCTGAGCCCAGTGCTGGGGTCCGACGTTTGAAGAATCAATCGGCGGTTCGAACGAAAAGGTCTCCAGCGTCAATTCATCTTGAATCAATTCCGGAACATGTCGGTAGATTTCAGAAAAGTCCAGAGGAGCCAGGCCTCCTTCCGCAGTCTGTACACTGCCGATGGTGCCACCGGTGTATAAAATGAGGATGTTGGAGTCTTGGATGGAATTCATGAGGAATCAAAAGTAGCAAGACATGGGCCGAATCAGTGCACCTCTATGCTAAACAACCGCTGCGCGTTATCGGTGGTTCTCTGAGCGGCCTGCTCAATGGGTACTTCCCATAAATCAGCTAAGCGTTGCGCAACGATTGCGGTGTAGGACGATTCGTTGCGTTTTCCTCGGTGTGGAACGGGCGCGAGATAAGGGCTATCGGTTTCCAAGATGACCCGGTCGTGAGGCACGTGAGGGAGCACGGCATCCAATCCACCGTTCTTGTACGTAGCAACACCTCCTATGCCCAGGTAAAAGTCTCCGTATTCGACCACGCGATTTGCTTGCTCTAGCGTCCCGGTGAAGCAATGAACAACGCCACGTAGCCCCTCGTCGTTGAGGCGGTCCAGGGCTTCAAACATGTCGTCAAAGGCCTCCCTGACGTGGATGACAATGGGCAGCTGGAGCTCTTTGGCCCAGGCCACTTGCCGTTCGAACGCGGTGTGCTGTTCTTTTAGCGTCGTTTTGTCCCAATGCAGGTCGAATCCAATCTCACCAACAGCGACGTATCGCCTTCCCGAATTTCGCAATGCATCTTCGCATGCCGCCAACTCTGCCTCCATGGAATCTGGCTTCACGTGGCAAGGATGAAGCCCCATCATGCCAAAGCATCGGTCGGGCCACTGATCCATCATGCCGTGAACACGGGGAATGGACTCGCTGTCGATGTTGGGGAGCAGAAGGGTGTGTACCCCGGCACTCAAGCACCTTTCCATGGCAGCTTCCCGGTCGGTGTCAAAAGCAGGTTGGTATAAATGGGTGTGGGTGTCGATGAGGTGCATGGGGCAAAGTTAGTTTGTGCGAAGGCTGCTGCGTGGGTGCAAATTTTCATTTTCTCGCGAACGGTTCAAATTTCTTTGCACCTTGCAACCGAACGAATTACATTTGCACCCCTACGATTATTTTGAAGAGTTGTAGCACGTACATTTTTTGAAAAAAAACACCAACCTGATTCACATGAAGAAGTTGTTTACCCTCCTTGCTTTAGCAGGGTTAATGATGCTCCAAACTCCTGCCGCGATTCTCGCTCAGGAAGCTCAAACGGAAATGGCTGCAAGTGACTCTGCATCTATGGATTTGGATGCGGATTCGACCGCCGTTGATTCGACCGCCGTTGATTCGACCGCCGTTGATTCGACCGCCGTTGATTCGACCGCCGTGGCAGCCCCAATGGTTGCAGAAGAGCCGGCAGAAGAGAAGCGTGAGGTTCTCAGTTTCCACCAAACGGTGAAGAAATACTTCATCGAAGGAGGAGCAACATTCATGGCATTCGTCTTGATTTGTTTGATTCTCGGTTTGGCACTGGCCATTGAGCGCATCATCTACTTGAACATGGCGACCACTAATTCTGCAAAACTCGTAGAGGGTATCGAAGATGCATTAGGGAAAGGCGGGGAAGAAGCTGCAAAGGAAGTGTGCCGAAACACGCGCGGTCCAGTAGCGACCATCTTCTACCAAGGCCTCGACCGCTCTTCCGGAAGCTATGAGGAAGTGGCGAAGGCGATCGAAGATTATGGAAGTGTCGAGATGTCCAAGCTCGAGCGTGGGCTGAGCTGGATCAGTTTGTTCATCGCCTTGGCGCCGATGTTGGGCTTCATGGGTACCGTTATCGGTATGATTTCTGCTTTCGATAAGATTGCCGAAGCGAACACCATTAACGCCTCGATCGTTGCTGGAGGTATCAAGGTGGCCTTGATCACGACGGTATCCGGTTTGATTGTTGCGATCATCCTTCAGATTTTCTACAACTACATCTTGTCCAAGATCGACAGCATCGTATTGGACATGGAAGAAGCTTCCATGGACCTCGTTGACTTGTTGTACAAGCGCAAGTTGCAGGGTAAGTAATCTTTAAACTCAAGAAATTATGGGTGATAAAGGACTTAGATTAGGATTGTCGGTGCTGCGCATCGGAGTCATTTTGGCGGGGGTTATCCTCAGCTACATGATTACGTCTCGCAGTGGATCCGATGAGACCTTTGTAGAAGGTCAAGAGCGCTATGGCGGCCTGCTCGACGGCCTGTTCTACATCATTTACTTTGTAGGCATCGCTTGCGCTGCGGCCTCCATTCTTTTTGGACTTGGCTTCCTCGTGCTCAAAATGGTCAATAACCCCAAGAGTGTGATGGGGACGATAATCGGATTCCTCGGATTCTTGGTTATCGGCTTGTTAAGTTTCTACGTTTTGGCTGATGACACCGTATTGAACGCATATGAAGTCAGCGGAATCACCGTGACCAATGGGGAAAGTTTGTTCGCAGGAGGCGGACTTTATTTCGTTTACCTGCTTGGATCCATTTCCATTTTGACCATTGTTGTTTCGGAAGTAAGTAGCGCATTGAAATAAGAACTGCATGGCACGCCGAGAACTACAGGAAATCAATGCGGGCTCGATGGCGGACATCGCCTTCCTCCTCCTGATCTTTTGGTTGGTCACGACCACCATTGATTCGGACGAAGGCATAAAGCGCCAATTGCCTCCTCCGGTGCCGCCGGACATTGACGTTCCTCAAGCAAAAGAGCAGAACGTATTCAACGTGAAGGTCAACTTCTTGGATGCGCTTCTCGTAGAGGGCGAGCCTGCGGACATCTCCGACTTGAAGGATAAGGCGAAAAATTTCCTTGTCGCGACGGGTGATGGCATCATGGAACACCCAATTGGTCGTCAGACAGTGGGCAAAAACCGCGAGGTCGAGCTGGTCACAGGAGCGAACGGAAAGACCAATGCAGCGTTTCCTGAGCGATTGTGGGTCCGCAAAGTGGATGTGAGACAGCGCATCGCTGAATACGAGTCCTTTTTGGCAGCTGCAGAAGACGAGAACAGGAAGAAGAACTACCAGAAAGTGCTCGACAATTGGAAGGAGAAGCTGACGACTATCGAGCTGTTGGGAGGGGATTACAAAGAGCTTCCACCTTCTGCGTTGATCTCCATGCAGAACGATAACGCCACCACGTACAATACGTATCTCCAGGTTCAGAATGAGCTGCAATCAGCGGTCAATGAATTGCGAGACGAGCTGGCAATCGCCAAATTCGGACGCTCTTACAAGGAACTAGAGGATTTGTACGACCGCAATTCGGAAGACAGGGCTTTGTTGGACAAAATCATTGCGGTGCGTTCCGTTTTCCCTCAGAGGATTTCGGAGGCGGAGCCACGTGAAGGATCAACGTACTACTGATATGGGAAAGTTTAAAAAAGGCAACAAACGCGGTATGGCGGTTATTTCGACTGCCTCACTTCCGGATATCGTATTTATGTTATTGTTCTTTTTCATGGTGGCGACGGTGCTGCGCACGGAAGAGGAGAAAGTACGGTTAATCCGTCCGGAAGCTTCTGAGCTGTACAAAATTGAGAAGAAGCACTTGATTCGGTACGTTAACATTGGTGTACCCATGGACCGCCGGTATGGAACACAGCCAGTAATGCAACTGAACGATGCCTTCTCCTCCCCTGAGATGATACAGGAATGGGTATCCAATGAACGTCTGACGCTTGCGGAATCGGAGCAGAGTAAAATGTGGGTGTCGCTCAAAGTCGACAAAGACACGAAGATGGGCATCGTCACAGATGTGAAGCAGGAGCTGCGAAAGGCGTCTGCGCTCAAGGTGCTTTATTCTGCCTCCAGCCGGGAACGCACGAACTCAGAAAACTGATAAACCTTCCTGACTGCCAGTCAGAGGGAATTTTGTTTCGTGCGAAGAATTTTGTCCGCAAGTACGTCGCTCAATTTGAAGTAACTCTCCGAAGTCCATCCTGCCACGTGCGGGGAAAGGACGGTTTGAGGATGCTCAAATAGACGTTCCAAAGCAACAGGGCGTTCAGCGAGTCCTTCCAAGCTTCGTTTTTCAAATTCCAATACGTCCAGGGCGGCCCCGGCCATTTGACCGCCATCCAACGCATCGAGCAAGGCCGTTGTATCGACCAGTTCTCCGCGTGCTGTATTGAGCAAATAGAAGGGGCGTTGGAATTGTGCTATCCAGTTTGCATCAATCATTCCATGCGTCTCCGGTGTTAGGGGAAGGTGAAGGGAGACAATGTCTGCATCGGCATGCAGCTGCTCCATCTTCACTTCTTGGGCTCCGTATTGGCCGTTGAAGCCCGAAACGTATTTGTCGTACACCAAGACCCTACAGCCAAAGCCCATGAGCCGCTTCGCAAAGGATTGCCCCATGTTTCCGAACCCTATGATCCCGACGGTACGTGCTTCCAATTCGCCGCCGCGGTGGGCTTCACGGTTCCAACCTCCTTCACGCACATGGCGATCAGCATGTGCGAGCTTGTGAAGCAGCATGAGCAATTGTCCGACGGCATGTTCGCCCACAGCTGTAGCGTTTCCCTCAGGGGATGAAAAGATTCGAATGCTGCGGTCTGCCGCCGCCTCGACGTCGATGTTGTCCAAGCCTGAGCCACTTCTTGCAATCCATTGCAGGCCAGGCATTGCATCCATTAGCGCCGCATCCAAAGTCAACCTAGAGCGCAACACGATTCCCTGGTGTTCTGCCAATGCACCTGCATCAATTTCTTCGCGTGTCATGGATTCTGCATGTTCACAGGTGTAGCCACCCTGCACCAAGCGCTCCCACAGAACTTCATGGACCGTATCGAGAAAAGCAATCCGTGCCATCACGCCAAGTAAGCAGATATCATGCTGCCCACGGCGAAGTATATCATCAAGCCGATGATGTCATTGACCGTTGTGATAAAGGGTCCCGTGGCGAGGGCCGGGTCAATTTTGTACCGGTCCAACATCAACGGGACAAAAGTCCCGAACAGTGCAGCGAATACGATCACACACAGCAAGGCGATGCTGACGGTGATACTCAGCGACGTCCCGAATCCCAGAACCATGCTAGACCCCAAGATCAGCAAAGCGCAAATAAACCCGTTGATCAGACCTACCCCCAATTCTTTGGACAGTCGACTGAGAATTCCCCCGGTGCCTAGGCTGCTAGAAGCCAATCCCTGCACAACAATCGCTGCAGATTGCACTCCGACATTTCCTCCCATCGCTGCGATTAGCGGAATGAACAAGGCCATCCGCGCATTTTCGTGAATGTCAAAGGCGCCAATGATGTAGGCTCCACCCAATCCCCCTACCAGTCCAATGAGCAACCAAGGCAAACGAGCCCGGGTCAGGGTCCAGACGCTGTCGCTGGATTCCACATCCTCCGAGATACCGCTGGCCAACTGATAATCTCGCTCCGCATCTTCGATGATGGCATCGACCGCATCGTCGATGGTTATGCGACCGAGCAGGCAATTTTCCTTATCTACGACTGGCAGTGCGACGAGGTCATACCGCTCCATCAGTTTGGTGGCTTTGTCTGCGGATTCTTGTCCTAAAATGGAAATAATGCCATCTTCCTTTTGGAGGTCTTTGATTTTGGAGCGTGTGCTTTCTGCCGCTAGCAGCAGATGTTTCAAGCTCAGGCGTCCCGTTAAGCAGTCATTTTCATCCACCACATAGACCGTGTAGACTTGGTGCAACTCCTCTGCTTGGCGCCGAATTTCTCGGATGGCACGCGTTACCGTCCACTCGCCTTGAACCTTCACCAATTCTTTGGCCATAAGTGCTCCAGCTGTGCCCTCTGGATAGTTCAATAAATCCCGGATATCCGAAGCTTGTTCCGGATCTTCCAATAGTCCAATGACCTCTTCAGCTTTGGTATCTGGCAATTCGGACATCACGTCTGCTGCGTCATCCGAATCGAGGTTTTCAAGCACTTCCTCTGCAATCTCCTCGGCCGTCATGGCATGAAGCAAGCTCGATCGCTGTTCCTCGTCCAGCTCGATAAGTACGTCTGCTTTGACTTCGTTTTCAAGCAATCGGAACAAATAATTCGCTTGGTCGAACTTCAACCGATCCAAAATTTCGGCCACATCCGTTGCGTGCAAATCCACCAAAGAATTGCGCAACTCCGTATCCTGACCAGCATCAATGCGGTCAACGAGTACTTGGAGGTAATCTTTGTTCAGTTCAAGCATTGCGAGTAGAGGAGCATGATTGCACCCAAGGCAAAGTTAATCAGGACGGGCGAGGACAAGCATGCCTCAGGGCTTCTTTCGTTTTTGAGCAAAGAATGCCTTGAGCAATTCACTGCATTCATCTTCCAAAACTCCTCCTTCTACAGCTGTTTTAGGGTGGATGAGGTGATGTTGTGCCGGGTTATTCCATCGCTGGTATCCACGTTTCGCATCAGACGCACCGAACACAATCCGCCCGACCCGTGTCCAAAAGGCTGCTCCTGCGCACATAGGGCAGGGCTCCAAGGTCACGTACAAAGTGCATTGATCCAGGTGCTTTCCACCCAGGTATTCTGAAGCTGCAGTAAAGGCTTGCATCTCGGCATGTGCTGTGAAATCATGCAGCCGCTCGCACAAATTGTGGGCACGGGCGATGACCTGATTGCGTGCAACAATGATCGCTCCAACAGGCACTTCGTCTTGTTCGAAAGCGTGTTGCGCTTCTGCCAGGGCCAGTCGCATGAAATGTTCGTCATCAAGCGTGTGTTCCATGCAGGGAAGTTAGGCGTTCAGAACCAAATCCAATAACGCCTGCTGGGCCTTGGTGTTGGGTTCTAACTGGGCAGGCGAGCCGGATACGACCGGGACAAGACCAGATTCCAGTTCGTGCTGCGTGCACGTCGCCATGCCAAAGGTCTGAGCCCAGTGCCGGGCCAAGAGCAACTGTTCCGGTTGGCCGGGCGTTGGCACCAAAATGGCCCGCTGCCCTAAAGCAGCCAAATCCAAGAGCGAGGAATAGCCCGAACGGCACACGATGGTTTCTGCTCCGCGCAACGCGCCGGCCAAGTCCTCCGCCGAGGGGTCAGGCCAAACCGTCACGTGGTCGTTCACTTCAACTTCATCTCCAGGTCGCCCGGCAATGAGCAGGCAGGGTCCGGGTATTCCTTTCATCCAGCGGAGCAGAGCAAGTTCCATTAACTTTCGGTGCGGTTCGGGTCCGCTGACCATGCCCACCGTGCGCCAATTGCCTTGGGCTGCATGGGGGGACAAGCGGCTTAATATTCCCACATATTCAGCATGAGGGAGCTGATGGTGAGAAGTCAAGGCTCCGCTTAGTCCCACGCTTTCATCGTCTGGAATCCAAACTGATCTGAACTGGGCAGCGTGCTTGTTCACAAAGGTGTTTGCCAGCGCTGCAACCGCATTGGGTACAGGAAGTTGCAATTGATGCGACATGAGCACACATGGAATATCGGGATGGTGGACCCCATAGCAATTGTCACTCACGATGTGCGTGATTCCATGCCGAGCCACGAATTCCGCAGTCCAGCTCGTTTCTTTTCGGATACTGTTCAAGAATTCAGGAACCTGCGCGGCGATTTTCATCCATGTTCCCCGTTTGGCGTAGGTGATGTCCGGTCCCGGCTTGGTGTGGAATGAAATGGCTTCAGGCGAAAATTGGGTGCGCAAGAAGGCCAGCGCAGTGCCTTTGGTAGCGACATGAACGGCCCATCCTTGGTCCACTGCAAATTGAATCAGAGGAGCTGTTCGGGTGGCGTGACCCATGCCCCAATCGAGCAGGGCAAACAACACCACGGGACGGGAAGAATCAAAACTGCTCATCGGTGCGAAGTTCCGTAATTTTGTTGATTGAATGGGCAAAGGAAAATTGGCAAAATGGAAGGAGCTCGCCACCTTCGATCGGGTCTTTGAGCCACCACTGGAAGAGGCGATTCAGGGTGTGGACCATGAATTTAAAGGACAGTGGGCTCAATCGGTCTTTGGGAACGATTATCCTATTGTGCTGGAATTGGGTTGCGGAAAGGGTGAATACACCATTGCTCAGGCCCGTCAAAACCCCCATTGCAACTACATCGGTGTCGACATCAAAGGCCAGCGTGTTTGGCGAGGCGCAAAAACCATCAACGACGAAGACATCCGAAACGTGGCCTTCCTTCGGACGAAAATCGAATTCATCGAACGGTATTTTGCTCCGGGAGAAGTCCGTGAAATTTGGTTGACGTTTAGCGATCCTCAGCCCAAAGACGAGAAGGGGACGAAGCGCATCACATCTTCTGTTTTCATAGAACAGCGCTACCGCAACATCCTCCAACCGAATAGCCTCATTCATGTGAAGAGCGATAGCCCACTGCTGTATGAACTTTCCCGGGAAAACTACGTGGAAGCAGGATACCAAATCAATTACGACAGTGCCGATGTCTATGGCGATTTGGTGCACCGAGTCCCACCGGAGCTCCGGGCATTGTTGGAGGTCAAGACATTTTATGAGACGATGTGGCTCGAGGAGGGCCGTAAGATTCACTACCTCCAAATTCAAATTTGACCATGTCGAAACTGGCTGGAGATGAATTCAAGCAAGCGGTTTATGACCTGACCCGCTTGATTCCCTGTGGCCGGGTGACTTCGTATGGAGCCATTGCCCGCTGCATTGGATCGGCTGGATCGGCTCGCCGTGTGGGGTGGGCGTTGAATCAATGTTTTCATGAAACTCCTCCGGTGCCTGCTCATCGGGTGGTGAACCGAAATGGGTTGCTCACCGGCGCGGTCCATTTTTCATCAGAGGCGCCCATGGCCGACCAGCTCGAGGCGGAAGGGGTGCACGTCGTAGAAAATCAAATTGTGAACCTCGAGCGGGTGTTTTGGGAGCCTTGGACTGCAGCAGAATTGATGGACAATGCAGAACTTTAACCACGCAAAACCGAATACAAAATGAATTGGACAGAAGAAGGAGTGCTTGAGGTGTTAAAGGGTGTCCTGGATCCGGAATTGGGCAAGGACGTTGTGAGTCTAGGTTGGGTCACGGTGCACTCGGTGGAGGAAGGCCGGGTGAATGTGACGGTAAAGACCGGAAATCCTGCGATGCATGCTCGACAGCGTGTGGAGGAGGCGGTGCGCTTTGCGCTGGAGCGTGCGTTTGGCGCCGCTGCAGAGTTTGAGGTAACCATTGAAGGAGTGAAGGCCGAAGAGCGCACTTCCGATACGCGAAAGGTCTTGCCAGGTGTTGAACATGTCATTGCGATTGCTTCTGGGAAAGGCGGGGTGGGGAAGAGCACTGTCGCAGCGAATCTGGCGGTTGGGCTCGCTCAGTTGGGTTACAAAGTCGGATTGTGCGATGCCGACATTTATGGCCCGAGCATTCCCACCATGTTTGATGTGACAGATGCTAAACCTGTTCCGATCGAACTGGGGGAGAAGACGCTGATTCAACCCGTCGAGCAGTACGGAGTGAAAGTGCTTTCCATTGGGTTTTTTGCCGATCCGGATCAAGCGATCGTGTGGCGCGGTCCCATGGCGAGCCGGGCCTTGGGTCAGCTGTTTACCGATGCGCATTGGGGCGAATTGGATTTTATGATCATTGATTTACCGCCGGGCACAGGCGATATTCACTTGTCCCTTGTCCAAGATGTACCGTTGACAGGAGCCGTGGTGGTGAGTACGCCGCAGGAAGTGGCATTGGCAGATGCCCGCAAAGGCATTGGGATGTTTCGCTTGGAGTCCATCCAAGTGCCGGTCCTGGGATTGATTGAAAACATGTCGTATTTCGTGCCACCTGATATGCCGGACCGGCGCTATGATTTGTTTGGACGGGACGGGGCCAAAAGGCTCGCTGCAGCGCTCGAAACTCCGTTTCTTGGCGAATTACCGCTCATCCAATCGATCCGAGAAGCGGGAGATGCTGGCCGACCTGCTGTCTTACAGGGGGACTCTCCGGCGGCGGCGGCTTTCCGTTCTGTGATTGCTAACTTGCTGGAAAAATTGGGCAAAACAATCAACTGATGTCAAATCTAGCCGAGATCTCATCGCGTGTAGAGCGAGCCCTAGACGGATTGCGCCCTTACTTAGAGGCGGACGGCGGTGACATTCGTTTGGTTGAAGTGACGGAGGACCTTTGTGTGAAGGTCGAATTGCACGGTGCGTGCGCCGACTGCCAAATGATCCATATGACGATGAAAGGGGGCGTAGAGCAAGCGATCCGCGCGGCCGCGCCGGAGGTGGAAAAGGTAGAGGCCATTAATTGGACCACCGCCTGAGATTCTAACGAACATCCGCTTGTTCTCTTTGTTGTTTGATTAATTTTGCGCTCGATTTCAGCGCCCTAAACCATCGGAGCATCCATTCATGATTCAAACGGACATCCTCATCATTGGAGCCGGCCCTTGCGGTCTCTTCACGGTTTTTGAAGCCGGCCTGCTGAAATTGCGTTGCCACTTAATTGACGCATTGCCTCAACCTGGCGGACAGTGCTCAGAGATTTACCCCAAGAAGCCGATTTATGACATCCCTGCGTATCCCTCGATTTTGGCGGGAGAACTCGTGGATCGGTTAATGGAACAAGCGGAGCCGTTCCGCCCTGGGTTCACGCTGGGCGAGCGCGCTGAGCAAATTGAAAAAGACGAAGAGGGTCAGTTTATCTTAACGACGAATCGTGGTACCCGACATCGCGCCCCCATCATTGCCATTGCAGGCGGACTGGGGTGTTTCGAACCGCGGAAACCTCCAGTTCCTCAGTTGGCTGATTTTGAAGACCGAGGAGTCGAATACATCATCAAGGACCCTGAATTTTATCGGGACAAGAAGGTCGTGATTTCGGGCGGTGGTGATTCGGCACTTGACTGGACCATCTTTTTGGCGGAGGGTGTGGCGTCGGAGGTGACTTTGGTTCACCGCCGCAAGGAGTTCAGAGGACATTTGGACAGCGTACAAAAGGTTATGGACTTGGCGGCTGCAGGCCGCATCAAGTTGATGACAGACGCTGAGGTGGTCGAAGTATCAGGGCAGGACGGACTGGAGCGCATCGCCGTCAAAACCAAGGCGGGAGAAGTGCATGAGGTTCCGACGGACCATTGGGTGCCCTTGTTTGGATTGAGCCCCAAATTGGGTCCCATTGCCGACTGGAAGCTAAACATCACCAAAAATGCGGTGGAAGTGGATACGCTGGACTACAGCACGAACGTACCGGGTATTTATGCCATTGGCGATATCAATACGTATCCCGGCAAATTGAAGCTCATTTTGTGTGGATTCCACGAAGCGACGTTGATGGTTCAAAGTGCGTTTAAGCGCATTTATCCAGACAAAAACTTAGTTTTGAAGTACACCACGGTGAACGGGGTGAACGGATTTGAAGGCTAAGCCATGGAAGATAATATGATTCGCGTGAGCGTCACGGACCGAGAAGGAAACGTGCACGAGTTGGATGCCCCTACGGATATGGGGATGAATATGATGGAACTGTGCAAGAGCGCAGAGCTCCCGGTTGAAGGGACGTGCGGAGGCATGGCGATGTGCGCCAGTTGCCATATGTACGTCAATAGCAGTCATGCCATCCCACCCAAATCAGATGACGAGGAGGATATGTTGGATGAGGCGTTTTTTGTAGAGGACCACAGCCGGTTGGGTTGCCAAATCCACTTGAGCAACGAGTTGGATGGTCTGAAAGTGGAGCTGGCGCCGGTTGGCAATTAATGCTCCGATCGGATCCCCCGGCTGAGAACTGCGTGGGTTGTGCTCCATTGCTGCACCAGCGGCGACTTTGCTAACGCCGCAAGGCTGTCCATGTGACGGAGCCCGTGTGCATCCGAACAAACCATCTTAGCGACTCCCTTTTCGAGCAATTGACCCGCTACGCGACACATTTCAGGCCCGTAAGCTCCTCCCAAGGAAGCTGCGTTAACGGTGATCCAAACTCCGCGGTCCGAGAGCGAGCGGATTTGGTCAGGTTGGCGATGCCAGTACGGGTAGCGTTCGGCATGAGCAAGGACACCCGTATAGCCGGCCATTTGGAGGTCAAAAATGACCTGGTCGTGGTTCATGGGCGGCTCATGAAAACCAAATTCGAAGAGCACACATTTCACTTTTCGCCCTTCCTCATCGGTTGCAGGGAACCACAGTAAATCATCCGCAGCAATGCATTCCGCAAAGTGATCATCCAGAAAATATTCTGCGGCAAGGTGCAAGTGAAATTGGGGCCATCGCGCCGCCGCCGCTTTTCGCAAGTGCTCAAACGCTGGCCGCAACGAGCGCTCGGAATTGGGATAAATGTCTGAGTGGATGTGAGGCGTAATCACGGCGCCGGCATACCCCAACTTGACCAGTCGCTCGATCATCGCCAGGGAATCATCCAAGGCCTCAGCACCATCGTCTACGCCTGGTACCAGATGGGAGTGAACATCAAACACGAGCTGCTTGCCCAAATCGATGGGTGCGGCGCTAAAGTCCGGTCGATCCGCCTCAGAAGACCTAGCGTTAAATAGATTCCACCAAGCCATTAGCCGCGGTTGCTGTACATCGTTTCGTAATACTGCTGGTATTGTCCTGAAGTGACGGAATCCAGCCACTCGGAGTTCTTTAAGTACCAGTCGACTGTCGCTGCCAATCCTTGTTCAAAGGTGATAGACGGTGTCCAACCCAATTCGTTTTCAATGCGAGAGGCATCAATGGCATAGCGCAAGTCGTGTCCGGCGCGGTCCTTGACAAACGTGATAAGCTTGAGCGAACTCCCCACTTCGCGGTCCAAAGCTGCATCAACAAGTCGAATCAATTCGTGTACGAGGTCGATGTTTTTCCACTCATTCAATCCACCGATGTTGTACGTTTTTCCGTTTTCGCCCCGGTGCAAAATCACATCAATGGCCGATGCGTGGTCCTCCACCCAAAGCCAATCCCGAACGTTGATGCCTTCTCCATACACCGGAAGTGGTCGTTCATCTCGGATGTTGCGAATCATGAGGGGAATCAGCTTTTCGGGAAATTGATATGCACCGTAGTTGTTTGAGCAATTGGAAATCACGATGGGCAGGCCATAGGTGTGGTGCCAAGCACGAACCAGGTGGTCGCTCGAGGCTTTGGACGAACTGTAGGGGCTGCGGGGATCGTATGCGGTTTCCTCGGTAAAGAGCCCTTCGGCACCCAGTGACCCGTAGACCTCGTCTGTGGAAATGTGATAAAAACACCGATCGCCTTCGCTTCCCATCCACGCATTTTTTGCGGCATTGAGCAGGGTGGCGGTTCCCAGGATGTTGGTCTCCAAAAAGGCCATGGGATTTTCTATGCTCCGGTCCACGTGACTTTCGGCAGCTAAGTGAACCACGGCGTCGAATTGGTGTGTTTCAAAGAGTTGCGTCACCAAAGCCTTATCCTGAATATCTCCTTTGACAAAAGTGTAGTTGGGGTTCGCCTCGACATCCCGCAGATTCGTGAGGTTACCGGCATAAGTCAATGCGTCGAGGTTGACCAAATTGGCTTGCGGCCGTTCCTTCAATAGGGTGCGAATCACGTGAGATCCGATGAAACCGGCTCCTCCGGTGACCAAAATAGAATTGAATTCACGCATGGGTTCAGTGGTTAAAGGCTCCAGTATTCGAGGGCATGGATCTTGCCGCGGAACAACCCTTTCAAATCGGCGAATACTCCGTTGTCAAGGCGCATCAAATTTGAAAAGTCCGCTTCGCTCATGGCCCGATATGGTTCGTGGGCTACGGCGAGGATGACGGCGTCATAGGCTCCCGGTTCCGGGGCGTCTTTGAGTGCCAGTCCATATTCGCGGTCTACTTCTTTGGCGCTGGCATAAGGGTCCACGACATCTACTTTGATGTTGTAGCTCTGCAATTCTTTGATGACATCCACGACCTTGGTGTTGCGGATATCGGCGACGTCCTCCTTAAATGTCAGTCCCATAACCAGAATGCGAGACTCCAACAGGTTTCGACCTTGGGCGAGCATGCGCTTGACGACCTGTTTGCCGACGTGGGCGCCCATGGCATCGTTCACGAAACGGCCCGAGTTGATGACGCGAGCTTGGTAACCCAGTTTATCTGATTTCCAGGTGAGGTAGTACGGGTCGATGCCGATGCAGTGCCCACCTACGAGGCCCGGACTGAATTTGAGGAAGTTCCATTTGGTCCCTGCGGCTTCGAGCACTTCGTAGGTGTTGATGCCTACCCGCTCAAAGATGATGCTGAGCTCATTGATCAGGGCGATGTTGACATCACGCTGCGTGTTTTCAATGATTTTTGAGGCTTCAGCTACCTTGATGCTCGATGCTTGGTGGGTCCCCGCCTTGACCACGAGGTTGTAGGTCCGAGCGATGGCTTCGGCGCTTTCCGCATCGGATCCGCTCACCACTTTCACGATGGTTTCTATGGTGTTGACCTTGTCTCCTGGATTAATGCGTTCGGGGCTGTAGCCGACTTTGAAGTCTTGATTGAATTTCAATCCGCTGACTTCCTCGAGGACGGGCACACAATCTTCTTCCGTGCATCCGGGATAAACGGTGGACTCGTATACCACATAATCACCGGGCTTCAGGGCAGAGCCTACCGTGCGTGAGGCGCTCAAAAGAGGCACAAGGTCCGGGTGATTGGATTGATTGATTGGGGTAGGGACCGCTACAATGTGAAATTGTGCCGCCTTTAGATCCTCGGGGTCCGAGGTGAATGAGATGTCACTTCCCTCAAAATCGGAAGACTCCAATTCTTCAGAGGGGTCGATGTGATTCCGCATCATCTCCACCCGTTCGGCATTGATATCAAAACCAATGACCTTGACATGTTTGGCGAAGGCCAAGGCGATGGGCAGCCCCACGTATCCAAGCCCCACCACACTCATCGTGGCTTCCTTCGCAATCAGTTTTTCATACATTCCCATCAATTCTCGATCTATTGTTCTGTTTTTACCACCTTTTGAACCGTCTGTCCTCCCGAGTTGTCGGTTGTTCTTGTGTAGGTGTCTCCACTTTCAGGGCACAAAGCCGTGTCCTTTGAGGTCTCGTAGCTTTCGAAGTCAAGTCGGTGACCGCATTCGGACATCCAACCCATCTGCTGGGCGGGGTTGCCGACGACCAAGGCATAGGCCGGCACGTGCTTGGTCACCACCGCTCCGGCTCCAATGAACGCATACGGACCAATGTCATTGCCGCATACAATGGTGGCATTTGCACCAATGCTTGCGCCCCGTCCGACGTGCGTATGGGCATACTGTCCTCGACGGACTATGGCACTGCGTGGATTGATCACGTTGGTGAATACGCAGCTCGGTCCCAAAAAAACATCGTCGTCGCAAGTCACGCCTTCATAAATCGACACGTTGTTTTGGACCTTGACATTGGCACCCAGGCGCACGCCAGGCGAAACCACGACGTTCTGACCAATGTTGCAGCCCGCCCCCAGGACCGCCCCAGGCATGATGTGGCTAAAATGCCAAACCTTGCATCCCGGGCCGATTTCGGCGCCGGCATCAATAACGGCTGTCTCGTGCGCTTGGTAATCCACGTTAATTTTTTTTGAAGGCTTCGAAATCCTTGTGTTCTGATTTGTTTAACTCTTCGGTTGACAAGGTTTTGAAATAAGCATAGGTGCGCTTCAACCCTTCTGCTCGTCCCACTTTGGGCGTCCAGTCCAGCACTTCCATCGCTCGACCTATGTCAGGGCGGCGTTGCTTGGGGTCGTTCTCGGGTAAATCGCGGTACACCACTTTTTGGTCCGTGCCGGTCAGTGCCATGATCTCTTCGGCAAAATCGCCGATGGTGATTTCATCGGGATTGCCGACATTGACTGGACGGGTTTCGTCCGAAAAATGCAGCCGATAAATGCCCTCGATGAGGTCGTCGACATAACAGAAGCTCCGGGTTTGCGAACCGTCACCAAATACCGTGAGGTCCTCTCCGCGTAGCGCCTGACCAATAAAGGCGGGTAAGACGCGCCCGTCATTCAATCGCATTCTCGGTCCATAGGTGTTAAAAATGCGCACGATCCGTGTTTCTACTCCGTGGTACCGGTGATAGGCCATTGTAATCGATTCTTGGAATCGCTTGGCTTCGTCATACACACCGCGCGGGCCGATGGTGTTCACATGTCCAAAGTACTCTTCGTGCTGGGGGTGAACCTCCGGATCGCCATAAATCTCACTGGTGGAGGCGATGGTGACCCGTGCTCCCTTATGCTTGGCCAGTCCGAGGCAGTTGTGCACACCCAACGAGCCGACCTTGAGGGTTTGAATGGGAATTTTGAGGTAATCAATGGGAGAAGCAGGCGAGGCAAAATGCAGGATGTGGTCCAATTCACCCGGTAAGTCGATGTATTCTGTTACATCGTGCTGATGAAAGGTAAAATGGGGGTGTTCCCTCAGGTGCGCTATGTTTTTGAGATCGCCTGTGATCAGGTTGTCCATGGCTTCTACCTGGAACCCTTCTTTGATGAATCGGTCACACAGGTGTGAACCCAAAAAGCCTGCGGCGCCGGTGATGAGTACGCGTTCCATTTAGGCGTTGGAGTGTACGGTGGAACGTCCGATGCTCTTGTAATAGAAACCGTGCTGACGCATCGTATCCAAATCGTACAAGTTGCGCCCGTCAAACACCGCTGGAGCGTTGAGCCTTTCCTTTACGTCGGCCATGTTGGGGTTGCGGAAGACTTGCCACTCGGTGCAAATCAATAACGCATCGGCCCTGTCCAGTGCCTGCAAATGGCCTTCGGCATATTCAATGCGATCACCGATTCGTTCGCGCACGTTGTCCATGGCTTCGGGGTCGTAGGCCACTACGGTGGCACCTGCAGCCGTAAGTTTTTCAATCATGTACAAGGCGGGAGCTTCGCGGATGTCGTCCGTTTCCGGCTTGAATGCCAATCCCCACAGGGCGATGCGCTTGCCCTCGAGATTGCCATTGAAGTAATCCCGCAAAGGGTCAAATAAGATGGTCTTTTGGGCCTCGTTTGCCCGCATCACGCTCGTGAGAATTCCGAAATCAAACTGTGCTTCTTCACCGCTTTTGTGCAGCGCCTGAACATCCTTGGGAAAGCAACTGCCACCGTAGCCGATGCCGGGGAAAAGGAACCGTGAGCCAATGCGTGTGTCCGTTCCCATGCCACGGCGAACCTTGTCCACGTCCGCACCTACAATTTCGCAGAAGTTAGCGACTTCGTTCATGAAGGTGATTTTTGTAGCGAGGAAGGAATTGGCAGCATATTTCGTGAGCTCAGCACTTTTTTCATCCATGAAGAGAATGGGGTTTCCTTGCCGCACAAAAGGCTTGTACAATTCCTCCATGAGGTTTTGGGCCCGAGCGCTGGAACAGCCAATGACCACACGGTCCGGCTTCATGAAGTCGTCCACCGCAAATCCTTCTCGCAGAAATTCGGGGTTCGAGACCACGTCAAAATCCACGGTTGCGTGTTGGGCGATGGCTGCATGGACTTTCTCCGCCGTACCTACCGGTACCGTACTCTTATCGATGACGACCTTGTAATCCTTCATGATCTTGCCCAATTCATCCGCCACGCCCAAGACATAGCTCAAATCCGCAGAGCCGTCCTCGCCGGGGGGTGTTGGCAACGCCAGGAATATCAGCTTCGCATCGGCGATAGCCTGGGCCAAATCCGTAGTGAACGTCAATCGGCCTGCTTTGATGTTGCGCTCAAAAAGAACATCGAGGTGGGGTTCGTAAATCGGGATTTGACCTGCCTGCATGGCGGCCACTTTCTTTTCGTCGATGTCTGCACAGACAACGTCGTTTCCTGTCTCGGCAAAACAGGTGCCTGACACCAATCCAACATATCCGGTTCCAACTACGGCAATTTTCATACTTTATTTATTGATGTCTACAAAATTACGAATGGAATCGACGATGAAGTGCTGTTGCTCTTCAGTTAATTCCGTGTGCATCGGAAGGGAAAGGACCGATGCCGCGAGTGCATCTGAAACAGGGAACTTTCTCGCATCGTATTGAAATTGTTCAAAGGCTTTTTGGGCGTGACCGGGCACCGGGTAATAAACGCCTGTCGGCACTCCCGCTTGGCTCAGATGGGCGCGCAAGGCGTCGCGGTGAGTTGGATTGACTTTCAACGTGTACTGGTGAAAGACGTGGGAACTCCGGTATTCTCGGACTGGGATTTGCACGCCTTGAACGTCGGAGAGCATCTCGTCGTAGCGGGCCGCTGCTTGCTGCCGCGCCGAGATGTACGATCGAAGGTGTCGCAGTTTGACGCGAAGGATCGCGGCTTGCAACCCGTCGAGGCGGGAGTTGATTCCTACCACATCGTGGTGGTACTGCCGCGACATGCCGTGGTTGGCAATTTGTCGACAGCGTTCGGCGACCGCGTCGTCCGATGAGGTAACCGCCCCTCCGTCGCCCATGCACCCCAAATTCTTGGAAGGGAAAAAGCTGGTCGTTCCCATCAGTCCCATTGTTCCGGACTGACCATGAAGGCCATCGACACCACACCAGGCAGCGCCAATGGCTTGGGCGTTGTCCTCGATGATCGGGATGCCCGTTCGCACCGAAATTTCCATCAGAGCATCCATGTCGGCCATTTGACCAAACAAATGCACCGGCACGATGGCTTTGGTGCGAGGTGTAATGGCCTGCTCGACTTGTTCGGGATCGATAGTGAAGGTATCGGGATGCACATCAACAAGCACGGGTTTGGCACCCATCAATGCGACGACCTCAACCGTCGAGATGAAGGTGAATCCCGTGGTGATGACTTCGTCACCCGGCCCAATATCCAATGCCATCATGGCTATTTGCAGTGCATCTGTTCCGTTGCCACACGGAATGACGTGGGTTGAGCCCGTGAATGCTGCGAGTTCCTCTGAAAAAGCTTTGACTTCTGGACCTTTTACAAACGCACCCGTCTTCAAAACGCCGCTTATGGCAGCGTCCAATTCCGGTTGGATTTTGGCGTGTTGACCCACGAGGTCAACCATGTGGATGGTGCGGCTCACAATTTTTTATTTTCCAATCAAATTTAATTCTTGTTAGCGGGTGAAATTGGCCAAGGTTTCATAAAAGCTAACATGGCATTGGTAACTTGCGCCGTATGAGATGGATTCTGGATCGAAAGGCAGTTGATTCGCTGCGTTGTTTAGGCTTGGTTTGGCTGCTCCTTGCGGGCAGTCAGGTGGCTTCTGCGCAGGTTAGAACTGTCCGGGACAGCGCGTTGTTTTCGCCGCATATTCATGTGCAAGGAGGCCTCGGGACGTGTTCAGGTGATCTTGGTTTGCGGTTTCGAAGCGGCGGTGTCTTTGGAGCGGGTGCGCATGTGAAATTTCGCAGTGGTTGGTATGCAGGACTAAATGCAAATTTTGCTTTTGGGTTGGAACTCAAAGAACCCGGTGTGCTGTCCAATTTATTGACGCCCAGCGGCCAACTCATCGACAACGAAGGCCAAGTCGCCTTGATTACCCTGTCGGGCCGCAGCGGATTGTTTACGTTGGACGGCGGCAAGTTGTTTTCATTGCCGGGACGAAATCCCAACTCGGGTTTGCTGGTGATGGCGGGCGTTGGTTCCGTGCACCATCGGGTGCATTTTGAAAATACAGAAAACCCCATTACCCAGCTAGCAGATCCCTACTTGTCGGGTTATGACCGTTTGACGTGGGGGGTAGCGGTGCGCGAGTTCGTCGGGTATTGGCACATGTCGGACAATGGCTTGGTCAATTGGTTCGGTGGAGTGGAATTGTGGCAGGCGCGCACGTGGCCGCAGCGCCCAATGAATTTTGATACGCAGCAGGTTGATGAAGGGCCGCGCCAAGACGGGTTTGCTTCCCTTCAACTTGGCTGGGTCTTTCACATTTACAAGCGCTCTGCTCCAGAACACTGGAATTGATGGGAAAGCTTGTCTATATGCTGGTGATGCACACCTATGGTTGGGCCATTGGGTTGTTTGCGGTGATGGGCCATCGCAAAGCACAGGGATGGAAGAGGATGCGGCGCGGAAGCGTCTCACGTCTAGCTGAGGCGACGGAAAATTTGCCAGGGGGGCAACGTTGGATGTGGTTTCATTGCGCTTCGGTTGGCGAATTTGAACAAGCTCGACCCGTGATGGAAGCTTGGCGAAACCGCCATCCCCAGGACGCTTTTTTATTGACTTTTTACAGCTTTTCGGGTTGGGATGCGTTTGCAAAGCGAAGCATGCCGGGCTGGCGAGAAACAGATCATGTGTCGGCACTTCCGTTGGATACGCCGGGTCAGGTTCGACCTTTTCTTGACGCTGCGCAAGGGGCATCTGGCGCGTCGGCCATTCGGGGAGCTTTGTTGGCGAAGTACGATGTTTGGCCGGTTTGGGTAGAGGCTTTAAACGAGCGTTCGGTACCCGTGGGTTTGTTTGCAGCGCATGTGATACCGGGGCGTTGGCCATTCCGGATGGGCGGACAATTTCACCGGCGTGCCTGGTCCGTTTTGTCGTTGATTTTGGTTCAAACGGAGTCTTCTGTGGCCGCGTTATCGGATCACGGATTGGCTGCAGAAGCAACAGGCGACCCTCGATTTGATCGAGTCCTGCAGTCGGTCGAAGCGCATGAAGCGGATGCGGCACTGGAGCGTTGGGTGAACAATCGACCATGCCTGGTGGCGGGGAGTGCCTGGGCCCCCGAGTGCGAGGCCGTGCGAGACGCTTGGCTTCCAGGACGGTGTGCAGTCGTCGTGCCCCACGAATGGACGGAGTCGTGGGTGGCTTCTGAATCCAAAAAATGGAAAGAAGCTGGAGCACGTCCCGTGGTGTGGAGTGTGGAACGAGGTGATGACGCGAGGACGGAGCTTTCGGAAGCCGATGTGTTGATCGTTGATACGGTTGGTGAATTGCTCGGGTTGTACGCCGTCGCTGATGTGGCTTTGGTTGGGGGTGGGTTTGGAGCTGGAGTGCACAATACACTGGAGCCCGCTGCATACGGAGCCTTTATTTTGGTGGGTCCCCAGGTGGGCCGATTTCGGGAAGTAAAGGAATTACAGCGAGCTGGTGGATTGGAGGTGTGCGCCGATCGAAAAGAATTGGTTAATCGGCTGCATGCGGTGTGGAATACGAATCTGGAGGTGGCCGAATCAGGTGCCCGTGCCCAGGCATATGCCCGCTCTAATCAAGGGGCTGGAGAGCGCATTGCTCGGGCGTGGGAAAAGCCTTTAGAAGGTGAAGGGAGTTCGCCTGATTTAGGCTAAATTTGCCGCGGTCTTGGCGACAAGGCCACTTGCCTGGATGGTGGAATTGGTAGACACGACAGACTTAAAATCTGTTGCTCATTATGGGCGTGCGGGTTCAAGTCCCGCTCCGGGTACCAA
>CAJQLF010000023.1 GCA_905479115.1 uncultured Flavobacteriales bacterium
AAGAACTCCGACGCCATGAAACAAGCAAGTTCATCCGTCTTTATGGTTCGGCCCCACTCCTTCCGAATGAACGAGGAAACAGCCGAAAACAACCACTATCAGCAAGAGCTGAAAGGGGCCAGCGCCGAAGAGGTCATCGAGAAGGCACAAGCCGAGTTTGACGGATTGGTCGCTCAGCTCGAATCTGCAGGAGTTGAGGTCGTGGTGTTCGAAGAAGCAGAACCATACGAGACGCCCGACGCGTTATTTCCAAACAACTGGATATCCACCCATGGAGATGGCTCGGTGGGCTTATATCCCATGTTTGCTCCCAATCGGAGAAAAGAACGCCGCGAGGATATCCCGCTGATGCTCGAGCACTCCCATGGATTTCAAGTAGCCGAGATTGTTGACTTCACGGAATTTGAATCGCATTCCAAGTTTTTGGAAGGAACCGGCAGCATGGTGTTAGATCGGATTCACCGGAAAGCATATGCCGCAAGAAGCGAACGTACCGATGAGCGTGCATTGGAACATTTCTGCTCCAACTTTGATTACGAGCCCGTCGTATTTTCCTCTTTTCAATCCATTGATGGCAAGCGACTTCCCATATACCATACCAATGTGATGATGAGCATCGGAAGCCATTTTGCAGCCGTTTGCCTAGATTCTGTGGATGATGTAGAAGAAAAGAACGCACTGAGGTCTTCACTGGAGTCAGACGGATTGGAAGTGATTGAGCTCAGCGAAGATCAAATTGCTCGATTTGCCGGCAACATGTTGGAGGTAGAAGGCAATGAACAGCCGTATATCGTAATGAGTCAACAAGCTCACCAAGCATTGACCGCATTGCAATTGAACCAGCTCGCGGTGCATGGAACCCTTCTTTTCGCACCACTGACGACCATCGAAACCCTTGGAGGAGGCAGCGCACGCTGCATGATTGCCGAAATCCACCTGCCGAAGCTATAAATCCAACGAATGCAACACCTGGACTCCATTCTCACCCAATCTGCAATTGTTGCGTGCAAAGCATGCTTTGATGCTGATATTCAAGCATCTACAATTCAAATTCAGCAAACGAGGAAGGAATTTGAAGGCCATCGAACTCTTGTTGTCTTTCCACTCACGCGGATTTCTAAAAATTCTCCTGAGGAAACTGGAAGGTTATTAGGAGAATGGTTGCTCGCTCACGATGCGCTCGTGGTTGGCTTTCAGACCGTCAAGGGCTTCTTAAACTTGAGCATCTCTTCAACGTATTGGTCGGAACAACTGATCGCCGCCCTGCAAATAACTCACTATGGGATTGCACCGCTAAACAGTCTACCCCGCGTGATGGTCGAGTACTCCTCTCCCAACACGAACAAGCCACTGCATCTCGGACACCTCCGAAATAATTTTCTAGGGTTCAGCGTAGCAAAAATCCTACAGGCCGCAGGACACGAAGTCATTAAGGTTCAAATCATCAATGACCGGGGCATTCACATCTGCAAGTCCATGGTCGCTTGGCAGCGATTCGGAAACGGAGAAACCCCCGACTCAAGCGGTATGAAAGGCGATAAGCTGGTGGGAAAGTACTACGTAGCGTTCGATGCCGAGTACAAAAAAGAAATGGCCCATATGATGGCCCAAGGCCATACCGAAGATGAAGCCAAAAAATCGGCCCCCATCCTATTGGCTGCGCAAAACCTGCTGCATCAATGGGAACGAGGAGACGCAGAGGTTGTTGAGCTCTGGAAGCAGATGAATGCATGGGTCTATACCGGATTCGAGGACACCTACAAGGAAATGGGCGTCACATTTGATAAACTGTATTACGAGTCAGACACTTACCTCTTGGGCAAGGCACAAGTTGAGAAGGGCTTGGACGAAGGAGTCTTCTTCCGAAAAGACGATGGCAGCACCTGGATTGACCTCACCGACGAAGGACTGGATGAAAAACTCGTGCTACGAAAGGATGGCACCTCTGTTTATATGACACAAGATATCGGCACAGCACTCTTGCGTTATGAGGAGTTTCCTGGATTAGATCGGCAGATTTACACCGTTGGAAATGAGCAAGAATATCATTTCAAGGTGCTCTTCAAAATTCTCTCAAAATTGGGCATCGAAGGCGCCGAACGAAATTCTCACTTGAGTTACGGGATGGTCGAATTGCCAGAGGGCAAAATGAAATCAAGAGAAGGCACCGTGGTTGATGCGGATGACTTGTTAGCTGAAATGGCTGAAACATCCAAAAGAATGGCGTCGGAGCTCGGAAAAATAAACGACTTATCCGAATCAGAGAAGTCCTCATTGTTCAAGCAGGTTGGCTACGGAGCGTTGAAATATTTTTTACTTAAGGTAAGTCCGCAGAAATCTATGATGTTCGACCCTGTCGCGTCTGTTGATTTCATCGGAAATACGGGGCCCTTCATCCAATTCAATTTTGTCAGAGCGAAAAGCGTACTCCGGAAATGCTTGGACGAGGGAATTCCGACAACAATTGATTCTGTTGATCCGAATGCGTGGGATGAGTCTGAGCTTAGAATCATTCAGCAAACGCTTCAATGGCCAGAAATCGTGCAGTCAGCGGCAGCTCAATACGATCCCAGTGTTATCGCAAACCACAGCTATGAGTTGACCAAGGCGTATTCGAGGTGGTACCAAGATCACAGCGTCCTCAAAGAACCCAACGAGGCGAAATGTGCTGCGCGTATCGCCCTGACTCACATGTATACACGGCAAATTGAAACGGCTATGGCACTGCTTGGAATTGAAATGCCCGAGCGGATGTGACTGCACTCTTCAGCCTAACGTCCGGTAGAGCTTCTGCCCTGGCACATCGATGACCAGAGCGCAGGCTTGATCGGGAACTCGTTCAGTGCACTCAATGGAATCGATCGGGTCAGTGGACGTGAAAAAAACGTCACCCATTTGTTCACCTGTCATTTCAAAAGCCATCGAAACCGTCCCTTTCCAATCCGGTGGAATGGAAAGCTCAATGTGAACTTGACCATCCTCCAAGCGACGAATATGCACCTCTTCTAGTTGAGCAACCGTAGCCTGCACTACCCCCTTGTGCATTTGAGAGGCCATTCGACGCAAAACAACATACGCAGTGACCAGAAACCCTGTAAGCAATAAGGCTAAGACTCCTGTTTCTAAGGCAGCATATAGTTCGTTCCCTGTCATGTTTTCACTTGCAGATTCGTTCAAAGAGAAATAACCCCCGGGATATGAGCCGCCGCCTCGTATCGCTCAAAGACTTCCTCTGCGGAATGAACACGCTCCTCGATTGTAAAGGCTATGTAGCGCCCATTACGCGATGGCCTTGCACGAAATAAAGCGTCCTTGGAAAAAACCTCTTTTAACTTGGCTTCTCCTTCTCCTTCATTTGGAACAATGAATTTGAAAGAAAAAGCGCTCGGCCAACGATGCGTGTCATCCAATTGCTTTCTTAACCGTTCTCGCTTTTCAGCTGCTGACTCACTGTTCGACATCAACTCTCAATTTGGTTGCGAAATTACAGCATGTTCCATGGACTACGGGCATCTTGGATGGCACATCCATAAACGACAAGAAAGGACTGCACCTGAGTGCAGCCCCCTCCCTAGGAATCAGTCTTGCCAGACTCGAATTCGCTATAAAGTCGTATTCAATCGAATTTCGATTACTCGTCGCAGATCTGTCCGTAGTATTGGAAGAACTCCAATAAGTCACCAACATTGACAAAGCCGTCGTCATTGATGTCTCCAGGACATGGATCTGGGTAGTCACACCCACCTGGGTAGTTCGCGTTCGGATCGTAGTCGTATCCATCAGGATCCATGCAACCAACCGTTACGCAGGAACCATCATCGATGGAAGCAATCGGGTTGTAGTTAGCAGATGCCATATCTGTACAGCCAGCGTACTCGCATGAACCATCATCCACAATCGCAGCTGCGTCGTAGTTTTCAGCATCCATGTATGTACATCCTGTAGCGTATACAGCTGTGATCGACTGTTCGATGGTTGTGGAATTACCACACGCATCCGTAATGACCATCACACGATTCAACTCATAACCCGTCAAGCTATTGCCGAGCCAAGTATCCGTGGAAGTATACGTCCAATCGCTGCACGCATCCATTACCTCTACCCCTTCGAAATCATCCAATTCACTTGTCGCAACATTTTCTAGGATGACATTCGCATCGTAAGTAACAACAGGAGCTGTTGTATCCTCGAGGGTGATTATTTGATCTGCTGAGGCGCTGTTACCACACCCGTCCGTGACAGTCCACGTTCGAGTCACTACGTTGTCAGCTAAGCAAGATCCTTCAGACGTGCTTGAAGCGTCCGTGTAGGCAACATAGATATCCGCACTGCAAACATCAGCCGCATCCATGACATCACCTGTCAAGGCCAGATCAGAAAGATCTGAATCACATTCAAGTGTTACATCAGCAGGAGCCGTAAATGTCGGTGCAATGACATCATCGTATGAGATGCTTTGCGTTACCGAGCTGCTATTGCCGCAAGCATCCGTAGCCGTGTACGTTCGGATGAAAGACATCTCACCTGAGCAACTCAAGCCATTGTCTACATCTTCAAACGTCACCTCCACTGAAGAGCAGTTGTCAGTTGCTGTTGGAGCATCTGGAATTGCATCTCCACATTGGAGAACTACTTCTGCATCGATCGCACTCAATACCGGTGCCTCGTCGTCCACAACAGTGATGCTTTGCATCGCCGTTGAGCTGTTTCCACAGGCATCCGTGAAGGTGTACTCACGCACCACTTCGAAGCAACCCGCTTGGCCGTCTTCTGTCGACGATGTCTCCATCCAAGTCACGGTCACATCTCCAGAGCAATTATCCGAAGTTTCGTATGATCCGAATTCTGCAGATGAATCATACTCCGAACATGACACAGTTGCGTCCGTCGCCGCACCAGTTGGTGCTTCATCGTCTACAAACGTTATGACCTGAACAGCCGTGCTAGAATTTCCACATGCATCCATGGCAGTGAATGTTCGAATCACTTCAGTCAAACCACTGCAAGTCATGTCACCATCCGCATCACTGAATGTCACAGTCACGTCGGAGCAAGCATCAGCCGCTGTAGCGTTTTCAGTTGGAAGCTCATCGCCACAAGTCAGCGCAGCAGCAGCTGGAACATTGGTAAAGTATGGAGCGTTGTCATCCACCAATGTGATGATTTGCTCCTGAGAAGTTGCGTTTCCACAATCATCCACAGCCGTCCATGTTCGTGTTACAACGTTGTTTGCGAAACAACCATCCGTAGAGTATTCATCTTCGAACGTGACTTCAACCGTTCCACTGCAATCATCAGCATCGCTTACGTCACCTGTTTCTGCAGGGTCTAAACCAGCAGCAGTACAAGAAACACTGAGGTCTGCAGGGACAGTGAAGGTAGGTCCAGTTTCATCCACAACATTGATGGTTTGAACCGCCGTTGTCGAGTTTCCAACGTTATCTACAGCCATCCATGTGCGCTCGATGGTGTATGAACCATTGCAATCGCCCTCGAAGAGAACATCATTCATGGTCACATCCAGCAGATCATCGCAGTTATCAGCGAATACGGGTTCACGGATATCTGTGTCAGCATCTTCGCAAGAAGTTGTGTACGTTTCTTCAAACGCAATCACTTCGGGGTCAGAATAATCGTACAAGCAAGTTGCACCACAGTTCTCACCTTCTGCTGCGTAGAAGCAAGATCCATCATCGGTCACATTATCCGCTTCGTAGTTACAAGCCATTGGATCCGTGCAACCGCAAGCTGCGCTTCCGAAGGACAAGTTCACATAGACTGTATTCCCAGCAGATAGTCCCTCAGGGAAAATCTGAACATATAACTGACCATGGATAGAACCTGGTGTTGTCAATTGAGCAACCATCACTCGGTTATCATCACCTGCAACACCATATTGACCCATCACATCGGCATTCATATACCATCCACTTCCTACTGCATCTGTGATTTCGATGTTTCCACCATTTTCAAACGACGTCACCCAAGCCGGGTCGTTTCCGTCAGATGTTGGAGGGAATTCCATCGCATCAGCAGGTGTTTCCTCACCCAATGTTACGAACGAGTCGAACTCAAGCATTGGGAAGAAAGCGAACATGCTTGCTGGTGAAGGCAAGGCTGAACCAGAAGCATTTTGGTAGATCTCACTTGAAGATGCCAAAACAATTGGATTCAATTCGTTGCCCAAAATAGCATTGACCACATCGGTAGAGGTTGGCGTTGTCACGAACACCTGATAGGTCATAGCTCCATCAATTCCAGACACCGCTTCCTCTACCTCGATGCCGTATCCTTCCATCGAAGTTTCGACATTGGGGCAGCTGCAGAAGTCACAGAAATCCAAAGAAGGGAATTCAATTCCTTCTTCATAATTACACGCACCTGGTTCTGCGCATCCTTGGAGGATATCACAAATGAAGTCGCCGTTATCGTCGAAGCAGCCTCCTGCGCAATCAAATCCTTCAGCAGGATATTCACAAGCCGATGCATCAGAGAGCGTTGCTTCTAAGTCGAAGTTACAAGCAGCTTCGTCCAAACAACCGGCGCATGTTTCATATTCACAAGAGCCATCGTTGAAGTTTGGTTCAGGATTCACATTTGGATTGAAGTTACATGCCGTAGCATCATTGCAACCAATACAGAATGGCGAAGTCTGACACATTGTTGGATCATTGGCAGTTGCCTCTGGATCATACAGGCAGTTGCCTTCTTCCATGCAACCCCAAATTTCATCTTCATCGCAAACACCATTGGCTGGATCGACGTCATTCAAGCATACTCCATCGCAATCCAATCCCTCCTCTGCATATGTACACGAATCGTAATCCGCATTGTTTACAGCGTCGTCATAGTTGCAGGCCAAAGGATCAATACAACCAGTTACAATGCATGAGCCATCGTCTTGTGTGGCGTCTGCATCGTAGTTGTCCGCCGCTGGATTCGTACATCCGACACAACTTGAGAAATCACAAGCTCCGGGTAAGGTCGCTGTGTCATCATAGTTACATGCCAATTCGGATAGACATCCAGCGCACGACTCAAATTCACAACTTCCATCACTTGAAGTCGCAGAAGCATCATAGTTACAAGCTGCCGCAATCATACAACCCGCATAGTCACAGCTGCCATTATCAACAGTCGCCGTAGGATCGTAATTCGAAGCATTTTCATCCGTGCAACCTGTGCAGCTGGAGAAATCACAAGAACCATCATTGATAGAAGCTTCAGGATCAAAGTTACAAGCGCTAGCCAATGTACATCCAGCACATGAGGTGTATTCACATGAACCGTCAAAGTATACAGCCTCTTCGTCGTAGTTGCATGCTGTAGGTACCGTGCAACCCATGCAAGAAGCGTACTCACATTCGCCCTCTGCACCGAAGTTACAAGCAGCTTCATCGGCACATTCTGTGATAACCCCGAGTGGAGTTGGAGAATCTCCTGTTCCGCCGGTGCAATCAAAGCACAATGAAATCGATGGCATCACCGTCGCATCCGGATCGTAGCAAGGCAAGCTTGGTACCAGGCAACCAACAACGTCTGTGTAGAAACATGTTCCGTTATCGTCCGTTGCAAACGCATTGAAGTTTACCGCAGTTGCGTCCGTGCAGCCAGGTATTTCGAACTCATCACAAACCCCATCGCCATCCGTATCATTGGAACAATTGCCATCGCAATCAACAAAGATGCTCTCTGGATAAATACATGACCCTGAGTCATTCAAAGTCGCAGTGCTATCGTAATTGCAAGCATTCACATTGGTGCAACCTGAAACAGATGCAATGCAACTGCCATCATCATAGGTAGCAAATGGGCTGTAGTTCAAGGATTCCATATCGGTGCAACCACCAAAGTCAAGCGGGTCACAGATTCCATTCCCATTCGTGTCGAAGCCGTCAGCGCAACCTCCGTCGCAATCTTCCCAGGCAAATGCAGGGAATTCGCAGAATCCAGGCACTGTCGCATCCATGTCATAGTTGCATGCTGATTCGTCCATACATCCTGCGCATGAAACAAACTCACATGAACCATCGTCGGTATTGGCGTCAGCGTCATAGTTGCATGCCAAAGAAGTCATGCATCCCAACACTTCGCATTCTCCTCCATCCACTGGATAGAAGCACGAACCATCATTGTAGGTCACAGAAGCATCATAGTTGCACGCCATTTCGTCGTTACATCCACACTCGTTGCCTCCAAAGCTCAGAGTGAGATAGGTGTCTTGGCTTTGGTCTCCATTCGGGAAGACCTGAACATACAACTGTCCATTCAATTCACCATCCGTGGTCAACTGGGCAACGAGAACACGCTGATCATCTCCAGCATATCCGTTGTTAGCCGTAATCAAAGCGAACCAAGAACCACCGAAGAAACTATCGATGTTGAGGTTATTCCCCGCATTGAATTCAGCCATCCAATTGTCCCCAGGAGCTTCCACAAACGTGATAGCACTTTCCTCACCTGAAGGCTGTGAATCCAAGCCAATGGTCAACCAGCTATCGTACATCAAACTTGGCACAACAGCAAAGAAGAGCGTATTGATGTTATCAGGACTGATTGCACCAAATGGGTGCTGGAAGAACGATGTGGTCGTATTCAGGTATGCTGGAACATCCGAGCTTCCCGAAATAGAACTCACGAAATCATCTGCGGTCGGAGTGGTAACATATACCCTGTAAGTGCTTAAACCAACAGGTAAGTCTGGGTTAGAACCGTCATGGTTTGTAACCAATTCAAGTTCCAATCCAAAACCAGCCTCACCTCCAGATCCACAAGAGCAGTAGTCACAACTTCCGTCATCATAAGATGCTCCGCCGTTATAGTTACAAGCTGAATCGTCCATGCAACCAAACACCTCGTTCACCGAAATAATTTGATCTTGAGAGACACTGTTTCCGCAGGCATCTGTTGCGGTCCAAGTCCTCGTGATCACAGTTGTTTCAGCATTGCTGTTGTCCTGTGAATCGCTAAAGTCAATGGTAACCTCGTTGCAATCATCTGATGCAGTAGGTTCGTCAGACATCATGTCTTCGCCATACGTGTACGTGACATCCGCTGGGAACGATGTGAAAACAGGTGCCTCGTTGTCCACGATCATAATGGTCTGCGTGAAGTCAGAAGAGTTACCGCAGTCATCAGAAGCTGTCCATGTTCGGAAAACAGTGTAGGATGTTCCACAAGTTCCTTCTTGAGTCTCCTCAACGGGATCAGAAATGGACACCGAACCACAATCTTCCGCAGAAACAGTTGCCATTGGAATCTCGTCATTGCAGCTCAATTGCAAATTGGCTGGCGTAGACGTAAAGACCGGTCCTTCTGTATCAACGATAGTAAAGTACTGAACGGCTGTATCGCTGTTGTCACAGCCATCTGTCACCGTCCATGTTCGCATTAAACCAGACTCAGCTAAGCAGGAAGAAACGTTGTCAGCTGCAAACTCAGCCGCATCATCTTCTGTGTAAGTAGCTGTGCCCGTCCAGGTAACCGTGAAGCCATTGCCAGAAGATGAAGTGGAAACTTCAGCGCCAGGGGCAATTCCATTGGCTACAACAGATACACCTGCCAAATCATCAATAGACATATTCGAAACGGTCACGATGGCATAGTCATATTGATATGGGAAACCGTCTGTTCCTACAACGGACATATGGATCGCTGAACCGTCTATGTCTACAGCAATCGCGCCGCGATGCGAGGAAGGATTCGACGTCAAATCATCGTACGTGATTTCAGCGCCAGAGCCAATGGCCACACCGGTTGCCTCCAAGATCAATGACTGACCAAAAGGCCCTCCAAAGTCTTTACCCATTTCCACATGGAAATCAGCTGTTACGCCGGTTAAGTCAAACCCAGGGCTGTAAGGAGCATCAACATAGCTGAAGCTCAATTCATCTGAACAACTGTCATAGGAATTCGTTGGGAATTCGGCCACACCAGAACCTGGCGTTAAGTCATCAGAGCACTCAACAGTCAAATCTTCCTGAGCTACAGCGACAGGTGCTTCATTGTCCACCAAGCTAACCAATTGAGTAGCTGTTGCCGAGTTGCCCCAAGCATCTGTTGCGGTAAACATTCGTGTCAACAAGTATCCACAATCGGTATCAGTCAACGTTTCTTCAACAGTCACCGTCGTTTCAGCAATACAACCCTCATCAATGGCAGTGGCCATATCGGTAGGCCATGCAGCTCCACAGTTTTGAGTTACATCAGCAGGCACAGACGTGAACACGGGTGCATCAGCATCTTCACTTGAGTAACCAAATGGCAAGTGCACCTGAATTGGGTTTTGTTGATCTCCTTCAGGGAACATCTGCACGAACAACTCACCGCTCAAAACACCGTTTGTCGTGAACTGTCCTACAAGAATGCGGTTATCATCTCCAGAAAGACCATTGGTGTAAGTACCAGCAGTTTCATCCCAAATGACAAACCATCCGTCACCGAAATCACCCTCTAATTCAATGTCACCTCCTGCATTGAAAGAACTCTGCCAATCTGTTGTTGGCGGCACGATTTGGACACTTGATTCCGTTGGAGACAACATGTTGTCCTCAATACCGATTGTTACCCAGCTATCGTAAGCTAATTCCTCGAAAATCGGGAAGAACGCAGGGTTGATTCCATTCGGAGTAACGTCACCAAGCGGAGACTGGAAGAAAGGAAGTGTTGAACGGATGAACGTCGGATTAATCACATCACCTGTAACAGCCGATAAAACGTCTGTCGTATTCGGAGTTTCGATGTACATGCGCTGACGCTTTCCTTCTGGCGTATCACCCATGTCTTCGATAATGATGTTATAGCCGACAACTGAAGCGCCGGAAGCACAGCAGTAATCGCAAGAACCATCTTCTTCAGTGTTTGAAGCGTCGTAGTTGCATGCTGACTCATCCGTGCAACCCGAAACTTCGAATTCATCGCACGTTCCGTCTCCGTCTTCATCGTTTAAGCAGACGTTATCGCAATCGTATGCACTGCTTTCTGGGTACGTGCACGTACCGTTTTCTTCTGTTGCGGTTTCGTCATAGTTACAAGCTGTAGCATCTGTGCAACCTCCGAGCTCATCTTGATCACAAACTCCATCACCATCTACATCGCTCAAGCAGTTGCCATCACAATCCAGCCCTGCTTCCGGGAAAATGCACGTAACCAAATCAGTTGGTGCTTCCACGAAGTTACACGCGTTTGGATTTAGACAACCTTCGATTTCATTTTCATCGCAGACGTAATCACCATCAGCATCGTTCAAGCAATTGCCTTCACAATCGATGTTTTCGCCCCAATATGCAGGACCATCTTGGCAAGAACCATCATCCCACAAGGCCACTGGATCAAAGTTACATGCTGTCTCATCTGTGCATGCGCAAGCTGGAGATGTGAAAGAGATGTAGATTTCCTCACTGGCCAATTGATTGCCTTCTGGGAACACTTGAACATACAAGTCACCACTTAAGAAACCGTTCGTTGTGAACTGACCTATTAATACGCGGTTGTCGTCGCCTGCAATTCCACTCACAGATCCGGGAGATAAAAACCATCCTCCTCCAGAAGACGTCTCTATTGCAATATCGTTACCCGCCTCAAAATCTGCTTCCCAATTCTCTCCAGGAGTGGATACAGTTTGAATAGCAGATTCTCCTGCACCCGCATCGGCCATTTCAGTATTACCGATCGTCACAAACGAATCGTAAGCTCCAGCAGCAAATTCAGGAATAACTCCAAAGGCCGACTGCCATCCGTTCGGCGTGGCGCCTCCACCAGGACCGAGGTATTGATAAAAATCAGTCGTAGTAGCCAAGCTCATGGGGTATGCAGAATAACCTGTCACAGCAGAAACGGCGTCCGTCGCATTAGCTGTAGTCACATACAAACGATATGTTCGCATTCCAGTGATCCCACCAACTGCGTGAAGTTCAACTTCTACGCCGTAAGCATCATTCGTAGATTCGACCGAATCGCAGCAGAAATCACAGCTGCCGTCGTCGTCATTCGCAATCGCATCATAGTTACATGCAGCGGAATCCGTGCAACCTGGGAAAAGGCATGAACCGTCGTCTTGCGTTGCAGTTGCCTCGAAGTTGGAAGCAGATCCATCCGTGCAACCGCACAACTCACTAGAGAATGAAAACTGAAAACTTTCAGGAGCTCCGGCGCCATTGGCCAAGATCTCAACAAACATTGTTCCGTTCAACTCACCATCAGTGGTGACCTGAGCAAGCATAATTTTTGTGTCATCACCTGCATATCCATTCGCTGCACCTTCATCAACAGACCATCCGCTACCTGCAGCGGAATTCGTTCCGTCAATGCTGAGGTTGTTCCCTGCGAGGAAGCTAGCGCCCCAAGTTTCAGAACCGGTTAGAGAAATAGACGACTCTCCTGCACTTGACTGCGCTTCAGAGTCCAAGCCTATGGTCACGTAGCTATCGTACTCCATTTCTGGAAAGAACGAGAACAGACCAGGATTAATGGCATTCACCGTGATCCCACCAAAGTCGTTCATGTAAAAAGAAGTACTCGAAGTCAACTGAACCTCTCCTGAAGCGCCATCCGTGTGCACTGCAGAAACAAAGTCCAAGGAGGAGTTTGTGTGAAGGAAGATTCGGTAGGTTGTAGAACCCGCCAAATCAGCCAATGCTGGCGATGACTCTGTACCGTCAAAGGTTGCGAAGGTTTCAACTTCCAAGTGGAAGCCTGCTGGGGCGTTCGCATTTGCGTCATAGCCAAAACACGAAGTTTGGGCAAAAAGAGAGCTGGAGAAGCTTGTGATTCCAACAAGCAATCCGAACAAGATGGATAATTTCGTCTGCATCATTCCTAGGTTAAGCAATCGAAAATTACGAAATATCTTGCTTAGAAACAAACCCGTCGACGGGAAAAATAATTCAATCGGGTAAAACAGTATGTTCAGCGAAGACATAATCTGCTGTATAATCAAGCGTTCAGGTATTAAGTTTGCAACAAAAAAATATGTTCGAAAACCTGCAAGAAAGATTCGAAAAAGCCTTTCAAACCCTGAAAGGACACGGTCAAATCACGGAAATCAATATTGGAGAAACACTGAAAGAGGTCCGAAAAGCGCTTTTGGATGCCGATGTCGATTTCAAGACAGCAAAGGAATTCACACAGCGGGTGAAAGAGAAGGCTCTTGGACAAAAAGTCCTCACTTCCATCAAGCCTGGACAGCTTCTCATAAAAATCACCCATCATGAGTTGACGGAGCTCATGGGATCAGCTGCAGCCCCCTTCAAGCCAACTGGTAACCCGTTTACTGTTTTGATGGCAGGGCTTCAAGGCGCCGGTAAAACAACCCATTCTGGAAAAATCGCTCAGCTCCTCAAGGATAAGCATGGAAAGAAGCCGCTCCTCGTAGCTTGCGATGTGCATCGCCCAGCTGCCGTCGACCAATTGATGGTTCTTGGTGATTCCATTGGCGTAGAAGTTTATGCGGAGCCAGGCAGTAAAGATGCCGTCCACATTGCACAGAACGCCATAGCCCACGCTAAATCCAATGGTCACAATGCGGTCATCGTCGATACCGCAGGTCGATTGGCCATTGATGAGGCGATGATGACCGAAATTCAGTCAATACGTTCGGCTGTCAAGCCTGAAGAAATTCTCTTCACGGTGGATGCCATGACCGGTCAAGACGCTGTCCGAACTGCCAAAGCATTCAATGACGCACTGGATTTCACAGGAGTCGTTTTAACAAAACTCGACGGTGATACCCGAGGTGGTGCAGCATTGGCCATTCATTCAGTCGTAGGTAAACCAATCAAGTTCGTCGGTGTCGGCGAGAAAATGGATGCCTTGGACACGTTCCATCCGAATCGAATGGCGGATCGAATATTGGGTATGGGCGACGTGGTCTCTTTGGTTGAGCGGGCACAAGACGTCATCAGTGAAAAAGAGGCCGCAGCTCTTGAAGCCAAGATTCGCAAGAACAAATTCGACCTCGAAGACTTTTTAAACCAAATCCAGCAGCTCAAGAAAATGGGCAACATCAAAGATTTGATGAGCATGATTCCCGGAATGTCGAAAGCGCTCAAGGGAATTGAATTGGATGATGATTCTTTCAAACAGGTCGAGTGCATTATCCAATCCATGACCCCCGTCGAGCGTTCGAAGCCGGAAATTCTTGATTCCCGGAGAAAAGAACGCGTGGCGAAAGGATCTGGAACGGACATTGCACAAGTCAATCGACTGCTGAAGCAATTTCAAGACATGAAAAAGATGATGCAAGTCATGACCAAAGGGAAAGGAGGCAAACGAAGCCGTATGGCAGGACTATCAGCCCTGGGACGCTGAGTTTGCTAGAGGCTAAATCTATGAACGACTCACCATGACACTAATCGACGGAAAAAGCACATCACTCCAGATTCAAGATGAGATTAAGTCACTTGTTGAGGTGAGAACTAAACGAGGGCAGAAAAAACCCCACCTCGCTGCGATCATCGTCGGCGATAATCCAGCAAGCCGCGCATATGTTGGACACAAAATTAAAGCGTGTGAACGTGTGGGCTTTGAGAGCACATTGATTGAGCTGTCTGAAAGTGTCCGAGAAGAACAGCTTTTAAGCGAAGTCGAAGCGTTAAACAACAACGACTCGATCGATGGATTCATCGTGCAGTTACCCCTGCCCGACCACATAGATGATCAAAAGGTCCTCGAAGCAGTTCGGCCTGAGAAAGACGTAGACGGTTTTCACCCCGTCAATGCAGGGAATTTAAGTTTAGGTTTACCGGGATTTCAGCCTGCCACTCCTGCTGGCATTATGGAACTTCTCAAGCGATACAAGATCGAAACCAGTGGAAAGCACGCCGTCATCATCGGCCGATCAGCCATCGTAGGAACTCCCATGACACTGCTGCTCAGTCGAAATGCGAACCCCGGAAACTGCACGGTCACCCTTTGCCACTCACGAACTCAAAATCTGGAGGAAATCACGCGGTCTGCTGACATTTTAATTGCCGCTATCGGAAAGCCGCACTTCGTCACAAAAAGCATGATTAAGCCAGGAGCGGTCATCATTGACGTTGGAATCAACCGAATCCCAGATGCATCCCGTAAATCAGGAAACCGTCTGACCGGAGATGTGGACTTCGAAGGTGCTGCGGAAGTTGCGGGAAGCATAACACCTGTGCCTGGAGGTGTGGGGCCCATGACGATCGCCATGTTGTTGAGAAACACCTTGCAGGCTGCAGATCAACGGGCATGAAGTGGACGCCGGATGATCTGCGGCACATGGAGCGAGCCTTGATGCTCGCGGAAAGAGGCGCACGAACTGTCGCACCCAATCCAATGGTCGGTTGTGTCATCGTCTCTGAAGATTGCCAAGTCATTGGAGAAGGCTGGCATGAGCAGGCAGGCAAAGAGCACGCGGAAGTCAATGCATGGCGAAACATGGCCGATTCGAATCGGCCGTTGCTGGCGAAAAGCACATGGTACATCACCCTAGAACCGTGCAACCATGTTGGACGAACCCCTCCATGCACTTCACTGATTGAGCGCATCAGTCCCCAACGAGTCGTCATCGCATGCTCCGATACAAATCCGGACGTCGAAGGAGGTGGAGTCTTGCAGCTTCGAAGTGCTGGAATTCAAGTTGAAACCGGATGCTTAGAGCAGGAAGCCCAATGGCAGAACAGACGCTTTTTTTGGAATGCTGCACACCGGCAACCTTGGGTGGTGCTCAAATGGGCTCAATGCCAGAATGGATATATGGACCCCCGCTCCCATTCACAGCGCATACCCGGTGCGGGAAGCTTTGCTTTGACAGGCGATGAAGCGCGCGCTATCACGCACGATTGGCGGTCAATGGAACAGGCCATTGCCATCGGTTCGAATACCGCCCTTGTGGACACTCCACAACTCAATGTCCGAGACATCGATGCCCCATCTCCCCGCATTGTCCTCTTGGATCCATCCGGCGAACTACCGCCATCGCATCCTTTATTCAACAGCAACCCCAACCTCATTCATGTCATTGGCCGCGGCCAAAAAGCACATAGCACCTTTGCATGCTATTGGGACATCCATGAAGGCACCGACGCCTTGTTGACCAAATTACACGATGAGTTTGCCTTGACGAGTATGCTCATTGAGGGCGGAGCAACCGTCCTCCAAGCCTTCATCGACTCCGGAACATGGAATGAGATCAAAACGTGGACTAGTGCGAAGAAATTCCAATCAGGTCTCAAAGCTCCATCGCTTCCAAACAACGCTGTTCCTCCTCCGCATGCGCAACGTGGACCGAGTCCCATTTCAACTTCGCAGGGAACAGCTGGAACAGATCAATGGAAGTGGTTCGTGCATTCCGTGGGCCATAAACAATAGCGCTTTGTTCTACCTTCGCGGCCGTGGTCTACTTGATAACCAGCATCGGCCTGTCTGCGGGCATCTTCCTCCTGTTTCAGCTTTTTGAGCGTTGGAGAGTTGACACGTTTCCTGCCATCGTAATTAACTACGGAGTCGCCGCAGGATTGGGATGGTCCTTAGCAGGTGGAATGACAACGTTCAAATCAGTCATGCACGAGCCTTGGGCCATGGTTGCACTCTGCATGGGGTTGCTTTTCATCTACCTCTTCCAACTCATCGCACGTTCGACGCAAGAAAACGGTGTGACGGTCACCTCCATTGCCGCCAAATTGAGCATGGTACTCCCTGTCGCTTTGTTCCTCCTTTTCGACCCGAATGACACCTTAAACTGGCAAAAAGGACTGGCTATAGCACTGGCCATACCCGCCATCGTTTTGGCCTCTTGGAAGGGAACGGAAAAAGGGAGGGTAGCGAAGTGGATCGTGCCTTTGGTAATTTTCTTTGGAAGCGGAATGATTGACCTCATGTTTGCAGGTTTTTCGGGTCCAGAACACATGCGGCAGGTAGAGCACCGTTATTTGTTCGCCGCACTGCCATTGGTCACCGCGTTTTTGGCTGGAGTGATCTGGTGGATGTTCCAAGCGCGGCAAAAAGACCAATGGTCCATTCCCAGCAAACAAACTTGGTTCGGAGGGATTGGACTTGGCGTGATCAACTTCGGCTCCTTGTATTTCCTCCTGGAGACTTACGACAAGACGGGAGTCGATCGAAGCGCAATCATGCCCGTCAATAATTTAGGCGTGATCCTATTGAGCAGCGCATTGAGTGTTTGGCTCTTGAAAGAAAGCCTGATCCGAAAAAATTACCTCGGCCTTTTCCTTGGAGCCCTGGCCATTGCCTTGCTCCTTTGGGATGCCGTGATGGGCTGAATCAATCTTCGGCAGGCTGCCGCTCCATTTCCGCATCACGAAGGGCGCGCTGCATGGGATTTTCTCCTCCACTTCCGCCGCGACGTCCGCGGTCTGACTTGAACAATTCAAACCGTGTCGGTTGAGGACGAGCAGGCCAATAATTGTCCGACATGTCCACATCGGCTGTTTCTAACATCGGATCGAGCGTAATCTGCAAGGCGGGACGATTCGTGACAAATACCTTCGTTACCGTTGGTTCACTCATTCGCCAGATTTCTGCAGGAATCCGTCGAATCTCCTTTTCTCCATCTTCGTATTCAAACTGAAGAATAAGCGGCATCACCAGCCCCCCTTCATTTCGAAAAGTGATCTCATAGAAATTCTTTCCGCTCGCTAATAAATCCTTTTCTGAAGTGTCCAACTTCTCCATGCGCTCCGCGTATTCAACTTTATCCAACTCCAACACCATGAAGGGATCGGTCATGGTGTAAAAGTCGTGCAGAGTAGCATCTTCTTCGAGGTATGTCGATGGTATAAAGGCTGCGTCTCGAATCAATGAAATATCAGCAGGCTCGCTTTCAGCAGCCTCGCGATCGAAGGCGGACTCTGTTTCTGGATCTTGTGTATCGATTTGAAACCACTTCACATCTTCCATGGCAATGTCGACGTGGTCTGTGCTGTAAAACCAACCCCGCCAAAACCAATCCAAGTCTACACCGGAAGCATCTTCCATGGTTCGGAAGAAGTCAGCCGGAGATGGATGCCTGAATGCCCATCTTCGTGAATATTCCTTGAATGCATAGTCAAACAAATCCCGTCCCATAACCGTTTCACGCAGAATGTTCAGAGCAGTCGCCGGTTTGCCGTAGGCATTGTTCCCGAATTGGTAGATGGATTCTGAATTGGTCATGATGGGACTAATGCGGGACTTATCCCCTCCCATGTAATTCCGAATATCTCGGGCGCTTCCTCTGCGCGTTGGGTAGTTCCGATCAAATTCCTTCTCTGTCAAATACTGCACGAAGGTGTTCAATCCTTCATCCATCCACGTCCACTGCCGTTCATCCGAGTTGATGATCATCGGGAAGAAATTGTGTCCAACCTCGTGGATGATGACCGAAATCATTCCAATTTTAGTGCGCTCCGTGTACGTCCCATCCGGCTCTGGCCGGCCACCGTTGAAGCAAATCATGGGGTACTCCATTCCAATCCACTTGGTGTGGACTGAGATGGCAACTGGGTATGTATAATCGACCGTAAACTTGGAATAGGTCTTGAGCGTTTGGGCTACCGCTTTGGTGGAGTACTGTTCCCATAAGGGATTTCCTTCCTTCGGATAAAAGCTCATCGCCAGAGGGGATCTCTTGCCCACTTTAACGGCCATGGCATCCCAAATAAATTTTCGGCTGGAAGCCCACCCGAAATCCCTCACATTCTCCGCATCAAAAATCCACGTTTTCGTACCTGCCATTTTATCCTGCTCCGTCTCCCGCGCTTCTGCCTCATTGACAATCATAACCGGTTGGTCGTAGGTTTTACGTGCCAGTTGCAATCGCTTTCGCTGCTCTGGAGTCAGCACAGATTTTTCATTCTTCAAGATTCCAGTCGAGGCTACGACATGGTCCTCAGGAACGGTAATTTCAACGTGGTAATCTCCAAAATTCAAGGTAAACTCGCCACTCCCCAAAAATTGCTTGTTTTGCCATCCTTCATTGTCCATGTACACGACGAGCCGAGGATAAAACTGTGCAATGGTGTAGAGGTAATTGTCTTCATCTTCGAAATACTCGTATCCGCTGCGGCCACCATCTTTCATCCTATCATTGATGTTGTACCACCATTCCACATCAAACACAAACGTGCCACCGGGCTTGAGCGGTTGTGGCAAATCGATGCGCATCATGGTTTTGTTAATGGTATAGGGCAGGGCTTTCCCCGTTTCATCCCCGACGTATTCAATTTTGAATCCACCATCAAACGTCGGCTCTAGTCCTTTGACCGCATCAAAACTCGAGCGGTTGTTTATTCTGGATTCCTTGATTTTATAACTGTCGCTATCCAATGACCGGACATTTTGATCCAGTTGCAACCAGAGGTACCTCAATTCGTCCGGACTGTTATTCGTATAAAGAATTCGCTCTTCCCCATCAATTCGCTGGGTTTGGTCGTCCAGGGTAACAGAAATATTGTAGTCAACCTGTTGCTGCCAATATTCATGACCGGGCGCTCCAGACGCAGTGCGATACACATTGGGTGTTGGCAATTCCTGGCCCAACTGACGAAACTTATTCGTATTCACCTTGGATGGAACATCCTGAAGTTCTTGTTGGGCGTTTGCTTCCCAAGCAAAAAATAAACCGAGGGTCAGCACCATGCTGATTCCGTGTGACAAAAATCGTATCATTTTCTTTCAGATAAAGGCCCAATTTACACCCGCAACTCCAAAACCCCACCTCACTGCCTTTCCCATTTTAATTCTCCTGAACCTGTTTTATCAAGGGTGTGTGCTTCTGGAGGAATCCATCCACCGTATACGTCTCCAGCAGACTCAATGGCGACATAGGCATATTCGAAAGCCTGAAAATGTAGCGGTTGAATTCCCGTTTGCGTAATGTAGGCTTGATCGGCAGAAACAAGCGATGCATCCACGCGGGAGTAGCCTGACGAATAACACCCCAAACGGGATGCACTCCCTGTTAGTTCTGCGAGACACACCCCGTCGTGCAGGCGAACCTGCAGCGTATCCGCTTCGCACGCCACCTTCAATTCTCCTGCATATGTATAAGCATCAATGAATACGCTTTCACCTTCCAAATTGGACTGGATATCGCATTCACCTTGGCCTCGCAGAATGAATTTTGGGACAAATGGCGAGCGAATACGGACTTTAACAACATTGGATAAATCTCGGGTCCATTGACACGCTTCTTCGAAGCTGAGGTCAAGCACGGCTCCATCCCACTCCATTCGCGTATCCGATATAAGATTGCTGTGAACCTCCCAACTGACGGCGACTGCACTGCTGTCCCATGTTTCGTATGACACCTGCATGTGGCCCTGGGTATTCAAAACTTCCAAAGGTTTTTGGAAGGTGAAGTAATGGGTTTCTAATTCTCCCGCTGCCTTGAGACAAGGAGGCGCATCATCCGCATTGCATCCTATGGCAATGAGGCCAATAGCTCCCATCAAGGCCCTCCCATATGCTCTGCCTGTCATCATTCGTTTGCGCTGGATGAAAGGGCTTGTTTTGCTTCATTCCAGTACGCATCCAATTCGGACAACTTCATTTCAGCCATTGATTTACCGCCTTCCACTACCTGTTTTTGGATCGCCTGCTCCATGTGCTGGAAACGTTCCTGAAACCTCCTATTCGTTCGTTCCAGTGCTTCATCCGGATTAATCCCTTTGAAACGGGCGTAATTGATCAATGCGAAAAACACATCCCCCAATTCATCCGTTGCCCGGTCCGATTCTGCTTCAACTTCAGCCTGGAACTCCTTGATTTCCTCTTCTACTTTGGCCCATACTTGGTCTGCATTTTCCCAATCGAATCCAACTCCTCGCACCTTGTCTTGGATGCGGTAAGCCTTAACCATGCTCGGAAGCCCCTTGGGCACTCCTTCCAAAACCGATTTATTCCCCTCTTTCAATTTCAATTGTTCCCAATTCGCTTTGACAGTTTCCTCATCATCGGCCTTCACATCACCATAAATGTGTGGATGTCGGTCCACGAGCTTGTCGCAAATACCATGAAGGCTATCCGCGATATCCCAGCCGCCGTCTGCTTCTGATTTTTCACTGGCGATTTCAGCATAGAAAACCATGTGCAGGAGTAAATCTCCCGTCTCCTTTCGGATTTCATTCCAGTCTCCGTCTAAAATAGCCTCGGACAGTTCATACGTTTCCTCGATACTCAAATGCCGCAAAGACTCCATGGTCTGCTTGCGGTCCCAAGGGCATTTTTCCCGTAATTCGGTCATGATCTTCAACAACCGTTCAAATGCGGCCAATTTCTCTTCTATGCTGTGCATATTGCGAAGGTAAGCCTTGCTAAATTCGAAATTCATGCGCCGTTCTGCATTTTCATCGGGTCCATCCCTCGCCATTTTTGCTTTGCTGCTTGCATTGACAGCCGAAGGACAAATGGACACGTGGTCCGGCCGCCTGCATGGAGGCTATGTTCTTCCACATCGAGAAGAAATGAATGCGCTGGTGACGGGACATGCACGCGGAGTCGGATTTAGAATGGGAACTGCGGGGAAAGAGGATTGGCGCTCGGGCTGGTCTCGGAAAGGCGACGTTTGGCAAGGCGTCGAACTTGGATGGCTTTATGGGGGAAGTGCTTCGCTTGGTCACGTGATCAGCGCGCTATGGATTCTTGAATTGCCCATAAGCAAGAGCGCACATGCGGAGGTCGGGGCTGGATTGGGCTGGGCAACAGCTCCTTACGACATGCAGGATCGTCCCCTTTCCATTGCCTTGGGCACCCACCTCAATGCCGGATTGCATCTTGCGCTCTCCCAACAGCTTCGAACATTCAATTCTTCGGTCCTCTCCCTCTCTGGCGGTCTTACCCATTTTTCCAACGGTGCCGTGCAATTGCCCAACTTGGGAATTAATAATATTCACCTCGGGCTTACACTTGAGCGCCGTGGTAACGCTCGGGCAACAGATGAAGCCACTCTGCTCACAACAGGGTCCAATGATGCAGAGCATTTCGCCCGGTGGACAACAACCGCAGCCGTTCGAGCTGGAGTGCGCGATGTCCCACTTGCAGGCAAGCCACTTCATCCCATCTCAAGCGCGATGATCGCAACAGAAAGGCGATGGAATCAACGTTGGGGATGCCTCTTTGCACTTGACATCACGTACAACCAAAGTTTACGCGCTCTTTCATCTGAGCCGTTGGCCACCAATGAGCGCATTCAACTTGCAAGTGGAATAGGCAATCAATGGCATTTTGGACGCGCACATTTGGCCCTGCTTCAAGGCTGGGTATGGACCAATCCTGACCACATCTTGGGTCGACGCCATCTGCACACTGCACTGGCGTATGAAATAAATGAACACGTCTCATTCGAAATCGGGCTTCGCTCCTTCCGTCTGCGAGCTGACTATACGTTTCTGGGTATTCGTTGCAGGCTATGAAGCCACATGATTGCGACAAAGTACTTACAACAACCCTCCCGATTGAAGACGGCTATGACCGTGTTGGTTGCCGAACTGCATGACGCCTGCATCAGTCAATGCATGGATCTCCAAAAGAGCTGAGAAAAAGGAGTAAATCACCCGTGTTCACCATTCCATCTTGATTGATGTCAGCGGGGCACGTCAAGGCCACATTACCCGTGCACGAACCATCGTCAAAGAGGGCATCGGGATTGTAGTTTTCGGCACTGGGCCACGTGCAACCCGCACAAGATTCAATCTCACACGAGCCATCGTCAATGGTTGCCTCTGCTGCATAGTTGCAAGCAAACACATAGGTGCACCCCGGCACTTCTGCCCCGCTATCTCCAGAACCATCGTTCCAGGAGCCAAACAATCCGAGTTGCTCGGCATAGGTCCAGCACGTCAACCAATTGCCACCGTCAGGCGAAAATGCGCCGATGTATCCTGCTGATTCAAACCATGCATCTTCTGGAAAAAACTCCGATTCCACCAACATTGTCGCTGAATCCGGAGTAAGGTTGATGGGATCCATGACATGCCCCGAATCAGAAGCAAACGCAAAGTCGATATTCGGATCAGCAGCAAAATTGTTATTGCCCGTAAAATGATCCTCCACCACCTCCTGTCCATTGAACACATATCCATCGTCGTAGAGGATGAGCTCATGGATCAGCGAGCTGTCTCCAATTTGCCAAAACCGGTTGTTCTCAATGTTGGTCTCACCGAATAAGAGCAGCTCCCATGCATCGCACGGATCTTCATCTTCAAAATCAATTCCAAGTCCGAAATTCACAAAGAGACTGTTGTGCATGCGAACACCAGCTCCGTTGTGCAATCGAATCGCCGTCGCTTCACCTGCACCGATGTACGTTTGATTGAACAGCAAGGGGTTGGAATAGGGCATGAAGGTCATGTCTACATCAAACTCCTCATAATCATCTCCTTCAAAATCACCGGCATGCTCACCAGCTCCGTTGAGCTCGTCGGTTATCACAAAGATGAATTGCCCTCGACCTTGCCAGCCCTGATCGTATTCGAGGCCGTCTTCTTCATTGAAAATTGCAGCCACATGATGCACATCGACCATGCCACCAAAAATCTGTATGCCATCATCTCCGCTCGCAATGGCCTCGATGTATTCAATGATTGTCTCATCACCCACTCCACAAAGGGTCAAGGCATTGGTCTCCAATCCATTACCAAATTGGCTTACCCCAAGCGATGCAGACGCGTGCCGTATGCTCAAATAACGAAGCGTGCCTGAATTGAGATAGGCCGTTCCATCGCCTCCGTACACATGTCGATTTTGTCCGGTCACATCAACGATTCCTTCCACCTCGTCATCCCCATCGAATGTATTCAATTGACCATCACCACAAACGATTACCCCCCCCCATTTCCCGCGTACGTCGTACCCAGAACTACCATCCATAGGATCCCCTTCATAGGTGAACACAATGGGACAATTGGGTTCGCCGTCAGCAACAATACTGGCTCCCACACTAACGACCAAACTACCGGCTTCCTCGGCATAAACATAATCCAACCGGGGTGAAGGGTTGCCATTCGGCAGCGTGTAGGTCAACGTATCAATGACCACTCCTGTTCTGCCCTGAATCAAAGTACCGGGCTCGATGGTCAATTCATCACCTGCGTTCACAAAAACAGTTTCCGTTAACACATAAACGGTATCACAACTCCAAAGAACTGTTCCCGTTCCTGATCCATCTTGGTCTGATATCTCCTTCAACGGACGCTCAGCAATTGGCAGACAATTGCACGGTCCTTGCTGCCCTCTGGACTCCAGAATAGCTCCAAAGCAACCCAAAGTCGCCATAGCAAGGACAAGATTCCGCATCATAGTTCAATCGTTAAGCTTCCAGAAAATACGCAATTTTTCTCGGAAATAGGGTGCAGAATCGTAAATAGTGCACGACCAACCTCTTATTTTTGTCGCATGGAATGGAAAGTAGTCGCGCTGTCAATAGGTTTATTGGCACTCGGTTTTGCAGGAATTGCAATCAAAATCTTGGTCAAAAAAGACGGGAAATTCGCTGGAACCTGCGCAAGTCAAAATCCATTTCTCAATGAAGAAGGAGCGGCTTGCTCCCTCTGCGGTGCAAAGCCTGAGGAACAGTGCCGAGGAGATGAAGGGAGCGGAAAAATCGTCGGTTGACCCTCACTCTTGGATTTCAATAGCTGTGAGTGCTTGCCATCCTGGTGTAACCCAATTCGCCCAATTTCCCTCCCCGTCGTCGCTAATGAAATAAGCCTCTACGCGATCAAATGGATTGGCATTTCGATAATCCAAAATGAATTGCTTGCCGTCTTTTGGGCCCCACACCATGCACGCCGTTGCTAACGCATCAGCAGTCGAAGCGCTGGTCGCATGCACCGTTGCACTCAACAGACCATGTTGGACAGGATAGCCCGAGAAGGGACTGATGGTATGCGATCGTTTAATCCCGTCCATTTCATAGAATTTACGGTAATTTCCGCTGGTGCAAATGGCTGCGTCTGACACGTTCATCACCGTTTGCATTTCCCGATTATAATCTCCATCCACGGGTTCAGTAGGCCGATCTACTGCGATTCTCCATGGCTTACCATCCATTCGATTCCCACCACATTTGACTTCTCCTCCCACTTCGACCATATAATTTTTGACTCCCCTTTCTTCCAACATGTCTGTCAATAAATCGACGGTCATGCCCTGGGCGATTCCATTGAAGTCAAGGCATGTTCGGGGGTTGCGCTTTCGAACAGTCGTGAACTGGTAGTTGCGATCCCGCTCCACTTCATTCAAATCAATATTCTCAAACGTCATTCCCACGTGCATCAGCGCTGAATCAACGGCCATTGGGGTCACCTCGCTCCTCTTACGCAGGCCAAAACCCCACAACTCCACGAGCGGCTGAACGGTCGGGTCAAAAGCCCCCTCTGATGCTTCAAATAAATCAAGACTTTGAGCCCAAATCGAAGACCACAGGCCATTCTCATCTACAAAAGTGAACAAAGAATCTCGATGTGAGAATGCATTAATCGCATTAATTCGAGAGTCTGGACGCCATAAATTAAACTCTACATCTACCGCTTCAAGCACCGAATCAATCGCCGACTGGGGCACGGCTTCAGCCTCGTGATACTTGATTAAATAAGTTGTTCCTTGGGTATCGCCGGTATGGATGATCACCTCGTTCTTTGAATTCATCGAAGTTGGTGCATCCGAATCATGACACCCTTGCAACATGAGACCCGACAGCACAAAAACGAGCAACAAAAATGCCACTCGTTTTGATTCCTTAAGAAAGAAAGAACACTCCATGTTTAACCACCAAAATCGTCAAAGGCAACATTTTCCGGCGGTACACCCCAATCGTCGCACATCTTTAAGACTGCCTGGTTCATCAATGGAGGCCCACAAAAATAGAATTCAATATCCTCCGGTGCTTCGTGATGAGCAAGCTGGTGTTCGATTACAGCGTTGTGAACAAAACCAAGGAAACCATCTCCCTCGTCCTTCATATCCTTCTTGACCTTCCAATCATCCTCTTCCGATGGCTCGGATAAAACAACGTGGAAATCGAAATTCTCAAATTCTTCCGCAATGCTGTTGAAGTCGTCCAAGTAGAACAACTCACGCTTGGAACGACCACCGTACCAAAAAGTCACTTTACGGTCCGTCTTCATCGTGTGAAACAAGTGAAACAAATGGGAGCGCATGGGCGCCATACCAGCTCCTCCTCCGATATAGACCATCTCCGCATCCGATTCCTTGATGAAAAACTCACCATATGGCCCTGAAATGGTCACCTTATCACCTGGCTTTTGAGCAAAGACATACGAGGAACAAATTCCAGGATTCACCTGCATCCAAGCGTTTCGGGCACGATCCCATGGTGGTGTGGCAATTCGAATGTTCAACATGACGATGTTGCCCTCCGCAGGGTGATTCGCCATAGAATAGGCACGAACGATAGGCTCGTCATTCGTCATTTTTAAGTCCCAAAGACCAAACTTGTCCCATTCGCTTTGGAACGTTTTGGGATCCTTGTGGTGCTCCGGGTGCGCCGCAATGTCAATGTCACTAAAATTCACGACAACCTCTGGGACATCAACTTGGATATACCCTCCGGCCTCAAAGTCCAATGTCTCGCCCTCTGGAAGGCGAACAACAAACTCCTTGATGAACGAGGCAACGTTATAATTCGACACGACCTCACAGTCCATCTTTTTGATGCCAAACACTTCCTCTGGAACCTGAATCTCCATGTCCTCCTTGACTTTGACTTGGCAACCCAAGCGCCAATTATCGTTTACCTCCTTGCGGGAAAAATGAGGTTCCTCCGTAGGAAGGATTGACCCGCCCCCGACGGGAACCTGGCATCTGCATTGTACACACGTTCCTCCACCTCCGCAGGCAGATGGTAAAAAGACACCGTTGTTACCCAGTGTCGTGAGTAGCGTACTTCCTCCGTCAACTTCAATGGTTTGCTCACCGTTGATCACAATCTTCAGTTTACCACTGGGAGACAACTTGGCCTTCGCAAAAAGTAACAACCCGACGAGCACCAAAATGACCGCAAGGAAAAAAACGATGGTTAAAAGAATGGTCGTTGTCATCTCTATCAAATTTCAATGCCCATAAAACTCATAAAGGCAATCCCCATGAGACCGGTTATGATGAATGTGATACCCAGCCCTTTCAAAGGTGCAGGCACATTGGAGTAACGGATTTTTTCTCGGATCGCCGCGATTGCAACAATTGCCAACCACCAACCTACGCCAGATCCCAAACCAAAAACAGTTGCTTCGCCAATGCTCGGATACTGGCGATCTTGCATAAACAAGGCGCCTCCTAAAATCGAACAGTTCACCGCTATCAGCGGCAAAAAGATACCCAAGGCTCCATACAGTGCCGGGGCAAATTTCTCGACAATCATCTCCACGAGCTGCACCATGGAAGCGATAACCGCAATGAACATGATGAAGCTGAGAAAGCTCAAATTAATGGACGCATACGCTGGATCTATCCATTGCAATGCACCTTCTTTCAGCACGTAATTCTCGAGCAAATAATTAATGGGCACCGTAATCCCCAAGACAAAAATCACAGCCAGACCTAAGCCGTTGGCGGTCTTCACCGTTTTGGACACCGCGAGGTAAGAACACATGCCCAAGAAATAGGCAAAAATCATGTTCTCAACGAAGATGCCTTTGACAAATATGCTGAGGTATTCCATTAGTTCTCTTCAAATAAGGCCTGATTGCGGCTGCGTTGAATCCAAATGATGATGCCCACGGTGATCAGCGCCATCGGAGGCAGGATCATCAAATTATTGTTCTCATAAAATCCACCTTCACTCATGAACCAACTGGAGGGGAGAAACTTGATTTGTCCCATTCCAGGCAAGGAAATCGCTCCGCTACCAAAAACCTCCCGAACCACCGATACGGCCAACAAAATCCATGCATACCCCATGGCATTGCCAATGGCATCTAAGAACGACGGGCCGGGTTTGTTCGCCAATGCAAACGCTTCCAAACGTCCCATGATGATGCAGTTCGTAATGATGAGACCAACAAACACAGAAAGCTTCTCGGAGATGTCTGGTTGGAAGGCCTTCAGCACTTGGTCAACGATGATGACCAATGAGGCCACAATGACGAGCTGAACAATAATTCTAATGCGATCGGGAATCATGTTGCGCAACAGAGAAACAATGACGTTTCCACCAATCATGACAAACAAAACAGACAAACTCATGATGACCGCCTGCTGCAGTTGGACCGTAATGGCCAAGGCCGAGCATATTCCCAAAACCTGAACGGTGATGGGATTTGAATCGTCCAAGGGATCAGAAAGTAATCTCCGGTTTTTCTTTGAAAACAACGACTCCTTTTTGGCCGTTGCGGCTGCCGTTTCTGTGCTCATCGCTGCGCTCGGGTTTCAGATTGAAAATAACGGAGGTACACTTTTAACGTGCGGTTCATCATTTCATCCACCCCTTTCGAAGTGATGGTCCCTCCCGTGATTCCGTCCACACTGTATTCGTCAGTTGCAGCTCCGCCTTTCAGTACACTGAAAAGTGCTGCGCCTTCCACATCGAGCTTCTTTCCCTTGAATTTCTCAGTGAAAAAAGACTCCCTAATTTCAGCACCGAGTCCTGGAGTCTCCGTCTTGTGATCAAATTTCGCTCCGAAGATTGTGGTCATGTCATCTTCTAATGCTATGTACCCCCAAATCGGTCCCCACAACCCCGATCCAACTATCGGAATAACGAACAAATTTTGGTCATCGTCTGTGACGCACTGAAACAGCGGAAAGGTCAGCCCTTCGTCCGCCAATGCCGCCATCAATGCCGCATCATCTCCGTCTGCAGCCTTTGCCGCTGACTTGACAGACGAGCGATAGTCCTTTTTCACATCGATGCTGAAAGGGTCTGTCTTGTCCTTGGGATTGACTGGCGATTTTGTAGAGGACACCTGCTTCCCTTCCAAGTCAATTGCAATGCGTTCTACCACGTATTCTGCAAATATGTCGCTTGCATTGGATCGATCGGCATCCACTCCAATGGCTCCGAGGATGTCAATCATTTTCTTGTCCGCGGCATTCGCGTCTTGGCGATCTTTCAACGACAAGGCCGTAAAGGCCAAAGCCGTTCCTACCACCACCACCATTGCGATGGAAAATAGAAAAGTATAACCGGTGCTGTTCTTGTCTATAGCCATGGTGATTCTATTAAGCTGTTGCGCCTTGTGATGAGAGCATGCGCTTTTCGCGCTTGCCCGTATTTGCCTGGATCACATAGTGATCAATCAGGGGTGCCATGACATTCATAAACAAAATTGCCATCATGACCCCTTCCGGGTAAGCTGGATTGAAGACCCGAATCATGATGCTGAGAAATCCTCCAAAAAACCCGTAAATCCATTTACCTCTCTCCGTTTGGGATGCACTGACCGGATCCGTGGCCATGAAGACCATGCCGAACATGAACCCACCCATGACAACTTGATGAACCGGTGGAAGCGTCATGTACGCATTCAACCCCATCAGATTGAAAAGCAATCCCATAACCAAGCCACCCGCTAGGAAAGACGACATGATCTTCCAGCTTCCAATACCCGTCCAAATCAACAAAGCCGCTCCTAGGAGAATCGCTAATGCGCTCGTCTCTCCAACAGAACCGGGGATTAAGCCCAAGAAAGAATTTGTCAAACTGAACATGCCATCCGCGCCAAACATATCCATGACACCCGCAGCAGCTGCATCATTCGGAGCTTTACCAACTGTCGATGCCAGGTGACCCAATGCCGTTGCTCCTGTATACCCGTCTGCGAGTACGCCCGCCTCAGCGGAGGCCTTCACTTGGTGAATCCAAATCTCACCAGATAATTGTTTGGGGTAAGCAAAAAACAGAAATGCACGCGCGGTGAGGGCGACGTTCAAAATATTCATTCCCGTTCCACCGAACACCTCTTTGGCGATGATCACTGCAAAAGCTACGGCCAGAGCAACCATCCAGAGCGGCACATCAACCGGCATAATCAACGGTATCAGCATGCCCGAAACCAAATAGCCTTCATTGATGCTGTGACCTCGCATCCCTGCAAAAAGAAACTCAATGCCCAAACCAACTCCATAACTCACCACCACCAAAGGCAAAACTTTCACAGCACCGATGAACATCTTGTCCATAAATGCCATCATCAGCGGATCTGCGACTGTGATTTCTCCAATGGACAACAGATACTGGTGCCCCTGGTTCCATGTTCCGAACAAAAGTGCAGGCACGAGTGCCAAAATCACCATGAACATGGTGCGCTTCAGGTCCACACCATCCCGGATGTGAACTCCGTTTTTCGTTGCATGACCCGGGGTGAATGCGAACGTTTCAAGCGAATCAAAGACCACCCAAAACTTGCTCAACTTTCCACCTTCTTCAAAATGTGGACGGACAGCGTCCAATAACTTGTGTGCAGCTTTCATGTTATCCCAGTTCTTTCATTAAGCGATCAAGGCCTTCGCGAACGATGGATTGAACGGCAATTTTGGAGGTGCAAGCGTACTCACAAAGAGCGAAATCTTCCGGTGCCACTTCATAAATACCGAGCTTTTCCATGGCATCAATGTCATTGGCCAGGATGCTCTTGAGCAACTGCACCGGATAAATATCAAACGGAAAAACAGGCTCATATTGACCCGTGACCACAAAGGCTCTTTCTTCACCGTTGTTGCATGTATCCATGGCAAACTCCTTCGTCTTTGGCAACAACCAAGTCGGGTAACTTTTGGATAAGCTGAACTTATCTAGGCCCAGGCCCAACCAGCCATCTGCCAAAAGAAACTTCGGTTTATTGCCTTCGGGCAAGAGGCATATTTGATGGTGAAGCCCCCCGAGATGTCCGCTGGCTTCTGTTCGAGCTCCCGTCAATGGATTGCCCGAAATAATGCGCACGGATTCTTCATCGATTGGATCGCCCGTCAAACTCTGCACTTCACAGCCCAAGGTCGTCGTCATGTGCTTCGGTGACGCATGCTCCGACCCCGCAACGGAAATTGTTCGTTTTGCACAGTATGTGCCTGTTTGCAGGGTTTCTCCCAGATTCGCAACATCTTCAGCGTGCATGGTCCAAACCGTTTCTCCCTTGTTAATGGGAGTGGTATGATGAATTTGCACACCGACATTGCCTGAAGGGTGCGGACCATCAAAAATGGTGGTCTCTACTCCTTCGATTCCATCAAAGGTTGATTGCCCCGGTTGGATACCGACTTGGATTGCGTCGTTGCCAACGAGGCATTGAAGCGCTTTTATTCCAAATTGAAAGGCCTCTTCTCTGCCCGCCAGAACCAATTCCATATCTGGAGCGAGCGGCGCACTGTCAAATCCACTCACGTGAATGCTCCGAGGATGAATCTCAGGATTGGCTACCGTTGCAAATGGGCGCTGTTCCACAAAAGGAAAAAACCCGCGCTCCGCCATTGCTTCTTTCATGCGCTGAGCATCACAGGTCGCCAGATTGATCTTCTCAAACGTTCTCGACTCTCCCTTCCCGTCGGCGTCGATGACAACGGACAGAATCCGCCGTTTCTCACCGCGCAGGACACGGCTTACCGTTCCACTTACGGGGCTCAGAAATTTTACTGAGGGGTGCTCCTTGCTGTGAAATAGAATGGAACCCGCCTGAACGGCAGCCCCTTCTTTCACTTCAAGTTTAGGAACAATTCCCAGGTAATTGGGAGGTTGCACAGCATATGTTGCTGTTGCTGAGCCAGCTTCCACTTGGCGGGAAGGACGACCTTTCAGTCGTATATCGGCTCCTTTTTTAATCCGTATCGTGCGGGACATCAGCTCGCGAAGGTTTACTTTTCGGGGCGCAAAGTTAGGTCTCGGTCGCATTGCGTGCACCCTTTCATGGTAAAATTCTTCAATCTTCTCTAACATGCCCACGGCGAAACCACGAAATCTCTTTTCCAAGTCCATAACGCGCGCTTTGGCGACCTTCGTTTGCTTGGCGACATGGGTGAGCTCGATCGCTCAAACGCCCGGCGTCGACACGTCTTATCCTCAAGGATTTGTCCATGCGAGCCTGCATAGCTGCAAGCTCCATCCGTCGGGCACGCCCAATGCTCATCCCATTGTCCCATTGAACAATGGGAAATTAACCTTGAGCTTCGATGATTTCTCAGCTTCTTTGCGAACCCTTGAAATTCGATGGAAGCATTGCACATTTGATTGGTACGATTCTCCCGATTTGTCATCAAATGATTACGTCGCCGGTTTTTCAAGCCTATCGTTTGAGAAGGTGGAAGCCTCATTCAACACCAAAACCCCTTACACCCACTATGCAACGTCCTTCCCAAATGATTTGATGTCCTTTACGAAAAGCGGCAATTACATTGTAGAAGTGTACGATTCAGCAGAGCCCCAAAAGCCCTTAGCTCAGTTGCGATTTGTTCTTTACGAATCGCTCATTAGCATTGAAATGGACGTCCATGAGTCATCTATCATTCGGGATCAAAGAACCCATCAAGAAGTCGACCTCGCTCTGATACACAGCAGCGAGCGGTATGCCATTCAAGATGCCTACGATGCACTGCAGGTGGTACTGCTCCAAAATGGCCGATGGGAAACGGCGATCATGGGGCTGGAACCTCAATTTGTTCGCGGAGAGGAAGTAACATTCAACCCCACAGGGGACCAGTCCTTTGCAGGAGGCAATTCTTGGCGCTTCACCGATTTAAAAAGCCTACGTTTTGCGAGCTTGGGCATTCAGCGAATCATGGACGAAGGCGACCGATGGCACGCCTACCTCGAACCCGATGAATCACGCAGCTATGAATTTCTGAAAGCCCGTCCGGACATCGATGGGCATTACGTCATCTCCAATGAACTTCAAGATGATGCGACGGGAGGCGATTACGTCTGGGCTCATTTTTCGCTCAAAGCTTTTGAAGAACGTTTGCATGAAGACATCTACATCTACGGCGAGTTATCCCAGTGGACCTACCTCGAAACCCACCGCATGCGTTGGAATGAACAAACCCGTCGATACGAGGCGAAACTCTTTCTGAAACAAGGGTACTACAATTACGAATACCGCATACGGCCCTCCTTGGACCGAGGAAAGAATGATTTTGCCTCGCTGCAATCCCAGCCTTCCAATGTCGCAGCCATCGAGGGATCCCATGCTCGATCCGACACCCCGTATATGTGCATTGTGTATTACTGGGATTTTCAAGGGTTCGATCGGGTGATTGGATTTGCACAAGCAAAACCTGGCGAAATTCCCTAATCCATCACTCCGAGTGATGTAGTTTAGCCATGTGAAATCACTCCGTATCCTCCTTACCGGTGCCTCGAGTGGCATCGGTGCCGCCACCGCACGATTGCTTGCGAAAAAGGGCCACAAGCTCTTTCTTTTGGCACGAACCGAAGAACCGTTGCAAGCAATTGCCGCAGAATTTGAGGAGGGACAAGTCCAATGGCAGGTTGCAGATGTAACGAGAACCGAAGACCTCGATCGCGCACGCAACACGATGATTCAATCGTGGGGAGGCATTGATGTCTGTATACCGAACGCAGGTTTGGGGATTTTTTCACCACTCAAGGAAGCTCAGTTAGCAGATTGGAAGAACATGATCGATGTCAACGTTCAAGGCGTTTTGAACACCCTGCATTGTGCACTCCCGTCGCTCATTGAAAACCGAGGACACGTGATTCAAATTGGCTCCATCGCTTCTCGCAATGTCTTTGCTAACAGCGGGGTTTACTGCGCCACGAAACATGCTGTCTTGGCGATAAGCGAGGCACTTCGCATCGAGTTCCGAGAAGAGCTGGCCGTCACCACCATCAATCCCGGTGCCGTCAATACGAGGTTCATCGACCAAACCCGAGACGATGCTCTCAGGGAATCGTACCGTCCTCAGTTTGAAGCCGGCATGGATTCCCATTTTATCGCGGAGGCTATTGCAACCGCCATTGAAGCAAAAGGACGTGGCATCTTCAGTGAAATTACGGTTCGTCCCGATCGCCGATGAAAATTAGCTTCCTATCAAGTTCCTCTGGATGGGGCGGTTTGGAGCAAAACCTGCTGCGCTATGCGCGTTGGATGAATGAGGTGGGGCATGATGTTGAGCTGAACTGCGTAGCGGAAACGGCACTTGCTCGAGAAGCTGCCAATCAAGGCCAGCGCATTCGTTTCATCGCCCGGCAGCCCCGGCATTATCCGCTGCGAGCTGCTCGTGTTCTCCGACGGCACCTGCAGCAAAATTCGACTGAGGTACTTTGGGTCAGAGATCCTCGAGACTTGAGCTTGTGCAGCGGGGCCGTAAGAGGAATCAAAACGCGACTCCTGTTCCATCAAGGAATGCAGATCCCCAAACCCAAAAAAGCGCCTTGGCATGCGTTGAGATTTAACCAAATAGATGCCTGGGTTGCACCGCTCGAACACTTGCAAAAACAAGTTCTTCAAAACACGAGCATTCCCTCACACCGCGTGCATGTCATCCCCCTCGCCCTCGGCGATCATTGGTTTGAGCATCATCGGCAAAGCCGAAATATCCTGCGCACGGAATGGGGGCTTCCATTGGATGCTCAAGTGGTGGGGCTTTTTGGTCGCCTCGACTCCTTGAAGGGGCAGCGCACCTTACTGGGCGCCCTAGCTCAACCAGAAGGGCTGAAATGGCACGCGTTGCTCGTAGGAGAAAACACCCGTGATGAACTCAAAGACGAACAGCAGACCCTGCAACGTCTTGCCCAGACATTGGGCGTATCCGACCGGGTGCACTGGCACGCGCCGGTCACCGATTTGCGCGGAGCCTATGACGCCTGCGACGCGTTCGCCATGTGCAGCTTGTCAGAAACCTTCGGAATGGTGACGATCGAAGCCATGGCGCGCAACCTTCCCGTCATTGGGACGAACGCAGGCGGGACCCCTGAACTGCTCCTCCATGGAGAAGCAGGCGTGCTCTTTGAACCCAACGATTCCAAGGCTTTGGCACGGGCATTGGCAGACTTTAAAAAGTGGCCTATTCCACCTCCTGGGCACAGACAAAAATTTCAAAAATCGACCGCTTTGAAAAAGTGGAGTCAATTGTTGGACAGCCTTCGTTCATCTCCTTCGTAAATTCGCGCTCTCATGGGCACGATACAAGAAGAAATCAATCGGCGGCGAACCTTCGCCATCATCAGTCACCCGGACGCGGGCAAGACGACGCTCACGGAAAAATTCTTGTTGTTTGGTGGCGCCATCCAAACGGCGGGTGCGGTGAAAAACAACAAGATCACCAAAACTGCTGCATCGGACTTCATGGAAATCGAGCGGCAGAGGGGAATATCCGTCGCCACTTCGGTCATGGCCTTTCATTACAAGGATCGCCTTATCAATTTGCTTGACACACCGGGACACCGGGATTTTGCAGAAGACACCTACCGAACGCTAACTGCTGTAGATAGTGTCATTTTGGTCGTGGATTGCGTCAAAGGAGTTGAAGCGCAAACGGAGCGGCTCATGGAAGTCTGTCGCATGCGGAATACGCCCGTCATCGTCTTCATTAATAAAATGGATTTAGAGGGGCAAGACCCTTTTGATCTTTTGGATGAATTGGAAGAAAAACTAAAAATTCAAGTGCGTCCGCTGAGCTGGCCCATCAGTGGAGGCCAGTCGTTTAAAGGCGTTTATAGTCTGTACGAAAAGGAACTGCGGCTTTTCAATCCGGACAAAACAAAAATTGCGAAGGAGGTCCTGTCCATTGAGGACATAGCCGATCCCGAACTCGATGATTTGGTGACGACAGAGCATGCTGAGCAATTGCGCAAGGACGTTGAATTAATTGAAGGCGTTTATGAGACGTGGGACCCCAACCCTTATTTGCAAGGGGAATTGGCCCCCGTATTTTTTGGAAGCGCCGTCAATAATTTTGGGATCCAGGAAATGTTGGACACCTTCATTGACATTGCCCCAGACCCGCGACCACGTTCCACCGATGTGCGAGAGGTGACACCAACTGAGCCGAAGTTCACCGGTTTCATCTTTAAAATTCACGCCAACATTGACCCGCGTCACCGAGATCGCATCGCATTCATGCGGGTATGCAGCGGGCAGTTTAAACGGAACACCTTCTTTACCCACACCCGACTTCAAAAGAAGATGAAGTTTGCAAACCCGGCAACATTTCTCGCCCAGGACAAGAACCTCGTGGACGAAGCTTGGCCAGGCGACGTGGTCGGTTTGTATGATACCGGAACATTCAAAATTGGGGACACGCTCACCGAAGGGGAAAACATGCAGTTTCGAGGGATTCCAAGTTTCTCGCCTGAAATTTTCAAGGAGTTGGTCAACAAGGATCCCATGAAAAGCAAGCAGCTTGAAAAAGGAATCCAACAATTGACGGACGAGGGAGTGGCTCAGCTGTTTGTGCGAGAATTAGGCAATCGGAAGATTGTGGGCACCGTCGGCGAGTTGCAGTTCGAGGTCATCCAATACCGCCTGGAACACGAATACGGCGCAAAATGCGAGTTTCAAGCCAAGAAATACTATAAAGCCTGCTGGATCGTTAGTGACAACGAACCGAAGCTCGAAGAATTTAAACGAATCAAAGGCACAGAAATGGTCAAGGACAAGGATGGCAATGATGTTTTCTTGGCTCCCTCCAAGTTTTTATTGGACATGGAAATAGCGAACTACCCCGACTTGACCTTTCACTTCACTTCTGAATTCAAAACTTCACAGGCCTCATAACTTGGCCTTTTGCCTCATCGCCTTACCTTGACACCATGAGACTTTTTCTTTCGTTTTGCCTCAGTATGACGGTTATCCCCTTGGCCTTTAGTCAAGATACCCTTTCTGTGGAGCCATCGGCGGAAGTGGTTCAAATCAGTGGAATGGTGGTCACCGGAGACTCTTTGGCTCCTCTTGCCTACGCGACGGTTTTTCGGGCCCGAGACTTGCGCGGTACCATGACCGATGTGAATGGATTTTTTAGCATCCCTGCATTGGCCGGTGATACGCTCACCGTCTCATCCATTGGTTATTTGACCCAAGCCTTTGCCGTTCCCACTGACCTGGAACTTCCGCGCATGAATGTGGTCCAGCCCTTAGGTCGAGACACGGTGGCACTGGAACAAGCATTTATTTACCCTTGGCCCACCAAAGAGCGGTTTAAGGAAGAGTTTCTTCAATTACAGTTGTCCCCCGATGCCTACGCAATTGGACAAGAACGGCTGGATCCTGCTGCACTGTACGATCGCTTAATGGACGTCGGACGAGACGGAAGTGAAGTATACAGTTATACGGTTCAGCAGCAAGCGGAACAGAGCTATTACCAAGGGCAATTGCCTCCCCTCAACATATTCAATCCTGTTGCCTGGGCTAAATTCATCGATGCCGTGCGCAACGGGTCGCTTAAGCGATGAACACATCTTCTAGCAGAACGCTGTGGATTCTCATGGGCGCGTTGGCTCTTTTGGCCACTCAAACCTTGCACGCGCAAGAAAAGGGAACCATCCAAGGAACGGTGACCAATGATGCGGGATCTCCTCTGCCCGGAGCTACGGTTATTCCATTGGACCAACAATCATCAGCGGTCGTCACCAACAACCGAGGGGAATATTCGATAAAATTGCGGCCCGGCCCATGGATTGTTCGGTTCGGCTTTGTCGGATTTAAGTCCCAAGACGCTGTGTTCAATGTCCAAGCGGCTGATACCCTCGTGAAAAACATTCAGCTCCGTGCTGGAGTTGCTTTAAGCACATCCGAGGTGATTGCCGACGGTGATCGGTCAGCACCTGTCCAAAGGATCGACCCCAAAATCGCCAGTCGCATTCCCTCACCCCGAGGAACCATAGAAGATCTGCTCATTCAGGCTCCAGTGAATTTCAATAGCGAGTTGTCAAGCGGGTACAACGTGCGCGGCGGAAGCTTTGATGAAAACTTAGTCTATGTCAACGACATCGAAGTGTACCGGCCCTTTCTGGTTCGCGCAGGTCAGCAAGAAGGGCTGTCATTCCCCAATCCTGACATGGTCGAATCCATCAACTTTTCAGCCGGTGGATTTGAAGCGAAATACGGCGATAAACTGAGCTCTGTATTGGACATCCGATACCGCAAACCCAATGCGCGTAAGACGCGGATAACATCCAGTATGCTCGGTGCTCAAATTCAACAGGATTGGGCAAGTGCCGCAGGGCCAAATGGGCACAAAAAGTTCACAGTCAATACAGGCATACGCTACCGCGACAACTCTTACGTTTTGGGCTCATTGGATGAAGGAGGTGAATACCAACCGCGCTATGTAGACGTCCAAAGTTTTATCACATGGGACCCCGATGGTTATGGCCCTTGGGAGTTTGAAGCGCTGGGCATATTTGGACAAAATCAGTACCAATTCAATCCCATAAAACGCGAATCAGACGTTGGAAACATCAACGAAGCACTCCGTCTGACGGTGTATTTCGACGGCCAAGAAAAGACCTCCTATCAAACTGGATTTGGGGCGTTTGGTGTCAATTACATCACCGAGAATCACCGATTTCGATGGATATCATCAGCTTTCCAAACTGCTGAATCTGAGACATTCGATATCCTTGGAGCGTATTGGCTGGATGAACTTGAGCGAGATTTGGGATCGGATGCTTTGGGCGAGGCCGCGGTAAGCCGAGGGGTAGGTGCTTTTCTTAACCATGCCCGTAATCGGTTGTATGCCAATGTCTACAGCAGCGCCCTCAAAGGATCGAGCGCTTGGGGACAAGATCGCGGTTTTTTGGAATGGGGCTTAAAGTGGCAAGCGGAGGACATCGAAGATTACCTGTCCGAATGGTCGCTTGTGGACTCTGCCGGGTTCATTACCCCGCATCCCCGCGACAGCATTGGATACATTGGAGATGGCCCTGACCAAGTCATCCAATTGGACGATGTCATTCGAGCAGAGAACCAGATTGAAACACAGCGTGCTCAAGCATTCGTGCAAAATACTTGGCGCTGGAAGGATGCATCGGAAGGACAGTGGAAGTTCAATGCCGGAGTTCGCGGACATTGGTGGCAAAACAATCAGCAAACGCAAGGACCAGGGTTGGTTGGGGGTCCACGTGGTCACCTCTCCTATCAACCACTCAAGGCTGACGATGAACCTTCGACTGTCTTCAGCTTATCTGGAGGCGTTTACTGGCAACCGGCATTCTACCGAGAAATGCGCGGATTTGACGGCACGCTAAATCCAGATATTGGCTCGCAACGTGCGATTCATACTGTGCTGGGCATGGATCGAATATTTGAAATGTACGGACGGCCTTTCAAAATGGTGGGCGAATTGTACTACAAAGACATGGACTTCCTCATACCGTATGAAATTGAAAACGTTCGCCAGCGATATTACGGGCGAAATAACAGCTCTGGTTATGCGACAGGAGCTGATTTTATGCTCAACGGTGAGTTCATCGACGGAATTCAAAGTTGGTTTCGGTTGTCGGTTCTGAAAACAGAAGAAGACCTCAACGATGACGCCTATTGGCAGTATTACAACGACGAGGGACAGCCGATCATCGCTGGCTACACGCTGAACAATGTGGTCTCGGACAGCTCAGAAATTGTTCCTGGATTCATCCCCCGACAGACAGACCAGCGTATTAACATGAGTCTATTATTTCAAGATGAAATGCCCGGTAATGAGACCTTCAAAGTCCTCGTTAGCCTGTACTTTGGAACCGGACTCCCATTTGGCCCTCCTTCTTTTGATCGCTATAAAGATGTATTGAGAACGCCGACCTACCGGCGGGTGGACATCGGATTTTCTCGTGAATTGTTCGACAAAATAAATGCGCCAATCGGAGGACCAACGGGATTTGTTTCCGTCGAAATATTCAATATTCTCGGAATTCGAAACACCATTAACCATACGTGGATAGAAGATGTTAATGGACGGCTTTATGCAATCCCCAATTACCTTACCAATAGACGAGTCAACTTGAAAGTGGGCGTTAATTTTTAATTGAAACCATGTCCAGATTGCACCTCAATCCACAGCGATGTGCTGCGTTATTGCTGGCTTTGACTAGCGCATTCAACGCACCCTTGATTGCGCAGTCGTACTTTTTAAATGGTACAGCCCAAGAAGCTGGAACGGACTGTTATCAACTCACAACCACGCAAGGCAATCAAAACGGAGCCGTCTGGTCTGCCGACTTCATCGACTTAAGTCAGCCATTCGACCTCAATTTGACCATGAATTTTGGTGACCTTGACATCGGCGGTGCAGACGGAATGGTGTTTGTCTTACAAGACGTTGGAACATCCGCCTTGGGACAAACTGGAGGAGGATTAGGATTCAATGGATTCGACCCCAGTTTTGGCATTGAATTCGACACCTGGCAAAATGGGCAGTATGGGGACCTCGTCCAAGATCATATCGGATTCATTTCAGACGGAAGTGTAGACCATGCTCCACCGAGCGGTCTCGGCGGACCAGTAACAGCCAACATAGATGGAGCAAATATCGAAGACGGTGAGGACCATCCTGTGCGCATCACTTGGGATCCGAATGCGCAGATTATTGCGGTATACTTTGATTGCGAAATGAGACTGTTCAATGAAATCGACCTCATTGGGGATGTTTTTTCTGGACAAGAGCTCGTGTATTGGGGGTTCACAGGAAGCACCGGAGGATCGTACAACAATCAAAGTGTCTGCCTGTCCCCTACCATTTTGGCCACTGGCCCAGAGACCATGGTATGCCCGGGAGGCTCCGTGGAACTGAACGTCGTGGGAGCGCCTGGAACGGACTACGCATGGGAGCCTAGCACCTTTTTATCTGATTCTGTCGGCGCGAATGTTTGGTGCACACCAGATACATCCATCACCTATTTCGTTACCTATGATGGGTTTTGCGAAAATGACATTCAAGACAGCATTGTGGTTGAAGTCGCTGAATTGGTAGCTTCTGCCGAAGCCAGCCCCGGTCTTACCCTCAATTGCCTCATCCCATCCATTGGACTTTACGGGGGCAGCAATTTCTCAGATGGAATAGATTACCAATGGATCAGCGCGAATGGAGGCAATATCCCATCCAACCTCGGCCCTAATGCCACGGTTGATGCTCCCGGCAATTACTGGCTTGTGGTTACCTCGGATGATGAGGTTTGTACGGATACCCTCGAGGTTGAAATCATCGGAGATTTTAGGACGTACGAAAGCACAGTCACTGCATCTTCAAATCAGCTCAACTGCCTCTACGATTCTGTCCTACTCACCCTTGAAACCGCGCCTGAATCCCTCCTTGAATGGATTGTTCCATCGAATGCCTCGTTCAATTGGATTGATGAGCCATTTGAACTCTGGACGGAAACCAGCGGAGTATGGCAAATTGTCACCACGCATCCAGAAAGCGGCTGTGAGACTTCTGTTTCACTGGAAATTGGTTCCGATTTCACCCCTCCAGAAGTCCATGCCGGATTTGCGGATACGCTGACCTGTTCCGTGCCGACCTCAACAGTCAGTGGCGTAGAGGTATCCCCACAGGGTTACACGCCCATTTTGGAATGGTCCTGGACCGAAGGGGCCCTTAATTCCTTCGCACCTTGGAGCACCGAAGAACCCCAGGTCCTGCTGCCTGGGACTTATTATTTGAATGTAACCTTTGAAGAAAATGGCTGCACCGGATTGGATTCTCTGGTCGTCGTGCAAGACCCTGAAGCGACCATTGACGCAAGCTCCGCACAGTTTCCAAATGTCATCTCCCCGAACAAAGATGGCAAAAATGAGCGCCTCACCTTGTACCTCGCAGAGAATCCGGACTTTCCTCTTCTGTCAATTGTTGACCAGTATGAGTTGCTCATTTTTAACCGTTGGGGCGAAGCGATCTTCTCTTCCTTCGGAGCACCCGTAGAATGGGATGGGCGCATTAACAACAAACCCGTCACTGAAGGGACATATTACTACCGCGTGCGGTATGTCATTATTTGCGGGGAAGAACAGCGAGGCGAGCGAATAGGATCGTTTGAAATCTTTCGCTGATTCAGCTTTTAAGACGCAAGTCCTTTAGCGCCTCGACAAATTGCGCTTCAGTCAAAATGGGGATTTCCTGTGCTTGGCACTTGGCATATTTTGACGCGCCCATGCGCTCATCCGCTACCAAAAAATCAACAGCTCCCTTCAAATACCGTTTGTACACCAGACCTTTGTTCGCCCCAGCTTTGCGCAATTCAGCTTTTTTCGACTGATCAAATCCACTGAGGACGAATTGCTGACCCGTCCTGAATTCCTTGGGCTTCGAAGTGCGCTCCCATGCCACCAATTCATGCAAATACTCAGATCGCTGGAGGGGTTTTGTCGATTTTTTTTTGATCGACAATTTCGTCTTATAAAGAGGAACTCGGTGGGAGTGCAATCGCATGGCGTTCACCAGTTCAGCCCAATCATTAAGCCCTCGGTTGCTGCAAGCTTCTTGAACGATGGATCCGCAAACTCGCGCATCGCTCTCCGGGTTATGGTGATCCAATGCCCATCCAAAGTGCTTCGCGACATGCTTAATTCCATGTTTGGGTAAATCGGGCCATTGAGCGCGCGCAAGTTCAAGTGTGCAGTAAAAGGTCGGTGATTCTGCCGCATCCAATCCATGAATGGAAAACGCATGCCCCAAATGTTTACACTCTACCTCCGTGGCATTGTGTGCAACAACGGGTAAGTCTCCAATCAGCGATTTGGCTGTCGCCCAAACTTCAGCAAAGCTTGGTGCCTTCAAGGTGTCGTTCAACGTATAGTCAAAGTTCCAACGTTGCCAATCTCCGAATGACTCCACAACAGGGTGAACCAATGATCGGAATTTTCGGACCTCTTCGCCCCCTTCAATGATCACCAGACCCACCTCGCAAATATTGCCGACATCACTGGTGGCGCACTCCAAATCTAAAGCTGCAAAAGACAGGTGTTTCTCTTTACTCATCGTTTTTACTCGTATCCATTCGCCCTATTTATTCGCCTGAACCATCTGAAACCGCATTCAATAAATCATCATATCCCCAGATTTCAACTCCTAGGTTTTCAGCCTTGTTCAACTTTGACCCTGCCTTTTCGCCGGCAACCAACGCATGCGTTTTCTTACTGACCGAACTCGAAACCTTGCCACCTTGCTCCCTGATAATAGCCGCAAGATCCTCTCGTGCAACGGGATGTGTTCCCGTGATCACGAATGTTTTTCCCGCCAATGCACGGCCTGAGTTCATCTGAGCGCCTGCATCGTTCCGCAAGTTTACCCCATGCTCACTCAATTTAGCGATGATTGCTTGACTTTTTGGATCTTGGAAATACGCCTGAACGCTGCGAGCGATTTCCGCCCCAACCCCATGAATGGACAACACCTCTTCTTCCGTCGCTGCCTGCAAGGCCTCAATCGAGCCAAAATGGTCCGTCAACAAATTGGCTGTTTCACTTCCTACATGGCGAATGCCCAAGGCGTATAGGACCCGATGAAAGGGACGGTTCTTGGATTCTTCAATGGCATTCAATAGGTTTTTCATCTCCACCTCTCCCAATCGCTGTCTCGTTCGTGACGAAAGACGGTGCAGCAAATTTTCAAAATGTTCCCAATCTGCAAGGTCCACTCCCCAACCCTCGCTCTCCCAAGACAAGGACTCAGGCCCTCTTAACAAATCATCCGAGAAATCAGAAAGCATGGCCTTGTTCATGATGACCTCTGCCATGGGAAATGCAATGCTGGCAGCGACCAAATAATCCTGCCATGGCGCCCCGAGAACCGGAGCAATTTCCAATCCAAATGGGTCTCCCTCCGGTGAGGCGATCCATTCTTCCACAGCGGAACGACTGACGGGACTGGCATCTGGAGCCACCCGCTTTCCGTGGTTATTGCGGTAATTCCAAAGTGCCAATGCATGCATCCGCTGGCCATGTAGTCGATCAGGTACAACCTCTGAGGTTTCCTTGTACATCACAGTCGCATTGCGCCACTCATCGCTTGCCTTGTTCTTGAGCTCATACAAATCGGCCAAGGTGTCCACTCCGCCTTTGCTCACCAATAACTCAATAATTTCCGGTCCCAATCCCTCGATGTTCATAGCCTTTCGGCTTACAAAGTGCTCAATTCTTCCTCGAACTTGGGGCGGACAACCCAATACGTTCGGGCAATAGTGTTTAGCTTCTCCTTGTTTTCGCTCCAATGTCGTTGCACATTCCGGACAAACAGAAGCGTAGTCAAAGGGCAAACTGCCCGCTGCTCGAGCTGCTAAATCCACCGCAATCACCTTGGGAATAATTTCTCCACCTTTTTCGACAAAAACCGAATCGCCCAATCGGATATCCAGCGCTTTGATTTGATCTGCGTTGTGCAATGAAGCACGACGGACCGTTGTGCCTGCAATGAGAACAGGGTCGAGTTCCGCTACGGGTGTGATGGCGCCGGTTCGGCCCACTTGATACGTGACTCTGCGCAAAATGGTGGATTGCTGCTCCGACTCAAATTTGAACGCAATCGCCCACCTCGGTGATTTTGCGGTCATTCCAAGTTCACGCTGTTGGGCGAATGAATTAATCTTGATGACGATTCCATCAACCGCAAAAGGCAGGTCATGCCGATGCTCATTCCAGTGCAAAATAAAATCCATGATCCCTTCGACAGTGCCCGTGGTTTCGACCATTCGTGTCTGCGCCAACGGAACAGGAAAACCCCATGTTCCAGCCGCAAGAACGCTATCCATGTGACTTGAAAGTTCAGATGGTGGATTCACTACGCCATACAATTTGCAATCCAATCTTCGCTGAGCAACCACCGCGCTATCTTGACTTTTCAATGTACCGGCAGCCGTATTTCGAGGGTTGGCGAATTCCGGCTTTCCGGACTCTAACTGCCTGTTATTCAATTCTCTAAATCCTTCCCAAGGGAAGTATATTTCTCCTCGAATTTCAAGCGATTCGGGAGCCTCTTGCGGAAGCTTCAAAGGAACAGATCGAATGGTTCGTACGTTCGCCGTAATGTCCTCTCCGGTAATCCCGTCCCCGCGCGTTAGGGCCCGGTGCAGTTCTCTGTTTTCGTAGTGCAAAGCAATGGCCACTCCATCGTACTTCAATTCCATTACGAACTCAACGGCCTCACCTTCCAAAATTTTATCAGCACGCTCTGCCCATTCTTGAATGTCCTCTGCGTTGTAGGAATTGGACAACGAGAGCATGGGCTCGCTGTGGTCAACTTTCTCGAATCGATCGGTAATGTCTCCCCCTACCCGCTGGCTTGGGGAATTTATATCGGCCCAATCAGGATGATTTGACTCTGCTTGGATTAACACTTCCATCAGCCGATCAAATTCCCGGTCTGAAATCGTCGGCTTCGCTTCAATGTAATACCGGCGGTTGTGCTCGCTCAGCGTTGCGCGCAGATCATCCAGCTCTTCCCTTGTTTTCGGTACATTATCGGTGAATTCACCCATGTGTTAAAGATAAATCGATGGGCCAAGCGTCGGCTTAAATATTCAGAGTTTTCTAAAGCAATTAATCCACAATCCATTCGGAAAACATCCGAGAAATGCCTCCGGTCTACACCCACAATTTTCGTTCTTTGAATGATGCAATGGAGTATGCGACATTCTTTGTGGATCGTAAGCACTGCAGCGTTGATGCTGTCGACTGGGTGTTCCGTGCTCTACCGCTCCACCTCATCCCAGATTGCTGTTCACCCTGAACATGGGGCAGATGTGGCGATTTCCAAAGATGCGTGGAATTGGACGGAAGGATTTCATTATGAGCAATGGGGCCAAGGAATGACATGGGTAGAGCTGGATAACAAAGAGCCTGTGCACCTCATACGACTGGAGCAAGAAGGGCATTTCCCCAAGGTCCATCCGTTATTCCCTGAAGCTCGGAATCCGTATAAAAGTGTGGACGCCGGGGCGGCCTTGGGCTTGGCAATCGTTGGGTTCACTGGACAAAAACGAACCATCCAACCCGGTTTCATTTGGGGGGCCTTTATTGGTGCCGCGGCCAATGCAACGGCCCTCTTTGCACAACCCAAACGCGTTTTTCAAAAAGCTTACTACTTCGAAGGCTTGAAGAAAATGCCCTCTGGCAACCCCATCAATCCTCCGCTCAAAGTGGAAGGTTTTCACATGCATATTTCAGCAGGAGAGCACAGTTGGCATTATTTTCAGAACATGGACAAGTACCACAAAAATCGGGTTGAGTTCATGAGTGCTTCGGATGAGTCCATCGAAATTGAATATTCTAACTTAGACGAAGGTCTCAATGCAACCCTTCAGAACCAATCCTTTCAACCACCTGGTGCAGACGGGATGTTTCAGCAAGAAGAAGGAGTGCAGATTAGCGGTCAGCTCATCGGCGTTCGTGAACACCGAGTTCAAAACATCGTGCGCTACGAATTGACCACCGAGTGGTGGGTTTACAATCCCTTCCAAATCCGGACGGACACCGCGCACATCTCTTCCTATTCCAATTGGGCTCTGTACAACTTCTCCAGCCCCGGATTTGATCGGGACCTCATCGCGGAGGGATTGGATGAAGCTCTTTTCCAAGCCATGGAGTCCGATGTGTTCATTGGGAAATTGAATCGAATCGAAGATTTGGAATTGGAATGGACCAAAGACTGGGACGTCATTACCCTCGATCAACCCGATCAACCCGCCGGCAAGGTTTCAGCTGCACTGGAATCCGTTGTGACGGTTGCTGCGCATGACGGACACGGAAGCGGTTGCATCGTGAGCAGCGATGGCTATATCCTTACGAACTATCACGTCATTGCAGATGGCGAACTAGATTACACGGTGCATTTCCAAAATGGTCGGCAACGACAAGCCGAAGTGGTCCGGTACCATCCTTTGTATGATTTGGCCCTGCTTAAGGTTGATACAATTGGATTGAAACCCTTCTACATTGATGCGGACCAGCCAATTGATGTAGGCGAAGAGGCGTATGCCTTGGGGACACCGTATGACATTGATTTGGGAGCATCCGTCACAAAAGGAATCATTTCTGGAAAACGCAAAGACGGCAGCCGCACCTTGATTCAGACAGATGTGAGCATCAGTCCAGGAAACAGCGGTGGCGCGTTAATTTCCTCTTCTGGTCAGCTTATTGGGGTTGTGAATGAAAAGGTCTTGGGGATGGGAGTTGAAGGCATTGGATTCGCTATTCCAGCATTTCACATTGCCGATGCACTCATGCTTGAGTTTCGGTAATTCCGTTCAACTCTTTGATGCAATCGCCGCTCGCTGCGCAAAGATCATTCGCCAGTTCTCCTGCATATCCCGCTCTTTTTCGACAGTCTTCCAGTGCTCTTGATGAAAAAGCTCTCGCACGGCTTCCACAGCATCGCGGTGGCATTCAAGCGCCAACCAACCTTCCGAACTCAACCAGCCTTCCGTTGCACATCCTAAGATGATGCGCTTGTAAAAAACCAATGGATCACGGTCCGACACAAAAAGTGCCATGTTGGGCTCCCAATCCGTCACGCTCCGGCTCATCCCACTTTTTTCGGACTCGGGTATATAAGGGGGATTGGATAAAACAACATCACAGGCTGATAGGACTGTATCTTTGGCTCCAACGCTTGCCAGGATATCATGCTTATGCCAGTCAATAGCGAGCCCAAGGCGCTCTGCATTCGCGCTAGCTGTATGCAATGCTTCGGGTGAAACATCCAGGCCGTACACTTCATCCATTGGCCGTTTCGCTTTCCAAGCTAGTGAAATGGCGCCGCTGCCAGCTCCGATGTCCACTACTTTCCTCTTTTGAGACTTAGAAGATGAGATGTATTGCAACATCCGATGTACGAGCTCTTCCGTCTCGGGTCGAGGAATAAGCACACTTTTATTGACACACACATCAAGGCCCATAAAATGGGCAGTTCCGAGAATGTACTGCAAGGGTTCCCCGTGATTCAACCGGTCACATGCAAGAGCTAAGCGTTCCAATTGAGACTCACTTGCCACCCAATTTCCGATCAACCGGTCAGCACGGGAAACACCACTCACGTCATCAAGCAATTGGCGAATTATGGCTTGTCGTTCGCGTGATTCAAACACAGCAATGCGATCGGTCAGCCATTGGCGCACCGCCACCGCATCATTGCTCTTCGGCCAAGGGCCGCGACCACGATGTACATCCCCTGCCTTCATTCGCCTCCAAAAGCGATCCGGCCAATGAGCAAACTCGCCGTGGCGTAATTCGTCGCTAACGGAATGTTGTGAACGTCACATTGACGAAGCAGCATGTTGATGTCAGGCTCATGCGGATGTTTGCCCATGGGATCCCGGAAAAAAATCACTGCATGGACCCGCCCTTCGGTAATGCGAGCTGCAATCTGAGCATCTCCTCCAAGGGGACCACTTGCCAAGCATTCGATTCGAACCCCTAAAGATTCAATGCGGCCGCCTGTTGTGCCCGTCCCGACTAAATGAAACTGCTCAAACCAAGATTGATTCGTTTGCACAAATTCGACAAGCGCATCTTTTTTTCCGTCATGAGCAATGAGTGCAATGGTTTGTTGGTGTCTCATTTCTTTGAGCCCTTCGACCAGACTGCTGCTGCATGCGCTGGCACCGTCACCACCTTTCCCGCCTCAACGCCCCCCCATTCAACCCGGTAGGTAGAATCCAATCCGAGTTCCATTTCTATCGACTCGCCTGAAAGATTCACCGCCGTGACCACTTCATCCGCTTCTGCCCTTCGTGTCCAGGCCATCGCAACGTCAGAATCTATGGAATAAAATTCCGGCTGACCACCCACGGCACCATTCCACAGTGCTGGGTGATCATGATTCAGTTCATTAATGAAGCGGTACAATCCTGCTTTGGTGTTGGCACCCCACTCCACCGTGTCTTTTTCAAAGAACCGCAACCGCTTGGAATTTCCTGCCTCTTGTCCACTGTAAATCAATGGCATTCCCATCAAGGTGCCTGAGAGCACCGCCATCGCATCACCATTGGCTCCCATGCGCTCCTCAATCGTCCCATTCCACGAATTTTCATCGTGATTCGTGATGAACATCATGCGATACGCGTCTGCTCCGAATCGCTCCAACTGCCTTGGTACGGCCTGGATGATGGAGTCCACCGACCACTCGCCTTTGGCAACTTGGTTCATGATGTGGTGCATCTCCCAGCCGTAGGACATATCGAATGCTCGGAGATGATGTTCGGGCACCTCAGCTTCTGCAAGCATAAAGACATCCGGATTAACCCGTTCCATTTGCCGTCGAGCCTTTTCCCAAAAATCAGTCGGAACCTTTTCAGCCACGTCGCATCGATAGCCGTCGATCGCGCATTCGCGCACCCAGTATTCCAAGGCATCAGCCATTGCATCGTACAAACCGGTTTCTTTCCCATTGGCCCAATCCAATTGCGTCACATCCCACCAGTCCGTTCCTGAAGGAGGTTGCAAATTCCCCGTGTCATCCAATAAAAAATATTCAATGTGTGAATCTGTCCATTCGCTGTCGAACGCTGTGTGATTAGCAACCCAATCTAAAATTACTTTCATGCCCAATTCGTGCGCCATCGCCGTCAGCGCCTTGAGATCTTCCTTCGTTCCAAAGTCAGGGTTAACGGCATAATAGTCTTTCACACTGTACGGACTTCCCATGCTTGAAGATCCCGGTGGTACCATGAAGTTATTGCTGTTCTCTCCGCCTTTACGGTTGACCTCACCAATGGGATGAATGGGCATCAGCCATAGGATGTCTGCGCCGAGTTCTTTGAGCCGAGGAAGATCTGCTTGCAAGGCCAAAAAGGTTCCCTCCGCTGTGTGCTGCCGAACATTGACCTCATAAATCGTAGCATTTTTTGACCAAGCAGGATGAACCAAGGTGTCTTCCACAAAACCTTGACCAATCGTACTCGCTTCTGTTGTCGGCTGTGTGGTGGGCATTTCTCCACAGGCAATCAACGCCACAATGCAACAAGAAAAGATGAATCGACTCCTGAAGAAAAGAGGCATTATTGAATTGAATTTCTGCATGACCAATTACTAAAAATCAAAAAAGAGTTGGTTGTTGCGAAATTCCGGACTCAGCTTCCGTTGAACCCTTTTCATGGTCCTTCTTCGAAGCATCGACAGATGGTGCGGGACTCTTCTCAACAAGCGAAGGCGGAGGGGTCACATCTCTCAACCAATCCGCTTGAGCTTGCGCTTCTCTTTGCTCATCCAATGCATCCAACTGCACCTCCGTGACTGGCAGGCCGCTCAGCTTATTGCCGATGGCCCGTATGCCCTTGATTGCGATGAAATCCGAGGCGTCAAAAACCTCATCTTCACGGTCCCTCGTTTCTTTAAATCGACGGTTAAATCGAATCCGAACCCTGGGGTGGTGTGCCGTAGAGAGAACACCTAATCGTGAGTTTTCATGGTCACCGATGAATGAAAATGGCTTCAGCACGGGTTCGGCAAAGAACCGCTTTACGTACCAGTCATCCTTTTCTCCTTCAAAATAAACGACTGACACAGGACGCTTCGGATGCCACTTTTCCAAGTGAATCATCTTATCGTCAAAACGGGTGCTCAGATCAAAGCTTGTAAACAAATATTCACCTGAGGAAAGGAATACCACAATGCGATCATCCGCCATGAATTCACCAAGCAGTTCGCCCCGGCCATCCGCATTCAGCGCACGTACCGTTTCATCGTACCAAACTTTTCTTGCGCCCAACGTGGATACTCCTTCCTCCGTCATTTCGATTTTTCGAATGGCGTTTTTGGATACCAAATTTCCACCTGCCCCTCTTCCTCTGATGGCCATTTCCGAGAAGTCAAGGTCAAATTTGAGCTTCTTAAGTCGAGCACTACTCCGCAAGAATACCGTGACAATTTCGGCCTCGCCATTCGGATTCGCAGTAAAGTACAGCAGCCTTGATTTAGGAGTTCCCTTGGTAATGTTATATTCTCTATCACGCGTTATGGCGGGTACATTGAAGCGCTTTATAAGACTTCGACCGGTCGCCCCATCGAGGTAGATGCAATTATAAACGGTTCGCTCATCTCCTCGCTTCCACACACCTACATGAAGGAGGTCTTTACCAAAGAAGGCCTTTTGACTCACCTTACTCACTTGCAATACACCGTCTTTTCGGATCACAATGATGTCATCGATGTCACTGCATTCACAGACCAATTCACCTTCCCCGCGTTTTAGCCCATGTCCGACAAATCCTTCTTCCATTTGTGCGTAGAGCTTGACATTCGCCACGGCCACTGCAGATCGCGATATGGATTCAAACGAGCGCAATTCCGTTTTGCGTTCTCTGCCCTCACCGTATTTCTTTTTCAGCATTTTGAACCATTCCACGGCATAGTCCGTCAAATGCGCTAAGTGATGCTTAACCTGATCAATGTCTCCATCGAGACCTTCAATAATGCGGTCGGCTTTGAACGCATCAAATTTGGAGATGCGCTTGATGCGTATCTCTGTCAAACGCGTGACGTCTTCATCGGTGACTTCACGCAATAAATGCTTTGTATATGGCTTTAATCCAGTGTGTATGGTCTTCAGTATCTCCTCCCAGGTTTCGCACTCCTCTATATCACGGTAGACTCGGTTCTCTATGAAGATTTTTTCCAGAGACGCGAAGTGCCATTTTTCTTGCAACTCGCCCAATTCGATTTCCAATTCCAACTGAAGCAATTGCTTGGTTCGCTCGGTAGATATCTTTAGCAACTCAGTCACGCCCAAAAACTGCGGCTTGTCATTTAAGATGACGGTGGAATTTGGTGAAATCGACACCTCGCAATCCGTAAAGGCGTACAACGCCCCAATCATTTTATCCGGACTCACGTTATTGGCGAGGTGGACCACAATCTCCACTTCATTTGCCGTGTTATCCTCAACACGCTTGATCTTGATCTTCCCCTTGTCATTGGCTTTGAGAATACTCTCAATTAACGAACTCGTCGTCACACCAAAGGGCAACTCCCGAATGACCAACGTCTTGTTGTCCTCTTTTTCAATCCTCCCACGCACCCGGACTTTTCCGCCGCGCAAACCGTCATTGTAATTCTCCACATCCGCAGTCCCGCCCGTCGGGAAATCCGGATACAGTTTAAAACCCTTACCCTGAAGTGTAGCTATGCTCGCATCGATCAACTCCAAAAAGTTGTGTGGAAGGGTCTTGCAAGCCAATCCCACCGCAATTCCTTCAACCCCAGAAGCGAGCAATAAAGGAAACTTGACGGGCAGGGTCTCAGGTTCCTTATTGCGGCCATCGTAGCTCATCAACCACGTCGTCGTCTTGGGATTGAATAGCACCTCCTTTCCGAGCTTACTCAATCGAACTTCAATGTAACGAGGGGCGGCAGCACGATCTCCCGTAAGAATATTGCCCCAGTTGCCTTGGCAATCCAACAGCAAGTCTTTCTGTCCTATTTGCACCAACGCGTCACCAATGGAGGCGTCACCGTGCGGGTGGAACTTCATGGTGTTGCCGATGACGTTCGCGACTTTGTGAAAACGCCCATCGTCCATTTCATCCAGGCTGTGCAGGATGCGTCGCTGCACGGGTTTCAACCCATCATCTTGGTGCGGGACCGCGCGTTCCAAAATGACATAGGATGCATAATCGAGGAAATAATTATTGTACATCCCAGACACCTGAATAACCCGCTCTAGGCCTTCTTCAGGAAGTTCTGATGAGTCTTGCGCGCCTTCGTGCTCCTCAGGATCCAGGGGGGTCAATTCTTCACTCATTCTTCTAGCAAATCTTTCTCAACACGCAGGTTTTCTATGATAAAGCTCTGTCGGTCTGGGGTGTTTTTTCCCATGAAAAATGTCATCATCTCCTTGATGCGACTCTCCTTTCCGATCACCACAGGATCGAGGCGAATGTCTTCGCCGATGAAGTGACTGAATTCATCCGGACTGATCTCACCAAGCCCCTTGAAACGCGTAATCTCTGATTTAGCTCCCAGCGCTTGAAGGGCATCTTGCTTTTCATTTTCACTATAGCAGTAGGTCGTTTCCTTCTTATTCCGAACACGGAATAAGGGGGTTTGCAAAACATACAAATGTCCACGCTTCACCAAATCAGGAAAGAACTGCAAAAAGAAAGTGATCAACAGCAGCCGAATGTGCATTCCATCTACGTCAGCATCGGTTGCAATGACCACGTTGTTGTACCGCAAGTTGTCCAAATCATCTTCGATGTTCAATGCGGCTTGCAGCAAATTGAACTCTTCGTTTTCGTAGACTACTTTTTTGGTAAGGCCAAAACAATTGAGAGGCTTCCCCTTCAGGCTAAAGACCGCTTGCGTTTGAACATCACGTGCCTTGGTAATCGATCCCGAAGCTGAATCTCCCTCGGTAATGAAAAGCGTCGACTCTTGGTTACGTTCTTTCTTGCTGTCTCCAAGGTGAATCCGACAATCACGCAATTTTTTATTGTGAACACTGGATTTTTTCGCTCGTTCTCTCGCCAATTTTTTTATACCCGCTAAATCTTTGCGCTCGCGTTCACTCTGCAGAATACGTGCTTGAAGAAGCTGCGCCGACTCGGGGTTCCGATGGAGAAAATTATCCAATTCACGCTTCAAAAAATCATACACAAAACTCTTGAGTGTCGGACGATTTGGCCCCATCTCCGCAGAACCTAATTTGGTCTTGGTCTGCGACTCAAAAACCGGCTCCTCCACTTTAATTGCGAAGGCTGCTGAAATCCCACTTCGGATATCTGCCGAATCATAATCCTTGCCAAAAAAATCTCTTACCACGCGGACATATGCCTCGCGAAACGCCGACTGATGCGTCCCTCCTTGTGGCGTAAACTGACCATTAACAAAGCTCTGGTAATCTTCCCCGTATGCATCGGTATGAGCCACTGCAACCTCAATATCTTCACCGACGAGATGGATGATGGGGTACCTCGGATCCGTGCCCAAATTGTTGTTGAGCAGGTCCTTAAGTCCATTTTCACTTTTGAATTTCTCCCCGTTGAGGTAAAGTGCCAAATTGGTGTTCAAATAGGCATAATTCCAGAGCAACCTCTCCACATGCTCCATCCGATAACTGTACGCCTTGAAAACTTCCGTGTCCGGCCGAAAAGAAATGAGTGTACCGTTGCGCTCCTCCGTTGGAGCCAATTCCGCATCGTTGGTCAATTCTCCTCGTTTAAAATCTGCTCGCTTCGCCTGCCCCTCTCGAAAGCTCTCGACGGCAAAATCAACAGACAGGGCGTTCACGGCTTTCGCACCCACCCCATTCAACCCCACAGATTTCTTAAAAGCCCGCGAATCATACTTACCTCCCGTGTTGATTTTGGACACGACATCGACCACCTTTCCCAATGGAATACCGCGACCATAATCACGCACCTTCACCTCACCCTCCCGGATGTGAATTCGCACACTCTTTCCATGGCCCATGGCATGTTCATCGATGCAGTTATCGATGATCTCCTTGAGAAGCACGTAAATTCCGTCATCTGCAGATTGGCCGTCTCCCAATTTGCCTATGTACATCCCCGGACGCATTCGGATGTGTTCCTTCCAGTCCAGTGAACGAATGTTGTCCTCCGTATATAAAACCTGCTCTTGTCCCGCCATAGCAAGCGAAATTAGGGTTTAAGGGAACAGGGCACGAATAAAAAGCCCCTCGTTTTTTCCACAAAACGAGGGGCTCTCTTCCGATATCAAGTTATCACTCGCAAGATGTTCCAATGTTCCCCAAGAACAGAAGTAAATCTGCCGTTCCCACGTAAGCATCTCCGGAGAAATCAAAGAGACAATCAGGCTCGAAGTCCTCTGGATACAAGCAATTGTCTGAACTGTTCGTTGCCAATGGTTGGTAGTTCACAGCGTCTGCGTCTGTGCATCCACTGATTTCATTTTCATCGCATACCCCGTCTCCATCCGCATCGTTGACACAGTTGCCTGCGCAGTCATAACCGGCGTCCGCATAATCGCAGTAGCCAGCATCCGTCGCCGATGAGTCGTAGTTGCAAGCACTTGCGTCTTGGC
>CAJQLF010000024.1 GCA_905479115.1 uncultured Flavobacteriales bacterium
ACCAAAGCGCTCAATCCGCGCTCTTGAGGTTTGCCTTTTATAGTCAACCACGTATCAAAAACTTCTTCCACCAGAGCGCATTGATCGCTGTGCTGTTGCCGCCAAATTTTCCTCCATTTCTTGCGGACTTGTTGCAGCTCCTGTTCCATCCGGGACAATGCCGCCCGAGTCGTTGGGACCGCATCACCTGGAATGCCTTCGGCATAAGCCACGAGCGCTTTGGACCACGCATCAAAAGGACCGGCTACCTCGCCCAATCGATTCAATTCCAAATCCACCCAATACGTGCGAGCGACCTCGCCTGTCCACCATCCTTTAAGTGGATTCCATTGGATCCATTCGACTGCATGGCTCGCTCGTTCGTCGATAACTAAGGCACCATCTCGAAGCAACAGGGCCGGCTGGGAAATCCGATGATGGACAAAGCTCTTTCCGAGAGATAGCCAATATGCCACTTCCGAGGGGCCTCCAACGAATGCCGCACTTTGCAACAACCACTCTTGATAGAGCGGACGCAACGCCGCATTGGGACTATTCTGTTCCGGACGAAGAGTCTTCCAAGCTTCGTCCCCCTTACCCTGTTTTTGCTGGTCGGTTGACCAGCGGTCAGCCCTCGTTCGCAAACCATTAGCGTCCAAAACGAACAGGTTGTTATCCCTTGGCTGCAAAGGCGCTTCACCCCAGCGGCTAGAAAAAGCTGCGTTCGATTCTTTCAAACTGCCCTTGATTCCCTGCCCGTTCCACTCAGATTTCCAGAGAAATTGGACCATTTCCTTGAGTTGAACATCGTTGCCATCGATGAGCAATACGTCATCATCGGGAAACCAATCCAGCAACCACCCTCGCATGCGATCGGCCAAGGTAACCGCCTTCACAGGTGATACGCCTGGACTCACCCCTTGGCGCTGACACCATGCATTCCATGACGCCTCCGCCTTGAAGTCCCATGGTATCATACCCACCGGAGTCGTCGGTTTGTAAGTACTAGGATTCCACCGAAAGGAATCCCCGCGAGCTCCATTCGTCTCCGAAATTTCTTCAAAATCATGGTCCTCCGATGCCATCCAAAAAACAACAATGGAAGGTGTGCCACTTGCGCGAAGTTTTCTCGACCAACGCAGAGCGGATAGAATTTTGTAATGAAAATAAGCCGGGCCCCCTCCTGCCTGCAATTGATGTCCAACGCTTATCACTTCCGCACCCGACCGGAATTCTTCCAGCGCATGTGGTGCAGCCATCGCCAGTCTTTCGTACTGCCCCGAAATGGCATCAGCAACGCGAGAGCGGCGATCCATTTCAATGCCTCCACGTCGGTTTATTGCGGCCCGAACCCCGTGAAAATCTCCTGTTCCAGGCCAAAATGCGTTGCACGAATCTGCATCGTTGCACCAATCCGCTGCCGGCGAGTCGGCAGGGAGCAACTGCGATTGAGGAATCAACTGCTCCATCATTGAACCCTACTGAATCAACGAATCAAATTAATAGCGCCCGATTCAGAAATGGTCATTCCGTCAGCATCCTGCAACTCCATTTGCCAGATATACAAACCAGCTGCTGCCGCTTCGTTGGAAAATGATTGCCCATCCCATCCGTTCGATTCTCCTCTCAATTCATAGACGAGTTCCCCCCACCGGGAGTACACTTCAAATCGCAGCATGGTCAAGTTTTTCCAAACGGGCAGAAACACATCATTTTCGCCATCGTCATTGGGGGTGAATGCGTTTGGCACAAACCAAGCTGGCTCGGTTTCCAGGTCAATGACATCCGTCACCGGTTTGCGATCGGGACCGCGAACATCCACCTCATCCTGTGTCATTTCACCTTCCGAAACAACCAAACTAAAATCATCCACAAAACAGTAGGCCATGGAAGGCTGATTCCCTTCAATCACTTCAATCGTCCGGTCAGCATCGGCGCCAAATGCACCCCAAGTGAAATGGGTCCACGCGGCATCCGCTACGAAGGTGAATGAAATCGTCTCCCACTCTCGGCTAAAAAAAACGGGTGACAGCACGAAGTGTGGCAACTCTGTCATGGGATTAGCGCCCTGTTGTTGAAGAGGTCCCATGGAAAAGTGCATGCCCAATTCCCCGATCCCCAGACCACCTTCCGAGAAAGGCGTAAGTTCTCCGCTGGTCATGCGAAAAGTTAACCTGTAGCGAGCGCCTACATTCAAAGGACTAGAAAAGGTCCCCGAGAGGTATTCACGGCGGTTTGTACCGCCTGCACCGCAGGCCATAAATCCAGCTACAGCCATGCCTTGATAAGGCGAAACAAGAGCAACTGGCGTTTCGGGAAGGTCTCCTCCCCCAGCGCCTTGAATGTGAAAAACATCCGGGCTGTTTTCAGAACTGCCTGTCGAAGTCCAACCCGACGCCAGCGACCATTGTCCCGTCGTTGTTGGCAAAGCAAGCAAATCTTCGAACCCACCATTCACAATCACTTGACCCGACACAGAGTGTCCAGCCGCGAGCGCCATTAATAGGCTCAAAGCCAAGAGGTAGGAATGTAAGTTGCGTTTCATGGTTCTTGGAAAAGATACGACAATCTGCTTATTTCAGCGAAATGGTCGGTCACTCACTTGCAAGGGAGTAAACAACCTTTAACCCCATGTAATGGTTCTGTTGGGCCAAAGGCGTCAACAATCCAGTGGCACAAACGGACCACCTCGGAGAGGCGAGTTTCCAGCCCATGGTCCAGGTGATGCGCGGTTGCCATATCGATCGATCCAACGCTCCCTCTATGAACGGCGTGGAATCCAATTCAGGCGATTGAAACTGAATGCGCCCTTGGCGTTTGGTTCCCACCGCAATACCCAATCCCAATGAAGCCAAAAACCGATCCGAATGGGCGGAAAGTCGAATCATCACGAACGGGGAAACCGTTTGTTGGAAGTCAATGGGGACGGCCAATGTATCCGTTTCCACGCCCGTGCCAGCGCCTATGGGAAATCGCTCATACGTCACCTGCTGCAGCCCTTCTGCTCCAGAAGCTGGGAGAAACCCAATCAAGGAATCGGCCAACAGGTTGACCCGGACTGTTTGAAGGGAAGACGCATTCAATCCAACCCATGCCGACCAGTCAATCGAAAATGGTTTGCGAAAATCACGTGGTCGCTGCATCTGCCAGACGACCGATTGAATTTCAAGTGCTCGGTCGTATCTCCCTGTCCATTCATGCCAACGATCTTCGACTCCTCGCCCCCCTATACCTATCACCAATCCCACATCGATTCGAGACAAATTCCATGAATCCGTTCGTTTAGTGCGGGATGTTGCGATGGAGTCAAATTGAACCTGAGCATCAATCGCGATGACGCGTTGGTCTATGATCAACGAATCTTGCTCAGTCGCCGATGCCGTCATGGCGACGAAGAGGGCGGATGCGGCCGCGAAGCCTCGATGAAATCGGCTCATGCCGGAAATTTACTCCTTCACTCTCACAGTTGCGGGCATCACCCACACTTCTGAATCGGTTTCATGCAAAATCGCTGGCAATTCCTGGGAGTTAGAGACAACAGGCTGAACAGAACGACTTGCCACCGCTTCGAGGTTATCGGGTCGGGCGTTCTCCACAGCATCTGAGTCCTCGAGGACAATGGATGCACTGGCAGCAGCAGCAGCAGCGGGCAGGACATCATCGTGCACTTCCTGTTTCTGAATTGGCTGTTCCTCCTGATCCAGGACCTCCAACGTAACAGGCATAGCAACAGGCGCAGCAACAGGAACAGCAACAGGCGGAGTTTCAGTGACAACACGGGTTGTATTCATCGTTCCATTTACTCCGTATGCGAGCGCACCCAGAACCAGGATTCCGGTCCCAATCACACCTAGTTTTTTGCGGCGACTGTTCTTCGCCATGGCCGCGAAAATAGCGCCCTCGATTTGCTGGGGAGGCGTGATGGCCTCGTCGGCAAACTGAGACTGGATGTAGTGGTCAAATTCTTCGTTCTTCATCTTTTTCTGCATTATTCCTTCTTGGCGCGCTGTGACATCGCATGCAAAACATCCTGCAAATATCTGCGTGCCCGACTCAACTGGCTCTTGGACGTGTTCAAGTCGATTCCCAATTGCTCGGCAATCTCCTTGTGCTTGAATCCATCAATGACATATAACTTAAACACCATTCCGTATCCCTTTGGCAATTGAGCGATGGCTTTCGCCAGTTCGTCTTTTGTGAAGTCTATTTCCTTGAACGCTTCAAAATCGTTGGGGGTTGCATGCACCTCCTCAATATCCAATTGAAATTGGTGCTTTTGATTGCGACGATAATGGGTAATGGCGGTATTGACGACAATTCTTCTTAACCACCCTTCAAAGCTATTGTGCTCACTGAATGACTTGATGTGGCGGAATACCTTGATCCACGCCTCTTGCATCACATCTTCTGCATCCACTCGGGCATTGGTATACCGAATCGCTACTGCAAACATCATGGAACTGTAGCGCGCATAAACCTGACGCTGGGCGTTTGAATCACCCTTTTTACACCTTTCGATGATATGTATGTCTGCCGCTTCCATTGCTCGCATCAAAAGAACCTCCCGATCAGCGCATTGGTTGCGTCAGGATGGCGCGTTGAAATAATCTGGGGGCACACCCAACCAAGCCAGAGCAGCTCCACTGAATAATTGATTCAATTGGTCTTGTGACAATCCCATTTCAAGCATGTAGGCACCCAATTCCAAATCTCCCAACGGAAAAGGATAGTCTGACCCCATGCAGATGCGCTCAGCCCCTTGCATTTTGAGCACGTAATTCAACAGGTCCGCATCGTGCGTGATGCTATCAATCCAAAATTTCCCCAAGTATTCCCGAGGATTGACTTCATTGTCCACGGCCACTAAATCTGGTCGGCAACGGTAGCCGTGTTCAAAGCGTCCCAACGTCGGCAAAAACGAGCCCCCCGCATGACTGAACATAACACGCAGACCGGGCAACCGCTCGAGCACTCCACCAAAGATCATCGAACTCGCTGCGCGGGCGGTCTCTGCCGGCATCCCAACCAGCCATGGAAGCCAATACTTCTCCATTTGTTCTTTGCCCATCATGTCCCAGGGATGAACCATCACCGCCATACTCAACTTATCGCAGGCCTCAAAGAAGGGAAAGAATCGATCATCCGAGAGGTTCATTCCGTTGATATTGGAGCCAATCTGCACCCCCAAATGACCCTGAGCTTGAGCACGCTCTAACTCCCGAATGGCTCGGTCCGTATCCTGCATAGGAACCGTTGCGAGTCCCGCATAATGCATCGGGTCATTCGCTACAAGATTCGCGATGTGGTCGTTCAAAAACTGAGCGATTTCCTCGGCATATGCCACAGGCGCGTCATAATTAAACATCACAGGAATCGTACAAACCACCTGCACCTGGGTCGAATGCGCGGCGTATTCCTTCTTTCTGACGTTCTCATCCCAGCAATTTTCGCCGATTTCACGAAAAAAATGATTTCCCTGCATCATCCGTGCAAAGCCTTTGCGGCTGCCGTGTTCTAAATGAATAAATTGTCCTCCACCGAAACGCTCGGACCATTTGGGCATTTCCCGGGGAAGAATGTGGGTATGGGTGTCAATTCTGAGCATGGAATTCATTGCTTCGTGCTCTCCAAGTTACGGGTTATGACCTAAGTCTTCGTCTGGACTGAACGTTCCGTTGCTGTATTCCTCATTCCGTTTGTGCACTCGCCTCAAATCCAACCGATTGACCGCATTGATTTCCCATCCCTTGATTTCTTTTCGCAAAAAGTGGGTCACCTGATCATGAAACAAAGGAATTACGGGGAGATCCCGAGCGATCATCGCATTCAACTTTCTGTACATCGCTAACCGACTGGTCTCCTGCGGTTCGTTGATTGCCTCTTGCATCAAAGACTCAAACTCCTCAGAAGTGTAGTGCGTGTAATTGGGTCCGCCAGGAGCAAAGTTAGCTTGAGAAAACAGCGAGAGGAAGTTCTCTGCGTCAGGGTAATCTGCAAGCCATGATTTTCGGAACATTTGTGCCTTTCCGTTTGCCACACGCTCCCGGTGCGTAGAAGGTGAAACCACATCCACCGCCACTTTCAAACCGAGGGATTCCCATTGAAATTGCAACGCCGAGCATAAGTCGGTGTAATCTGAGGTCGTCAAAATGACCAATTCTGACCATGGCTGAGGACGCACTTTCCGGATGGAATCTAGCATGGCCTGAGCCCGCGCAAGATCGCGCTCGAACGCGCTCGGCTGAGTCATTCCTAACAGGGCGGGCGGAACAAAATCCGTCGTGGGAACCACCGACCCCCGCCGCAACGAAGTGGCGATGCCCTGCCGATCAATAGCCAAGGAGAGGGCTCGCCGAACCTCGACGTCCAGCCAAGGTTGCCATGCCTCACTATCTGATTCCACATGAATGCCCACATAATCTGTTTTCAAAAAGGGCGTCTTCTCCATGCGCAACTTCTCGGCATGTCGAGGTCTTAACCCACCATTCCCATCCAGTAACTCCTCCATGTAAGCAGGATGCAAGCCACTCATGAAATCGTAGCGCCCTTGAAGTAATCCTTGGTACTCCGCCCCCATGTCAGCGGCAAAACCAATGTGGACAGCATCGAGGTAAGGCAAGGCTTCCCCTGCCTCATCTCGCTCCCAATAAGTGGGGTTCTTATGCAGCACACAAGCCACATCCTCCATCCACCAGGCCAATTGAAACGGGCCCGAACCCACCGGATGACGTCTAAAATCCTCTCCAAAATGCTCTACAGCTTCTCGGGGCACAATGTTGGCATAGGCTGTGGCCAGCAACCCCAAGAAAGGCGGGAAAGATTCGCGGAGGTAAAACCGGACGGTATCCCTTCCAAGTGCAACCATCCCAGCACCCGGCGCATTCCGGTCCAATGGATCCAGAATCCATTGACCCGCCGAGGCCCATTGGGGATCCCGGATTCGGTTGAGACTATAAATAACATCGGCCGCGACGACCTCTCGGCCATTCTCCAAGCCTGAGACCTCCGGTGAATGAGAAAATCGCACACCATCGCGCATCACAAACGTCCAAGTCCTGCCCGAATCTGAAGAAAAAAAAGATTCAGCAACACATGGCTTCACTTGTAATCCAGCGTCCAATTCCACCAAGCCATCAAACAGTTGATCCACTACCCACATCGGTTCGAGTGTGCGTGCAAAAGCGGGATCAAGCGAATTGATGTTGGCACTTTCGTTGTATCGAAAAACGCTTGGGTCCGATTCCAAACCCGACGTGCAACCCAAAAAGCAACCGGCCATACAGGCGATCAAAATGGTCAGCTTTGACTGGTTCAATTTCACCTGGACAAGATAGTGACCAACAAATGCTAATTCAATTTGTTATTCCATCGATTGATGTCTGACCGTCTTAATTTCGCGCCGTGCATTTATACCGCCTATCTCTTTTTTTTGTTCTGCTGTCGACTTTAACCTTTGCGGCATCAGCTCAATTCACCGTCAGCGGCACGGTTACCGATGCGACAACAGGTGAGACCATCATTGGAGCTACCGTCTTTCCAACTAATTCCAGCCGTGGCACGTCGACTAATGCTTATGGATTTTACAGTTTAACCTTGTCAGAAGGTGCGCAGGAAATAGCGATTAGTTTCATCGGCTACGAAACCCAAGTGAAACAATTCAACCTCACTGCGCCGTTGACTTTCAATGCAGAGCTGCGGCCAGCTGTCGTTGCCTTTGACGAGGCGACCGTGGTAGGTGACCGCTCGAATCATACCCAAGGTACAGACCTCGGAAGAGAATCAGTAGAGGTCGATCAAATCAAAGCCCTTCCGGCATTGCTGGGTGAGGTCGATGTGCTCAAAGTCCTGCAATTCTTGCCAGGCGTATCTAGCGCGGGAGAGGGAAATTCAGGTTTTTACGTGAGAGGGGGTGGTCCAGATCAAAACTTGATTCTGCTTGATGATGCGACCATATACAACGCTTCGCACTTGTTCGGCTTCTTTAGTGTCTTCAATGCAGATGCCATCAAACACATCGATCTGATCAAAGGCTCCATGCCCGCAGAATATGGTGGGCGGGTCTCTTCCGTCTTAAACATCGCATTGAAAGAAGGGAACTCCAAAGAGTGGACCGCATCTGGAGGGCTTGGTCTCATCAGTTCTCGGCTCACCGTCGAAGGTCCGGTCATTAAAGACAAATGCAGCCTGATTTTATCCGGACGACGCACCTACATTGATGTATTGACGAAGCCCGCGCTCAAGGGAACCGCGTTTGAGGGTACGGGGTACTATTTTTATGACCTCAATGCCAAAATCAACTACAAAATATCCGACAAAGACCAGCTCTTTCTGTCAGGCTATTCTGGACAAGATGTCTTTAGCTTTACCAGTGCAGATGTAGGGTTTAACACAGAAATTCCATGGGGAAACACCATGGCTTCTCTGCGGTGGAATCGCATCCTCAATGACCGCATGTTCCTGAATGTAGGAGCGACGTATTCAGCGTACACATTTTCATTTTTAGCCGGTCAAGATGAGTTCCAGTTCGGTTTTGAAAGCGGAATCAAGGATTTGGCGGGCCGAACAGAGTGGAGTTATTACCCCAACCTCCGGCACAGTATCAAGGCGGGAATCGACTATGTGCATCATGATTTTATTCCCACTGACTTCACGGCCCGCAGCGGAGATACAGAGTTCGATACGGGTGCCTCAGAACAAACATTCAGCCACGAGGCAGCGGTTTACCTTCAGGATGATGTGGATCTTACGGAAAAGGTCCGACTCCATGCAGGATTGAGGTGGTCGGGGTTTTGGCATGTCGGACCGTTTACGCGCTACCCACTTGATGCACCCGGGATTCAGTCCCAAAGTCCCGTTGTGTACGAGGCTGGTGAACTCGTGAAGTTTTACAAAGGCTGGGAGCCGCGTTTGGCCGTCCGGATTACCAGTGGCCCACGGTCGAGCATCAAGGCCGGTTACAGCGAAAATTACCAGTACGTCCACCTGACCTCGTTGGGCACGAGTTCGTTGCCCGGGGACATCTGGATTCCCAGCTCCGATCGCGTCAACCCGCAATGGGGCAGGCAAGCCAGTTTAGGCTACTTCCAAACCCTGGGAAAGGACAGCCAATGGGAAGCGTCGATTGAGGGCTACTGGAAAGAACTGGAAAACTTGGTTGCCTATGGGGAAAACACGAGCCCTGAGGATAACATCGGCAACAACGTAGACAACAACCTGGTCTTTGGAGACGGCTGGTCATATGGACTGGAGACGTTCGTCAAAAAACGGGAAGGACGCCTGACCGGTTGGATTGGATACACCTGGAGCAAGACCGAACGCCAATTCGATGAGTTGAACAATGGACTGGATTTTCCGGCGAAATATGACCGCCGACACGATTTAAGCGTTGTCCTCGATTGGACCATCAATAAGCGGTGGAGGATGGGAGGTGCATTTGTTTATGCGACAGGAAATTCCCTGACCCTGCCGGTACAGCGGTATCTTTTTGAAGGACGCATCACCGATGTATACGGAGCGCGCAACGGTTACCGGATGGCTGCATATCACCGAGCTGACATCAGCGCAACCCTCACTCCCGACCGAAGCAAATCCAAAAAAAGGCGCGACCTTCGCGCGGAATCAAGCTGGACGTTTGGTTTCTACAATGTGTACAATCGGATGAACCCTTATTTTATATTTTTCTCCAATGAAGGAGATTTAAGTTCAGGCACGTTAGATCTGAAAGCCAACCAAGTGAGTTTGTTCCCCATTATTCCATCGGTGACATGGAACTTTAATTTCTGAACAAGGCATGCGCGAGTTATGGAAACTGAACAGCCTCATCAAAAGGTATCCGCAACTGCTGCTTGGAGGTGTTGTGTTTATTTTCTTGACGAATGTGTTCGCGGTCTACGCCCCATCGCTCATAGGCGAAGGAGTCAATGCCCTGAAAGACATGGATTCTGCAGTGTTAGAACCCTTGCGCGAAGGAGCGAAGGAAGAGGCTCTTTTTTCAGAGCCCATTCGGATGGATCTCCCGCCTTCCTTGCGCTGGATCAGTTCCGTCTTTGCGCCGGATGCTGAAATCTCATTGATCGCATCCAAAGACAATGCCCTTGCGTGGATGAAGCAATTGGCACTTTGGCAAGCGGGACTTTTTTTGTTGGCCTACCTCATCAAAGGGATTTTTCTGTTTTTTACCCGGCAAACCATTATTGTGATGTCGAGGAGGATTGAGTTTGACCTCAAGGGCAAAATCTTTGATCAATACCAGCGGTTGGACGCCTCATTCTACAAGGCAAATGACACGGGAGATCTCATGAATCGAATCAGCGAGGATGTGAGCAAGGTTCGCATGTACCTCGGTCCGGCCATTATGTACACGCTCAACCTGACCATGCTGATTTTTCTCGTCGTAGGCGTCATGGTCTACATCGACTGGCAGTTAACGCTCTTTGCGCTTCTGCCCTTGCCCTTGATGTCTGTAGGCATTTACCTGGTCAGCACGCGCATCAATCGTCAAAGTGAGGCCGTGCAACGGCAGCAAAGTGGCCTGAGTACGTTTGTTCAACAACACATCGCAGGCATCCGTGTGCTCAAGTCATTTCAACGCGAACACGACGCCACAGAGCGGTTCACCGAGGCGGCTGATTTGTACAAAATGAACGCGCTCAAACTGGTCAAAACGGAGGCGCTGTTCATGCCCATCATTGTAATGCTGGTGGGGCTGAGCACCATTCTGACCATTTATGTCGGTGGCCAGCGGGTCATCGCCGGAGAATTGGAAATCGGGCATGTATTTCAGTTTGTCTTTTACGTCAACTTGCTCACTTGGCCCTTTGCTTCCGTAGGCTGGGTAACCTCACTCGTTCAAAAGGCTGAAGCCTCAATGAAGCGGATCAATGCCTTCATGGAGGCGACACCGGTGATTCAATCGGCTCCGAGTGAAACGGCTTATTCCGCTGATAAGTTGGAGGAAATCACCTTTGATAAGGTCAGCTTCACGTACCCTGAAACTGGAATCGTAGCTGCAAAAGATGTCAGCTTTACCATCAAGCCTGGTCAGATCGTCGCTATTACAGGGCGGACAGGAAGCGGGAAATCTACCCTTGCCCAGCTGGCCATGCGCATCTTTGACCCTGAATCAGGTGAAATTCGCATCAACGGCAAGTCGCTTCCAGAATGGAACCTCACATCTTTTCGCTCCCTATGCGGCTACGTCCCTCAGGATGTTTTTTTGTTTTCCGATACGATTCAAAACAACATTGCATTTGGCATTGAAGGAGGTGACGCTTCGCTGGATGACGTCAAAGCTGCTGCGCTTGAAGCGCACGTCGCCCACAACATCGAGGGGTTTCAGAAAGGCTATCAAACCCTACTTGGAGAGCGGGGTGTCAATTTGAGTGGAGGTCAAAAGCAACGGATCTCGATCGCTCGAGCATTCATTCGCCGTCCACAATTGCTGATCCTCGATGATTGCCTTTCTGCTGTTGACACGGAAACGGAAGAGACCATCCTCAATTCGATTCGGAAGCAGGGCAAAGAATCAGCCGTCTTGCTCGTTAGCCATAGAATTAGCAGTATTCGAGGTGCGGACCATGTGCTGGTATTGGATGCAGGACAAGTGGTCGAATCTGGGCATCCCAATGAACTCGCCAGCGCCGGAGGCCCCTATGCACGGATGGTTGAGCAACAAAGCCAGCAAGGTGAAGACGGCAAGGAGGAAAACGGTGAAGACCGATAAAGCAGGCGTGCCTCAGCCTTAATCAATCTGGACACCCGTCTCCGAACACGGCAAGGAACCCCAACAGGTCATTGATAACGACCACGCCATCGCCGTCAAAGTCCGCTGCGCAATTCACCTCACACCCAAATTCACCGAGGAACACCAAGAGATCGGCAACAGAGATGGCTCCATCTGAGTTGAAGTCCCCCGGACAGCCCAACTCTTCAGCAGCATCAATCACTCCGTTGCAATCATTGTCCAACCCTTGACCGGTCCCCGGTGCACCCGGGTAGACGACAGAGGAAGCATCATTGCAGTCCTCCGCATTCTGCACATAGCCCGAGGGTATAGCGCAGGAGTTCACCGGAGACTCCGGGTTTCCATACCCATCGCCGTCCAAATCGGCGTACCAAATGGAACCAGGGTCCACTGAAAAAACAAAGTGCTGCGTCACCGTATTGAGTTCTGATGCCAATTCGATGGTCAGGCTGTTCGTTCCGCTCAGACCATTTAGGCCAGAAATCGAAAAGACAAAACTTCCCGGGCCATCCATTTCTGTCTGGAAATCCACCAACGCGGCGCCATCAGGCAGGTCTGGGATGGAAAGTGTAAAGGGGGGCAAGAAACCTCCCAAGACCTCGGCATAGACCACCAACTCCTCCTCCACACAAATCTCCGGATCAATGATTTCCACTTCAATGAATTGGGGCCGAACCACGTAAATGCCTTCGTCAATGGATGTCACAACCACAATACCCGACTCGAAATAGGGATAGGTTGACCACGACCCCGAAAATTGCGCCGCATTGCTGTTCGGGTCCACATCAAAATAGGCGATTTCCGTCAGCTCACCCGCAGCTACATCCGTCAATTCAAGCATGCGCAATCCCGCCCGATAGTTGGCCTGGAACAGCAAGTTGCCCACCACGTATTGGTTGTGATCGATCGCCTGTAAATCTGAGAAATGTTCACCAATTAGCACGGGATTGGACAAATCAGCTACATCAAAAATCAAGGTTCGCGTGTTCATCCCTTGGTTTTGCTCATCCAATTCATCGCCCAACATCAAATACCGGTGATCCTCCGTGAGCCAGCATTGGTGGGTATAGGAATAATCATAATTCGTGATGCTCACCGAGGCAATGTCAGAGGGGTCCGTCGCATCCAGAATAGCCAACTTATTGGCATTTGCGCAAAACAACATCGACTTTCCCGCATAGTCGGTATCCGGACCGTTATACACCACTCCTTGCGCATCGTGGGTATATCCCGCCTCACTGTAATCCCCCATCAAAATAGGGTTAGCAGGGTTACTGATGTCATACGCTACGATTCCTCCGCCTGCCAAATTGGTCCCAACCGCATACAGCATGGCCGATTCCTCGTCAATCACAACATTGTGCGCATCGGAAAAGCTGGAAATCCATGTCGTCGGCAAAAGCGTCGTTGGAAACGAGGTTAAATCACGCAATTGGTTCAAATCAAGCACCTGCAACCCATGGCCATTGGCCTCCGAAACGACATACACATGATCCGAATAGACTTTCATATCACGCCAGGTGCTGCTGGATGTTTGCGTTTCCATGAAGGCCACCAAGACGGGATTGATCGGATCGCTCAAGTCCACCATAGCCAATCCTTGGCGCTCCCCTACCAAGGCATACTCCACGCCCGTCTCCGGGTCCGTCCATCCCCATATATCATTGGCACCCGTCCCCATCAGATCTGCGTTGCTCATGGAAGAAAGAAGCTCCATTCGATCGCATGGAAATCCGTCTGCAAACCCACCTTCGCAGGGAGTTTGACTGGTTGATTCAACTGCACTCCCCACGAGGAATATGAGCAGCGAGAAAACTGTTTGGTAAAGTCGTAAAGGTCTGTTCATACTATTGCGTAAAGATGGAAAGTACAACATTCTCTAGGGAAACAACAAAACCTCACCAAGGGTTGTTTCAATTCACATGAAGGCAGCGTATCTCATAACAGGTGGAACCGGATTGGTTGGTCAGCGGATCATCCAAAAACTGGTGGCGCGCGGCGAACGCGTGCATATTTTAACTCGTCGCCCTGCATCCTCCAGCATCTCCGGTGTCACATTCTATCGTTGGAACCCCGATGAGGGAACGATGGACGCGGAAGCGCTCAAGGACGTGCACACGGTAATTCACCTGGCTGGAGCCCCTGTGGCCCAGCGCTGGACGCCTTCGAGCAAACGAGCAATCCTCGACAGCCGGACCAAGACCTCCGCACTGCTCCATTCCCACATCGCCCAACTCAACGAAAAAGACCGTCCTGAAGTCTGTATTGGCGCAAGTGCCATCGGTATCTACCCCTCCGGCAATGAAGAATTAACGGAGACCTCTCCTGCAGCAACGGGATTTTTAAGCGATGTAGTTCAACAATGGGAATCCGGTGTAGAAACTTTTGAATCCATGGGCTTGCGTACGGTCCGACTCCGCATTGGATTGGTTTTAGCTGAAGACGGTGGGATGTTGGGAAAGCTTCTGCCGATCTTCCGTTTGGGCCTAGGATCTGCTGTAGGATCAGGAAAGCAATGGCAATCGTGGATCCACATTGAAGACCTTGCCGATATGTTTCTTTGGGCAGCCGAAGAAAAAACCGTGAGTGGCATTTTCAACGCGGTCGCCCCTCATCCCGTGACGAATTACGCATTAAGCAAGTCCCTGGCGCATGCCTGTAAGCGACCATTTTGGGCACCGGCTGTCCCAGCTTGGGCATTGCGATTGGTCTTCGGTGAAATGGCCTCCGTGGTCCTTGCATCGCAGAAGGTGCGAGCCGAGCGAGTCGTGGCTGCCGGCTTTGCCTTTTCTCATCCAGCCCTTGACGACGCGCTCCGCGATATCCTTCACTAGCGCTTCATCGATCATCGAAAGTTGAGGGCAAAAAAGAACGGGCGAACCCTGAGGGGTCGCCCGTTCATCAGTCAATCGGTCTGAGAATCAATTAACCAGAAACATCTTATTCACGCTGTAAGCACCTTCGGTCACCCGAACGATGTAGAGACCAGCGTTCCATGTTTGCGTTGAAAGCCGTTCCCATGATTGGTTCGCCGTAGTCTCTGCTACTTGGCGTCCGGCGCCGTCCCACACTTGAATCAACGCACCCGCATTCCAATTACCGCGGATGTTCAATTCGCCTTCGCCCGCAGGGTTTGGGTAGACCATTACCGCCAGTTGATCCGCTTCGTTTACCGCATTCGCTGTCGGTGGAAGAAGTACCGCATCGATAACATGCACAACACCGTTGTCGGCTGCGATGTCCGCAACAATAACCATGGCGTTGTTGATCATGACGCCCTCGGCTGTGATGGATACCGTAACATCCTCACCTAAGAGGGTTGTAATCATTTGTCCGTCCGACAAATCAGCCGCGTAAGCAGAAGCTCCTACGACGTGGTACTGCAAAATCTCACCGAGGTTGGGCAACGCCAATAACTCCTCAGCGGTAATCCCCAAGGCTTCTGTCAAAGCCACCACAGCAGCATCGTTTGGAGCGAACACCGTGAATGGGCCTTCACCGCTCAAAGCTTCCACCAAACCGGCTTCTATCACTGCGGCTTCGAGCAATGTATGATCATCCGAGTTGACGATGATGTCCACGACCGTGTTGGACGGTGGAGTTGGCGGCAACAATACCGCATCAATTACATGCACTACACCGTTGCCGGCTGTTACATCGGCCACTATTACCTGAGCCTGATTGATGAACACACCATCAGCCGTAATGGAGACCACAACATCGGCATCCAACAACGTGGTGATTTGCTGGCCATCTGACAAGTCTGACGCTAGCGCCTGACCAGCTACGACATGGCCCAACAATACATTCGTCAATTCTGGATATTCGAGAAGATCTTCAACTGAAACTCCTAAGGCCGCCATCAGCGCTTCGAATGCCGCATCCGTTGGAGCAAAAACCGTGAATGGACCTTCTCCACTCAACGTCGTAGCCAGATCTGCAGCAATCACCGCAGCCTCCAAAATCGTGTGCAATTCACTTTCGACAATGATGTCTACAACCGTTGTTTCTGCAGGTGGTGGCAATAGAACCGCGTCGATAACGTGCACTACACCATTGTCTGCAGCGATATCTGCAACAGTGACCATGGCGTTATTGATCATCACACCGTTCTGGTTGACGGTCACCGTGACCTCTTCACCTAGCAATGTCGCAATGGATTGACCATCGCTTAAGTCCGTGGAAAAAGCTGCCGCAGCAACTACATGGTACTGCAGAATCTCACCGAGGTTGGGCAATGCCAGCAAATCTTCGGCTGTAATACCCAGTTCCTCTGTCAAGGCTACAATCGCATCATCTGTTGGAGCGAAAACGGTAAAGGGGCCGTCGCCGCTCAGCGCTTCTGCCAATCCTGCTTCGATTACCGCTGCTTCGAGCAGTGTGTGATCGTCTGAGTTGACGATAACATCCACAACTGTGTTCGACTGCTGCGTCGGCACAACAGTGATCGTCGCTACCATTCCGTTCGCGGCGTGAGAGCCAATAGAACAGTCGTAGTTGTAGGTTCCTTCAACCGTAAACGTGTGCGAGCCGATGCACACCCCTTCGGTGCTTCCGTTCACCGCACCAAATGAAAAGGACTCTGGGTTGTTCCACATGTCACCCAGCGTGCTTTCGGCTCCATTCACATCGTGGAAGCCATCTACATTGACCCAAACGACTGTTTGACCCGATTCAATTTCCAAATCCGAAGGTGTGTAGGAGAAGCTCTGAGCTTCAACAACAATTCCTTCAACCCCACACGGGTTGTCTTGCGCGGTAGCTACCGACATCATTCCAGCCATCAAAAGGCCAAAAGCGTAAAAAACTTTTTTCATTCTTATAGGTTTATAACAGGTTTATACGAGCGTAACTTACTTGGTGTGACATTTGTTCAAAACACATCGACTCAAAGCGCACATTAACCGATAATCTCCCGAAAGCACCATGACATTTTCTGCGCCTGCGTCCAGCATTTCAATCCACTGGATTCGCCGTGATATGCGGATGGAAGACAACCGCACCTTGCTTTCGGCAATGCAAACGAATAAGCCGGTTCTAGTCGCCTTTATTTTTGACCAGAACATTCTCTCCCAGTTGGATAACCCGGAGGACCGGCGCGTCACCTTCATCCACCAAGAACTCGCGAAGCTGCAGCAACAATTGGAAAAATTTGGCAGCACCTTGCACGTTGGCTACGGGGAGCCTGAGGCGGTTTGGCGGCAATGGCTTCGAGACTTTGAACAAGCGGGAATCCACATTGATTCCGTCCACGTGGGCCGTGACTACGAGCCTTATGCCCAAACCCGAGACCGAGCATTGGCATCGCTTTTTGAGCAGCACGGCATTGGATTTAAGGGCGTCAAAGACCACGTAATTTTTGAAAAATCTCAAGTCACCAAAGACGATGGTTTGCCGTATACGGTCTTCACACCCTACAGCAAGAAATGGAGAAAGGCCTTAACACCTCACGACTATGCGGCAGCGGATTCATTGGACCGGTGCTCCAAACAAACCCTTGTTCAACGAGACCACTTGTCCACCGGTGCACTTCCGACCTTGGCGTCGATGGGATTTCGACCAGTCGAACGCGCCCATGAATGGATTCCCGACAAGACGATTCAGCGCCAAATCCTCAAATCTTACGGAGACAAACGAGATTTTCCCGCCGTTGCCGGCACGTCCCGCCTATCGCTCCACTTGCGTTTCGGAACCGTTAGCATCCGTGAAGCCTTGCGCGCAGGCCTCCAGCACAGTGAAAAATGGACCACAGAATTGATTTGGCGGGATTTCTACCAAAGCATCATTTACCATTTTCCACATTCCGCAACGGACAGTTTCAGACCGGCGTACGACGCCATCCCATGGGACAACAACGAAGCACATTTTGCCGCGTGGTGCGAGGGCCGAACGGGCTATCCATTGGTTGATGCGGGCATGCGCGAACTGGTGCAAACAGGATTCATGCACAACCGCGTCCGCATGGTGGTCGCCTCCTTTTTATGCAAGCATTTGCTGACAGATTGGCGATGGGGTGAGCGATTCTTTGCACGCCACCTCCTAGATTTTGACCTCGCATCGAATGCTGGTGGTTGGCAATGGGCCGCAGGGTCAGGATGCGATGCTGCGCCGTACTTCCGGGTTTTCAACCCCACCGCCCAATTTGATAAATTTGATAAAGACAAGGCGTACGTCCGAAAGTGGGTGCCGGAATACGGCACGTCTCAGTACCCTGAGCCCATCGTCGACCATGCAACTGCGCGCATTCGCGCCATTGAAACGTACAAATCGGTCTTGAAACCGGTCTAAGAACGTATTTTCGTTTCATGGCCGCATTGGAATCTGTCCGTGTTTTAGAATTGGCGAGTGTACTGGCAGGCCCATTGGCAGCCACAGCATTGGCGGAACGTGGCGCCCATGTCACGAAAGTCGAACGGCCACCCCTTGGAGATGTGACGCGAAGTTGGAAAGGGGCCAATGAGGATGCTGCATCCGAAACATCGGCCTACTACGAAGCTGCCAACGGATCCAAGCACTTGCACTGGATGGACCTGGCTTCTGAGGAGGGCCAGCTATGGTTGGAGGAACAGCTCACCTCCCATGATGTACTGATTGAGAATTTCAAAGCGGCCGATCTCGCTAAATTCAACCTCCAACCGGAAGCCGTTGCTGCGCGACATCCGCACCTCGTGCGGGTGCGCCTCATTGGATTCACGGATGCACCGGAACGGTTGGCCTATGACGTGGTCGTCCAGGCCGAAACCGGGTTCATGCACCTGAACGGAGAATCAGACGGACCGCCTTTGCGAATGCCCGTCGCCTTGATGGATGTGCTTGCCTCCCATCAAATACGCCTCGCCGCATTGGAGGGTTTACTCAGCAGGTCGCACGGCAAAACGGGTTTTTTTGCCGAGGTATCCCTCGCAGGAAGCGGCGTCACAGCCTTGGTCAATCAAGGCACGAATTGGCTTGTTGCAGGGAGCTCCCCTCACCGCAACGGGGGGGTGCACCCGAACATCGCACCATACGGCGATGTGCTGTTGTGCAAGAACGGCCACCTTGTATTGGCCATCGGAAACAACCGACAATTTGAGGGGTTGTGCCAGGTTTTAGCGCAACCAACACTGCTTCAAGACGAGCGATTTAGCTCAAATCAACGAAGAGTCATGCACCGAAAGGCATTGATGGATTCGCTCAACCTCGCATCATCGGATTGGGAAAAGGCTCCGCTCGAGTTGGCCCTTCGCCAAGCAGGAGCTCCAGCGGGTGTTGTCAGGACCCTCGAGGAGGTGTTTGAACCCGACGGACCCCATGCCGAGTGGATTCAAACCAATGCTTCCGGAGCCAATCGCCCAGCGGCCATCGCCTACAGGGTTCATCATTTCGGCCACTGAAAGAGGGCGGTCAGACGCGACTATTCTTGACTTCTTAACGCGCGGGGACCGCGAACCAAAAACCAAGGATTCAGCAATTCTTCTCGGTTATACGTCAGCGCCGATTTGGTTTCCCAATTCATCACTTCACATCCAGCTGCCAAACACACGGCTTGGCCTGCAGCGGTATCCCACTCCATGGTCGGGGCAAATCGCGGGTAACAGTCAGCGAATCCGGCCGCAACCATGCACAGTTTGAGCGAGCTCCCTCTGGATATCAGATCCACCGTTCCATGCAGTTGACGGAGCTCTTCGATGTAGGCCTCGGTCTCTGGTGACATGTGACTGCGGCTCGCCACCGCCGTGAAGGAACGCTCTTCTGACGGCTGAGGCATGGTGCATGCTGCGGCTTTCCAATCCGCCATTTCCCACGTCGTACTTCCCCCTTCCGCGAGATAGGCGCCATTGAACTGATCCCCATAAAACAACTGCCCTTTCGCCGGAGCATACACGACGCCTAAGATGGGCACACCGTTTTCGACCAAGGCGATGTTGACGGTAAATTCTCCGTTCCGTTTGATGAATTCTTTGGTGCCATCGATGGGGTCAATGATCCACAGCCTTTTCCAATCTTGGCGCTCCTGGTAAGAGATAGAACGGCCTTCTTCGGAAAGCATTGGAATGCCGGTTCCACTCAAGTGGGATTTTATTTCTTCGTGAGAAGCGAGGTCTGCGCGCGTCAGCGGACTTTCGTCCCCTTTGGTTGTGATATCAAAATCACCGGAGTCGTAAATTTTCATGATCACTTGACCCGTAGTAATCGCGGCTTGCAAGCTGAGCTGAAGCAGATCATTTAGCGGGGCCTCCGCCATGTCACTTGTCGCAGTTTTATCCATTAAATTGGAAATGCAATGGCCACAGAATCGCCTGACGCAATGGTCAATCGATTGGAACGGAGCCACGGATTTAAAGTCTTGAGTGTCTTCAAATTCGCCCCCTCCCTTAGCGCAAACGCCGCAGCATCTTCAATGGAAGACGTCGCCCAAACAGTCCGCGTCTGATACGGCTCATACAGGGCGTCCTCATCGATTGAAAACCCAAAGGATTCAGGAGCCTCGAAGATGGCCTTGATCGCGAGCAATCGATAAACGTAGCGTGCCGTTTCGGCATTCAAGTGCAATTCCCAATACGTCTCCACCCCTTGCTCTTCCATCTCCCTTCGCACACCAGCCTTGCCCATGTTGTACGAGGCGGCAGCCAGTGCCCACGTTCCGAATTCGTCCTTGGACTCCAGCAAATACGCGCATGCCGCATGCGTTGCCTTTTCAACGTGGTAGCGCTCGTCCACATCCCGAGTCACCTTCAATCCATATTGCGGTGCTGTTCCTTTCATGAATTGCCAAAATCCCGCTGCACCGGCTGGGGATACCACCTGAGCCAGCCCACTTTCTATGATCGCGAGGTATTTGAGGTCTTCGGGCAATCCATTTTCGCGCAAGATGGGTTCGATGACCGGAAACCAACGCGCAGCGCGCTTAAAGTACAGCATGGTGGAGCTGTGATGGTAGGTGTTGACGATGAGTTCACGGTCCAGTTGCTCCCGCACTCCAAACGCATCCAGCGGAACCACTTCGCCCGCCAGGTCCTCCTCCTTCGGCAATTGAGGCGCTTCGTTTTGTATCCACCCCCCGATTGTATCGGGCTTCTTAGCTTCTGTCATTGCCGGATTGGACACCGACGCTGTGAGGCCAACGCCAAACACGACAAACGCAAGGCACTTCAAGAAAATGGAGCGCACATTCTTCCTGGAATTCAATTTACTCATTTTTCTTGCGGGGCTAATCGAGGCTCACGAAATTACCGCGAAGGCTCCAATCAAAAAAGAAATTCGAGGCGCATTCCGCCAACTTTTCCACACTTCATTTAAAGGGCCATCCCCCGGCATTCAGAAGAGGAGCCACGGCATCCTTTTCGGATAAAAAAGGCCCCCCTTCGGGCATAACAAATCCGGTTGACTCCCACGCTATGGCCAATTCCGGATCATTCCATAGAATAGACCCCTCTGATTCCGGATGGTAAGAAGCTGTGCACCGGTATTCCACTACCGCCTGGTCCGTCAACGCAAGAAACCCATGGGCAAACCCAGCGGGAATCCACAATTGGCAACCGTTCTGGTCCGATAATTCACTCGCGTACCACTGTCCCCGCGTGAGAGACGAAGAACGCACGTCCACTGCAACATCAAGGATTTTTCCGGAAGCCGCCCGAACCAACTTTCCCTGAGCATGCGGCTCGCGTTGATAATGCAGACCACGCAGGGTTCCCGCCTTTGAGATGGAGAGGTTTTCCTGAACAAATTCCAATGACTTCCCCGAGTCACCGACCACCATTCCGTCGCGCCATGTTTCCCAAAACACCCCACGATCGTCCCGGAATTGGCGCGGCGTTAATTTCAAAAGCCCCTCCAGTGGCAAAGCTTCAATTTCCATCTCAATTGGGATTTACAATGAACGCGTAAAAGAAGGTCAAGGTCGAAATCAACGACGCAATGGGCGTCAAACTTTCGGTCGCCTCCCGCACGATTTGAGGCAGAGGCTCGACATAAATGATGTCGTAAGCCTGCACCACCACATTCGCTGCATCCAATCCATCAATGGTAGATAAATCCATTTTGTACACTTCATTGCCCGAGGCGGTTCGCCGAATCAACTTCACTTTTGAGGCGTTAGCGCGGTTTCCAATCCCGCCAGTCATGGCCAAAACTTCGAGCAAAGTGGTGTTCATGTTGACCAGCGTCACCACCGATGCCCTTCCCGACTCTCCAGGAAAAATGTACACGCGATTATTCATAATGCGCAATATCACGTACGGCTCATTGTAATAACTCGCGTACGCCTCCTCCAAAAGTTCTTCCGCCTCTTCAAGCGTCAACCCTTCTAAGCGTATGTTTCCCAACTCAGGCAGTTCAATAAGGCCATCGGGTTTCACCAAGTAGCTCATTCCGCCCTGCTGATTCATCTGCTGATTCATCTGCTGATTGCCGCCTTCAGACCCACCCGGAGCACCAGCCGTCATCTGATTCAGGCGCTGGCCTTTGTTCGTAAACAAGCGAAATTGCAGCATGTCATTGGGGGCAATCCGATATCCGCTTGACTCCATTTCCTCCAATGGAGAGAAGTCAAAGTTATCACCTGTGCTGAACATGATGTCACGGTTGATGGTGCATCCCGATAAAAACAAGATGGTCAGGCCGAGGAAGGCCCATTGCTTACTTAAAATGTGCGGCATCGTCATATTTCGTATCGTGTATCGTCGTGAAATCTCCCCACGATGGGTCGGAAATCGCTGCAAATTACCAATGAATTTCGCACCTCCCACATTCCAGAGGAACAACGGTATCTTTGCGGCATGTTGAAGAGCTCCTCGCATCGATTACGGGCCATGGAACCCACGGACTTGGATTTACTCTTCCAACTCGAAAATTCACCCAGCGAGTGGTGGTTGGGCGCTCAGCTGGCTCCTTTGAGCAGGGCCACTCTGGAACGGTACATTGCCGGCGACCATGACCTTTACCGGGATCTCCAATTGAGGCTGATCATCGAGACACGCAATGGGAACGCCGTAGGTGCTGTTGACCTGTATCAACTCGACCCCCGAAACCGCAGAGCAGGTGTTGGAGTCGCAATCGCCCCCGGCCATCGCAAAGCAGGACACGCCAAAGCTGGCTTGGAATTGCTGGTGAGCTATGCGTTTGAGCATTTAGATCTCCATCAATTGTGGGCCGAAATTCCTGCGATGAACGACCGGAGCTTAACCTTGTTCGAAAAAGCAGGATTTACTACCGGCGGGCGCTTCACTGATTGGATCCGCGCCGAAGGGACGTGGCACGATGCCATCTGGGTTCAATGCATTTCCAATTTTTCTGCCGCAACGACTCCAATTCACAATGAATAAGCGCTTGAGAAACTTCCTGCTCATTTGGGGGGCAGCAGCCGCGACAGCTGGCGTTTGGGCCTTGGGTAAATACCAACTGTGGACTGCTCCAGTTGGACAAGCTGAGAATTGGTGCATTGAAATTGAGCCCGGTATGAACGCGGCAGATGCATTGGAAGCTTCCCATCCCGAGGTCGCATCGGTGATCGACTGGCGCGGTTGGAGCATCTACCCGGGTAAATATTGTGCCGTCGGGATTCAACAAGCCAATGAAGTGGCACGAAGAATTGCCACTGGGCAGCGCGAGGAAATTCGGTTGCCCCTTCCCTCCAAACGGACCCTGGCCGAAATCGCAGGCCATCTCGCCCCGCGCATTTGGGCCGATAGCGCAGCAATTATGGAAGCGCTCGACACGGACAGCATGCTCTGGCAAATCATCCCCAATACCTACCGGGTTTATTGGGAATGTGACGCCAATCAATTGGCCGATCGACTGCGGTCGGAAAGCCGCAATTGGTGGACCGCTGACCGGCTCAAACAAGCTTGGAGCCTCGGACTTACGCAACGGGAAGTCGTTACACTCGCCTCCATTGTTCAAGAAGAGACAGCCACGGTCGAAGAGGCTCCTCGTGTTGCGGGACTCTACCTGAACCGGCTGAAGAAGAAAATGCTCCTTCAAGCAGATCCGACCTTAAAGTTTGCCTTAGGCGATTGGACGATTCGCAGGCTCTTGGACGAGGATAAAAAAATCGCTTCGCCTTACAATACCTACCGCAATCCCGGCTTACCACCGGGTCCGATTCGCATACCTGAACCAACGTACCTCGAAGCTGTTCTCCAAGCAGAACAACACAATTACCTGTACATGTGCGCCAAACCCGATGGATCAGGAACTCACGCTTTTGCCAGAAATTACGCTCAGCACTTGCGCAACGCCAGGGAATACCAAACCATGTTGAACCGCCAACGCATCTACCGATAAAGGCAAGATCTATGAGAGAGCGTGGAAATTTCGGGGCAATTTTTGCCGCCATTGGCTTGGTCACCTGCTCCTTCGCGTTTGCCCAAAATGAAGCACAACGACAGGCCTTAGGGCAGCGGATTACCTCTCCTATTTCCCTGGATGGGAACCTCGATGATGATGCTTGGCAATTGCTTCCTGACCAAGGCGATTTTAAGCAATATTCCCCCAATCCGGGCGCAGCACCGTCGCAGCCAACGACTGTCCGATTCGGATACGATGACAACGCGCTTTACATCGGCGCGCGCATGTGGGATGCTGCTCCAGATTCCATTCTGCATCAATTGAGCGAGCGGGATCGAACGATGAATACCGACGAGTTTGGCCTTTGGTTTAGCCCGTTCGACGATGGCATCAACGCCGTGCGATTCATAACAACGCCGGACGGCATCCAAATTGACGAGCAAATTTCCAATGACGGAGACGACTCGTCATGGGACGCCGTGTGGGATGTGGTTTGCCGCATAGACTCCTTGGGCTGGGTCGCGGAATTCCGAATCCCGTGGATGGCTTTTCGCTTTCCCGAACGACCCAGCCAATCTTGGGGCATGAACATGTTCCGCAGCATTCGCCGGCACAGGGAAGAAAGTGTTTGGAATCCCATGGACCCCACCCAGCGGCTGCTCAACCAAGGAGGGCTTTTGGAGGGCATAGAGGGAATTACCCCCCCCTTGCGGCTCAGTCTTTTTCCTTACCTCAGTGCGTATCAAAATTGGAACAGCGAAGAGTTCGCACAATCCTACAACGGGGGGATGGACATGAAGGTGGGAATCGGCAATGCGTTCACCTTGGACATGACGTTGATTCCTGATTTTGGTCAGGTTGTCACGGACAACTTGGTTTTGAATCTTTCTCCATTCGAAATTCGTTTTAATGAGAACCGGCAATTTTTTAAAGAAGGCACCGAGCTCTTCAATAAGAACGAAATTTTCTATTCCCGAAGAATCGGTGAGGAAGGGAGGCTATTGAATGCTTCCAAGATTTCTGGCCGCTTGTCGAATGGACTCGGACTGGGCCTGTTGCAAGCGGTTGCTACCGCTGAAGAAGACACCTCCCTTGTATCCTATACAGTGGCTGTCGCAGATCAAAACTTGCCCAACAATGGCTATGCTACAACCACGACGAGCCTGGTCACTCGGGAAGGTGCAGGATACGATGCATGGGTTCAAGCCGCAGATTTTGAGCTGCGCAATCCCGCCAATACGTGGGCGCTCAGCGGAGGCGGGTCATTCAACCAAAAATTTGCTGCAGACTCGCTGGACGATGATGAAGGCCACACTTGGAATGTGTCGGTGAATAAGATGGCCGGAAACTTTACATTCAACGCCGGGCATTTTGTGGAGTCTGCCGGATATGACCCGAACGACCTGGGATATTTGCAAGCTCCCAATGAAGTCGCCACGTTCCTCAATGTCAATTACGGCATTTTTGAGCCGCGAGGTCGGTTCAATCGCATCAACTGGTCGTTTGATGCCTTTTACAATCAGATTGAAACACCGAGGCTATTCAACAACTGGTTCTTATCCGCCTCCTGCAGAGCAACGACACGTCAGTTTAACACGTGGAACCTGGAGCTGAATTCGCAACCGGTGGATGGCAACAATTACTTTGCGTCCCGCATAGAGGGGCGGATTTGGAAAGAACCCGCATGGTATAGTGTCAATGGCTGGTACAGCAGCGACTACCGAAAACCCTTCGCTATCGACTTGGGCTATTGGCATGCGGGTGGAGGGACCTACCGAGATTGGAAGGAAAACACCTACCGCTTAGCACCGCGCATCCGTTTCAATGACCGAATGATGTTGACGTATGTTTGGAAGCTTACCGACCGAACTCGGGAACGAGGATGGGCCTTTCTGGACACCCTCGAATCCGGTGAACTCACGAGCATTTTTGGCATGCGAGAAAACACAGAGCTCACTCAGGTACTCAATCTCTCGTACATCTTTACGAACCGCATGAGCCTCACGACCCGTGTACGACATGCATGGAGCCAAGTCGTTTATCATTCGTTTCATGAATTGCCGACCTCGGGCAGTCTGTCTCCAGCTGCGTACAACACCTCAGCACCGCCCAGCGATTACGACTTGAACTACAATGCTTGGAGTATTGACATGGTCTACCGATGGAATTTCGCTCCAGGATCTGAAGTGAACATCGTTTGGAAAAATCAATTATTTCAACAAACCGAAGCGGGTCAAGCTCCCGGATTTGAGCTGCCCCAAACCTATGGAGACAACTTTGAGCAAATGCTCGAGTCAGGATTCATTAATAGCTTGTCTTTCAGGGTTATATCGTTTATCGACTACAGTAGATTCAAGCAAGGTTTGCGCGGGTTTGAGAAATGATGCGCTCCCTCCATTTGGCCTTCACTCAAATTGAACGGTCCCCCGCCATTCGACCCGGTTTCCTGAAGCGTCTCGCGCCCAAATTTCCAAAACATGCTCTGATGACTGCCGATGCTTTTGATCGCTGACTTCATACCAAATCCGTTCTCGCTTCGGGTCCCATCGGAAAAGAATCCAACGCCCATCTAATCGAGCCTCGTAGGCATCGATGCCGGAAAGATCATCTGCCAAATCAAACCTCAACTCCTTCGCTCCTTGCACATTGAGCACGTTGGGGTCACCTGTCCTAAACTGCCGGTGCGGTCGCAAGTTTGGAGCGACGGTATCCTGCATTAATCGGTAGACCCCGCATGTTTTGGTTTCAAAGGAAAAAAGATCCGGACGAATCACCTTTCCTGTGTACACTCCTTCAATTTTACCGCCCCTTCCCTTGCGCACTGCCAATGTATGATCCCTCGCGCCCGGGTCCACTGGTAATTCTACCCGAATGGACCTGGATGTCGGCATGTCTTGAGGGCCTATTTGCCACCAAGCTTCATCTCCTGACTTCGGCTCGAATGGAAACTCGAAGTCCTCATAAAAAACGCGCGCGGGACCAGAGGCTGAGGCAACTCCATTCCGAACGTCAAATGGCTGGTCGTATCGGTACAAACCTGAATCCTGCTCAAGCGGAGCCGACTCAAACGTGACCTGCCACTTCCCCGCAGTCTGATTGCCGTGCACATCCCAAATTCGAACTTCAATGTCTTGCGCAAGTGAATCACCGCCGTCCAGGACTGCGCTGGTTCGGTAAGCCTCATAAATCGGAAGGCGGTTTCCAGGCAACCTGTGCAGCCGATGCACTTGCTCACCCGTCCGCTCCCAAGCATCGTAAAGTGCATGAGCATTCATGTCGCGACTCACCGCAAAGTTCAGGGTGTCCAATTCCCATGCAAACCAAAGCACCTCATCAACGTAGAGCTCAGCCCTGTAAACCCCGCAGCGGTTTGTCGCTCCGTCCAGTCGATCCAGCGCCTCCAGTCCCAAACGCGCTTTTCCCGTTATCCGAATCGTTTGAGCTCCAGGACTGAAGCGAACCGGACGCTGCGAACCATTGACCCGCGAACCATCCACTGGAAGAACCCAAAGCCCCTGCAATTCCGGAGCTACCTCATCCGGCACATCAAACCCCCAAAAGAAGGGGTTGATTGGATGTTGTGTTTTTGTTTCGCGCACCTCAAAATGCAAATGCGGCCCTCCACTGCTCCCGGAGTTTCCCGACCACCCAATCGTATCACCTTGGACAAAACTGAAGGCTCGTTTGGGACTTTGATCTATGCCAAACCGCTGTTGGGCATACTGCTGCTCCAACGCATATTGCTCAAGCATCGGCGCGAAGCGCTGCAAGTGGGCGTAGACTGTTGTCAAGCCCTGGGGATCCGATAGGTAGAGCGCTCGGCCGTATCCGTAAGGAGAGATCTTGATTCTCGCCACCACCCCATCGCTGGCGGCAAGGACAGGCAATCCCTCTCTTCCCTCTGTTTTGAAATCCAACCCCGTATGAAAATGGTCCTGGCGCAATTCACCAAAGTTTCCCGAGAGAACCAAAGGGATATGCAGGGGGGAATTGAGCCCTTGAAACTTGCCGAAAACGGGTGGATGCAATGCCTCTTGGGCCCGCGAAACCTCGGGCCTCAGTCCACCCAAGGCGCACCACACCATGAAAATCAGTATACCAATACCCGGTTTTTTTTCGTTCATCAACATGAGGATTGCAAAACTAACATAGGAACCCAACGCGAAACACTATGAATTCGCACTTGCAATCCTTAAGTTTGTATGGAACCACGGAAATGAACAACGACTCCGCAATAGCGACACAAAAACAAACGACAGCCCAAAGGCTTGAGTCTTTTGTGAAGCGGGCTGAAATGTTGGTGACGGCCTATGAGAAGCAGTCTCGATTGCTTGAAAGTACCCGGCTAGAATTGCAGGAATTACAGATGCAGAATGCGGCGATGAAAGATGAATTGGAACGAGTAAATTCCAGTCATCAGCGGAAAGCGGCTCAGCAACTGACTTTGGATGTTTCCGAAGGTTCACCCTCTACACTTTTACCCCATTCTCAATTATCAGATACCCCAAGCATTGACCGCACAGACGTTCAATTGCTTTTGAGTGAAATAGAATCGTGCATCGCATTACTTGAAGCTTAATGGAAAGCATTCGAATCAACATAGCAGGGCGGGAATATCCGCTGAACGCTCCTTCTCACGAGGTGGCGAATTTGAAGCAAGCAGCAGCCAAAATCAATGCACAGTACGAGGCCTTTCAAGAACAGTTCCAAGTGGATGACCCGGTGGATTTATTAGCGCTAACCGCCCTTCATTTATCGGATTCCACCTCGCCTGCATCATCCAAAGCAGATGAGCTACCTCTGGAAACACTCAATCGCATGAACCGCATTTCTGAGCGCATTCAAAAAGCTTTGGAGGTCTGATCTACATCAGACACCTATGGACATAACGACGATTTTAATTGGATCACTTGCGGGCCTTGTGGTCGGCGGCGGATTAGGCTATGCGCTCTTCAACCGCTTCCTATCAAGTCAAAGGGACCAAATACTCGCGAAAGCCGAAGAGCAAGGCGAAAACATCAAGGAGAAAAAAATCCTGCAAGCCAAAGAAAAGTTTATCCAACTCAAAGAAAAACACAGCACCGAATCAAAGGAGCGCAATGCGGCCCTTCAATCCAAAGAGGATAAGCTTCGAAACGAGTTCAACCAACTCAAGAAAGAGCAAGACCGGGTGAAGGCCAAAGAAAGCCACGTCAACCGAGAGCAGGATAAGATTACACAGCGACTTGAAGCTTTGCAAAACAAAGGCAAGGACTTAGACAAAGAGCGGCAACGCGCAGTCGATTTGCTCGAGAAAATCGCCAACATGTCCGCCGACGATGCCAAAGAAGCGCTCAAGGAGCAAATTTTGAATGATGCCAAAGCCATGGCCTCATCCCAAGTCCAAGACATTCTGGATGATGCCAAACTCAGAGCAAGTCACGACGCCAAAAAGATTGTCATTCAGACCATCCAGCGCGTAGCCACGGAGCACAGTGTTGAAAATTCTGTATCCGTCTTCAATATCACCAACGACGACATCAAAGGGCGCATCATCGGACGAGAAGGTCGAAACATTCGCGCCTTGGAAGCCGCGACCGGTGTTGAATTTATTGTGGACGACACACCCGAGGCCATCATCTTAAGTTGCTTCGACCCCGTTCGCCGTGAGATAGCTCGACTGTCTCTCCATCAGCTGGTCACAGACGGACGCATCCACCCCGCCCGCATTGAGGAAGTGGTTGCGAAAGTCACCAAGAAACTCGACGAAGAAATCTTGGAAATCGGGAAACGAACCTGCATTGACTTGGGGATCCACAATATGAAAGGCGAACTGACCCGCATGGTGGGTCGCATGAAGTATCGGTCTTCTTATGGTCAAAACCTACTTCAACACAGCCGTGAAGTTGCCAACCTCTGTGCCACCATGGCCGCTGAATTGGGATTGGATACTAAAGCTGCCAAACGAGCAGGCCTGCTTCATGACATTGGTAAAGTAAGCGATGAAGAAAGTGAATTTCCACACGCGTTGCTGGGCATGAAAATTGCCGAACGATGTGGGGAAAAACCCGACATCTTGAATGCCATTGGAGCCCACCACGATGAGATTGAAATGACGACGCTGCTCTCTCCCATTGTGCAGGTTTGCGATGCGATTTCTGGTGCACGCCCAGGTGCACGTAGGGAAATGGTCGAAGCCTACATCCAACGCCTTCGGGACCTGGAAAACCTAGCCCTGGAATTCCCTGGAGTCACGAAATCATACGCAATCCAGGCAGGCCGTGAATTGCGTGTTATGGTGGAAAGCGACCAAGTATCAGACGAAGATGCAGATCAACTTTCGGTCGACCTCTCCCAACGCATCATGAATGATATGACATATCCCGGCCAAGTAAAAGTCACGGTCATCCGTGAGAAACGATCCGTGAGCATAGCGAGATAAGTATGAGACGTAAGCCGCCTGCATTTGCAACCTCGATTCGATGGCAATCGGTCAACGTTGTGAGCCAGGTATTGCTGCAATTGGTCTTCATCATGCTTCTTGCACGCTTGATTTCGAAGGCTGATTTCGGCGTAATGTCCATCGCCTTGGTGGTCGTTGGTTTCATCGAGATTTTCGCCCAAATCGGCATCGGTCCGTCCTTGATTCAGCGCAAAAACCTGCAACCGGAAAATATCCGAGCGGCATTTCATTTCTCGCTGGCACTGGGGGGCGTCTTTTTTGCGATGATGTACGTTGCCGCACCTTGGGTTGGAGCTTGGTTCAACAGCGATACTTTGACCGAAGTTTTGCGATGGATCGCCTTTAGCTTCATTTTATCGAGCATCGCTTTGGTTCCAAGAAGCTTGTTGATTCGGCAGATGCAATTCAAACGCTTATTTCTGGCAGCCTTGTTCAGCATGGCCCTTGGCAACCTGGGGATTGGACTCGGATTGGCCTACGCAGGATATGGTATCTGGGCATATGTCGGAGCCTTGTTGAGTCAAAATGCGCTCCTAGGATTGGCCTATTGGATTATACGGCCCGACGGCTCGCGTCAAATCTGGGGCGCTTGGTCCTGGCCCGACTTGCGCAGCATGTTGGTTTATGGAGGAAAATCGACCGTGTTTAATTGGCTGAATTACACTTCAACCAAGGTCGACACGTTAATTGTTGGAGAATTCAATCAATCTCATGCAGCATCCACGGGTGGATGGAGCTCAACGGGAGTGTATGACCGGTCTGCGCATTTGATGTCCCTTCCCATTACCATTCTGGGCAAATTGGGCGACAGTGTCTTGTTCAGTGGCATGTCGGCGCTTCAATCGGATGCGAAGGCGCTCAACCGCGTCCTGGTTCGAGGATTGGGCCTCATCGCCTGGGTGATTTTTCCGGGGAGTTTAGCTTTGGCTTGGTTTTCCACAGAGGTAGCTGTGATATTGCTTGGGGAGGAGTACATAGAGGCCGGATCCGTTGTTCGTGTTTTATTTCTGGGGGTCGGTTTCCGATCACTCATCAAATTGGCAGACGCAGTGGTCCGTGCAACCGACAGACTCGTTCCAGCCATAGCCATCAAAAGCCTCTACCTCATTGGACTCTCGGGCTCCGCATGGTGGACGATGCAACAAGGGTTTGGCATAGAGGGAGTCGCCTGGGCTGTAACAGGCTGCACGCTATTGCAATTTGTGGTGTATTTCTCGTGGATGACACCCGCGTTAAAACTGCCTTGGAACACTTTCTTCCGTTCCATTGCCCCCGGCCTGAGCGGACTGATTCTCGCAGCACCCGGCTATTGGGTCATTGGATCCTTCGGCTTTGAATGGATTGACCAAGACGGAACACTGGTGGCCTGGGCCCTCGGTGTTCAAGTTGCACTGGTCGTTTGCTGGTCCATCTTGGTCTGGACAATCCTCGCCATGCGGAACCCTGCGGTGCTTGATGGGGGCGATGAAGAACTTCGGACAAAGTGGACTGCATACCTTCCGAAATGGAGCCAAAAATTAATTCGTAAATGAAGGCAATGCTGTGCCTTTTGCTTCTGCATCTTGGAAGCGCCTGCGGGGCGGTTTCAGATAGCTTGTTGGTCGCAGACAGTTTGTCAGCTCCTTCAGTTCGCGTCAGGAGCGTGGATGCGATGGTGCAAATAGACAGCCTCTGGACCGATACGATCTGGTCTTGGAGCGGTCCGTGTGAAAACAACTCACGGCTATTCCGTTTTGAATTTGGCGATAGTCTGTACCGGTCCGTATCCGTGCCTTGCCCAGTTGCCGTGGGCCATGCGATTCAGATGGCTGCAGCTTCACTTTATGCAGAGCCAGGTTCCGACCATGCCCCGCCGCAAAGGGAGGGAGACATTCGATTATCCCTCAATGAATTGCTGAAAATTCACAGTCAAAGCATTCAAGAGGGCTGCTATCCGCCACTGCCCCAATCGGAATTCCAACTGCTTTTCGATGAATTGAATGCAGCAATATTTGAATCCGATAAATGCGCGCTTCTTTCCACCCGTGGTCAGCAATCGTGTTTGACTTCTCATCAAGTCAAGGAAGCTTTGCTCTTGATCCCAAGCGAGGATAAGCGCCTACAAACGATGCAAGATGCCTTTGCTAAACCTGGTTTTTGGAGCCGAGAGGACCTGGAATCGCTCTTTCAATTAAGGTACATTTTTGAGCAAGCCCTAGAATCCTTTGAAACCTTTTAAATCACGTTGAAAATTTGGCTCTAATTTTCAGGAGAAGCCAAAATCATAGCAGAACTTTGCGGCATGAAAATCCACAACTTTTCGGCTGGTCCGTGCATCTTGCCAGACGAAGTACTTCAGGAAGCAGCAGAGGCTGTTCAAGATTTCAATGGCCTCGGCCTCTCGTTGATTGAAATCTCACACCGGAGCAAAGACTTTGTCGCCGTTATGGAGGAAGCACGCTCACTCGTGAAAGAAATGCTTCACCTCCCTGAACGGTTTGATGTATTATTTCTGCAGGGAGGAGCCAGCCTCGGGTTTTATACCGCGGCAATGAATTTTTTACCCGAAGGGGGAAAGGCAGCCTACATTGATTCAGGCACGTGGTCCAATAAGGCCATCAAGGAGGCCAAACTGTTGGGAGACATCGACGTCTTGGGCTCTTCCAAAGAAACGAATTACAACCACATTCCCGCCTTCAAAAACGTTGACCCCGCAAGCGCTTTCTTACACTACACGTCGAATAACACCATTTTTGGCACGCAGTTTAGCGGAACCCCGGACGTCTCCGTTCCGCTCGTTGCGGACATGAGTTCGGACATCTTTTCCCGCACATTCGATGCCAATCCGTTCCACTTGATTTATGCCGGTGCCCAGAAAAACATGGGACCTGCTGGAACGGTCATGTATGCATTCGACCGCGAAGCTTTGGGCCATACGGGCAGGACCATTCCTTCTTATCTGGACTTGGCCGTCCATGCGAGCAAAGACAGCATGTTCAACACACCGCCTGTCTTCCCTGTCTATGTGACCATGCTGACATTGCGGTGGATGAAATCCATGGGCGGTGTCTCAGCCATCCAACAGCGAAATGAGGCGAAATCCAGCTTGATTTACAACGAAATTGACCGCAATCCTCTGTTCGAAGGACATGCAACCCCTGAAAGCCGTTCGCACATGAATGCCACTTTCCGTCTCCGCGATGATGCGCATGCCGCGCGATTCGATGCGCTTTGGACAGAGGCGGGTATCAGCGGGTTAAAAGGACACCGCAGCGTTGGAGGCTACCGCGCTTCGATGTACAATGCCCTTCCCCTCGAATCCGTGCAAGTGTTAGTCGATGCAATGCAAGCCTTGGAACAAAACAGCTAATCCCCCCTACCCAGATTCCCGCTCATGAATATTTTGGCCAATGACGGCATCAGCCCTGCAGGGTTGACCGCCTTAAAAAACGCCGGACACACCGTCTGGACTGACTTCATCGAAGCCCGTGACTTGGCATCGTTCATCAACGAAAATCACGTGGAAGGTCTCCTCGTTCGCAGTGCCACGAAAGTCCGCGAACCCTTAATTGATGCGTGCCCTAACTTGAAGTTCATCATCCGCGGAGGCGTCGGCATGGACAACATCGATGTCGCTTACGCGAGAGCCCAAGGAGTGGACGTCCGTAATACGCCAGCCTCGAGTTCACAAAGCGTCGCGGAATTGGTCATGGGACACCTATTCAACTTGAGTCGTTTCTTACACGACAGCAATCGCCGCATGCCGGTCGAAGGGGTCGAGCAATTCAAATCGCTGAAAAAAGCGTACGGCAAAGGCCGGGAATTGCGGGGCATGAAACTCGCCGTCGTTGGTTTTGGTCGCATTGGCCAGTCGCTCGCACAGTACGCTTTGGGATGTGGCATGGACGTTATTGGCGTAGATCAAAAAACGGGCACTCATTCGCTGGATGTGAAAGTTGGAACGCAACATGTCCGTGTGGACATTCCACTGGTCACGTTGGACGAAGCCATCTCAACCGCTGATGCTATCAGCTTACATATTCCAGCTCAACCCAACGGGGACGCCGTCATCGGAGCAGCCGAGTTTGCGCGGATGAAACCGGGTGTGATGCTATTAAATGCAGCCCGTGGTGGTGTCGTAGACGAAGACGCATTGATTGAAGCTTTGGATTCAGGCCAGGTCGCTGGAGCTGGACTGGATGTTTTTGTAGGGGAGCCCAAACCTCGGCAAGACGTGGTAAGACACGCACGCATTTCTCTGTCCCCTCACATTGGTGCTGCCACCGGTGAGGCACAAGAACGCATCGGTTTGGAAATTGCCTCCATTGTAGAGGAAATTAGCGCAAAACAACCCGCTTGAGATCGTTCCGTCCGTTTGAGCTCATTGTCCCAGCTTGGGATAAACCCCATTTGGTGGCTTCTCGTTCATATCTCAGTTACGGAAAGGCCGAGCTGCAGGATAAACTGGACCGAAACCCGTACTCCTTTCTGCACGTCATTAATCCAGCAGGAACGAAGGCAGCCAAAGCCAAGCGAGGCTCAGAAGGTTTCTTTGCCCTCGTTCGAAATCGCTTTGAAGAATTCGTTGCGGACGGACTGCTCCAACGACTGGAAGGAAACCACATCGCCATCTACCGTCAAACCACGCCGACATCGAGTTGCACGGGGGTAGTTGGCACATTGGCTGTGGAAAGTATCCGGTCAGGCAGATTGAAAGTCCATGAACAAACGTTGCAAAAACGAGAACGCTTGTTCGCAAAGTACCTGAATACGGTCGGGTGCCATGCTGAACCGATTCTGTGCATGTTCCCCGACCAAGATGCTCCTGGACGGGCGACTCAGCAGTGCATCGATGCATGGATCCAGAACCACTCACCGGAAATAGACTTCAGCACCACTGACCGCATTCGCCATACCGTGTGGATTGTGGGAGAAATCGCCTCTTTGGAAATTTCTGACGCCATGGAAAATGTATCCTCCATGTACTTGGCCGATGGACATCACCGGGTGGCCTCGAGCTTGATACTGAGTGAAAAGTTTCCTCACGATTCAGCGAAACAACACGTATTGACATTTGCGGTACCCGAATCCGAATTGGTTGTCAGAGGGTACCACCGGGAAATCATTGGCATGCCTTGGAGTCCTGAAGAGTGGGATGAGGCATTTCGGCGCATGACCGAAATAGACCATGTACAGCGCATACCCAATCATGCAAGCCCCCCCAGCGATGTCGGAATTGTTCATGTCCACCACGCACAGGCCAATTGGGTGCTTCACTTGAAAGAACCCGCTGACCAATTGGGTCGCATGGAAGTGGATGCTGCTCAATTGCAGCGCACCTTTTTCGAGCCGGAACTGAACATCAAGGATCCCAGAAATGACAAGCGTCTCGCCTACATTCCTGGCACACTGAATAGTGCAGACCTGCGAGCACGCGTCATGAAGCAACCCGATTCCGTGGTGTTTGAATTGCATCCTGTCCCCACCCGCCTGATCAAGGAAACGGCGGACCGTGGTGGATACCTGCCGCCCAAAAGCACGTGGGTGGAGCCTAAATTGCGCAGCGGACTTTTCATTCACGACATTCAATGACCCCAAATCCGCTCCTCATCGCTGACCGCTTAGCGTCCATTCGAATGGACCTTCCCCAAGAGGTGACCTTGGTTGCCGTCAGCAAAACCAAGCCAGTCGAATTGTTGGCTGAAGCATTGGACGCCGGTCAATTGGATTTGGGGGAAAATCGAACGCAGGAAATGGCTCAAAAGGCCGCTCATTTTGATCGGTCCGATATTCGTTGGCACCACATTGGCCACCTGCAAACCAACAAAGTAAAACAAGTGGTCCCGCACGCGCACCTCATTCACGCGGTTGATAGCCGGCGACTGCTGGACGAAATTGACAAACGAAGTCGCAACGCCAATCGAAACACTTCCGTGCTGCTCCAATTGCACATTGCACAAGAAACTCAAAAACATGGGCTGGACGATCAAGGGTTGGAGACCCTTCTCGAATCGCTCGCAACGCATCCCTTGACTAACACGGTGGTCCAAGGTCTGATGGGCATGGCAACCTTTACCGATGACACGTCCCAAGTTACCCGGGAATTCAAACGGCTGAGAAAGCAGTTCGATGCATTGAATCCAGGCGGGTGGACCACCTGCTCCATGGGCATGAGTGGCGATTGGAAAATCGCAGTCGATGAGGGATCTACCTTGGTCCGAATCGGAAGCGCTATATTCGGCGAGCGCTGAAAACCATGAAGCACTTGAACACCAAGCATCACAAGCATAACGCAAAAACCCTCTATGAACCTTGGTTTCGAGCCTGGCTGATCCTGGCTCCCATCGTGGGATTAGGAAGTTATTATTTGATGCGAAATTCATGGAGGCGTATTCGCGCTATTCTTCATGGTGAAGCAGGGAGCGTTTGGGATGCACCGCCCGTCCCCTCTGTCGCTGAACCTTTCCAATTTGTTCTCTATGCATTCGGTGCGACCGCTTTATTTTCTTTGTTTTGGTTTGGCATCACCCGACTTTACGTAAAATCTCAATTATCCTCCTCAGAATGAAACACATTCTTTTGCTCCTGGGCACTGCTCTGCCTCTCCTACTCGTGCATGCACAAACACCCGGAAACATCGAAGCGGCCGAATATGACCCGTCCGAAAACCGTTGGTTCATTTCCAACAACACTTCAATTCTCTCGACAGCAGATGGTGGTCTGAGCTACGACTATTTTGGAAATGCAACCGCAAGCCATGGGATGGAAGTCATGGATGGTCATTTATATGCCATTGGCAACAATGTCGTCCGAGCCTACGATCTGACCACTGCAGCATTGGTCGGGAGCACCAATATTTCAGGTGCTGTTTTTTTGAATGGGATGGGAAGCCGATCCGGCGAATTGATCGTCAGTGATTTTTCCACGGGTAAGCTCCATCGGATTGACATATCCGATCCAGCCAACATGGTGAGCGAGGTGCTGGTTTCTTCGACCGGCACCACCCCCAACGGAGTGGTCATTGACGACGAAAATAACCGTGCTTTGGTCGTCAATTGGGGCAACAACGCTTCCATCATAAGTGTCGATTTGGAGACGGCTGCATTGAGTGAGATCGTTCCCAACACCGGAATGGGCAACCTAGACGGCATCGATATGGATGGAGAAGGAAGGTTCTACGTTAGTTCGTGGTCTCCTGCCCGCATCACCCGATACTCCAACGATTTTAGCACATCTGAAATCGTCGTCCAAGGTGCAGGTTCTGGCCTTTCAAATCCCGCCGACATCAGCTATGCGATTGCTACTGACACGCTCGGAGTGGCGAACAGCGGCAGCGGCACTCCGTCCTTTCATGCATTCGGTGCCATCAGTGCGATTACTGAGCCACTCGAAATAACCGAATCTGTGCAGTGGACCGCCAACGCTTTGCGCGTGGAATCACCCATTGCGGGTACATGGACCCTCCGAGTGTACAATCCCGTTGGACAACTGATGCACGAGTCAAACATGGATTTGCCCAACGCACCGGTGCACATTGCAACAGACCGCTTGGGGTTTGTCATTGCAGCAAATCAAATCTGGCAAGTCCAATCACCCTCTGGACGTTCGTTCGCGATCAGGCCGGGTCAACGTCCGCAGTAATTCGGATTCGCTTAAAGCGCTCATCCGACTGAAAAGCTTCGAGATCAGCAGCCAACAATGGCTTGTAATGAGCCGGAGGCATTTCCCGCTCAAACTTGAGCAGAATAACGCGGTGATGCAGGTCATTGATGCGGCTGATCATCGGAGTTTCCGGACCAATTGCTCTGCCCACAAAACGCTGCTTGAGCCGATTTGCAAGCACCTCGGCTGCAATATCCAATCGAGCGACATCGGTATGCCTAAGGGTTAACCGAATCAACCGGACAAACGGTGGATACCGATAGTTTTTGCGCTCGATCAGCTCTTGCTGCACCAGTCCTTGGTAATCATTCGCCATCACCTTGGTGATGACCCAATGGTCCGGATTGTAGGTCTGCAAAATGACCTTGCCCCGGTCACCTGCCCGGCCAGCCCGGCCGGCAACTTGGGTGAGCATCTGGAACGCTCGCTCAAAACTGCGAAAATCCGGGAAGTTCAGCATGCGATCGGCACTCAAAACGCCAACAAGGCCGACATGTTCAAAATCCAGCCCCTTGGTCACCATTTGGGTGCCCACAAGGATTTCAAATTGGCGGCTCGCGAACGCCTGTACCAGCCGTTGATGGCTGTTTCGACTTCGCGTCGTGTCCGCATCCATCCGTGCCACGCGGGCCGATGGAAACAACTCAGCCAATTCCTCCTCAATCCGCTCCGTGCCTAAGCCTTTGGGCTTCATCACCGATTTCCCGCACGAAGCGCAACTCGGTGGCGGAGGATCCACCCGGTAGCCACAGTGGTGGCAGTTCAGTTCATTCTTCCATTTATGCACCGTCAAAGGCACATCGCATCGCTCGCACTCAGGAATCCAAGCGCACATTTCACATTGCCACATGGGGCTGTACCCGCGGCGATTTTGAAACAAGATTACTTGGCGCCCCTCTTTCAGTACGGCCTCCATTTCCTGCTTGAGCAACCGCGAGAAGTGACCGTGCATCGCCCGCTGCCGATGGGCCTTTTTCATATCCGCACACCAAATCTCAGGCAACATCACACCGCCAAATCGCTCATTCATTTTCACCAAGTCCATTTTACCACTTTGCGCAAACCAATGCGACTCCACGGAAGGCGTAGCGGAGCCTAACACTACGAATGCCGAGGCCTTTTGAGCCATCCACATGGCGACATCACGCGCCTGGTAGCGCGGAGCAGGATCAAATTGCTTGAAACTGGGCTCGTGTTCTTCATCGACCACAATCAACCCGAGGTTTTGCATCGGTAAAAACAACGCGGAGCGAGGACCAATGATCAATTGAGGGTTCATCGGATTCCCGGGTTTTCCCAAAACTTTGAGCCAAGTTTCGGTTTGTTCTCGGGTAGTAAATCGGCTATGATAGACGTGCATGAACCGTTCAAAGTGAATGGACATGCGTTGAATGAGCTGCGTCGTCAGGGCGATTTCAGGCACCAAAAACAACACGGTTTGTCCACGTTCCAATGCATCGGCTATGAGATGAATGTAAACTTCCGTTTTTCCCGATCCCGTGACGCCATGCAACAGTGCCATCCGCTGGTTCTCGCGGCTCAACGACAATGCCTGAAACGCTCGGTTCTGCAAGTCACTCAATTCAGGCAAGGGCTTCTGCTCACCGCTTTCTAAAGCGAGCTCCCCCTTAACCGGCCGCTCACCTCGCTCCCAGATGCCCTTTTCCTCCATGCGCTTCATCGTCGCGGTGGTGGCTTCGGCGTGTGCAAGCACTTGTTTCTCGATCAGGACTTCTGTGAATTCGCCTTCCGAAGCCTTGGACAAGGCCAAGTATGCTTCCAAAATCCGCGCTTGTTTCGGAGCACGCGCATCCAAATGACTCAAAAGCTCCATCAACACCTCTTCCCGCTGGAAGTCGACATGCAGTTGAAGCGTCCGTTCCATTTTGGGCCGATAACGCTCCTTCCATTCTTCTTCTGAGACGATCAATTGCGCTTCCAGCAACTGATTCACCCAACGCTGAGGATTCTTCAAGTCCAAGATCGGCCCCGCTTCGGAAAGCTGAATACCACCTCGTGCCTGAATAGATTGAAACAAAACCTTTGCCCGAGAATCCAGTGCATTCACGACCGATTCATTGGCTTCAGGATGTATCACCAAACGGGACTGACTCGACAACTTCAGACCGGCAGGCAATGCGGCAGCCATGACTTCCCCTCGCGTGCACATGTAGTATTCGGACATCCACGTCCAAAGCGCTCTTTGTTCATGGGTAATGACTGGACGCACATCAATCAATGTTTCAATGGGCCGAGCAGCATACGCCGTGGGAGCATCATTGTGCAGATTCCATATCAACCCCGTATACATCTTTCTAGCACCTACTTGAACGACCGCCCGCATGCCCTCAATCACCTCTTCCTCAACCCCTTCGAGGGAATACGTTAGAAGCTTGGGCAACGGCAACGGCACGAGGACGTCTACGTATTGATGAGGATTCGACATGAATTGGCAAATTGGGAAGAATAATGCAGAGAAGGGTAACGAACTTGCAGGAAAAAAAACGGTTATTCACATATGGAACAAATAGCTTCACCATTAACAGCCGGAACGACGGCTCCTTCGTTCTCAACAACCGTACAAAACGGAACGGAACGATCGCTATCAGATTATGCTGGTAAAAAACTCGCTCTTTATTTTTATCCCCGTGACATGACACCGGGATGCACAGCCCAAGCCTGCAACCTTACAGAGAACTATGATGCACTCGCTGAAGCGGGCATTTCAATTCTGGGCGTTAGTCCCGACCCTGCTGCAAAGCATCAAAAGTTCATCGATAAGTATGGAATCCGATTCGATTTGGCCTGCGACGAAGATCACTCACTGCATCAAGCTTTTGGGGTTTGGGGGTTGAAAAAATTCATGGGAAAAGAATATGAAGGCACCCACCGCACGACTTTTTTAATCGACGAAAAGGGGATCATCCAATCTGTGATTCTCAAGCCAAAAACGAAAGACCACGCAGCTGAAGTTCTAGCCGGATTTGGCCTGTAACTCCTTCACGAAGACAAAAGTGGGCACATCGTTGACAAAAAAGACCCCACTCCGTAAGTCCATTACGATGTAGGTAGGATACCTTCGTCCAAAACAAGAAAAAATGTCTGTAGATACACAAAAATTGAAGGCGCTCCAATTGACATTGGACCGCATGGACAAAACCTACGGCAAAGGAGCCGTAATGAAACTGGGGGATGAAGTGGTGGAAGCCGTCGAGTCCATTCCTTCAGGTTCCTTAACCTTGGATCTGGCCCTCGGTATTCAGGGGTATCCTCGCGGCCGGGTAGTGGAAATCTACGGCCCTGAAAGTTCAGGCAAAACCACCCTGGCTGTGCACGCCATTGCGCAAGCGCAAAAGCAAGGTGGAATTTGTGCCTTCATTGACGCAGAACACGCGTTTGATAAATTCTATGCCGAAAACTTGGGCGTAGACACCGAAAACTTGCTTATTTCTCAGCCTGATAACGGTGAGCAGGGTTTAGAGATTGCCGACAACTTAATCCGATCTGGCGCCATTGACCTCATTGTCATCGATTCTGTAGCGGCCCTTACTCCTCGGGCAGAGATTGAAGGTGAAATGTCCGATTCGTCCGTCGGTTTGCAAGCGCGGTTGATGTCAAAGGCGTTGCGAAAGCTCACCGGATCCATCAGCAAGACAGGATGCTGTTGCATCTTCATCAATCAATTGCGTGAAAAAATCGGAGTGATGTTTGGCAATCCCGAGACAACCACGGGTGGAAACGCTTTGAAATTCTACTCTTCTGTGCGCCTGGATATTCGCCGATCAACACAACTGAAAGACGGCGATAAAGTACTCGGCAATCGGACCAAGGTAAAAGTGGTAAAGAACAAGGTCGCCCCACCATTCCGACGTGCAGAATTCGACATTCTTTATGGACAAGGCATTTCCAAATCAGGCGAAATTATCGACCTGGGTGTGGACATGAACATCATCAAGAAATCCGGATCGTGGTTCAGTTACGGAGAGACCAGATTAGGCCAAGGCCGCGACGCGGTGCGCAATCTTATTGAGGACAACCCAGAACTCATGGAAGAGCTCGAAGGCAAAATCAAGGAAGCCATCCGAAAGGAAACTGCACCTAAGCTCGTAGAAGAAGTCGAGGCAGTTTAACCACACGGTCAACCGAAAAGATTGATGCACTCAACTCTTGCACACCAGTTCAGGGCACTTCTTCCGAGTGCCCTTGCTGTTTTCATTGCTGGCATCTTCTGTGCTGGCCTGTTCTCAGGTTGCAGTGAGCCTGACCCAACGTCAAATGTTTCGGCAGAGCCTTCAGCGAACTTAGCGGACATGTTAGCGGATATGGATGCCAAAATCATTCAGAATCCGAATGACCCAGAAGGATACCATCAGCGCGCGCTTTGGAAAGTAAATCAAAGTGACCCGCAGGGCGCATATGAGGATTGGGGATTGGCCTTGAAGGCCGACTCCAGTTTTGCACCTGGCTGGGAGAATCGTGCCGACATGCTGTACCGCATGCAAAATTTTGATGCATGCATGGAGGAATTGGATAATTGCATCGCTTATGCTGACGGAAGTACCATGTGTTTGCTCAAACGTGCTGAGTTCAATATTCACCTCAACCAATTCGAACGTGCGTTTGATGACTTAAACGAGGCCCTTCGAATCAACGACCAACTTCATGAAGCCTACTGGATGAAGGGTAAAATCTATGCATCCACCGGCGCAACTGATAAGGCAATAAGCTCATACCAAACCGCATTGGAGGTCAACCCGGGCTTTTTTGATGGTTTCATTAGCTTGGGCCTCTACTTGGCTGAGCAAGGCAATCCGCTCGCAGAAGAATTTTATAAATCGGCCATCGAACTGAGACCCCAGTCCGTTGAGGCTCGGTACAATCTCGCCATTTACTTGCAAGGAGAATCCAGAAATGAACAAGCGCTAGAGCTGTACCGAGAAATCCTTTCGATTGATTCAACCAATGCAACAGCGTCGTTCAATCAGGGGTATATTCATTTAGAATACTACAGCGCGTACGACAGCGCAGAATATTGGTTCACGAAGGCAATTCAACACCTCCCTTATTATCATCAGGCGTTTTTAAACCGCGGGCTTGCGAGGGAAAGTCAAGGCAATATTACAGGTGCCCTTACCGATTACAGCGAAGCTCTGCGGATAAAACCTGATTACACTGTCGCTGCACTCGCCAAAGAGAGAGCCTTGAAAGCGAAGTAGATGATTGAAGAGAGTCCTTTCATTTGATGCTTTCGTTCAGAGATAAAAAAAATCCCGAGAGTAATCCCGGGATTTTGTTCTTTTAAGGTGATCCTTTCACACCACCAATGGCAGACTATTTAAGAATCGAGTTCAGCCATTTTTTTCTTCGAAGACTCAAACGAATCGTCCAATTCAATGGCTTTGGCATAACATGCACGGGCACTTTCGTTATCCCCTTTTTTCGCATAGAAATCACCCATGCTATCGTGAGCATTCGCTACATCAGGAGCCAAGCGTACATAACGCTTGAAGCAAATTTCCGCACTTTCCATGTCACCTTCGCGCATATTCAAATACCCTAAGAGGTTATTCGGCGCCCCCAGAGCTCCCCAGCGCTTCGCCGTTTGCTCCAAAATAAGCCGTGCTGCAGCAGCATCCACAGCCATCAAATGCCAAGCATACTGTATTTGAGTTAGCGGTGAATCAGATGCCAGAGCGTAGGCCTTTTGTGCATTCTCTAACTGATCCCCAAAAACATCTGAGTGCGACATGAAGTAATACTTTGTAGCAGAATCTTGGCTCTTCTCCACAGCCTCTGCAACATTCGCCTCCCACGCCTCTCCGTCTCCTGCAAACCAGGCTCGCCACAAAGATCCAACGTGTGCTAAGGCCATGGAAGGATCCATAGCTATGAGTGAATCCGAAACCTCACCAGCCGCAGATCCATCGCCTTGAAGCGCCATCCACGCCATAGAATTACAAAGAGCTACGGCCCCTTCCACATCAGAATTGTTGGGGATGTAATTCTTAGCCAACTGTCCATGATCTTGATGAAACCAACGATCCCATCGAAGCCGATCACCATCTCGGACCACTGTACCATGAAACGATCGCTGTCCTACGGCACCCAGCGTATGAAAGTACATCACTCCCATGACACTGGCAGCAGAACCATACAGCTGTACATCCATGACGTCCGCCTTCACCGAATCTTCAAAAAACCAAGCTCCGTCAACGTTTTCTAAGTTGGCATTTTTCGGCTCATCCTGATTTGTTGTGAAGTATTTGGTTTCAGATGACAACCCGGACTTGTAAGGTTCGACAGCTTCATCGAATCCCACCTGAGATTCGATGTGATTGACAGCAAATTCCCTTACTTCCTGCTCGCTCAATGGAGTTGCGGAGTCCCCCGCACAACCGATGAGTGCCACAGCAAAAAGAACTCCACTCAAGTACCACCCTGTTTTCATTCGAATTTTCATTTTTTGACGTGTTAATTTAATCACGCAATTATACGTGATTTGAGTCACAAATAACAGCCTGTGAAATCACTTCACCTGATCAACCACAGCCTTAAAAGCCTCTGGGTGATTCATAGCCAAATCGGCTAGGACCTTTCTATTTAATTCGATTCCTTTCTTGGTGCACTTTCCCATGAACTCGCTGTACGACATTCCATGCTGACGGGCACCCGCATTGATTCGTTGAATCCACAACGTGCGGAATTGACGCTTGCGTTGCTTCCGTCCTGAATAAGCATATAACAGTCCTTTTTCAACGGCGTTCTTTGCGACGGTCCAAACATTCTTCCGGGCACCGTAGTACCCTTTGGCCATCTTGAGGATTTTTTTTCGTCGAGTCCTCGATGCGACGGAATTGGTTGCTCTTGGCATTTTAAATTGTTTTTTTGGTAGACGGCGCTGGGTTAATCCAGGCTTCTGGGCCGGTTACCGGGTTCAACATGACCGGGTTCAGTGGTAGACTTGCGGAGTGCTTATGCACAAAGTTGGCGCTTGATGCTTGGCACGTCAGCCTTGTCGACTGTCGTGGTGTGCGTCAAATTGCGCTTCTGCTTCGTGCCCTTCTTCGTCAAGATGTGACTCTTGAAGGCATGCTTCCGCTTGATCTTTCCACTCCCCGTAAACTTGAAACGCTTCTTCGCGCTTCCTTTGGTTTTCATCTTCGGCATGGCCTTAGATTTTTAATTGATTATTTCTTCGTCGGATTGAATAAGACGGTCATTCGCTTCCCCTCGAGCTTTGGCAGCTGTTCCACTGTTCCAAATTCTTCGAGTTCCTGCGCAAACTTTAGAAGTAAAATCTCTCCACGCTCCTTGAAGACAATGGTTCGACCTCGAAAGAAAACATACGCCTTCAACTTGGAGCCTTCTTGCAGAAATTTCTTCGCGTGCTTCAATTTGAATTGAAAATCGTGGTCATCGGTGTTCGGACCAAACCGAATTTCCTTCACAACCACTTTTTGCTGCTTCGCTTTTATTTCCTTCTGCTTCTTCTTTTGGTCGTACAAGAACTTCTTGTATTCAATGACACGGCAAACAGGTGGGTCAGCATTGGGCGAAATTTCGACCAAATCTAAACCCAACTCGCGTGCCAATTGGATCGCATCAGTGGTTCGCATGACGGCAGGTTCAACATTGTCCCCTACCACACGTACCTCTGCCACTTCAATTTTTTCATTGATTCGGTGAAGATCTTCTCTCCTGACGCGGCCCCGATAAGGGGTCCTTTTTCTTCTAATGGCTATAACGCTCGGGTTTTAAATGATACATCTCACTCCTTTAGCATCGCTGCGATTTCCGAACGGATGTGTTCGGCAAAGGCTTCGACGCTCATACCTCCCAAGTCCCCTTCTCCCTGCCTTCGCACAGAGACGGTTCCTTCTTTGGCCTCATTTTCTCCCAGTATGAGCATGTAAGGCACCTTTTCCAATTCAGCATCGCGAATCTTCTTGCCCACCTTCTCAGACCGGTCGTCAACGAGGGCGCGAATATCGTGATTTTCAAGGACTTTTGAAACCCTTTCTGCATATTCGTTGAAACGGTCCGATATCGGCAGGATTTTCACTTGTTCTGGCGTGAGCCACAAGGGGAACTTCCCTGCACAATGCTCGATTAAAATGGCCACAAATCGTTCCATCGATCCAAATGGAGCTCGGTGGATCATTACAGGACGGTGTTTGGCGTTGTCTGCTCCAACATACTCCAGCTCAAAACGCTCCGGCAAATTGTAATCGATTTGAACCGTACCCAACTGCCATTTCCGTCCAATTGCGTCGCGTACCATGAAATCAAGTTTCGGTCCGTAGAAGGCAGCTTCGCCGAGCTCTACCACGGTTTTCAAGCCCTTTTCATCGGCCACTTCTTGGATGGCCTTTTCGGCATTGTTCCAATTTTCATCCGCACCAATGTACTTATCTGGGTTCTCCGGATCGCGCAAGCTCACCTGAACTATGAAGTCCTCAAACTTCAGCGTCCGGAAGATGTACAAGACCAAATCAATCACCTGGCTCACCTCCTTCTTCACCTGGTCGACCGTGCAAAAAATGTGCGCGTCGTCCTGGGTGAAACCGCGCACGCGGGTCAGTCCATGCAATTCCCCTGATTGCTCATAGCGATAAACGGTGCCAAATTCCGCAAAACGCACCGGCAAGTCACGATAACTGCGCGGACGTGCCTTGAATATCTCACAATGGTGAGGACAATTCATCGGCTTGAGCAAGTACTCTTCACCTTCTGCTGGGGTGCTGATGGGCTGAAAACTATCTTCACCGTACTTGGCATAGTGGCCACTCGTGATGTACAATTCCTTGTTGCCTATGTGCGGGGTAATCACAGGCTCGTAACCGGCTTTTCGCTGCGCATTCTTCAGAAAAGCTTCCAATCGCATCCGAAGATCTGCGCCTTTGGGCAACCAAAGTGGCAGCCCTTGACCGACTTTTTCAGAGAAATGAAACAAGTCCATCTCCTTGCCCAGCTTACGATGATCTCGTGCCTTTGCTTGAACCAACAATTCCAAGTAAGCATTGAGTTCTTGCTTCTTGGGAAAAGTAATCGCGTAAACACGCGTCAACTGTTTGTTGGAATCATCTCCCTTCCAATATGCACCAGCAATGGCCATAACTTTCACCGCCTTGACAAACCCCGTGTGCGGCATATGGGGTCCTCTGCACAAATCGGTGAAATTGCCCTGCTTATAAAAAGTAATGGTCCCGTCTTCAAGACCTTCCAGCAGATCTAACTTGTATTCGTCGTCCTTCTCTTTGAAGTATTGAATCGCAGCTGCCTTGGACATTTCTGACCGGACAAACGGATTCTTTTGTTTGGCCAACTCCATCATCTTGGCCTCTATCGCCGGGAAATCCTTGTCGGAAATGGTGTGCTCGCCAAAATCTACGTCGTAATAAAAACCGTTCTCAATCGGTGGACCAACCCAGAACTTGACCCCGGGGTACATTGCTTCGAGTGCTTCGGCCAAAAGATGGGCAGAACTATGCCACATCGTTCGCTTGCCCTCGTCGTCGTTCCACGTCAGCAACTTCAAAGCAGCGTCCTCATCAATAGGTCGTTGGGGGTCCCATACCTCACCATTGATTTCGGCTGCCAAAACATTTCGAGCAAGCCCCTCGCTAATGCCCATCGCCACGTCGAGCGCAGTGGTCCCTTTTTCAACTTGTCGCTGAGATCCGTCTGGTAAGGTGATGTTGATCATGGTGCTTTCGCTCTAAATTTCGTGTGCAAAGATACGACCTTGATCGCAGCGGAAAGGCAAGATAAGCGGACTTTCGAACGTCAAGACGTTGGTTTGAAACGCACATCATCCCAAGCCTTCACGTGCCAATGCACCATCGCCTTTGCGACCTCTTTTCCCTCTCGATCTTTGAGAATGGATTCCATCTGAAAGCGCGCAGCCCCGTCGGTGGCTTCTTCCATCATCGTCGAAATTTCAGCAGCCAAAGTCGCAGGGATCTCAGCGTGGGCCGTACAATCCCCCTTGGCAGGTCGCCGCACATAATTCACTTCCAATCTATTCATAATCAATCGATAAGAAGACATATCGAACCGCGAAAGGACGGCCATTCCGGAGCAAAATTCACACGCTGTCGCTATGGCGCAAGCATGCATTCCCTTGAGGTGGTTTTGATTGGCCCTTCGCGAAGGCAGCATGACCTGGACAGCTCCCGCGTCAAATGATCGGATCCGAATACCGTGCGGGGCATTGAACGGAAGAATTCGTCTAAAAATCGCATTGAGCCAAAAGAATTGACCTCGTTTTGCCCGCTCCAAGGCCCAATTGAATGCTCGTTGCATCACTCCACTATATCCCCGGTGAGCACGGCAGCGATATTTGGCCTGAAATAATCAGGGCCTTTCATGACTTTTCCGTCTTCGCGGTAAATGGGTTGGCCGTCAGCGCCAAGTTTGGACATGTTGCTCGATTGAATTTCCATGAAGACCTCTTCGATAACATGTTGCATACCATGGCTCAAAATCGTTCCGCACAAGATATACAATTGATCCCCCAGCGCATCGGCAATTTCAACTGCATCGCCTGCCAATGCCGCTTCGAGGTATTCTTCGTTTTCCTCTGCCATCAGCCGATGCCGCAAGCGCACTGTGTTTTCGTGCAATTGGCCTTGAGGAGACTCCGCGTTGGCAATGCCAAATGAATCGTGGAATTCTCTGACGCAATCAATCAAGGTGGTGAAGTCGTGTTTTTTTTTGTTCATGACGCTTTAACATGATTTTATGAAGTTGACCCAACCCGGCTCAAGCCCGAAAGGTATATTCGCGGGACCTCGAAGTCAAATGTCAAAGGAATCTAACCAAATGGATCAAGAATCGAATCAATTTTCGAGCGAAATAGAAGCAACAGCAGCGACTGATGTGGTAACCAATGAAACCACTGCAGCGCCATCCTCTTCTGCTCCAGACATTCGCGCATTGAATGAGCGCATCGGAAAGGCAAGTCAATTTATTGATTTGCTCCGCATGGAACTTAACAAAGTCATCGTGGGCCAAAGCCACATGGTAGATCGCCTGCTTATTGGCTTACTTGGAAACGGACACGTATTGCTTGAAGGTGTCCCCGGTTTGGCAAAAACTCTCGCAATCAAGAGCCTGTCCGAATCCATTGAAGGACAATTTAGTCGCATCCAATTCACGCCGGATTTGCTTCCAGCTGATTTGGTTGGCACCATGATTTACAACCAAAAATCCGAATCATTCAGTGTGAAGAAGGGGCCGATTTTCGCCAATTTTGTTTTGGCTGACGAGATTAACCGAGCTCCGGCCAAAGTGCAAAGCGCGCTCCTCGAGGCGATGCAAGAGCGTCAGGTAACCATTGGACCTGAGTCGTACCCCTTGCCGAGCCCCTTTCTTGTGCTCGCTACACAAAATCCAGTCGAGCAGGAAGGGACCTACCCCCTTCCCGAGGCTCAAGTAGATCGCTTTCTCCTGAAAGTGGTCATCGGATACCCGACCAAATCAGAAGAACAGAAAATCGTTCGGGCCAACTTGTCACCCGAGGGTTTACCGAAGCCGCATCCCGTCGTGAAACCAAGCGATGTGATCCAAGCGCGGAAGCTCGTTAAGGAAATTTACCTGGACGAAAAAATTGAGCGGTACATCGTTGACTTGGTTTTCGCTACTCGAGAGCCGGGTCAGTATGGTATGGGCCATCTTTCCCAATTGATTAATTTCGGAGCATCTCCGCGGGCCAGCATCGGTCTGGGGGTGGCATCCAAAGCACACGCGTTCTTGAATCACCGGGGCTATGTGACTCCCGAAGATGTGCGTGCCGTGGCTATGGACGTGATGCGACACCGCATAGGCTTGACGTTCGAGGCCGAGGCCGAAAACATCAGCACAGAGCAAATCGTCACCGAAATCATGGACAACGTTCAGGTGCCGTGAGGCGAGCCTGAGCCGTGCAATCCCGCAACATGGACACAGCAGAACTGATTCAGCGTGTACGCCGGGTAGAATTAAAAACCCGAGGGTTGAGCGACAGGATCTTCTCTGGAGAATACCACAGCGCGTTCAAAGGACGCGGCATGGCCTTTAGTGAAAACCGTGAATATCAGCACGGCGATGAAATCCGAACGATTGATTGGAACGTAACTGCCCGCATGGGACACCCCTATGTCAAGGTCTTTGAAGAGGAGCGCGAACTGACTGTTTTTCTGCTCATTGATGTAAGCGGATCCAATTCAACGGGGACCCGTCAAAAAAGCAAGCGAGATTTAATCACTGAATTAAGCGCATTGCTGGCGTTCAGCGCCATGGGCAATAATGATAAGGTGGGGGCGATTTTATTCAGTGATCGGATTGAACGATTCATCCCTCCAAAGAAAGGGCGGTCGCATATCCTGCGCATCATTCGAGAAATCATTGAGATTGAGCCGGAGGGCAAAGGCACCGACATCGACTCCGCACTCAGTCACTTTTTGTCGGCTATGAAAAAAAGGACCATCGCCTTTCTCATTTCAGATTTTCGAGATCAAGGCTTTGACAAAACGCTCCGCCAAGCGGGCAGAAAGCATGATTTAGTCGCCCTGCGGGTCACCGATCCCCTCGACCGATTGCTCCCTTCGGTTGGGTGGATCATGGTGCAAGATCCGGAAACCGGACACGCCAAATGGGTCTTTACCGGACGAAGAAAGACCCGTGAAAATCACGCCAAACAAGAAAAAATCCGCGAAGCGGAATTGAAGGCAACGTTTGCTCGATCGGGAGTGGATCAAGCGGTGCTCTGCACGGACCGGCCCTATGTCCAACCTTTGATGCAATTATTTGATCGCCGTGGATAAGAAAAACCAGATCAATAAGTGGAGCCTGACGCTCTTGATGGCAACTGGAATTTGCTCCGCATCAGCCCAGTCTGTGACACAGGTGTTGGACACCAATGTCATTGCCATTGGCGAACCAACAGCGTTGCACATGTATGCTGACTGGGATGTATCCAAGGGACCCGGTTCGTTTACCTGGCCTACCTGGAACGACACCCTTCCGGGCGGATTGGAAATTTTGGAACGGCTTCCTCTGGATACCCTAGCTCTAGAAGCTTTGGAATATCAGAACATCATTCGGGTAGAGCAAACCTTCCTGGTTACCAGTTGGGACAGTGGATTTCGGGCGATTCCTCCTGTTCAATTGGTCTGGAACGACACCGACACATTGGCTTCAAACCCCTTGTTGCTCGAGGTCAGACTCAGCCCCCCGGGAGAAGCGGGGAAAATTGCAGCCCCGGCACAAATCAAGCAAGTCGAATGGACCTGGCAAGAAAAAGCGAGAAAATGGCTGCCGCTCCTTCTTGCCATTTTGGCGTTGGCAGGTCTGGCCTACTGGCTTATTCGAAAAATCAAAAACAAGCCAAGCATTCCTGTTGCCGACGAGACTCAACCTGAGCCACTTGAGCCTGCCCATATCATCGCACTGCGTGAGCTGGAACGCGTCCAAACCGAAGCGATTTGGAAGCAAGGACGAGTGAAGGAGCACCATGCCGCAGTGAGCCTCATCTTGCGCGCTTATTTCGAAGGGCGATTTGCTTTCCCAGCCATGGAACGATCCACGGATGAAATCCGAAGCGGTTTGACCTTACTGCCTCTTAAAAAGGAAGAGCAAGAGCTGGTCTTTGAAGTCTTGGCCCTGACGGATCTGGTCAAATTCGCCAAGTTGACTCCGAGTGCAGATGACCACCATCGCATCATCGAGCGCAGCATGCGTTTTGTTGAACTCACCGCAATTCACCCCACTGAATCCCCCGAATAATGCGGACTCTAGCCACGCTTCTTCCTCATATTCTAGCACTCTTCATGGTGGGTTCCGCATTTACATATGCCGCCCAACACTTCGAGTTTGCCCATCCCGCATGGTTGTGGCTTGGAACCTTGGCTATTTTGCACGTGGTTTTTCGCCTCGCCATTCAATCCAAGGCCGGATTTGCTGGATTAATTTGGAGCTGGGAATCTCCTGAAAGCCAGCTAAAATGGAGGACCATGGGATTTCAAAGCATCCCTGAAATTCCGTTTGGACTCCGGACTTTGTCCTTGGGTTTGTTGAGCATCGCTGCAGCGCAACCCCAGTCCTCTTCATCCGTGGAGGACCTGACCCGGGAAGGCATCGACATCGTTCTCAGCATGGATTTATCCGCATCCATGCTCAGCAAAGACTTCGACCCCAACCGACTGGAGGCATCCAAGGCGGTGGCAACAACCTTTGTGGAAGAGCGTCCCAATGATCGGATCGGTGTCGTCGCTTATGAAGGTGAGGCTTTCACGCAAATTCCCTTGACGACGGACCAGCGTGTTGTGATGAATGGCATCTCCCAACTTGAAACAGGATTACTCGAAGGGGGAACGGCAATTGGCATGGGACTTGCCACTGCTGTCAATCGCCTCAAGGAATCAGAAGCGGAAAGCAAAGTCATCATTTTGCTCACGGATGGGGTGAATAATTCCGGACAAATTGAGCCTCTCGACGCGGCGCAATTGGCGAAACTCAACAAGATTCGTGTTTATACGATTGGTGTTGGGTCCATTGGCAAAGCCCGAAGCCCCGTGCGCAAAGTAGGCAACACCTATCAATACGACTGGATTGAAGTCAACATCGATGAGGATGTCTTGAAAAAAATCTCCTCAACCACTGGCGGTCGGTACTTCAGAGCAACAAGTGAGGATAAGCTCGCCAGCATTTACAAGGAAATCGACCTGTTGGAAAAAACCCAATTCAACGTTCTCCGGTACAACCAGAAAACAGAGGAGTTCCTGCCCTTCGGTTTGGTTGCCGCTCTGGCTTTCTTTATCGAGTTTTTCTTGCGCCAATTCGCAATCCGGACCTTGCTATGAAGAAATCAGTTCCCACTCCATCTTCCGCTGTTTCGGCATCCTCGCGCTTTCGTGTCTTCGCACAAAGTATGGGGCTGATATTGGCTGAAATTGGGTTTTGGTTGGCGATTCTACTGACCTGGTATGGCGTGCAGCGTGTAGCACCAAACGTTCAGCTTGAGCAGGTGGATTGGTGGGGAGCATTGCTTCTTTTACCTGCCTCTCTTGTTTTTTTCTTGTTGGGGCTGAGGCAAAAACAACTTTGGGCAAAGACCCTCGCGGATGAAGAATTATGGCCCCGGCTTTTTCCATCGTGGCGCCCTCAATTGCACGGCTGGCGGTTTTTCTTGTGGCGATTGGCATTTGCAAGCATCTTGATTGGAATCTTGGATATCAAGGTGGGTGCGCGATTAAAAGAAGTCAAAAGTGAAGGGGTGGATGTTATGATTGCGCTGGATGTATCAACCAGCATGAGAGCAGAAGACACCGGTACGAGCCGACTGGATTTAGCCAAGCAAAGTGTGCAACGTATCGTCAATGAATTGGAAGGCGATCGGGTTGGCCTGGTGATCTTCGCAGGGGATGCCTTTGTTCAATGCCCCATTACGACAGACTACGGAGCGGTTAAGTTATTTTTGGATGGAGTCACCACTGACTTGGTCCCCATCCAAGGAACTGCCGTGGGTCGAGCCATAGAAGTTTGCGCCAATGGATTTGACCAGGAGTCTTTGGCTTCAAAAATGATTGTCGTGTTGACGGACGGAGAAAACCACGAAGACGATGCCATCGAGATGGCTGAGTCCATCGCATCCCAGGGAATCGAAGTACATACCATAGGAATGGGAACAACCTCAGGCGCTCCAATTCCGTTGTTTGATCGCCTTGGTCGTCCGCGAGGGTTCAAGAAAGATGCCGATGGAGATCCTGTTGTCACAGCTTTGGACGAGGCCACACTGATTCAGGTGGCGGAAGCAGGCAATGGCACCTATGTTCAGGCAGGCATTGGAGTGGTCAACATTGCTCCTGTCCTCAGCTCAATGGCGGCGCTGGAACAAGCGGAAGTCTCCACCGTTGCCTACACCGAATTTGACCATCAATTCCGCTGGTTCTTCCTTGTGGCAATGGTTCTCATAGTGCTGGAAAGCATTCTCCATTGGCCTTTTGTTTCATCAAAACACCGAATCGCATGACGTGGATCAGGATGTTCAGTAAAATGGGCGGCTTTTTTACGCTGCTGGCTTGCCCGTTGATTGGGCTAGCCCAAGGGGGAGATTATTCGGCCAAACAGTCCATCATTCAAGGAATTGACCGGTTCGAACGCGGAGAGGCTGGATCGGACAGTCTTTTTGCCCAAGGCGAATCACATTCAACGCTTTCCGCCGTTGCATCTTACAACAGAGGCCGCGCATTAATGGAGTCTGCCGAGAAGGGGGCGGAAGCTCGGCAAGCCTTCCAGAAGTCGCTCAAAGGAAACGATGACACCCGCATGCAATCGGATGCTTGGCACAACATCGGGAACTCCTTGTTGATGGAACAAGATCCTGAAAATGCCATTGAGGCGTATAAGGCTGCTTTGCGAGCGAACCCACAAAACGAGGCCGCTCGTTATAACCTATCGTATGCGCTTCGTATGCTCAATGACGAGCAAGAGCAAAACGAGCAAGATCAGCAAGGCGAGGGAGAGCAAGAGCAAAACGAGCAAGAGCAAAACGAGCAAGATCAGCAAGGCGAGGGAGAGCAAGAGCAAAGCGAGCAAGATCAGCAAGGCGAGGGAGAGCAAGAGCAAAACGAGCAAGAGCAGCAAGGCGAGGGAGAGCAAGAGCAAAACGAGCAAGAGCAACAAGGCGAGGGAGAGCAAGAGCAAAACGAACAAGAGCAGCAAGGTGAGGGAGAGCAGCCAGCTGCACCAGAACAAATTGAAGGTCAGATTTCAAAAGAAGATATGGAGCGTATATTGGAGAGCCTTGAGCGAGGTGAAGAAGAAGTCCAAGCCAAACTGATGCGGGCAAAGAGCCAAGGGAAAAAGAAAAAAATCGAGAAGGATTGGTAATGCAACAGCACCTCACAGCATCGCATTTCTTCGGAATGATCTTCCTTTTGATGACCGGCTTCACCGGCTCAGCCCAGGAGGCTTTTGAAGTCAGTGTAGATCGAAATTCTGTCCGGACGGGAGAACAAGTCCAGGTCACCTTTACCCTAAAGAATATCAAGCGAAACATTGACGCTCCTGACATCGAGGGACTCAAATTGCTTTTCGGGCCAAGCACCTCGAACAGCACCTCCATCTTCAATGGCACGCGAACTTCAGAACGCACATACACTTTCACCTATCAGGTCACAAGCAAATCCAACATCACCGTTCCAGCTTTTGAATTAAGAGGCTCTAAAAGCCCGCTCAAAAGCAAGGCTTTTACTATTCAAGTCACCCCGCGTGGCCAAACATCCAAGGGCGGAGGCCAGCGAGACTTGGGCAATGTGGCCTGCATCATTGAAGCGTCGAAACGCAATGTTCACATTGGAGAACCGCTCACCGTTTCATTCAAGATTTTTAACCGAGCCAACAACCTTGATGTTAGGAATTATACCATTCCTGAGACTCCAGGGTTTTGGAAGGAAACTGTCGAAACATCGGAACCTCGCTGGGAGCCTCAAATTATTTCAGGGAAGCGATACAATGTTGCCACGGTGCGAACCATGGTGCTCTTTCCCCAGCAAACGGGAACCTTGATCATTGATGGATTTGATTTGGTCGGCTACATGCGCACCAGTTTTTTTGACGGGCAAAATGTTACTGCATCTGCTGATCCGATCAAAATAACCGTCACCCCCCTTCCTGAGCCGATTCCGCGCTCATTTTTGGGTTCGTTCGGAAGGTTGCGTGTCTCGGCGGAGCAGTCTCAACGGGAGTGCAGTACCAACGAAGCCATCACGTTGGACCTCACTTTCTCCGGAGAAGGGAATATTAAGTTCATCCAAGATCCTGATCTAAACTGGCCCGGCGAATTTGAAGTTTTCGATCCAGAAGTCATTGACCGTGTCAAAATCACGGAAAATGGAGAGACCGGGAGTCGAACGTTTCGCTATGTGGTCATTCCGAGAGCACCCGGTGACTATGCAATGCCTCTGCCTTCTGGCCAATGGTTCAATTGGCGAACAAACGCATACAGCACATTGAATGCCAACCCATTGAAGTTAAGTGTGAACAGAAACGACTCAGCGGCTGCGGGCCCTGTGAACTACAACGCCAAGACGGACGTTCAGGTTCTCAACCAAGACATCAACTTCATCCATACCGAATGGAGTGGCCCTTGCCTGCCCAAGACGCGCTGGGACCTTCGGAAACCCCTCACGGCCAGCCTCCTTGCAATAGGCCCCATGCTTTTTGGGCTTTCGGCATGGGTTCGGAGGCGCAGGAATGAGTGGGAACAAAACCCCAAGAGCGCGCGCAAAAGGAAAGCCCGACAAAACGTTCGCAAGGAATTGCGCGCCGCCCGCAACCAGGTTAACACACCGAATGCATTTTACCCCGCATTGGGCAGCGGACTGGAGCAATACCTGCTTGCAAAACTGGAGTGGAACTCTAGTCAAATGCAGCGAGATGCTCTTCTGGTTGAATTGCAAACTCATGTCCCAAACTTAGTGGCTTCATGGAAAACACTCTTGGACGACCTGGACTTGGCTCGGTACGCTCCGGCGCAAGTCTTGCAGCCCAATGACATGCTTCAGAAAGCTGAATCTTTGGTAAGTGAAACCGAAAAAGCATGGAACGCATGAAGCGGATATCATCGATTCTCATGACCGGGCTGTTGTGCACCCTCGTCGCAGCGCAAGAGGATATTCGTCTCCAATTTGATTCTGCCAATTCGGCTTATCAGGAAGGCAATTACACCCTTGCCATTGAAGGATATGAGAATATCCTTTCAGAGCACATGCACTTTGAGAGCGAATACAATTTAGGCAATGCCTATTTCAAAACGCAGTCGTGGGGACCTGCGATTTTACACTATGAAAGGGCCGCGCGGCTCTCGCCAGGAAACTCCGATCTCAAGGCGAATTTGACGCTCGCCAATGCGCAAGTGAAAGACCGCATTGAATCCCTTCCCTCCAATGGCATATTGGATGTGTGGGACCGGATCGTCGCACCCGGGCGGTTTAGGTTATGGATGCTCATTATGGTGTTGACTTGGACACTCGGTTTTGTTGCGTTGGCGTGGAGGATTTGGTCTGTTCGGTTGGAAAACCGAAGAATCCTGGGAACCAGTGCTGCGGTGCTTTTGGTCATGGGTGCTTTATCAGCGGTCCTCGTGGCATCCACTTCTCAGCGTATTGAAACCAGCAAGGCCGCCATTGTCATGGCCACAGAATCTTCCGTACGAAACGAGCCCGGCGCCTCAGGCATGACACTTTTCATGCTCCATGAGGGCACCAAAGTAACGGTGCTGCAACGGTCGGAGACGCACTGGAGGATTCAACTTGCCAACGGCAATGTAGGTTGGATGACAGCCGAGGACCTCTCCGAGATTTGACCGATTTTCAATCAACCACTTCCAACGTCCACTGGGCGCTCTTTCCTTCTGAATCCGCACCTACCACTTGGTACATTCCAGCGGACCAACCCGAAACATTCATCCTCGTCACGCCTTGACGAGCTCGCAGTTCATGCACCAACTGACCTGTAGTCGCATGGAAAACTCGAAGGGTCGCTCCGGGCATCCATCCCTTCATTTCAATGGCATCTCGCGCTGGGTTAGGATAACCCTCGACTGAAGATACAGAAAGGCTTCCGACGGATTGGCCGCTGGGAAGGTCGTACAAAATGATATCATCCACCGCAGCTTCAATGAGGGAGCCGCCGTCAAGGTATTCTCCAAGAGTCGTACTATCCGAAGCAATGAACCGCATTTGGAACGCGTCGGTGGGCTCGATTACATCAGCCACACGAAACGCCTTTCTTCTCCATGAAACATCTTGTTGAAGCGTGTTTTCCAAATATTGCCATGTCTGACCTCCATCGTTGGACAACTCTACTTGCCACCAATCCGAGGCGGGATTTGCCCCTGTAGCGGGAGCATTGACATACCAGCGCCAATAGGTCATCACAGGATTTTCATAGGCCGTCAAATCGATCATGGGGGACAGCAACGTGGTTTTGCCTGCATCCACATCGTTCACACCAATGCCGTCATTGACCCCGGGATTAAGTCCTGTTACAAACGCATAACCCGCAAAGCCGACTGTATGGTCTTGCGTTGGAGCCACAACGGAACTGGGGTCATTGGCTTCCGCGTAAGAACCCACCGGAATGGCTTCCTCCCAGATACCCGTCGTTGCGTTGTCTTGGCCGGGCAATCCGGTGGTCCAATTTCCGAAGTCAGAATATTCATCCGAATCGTTGATCAAAACAGGCTCTACTCCCACCAGCAAGTAATGCGGTAAGTTGGGGTAGCTTTCATTCGCTGCCGCCACCGGATTCACCGCCGACAGCCCTCCAAAATCATCCGTAATCCCCATATAATAGGCGAGTACGGAGCCCGCAGGTTGAGCTGGAATTTGCGCAGTGAAGAGGGCGTTTCCGTCGGGGTTGTCCATGACAACCTGCGTCCACTCTCCCCCAGCCTCCGTTTGATACCAGAGATTAACGGCTTCAAAGTAGAGGTTGTACGGGAAGATGATAAAGGTCTCGGCTTCGATCACAATGTCCGTTTCTGCAGGCGAAAATTCTTCTGGGTTGTGGTCGATTTCCGCATAACTGAAGACCGAAATACCATGGATATCAAATCCTTCGACGATGGCCAAATCATTGGGCGTACCGTTGGATAAGTCCCCGTCATCATCGTCGGCTTGCAAAACATCAATGAGCACATCCGTAAACGCTTGCCCTTCGCTGCCATTGGGGGCCGTGGCCTGCAAGCCCGGATATGCATCAATGAACAGGGACATCGTTTGCATCCAATCCCCTCCCATCAGCAAGTGCGTATCGTACCATGCTCCGCAAATGATTTCTCCGTCCGCGTGCACCTCTCCAACCAGGTCTTGCGGGTACACCTTAGGCTCCTGGTCATACGCTCGAATGCCGTCCTCGTTGTCCGTGTAAAACCCTTTTCCAATCTCCGCAATGTTTCCTAGACTCATGGCCCATAAATCAGCATAGCCTTCGTTCATGGCTCCGTTGCTGAAATTGTAGCCCAAGCTGCTGTAGAAATAATCATTGATCCCGTGGCCGTATTCGTGCCAGACAACATCGGCAATCAAGGAGGTCGCATTGCAGCCTCCGCCCGCATCATAAAAATTGACACTTTGACCGTCGTAAAAAGCATTGCATTCTCCCGCTACATCAATGTTGGTGGGGATGGACCAATCAAGATCTGTGAAGTCCGGCATATAGCTCTTCATGTGGTCGTGAATCAAGGAAACTGAACGGTAGGCTGAGCGCTCTTTCAAATTTCCCAAATCAGAGAGATCCATTGCATTGTAGCCATCTTCGAACTGTACATCCAGTGAAGGCGTGCTTCCATTGGTAAGCACGGTGCTCCATCGTCCTTCTAGCGCCACGGACACCAGTTGAGGTCCTGACGCGTCACTTATAAATCCGCCTTCGTTATCTGTGTAGACAGCACCTCCCGTAATCGGCAAGGACAAAGATGGCATGGGAAGGGTAACGTCACCTTCGTATGGATACATTTCATGCACTTGCGATGAAATGACTCCACTGATCACCATGGCATCAGCCGGTCGATCCAATCCCATTCGCAATACCGCTCGTTCAGGTTTCCCATCAGCCGCAGGCACGCTCCATTTGCCGTCGATGTGAACGACGCGATTTTGTCGCCAAACGATTTCGCCTGTGCTGACGTCGACCGCTGTTTCGTAGCGCCTTGGTATCGCACCATCACGACCCGACACCATCCACTTTTGAACCAAATGCCAATCCAGCTCGTCTCCCTGTCCGAGCACGGGCACCCAGGCCTGATCACCCATCTCCACCTCGTACCATTCATCAAACTCCACGCCAGCAGTGGCTGCTTCCATTTGAGCCAATTCAGTAAGCGGCGATTCCGATTCAGCCGGCACGTCTCCGTACCAATCTGCGCCCCACATAATGAGTTGACCTTCCCACCATTTGGTCACGATTCTCCCTCCTTCCACGGGAATTCCATTGACAGTTTGCTGCGCAAAAGCCCAATCGTGTTGACCTGTCTTGGTTTCCACCGTCCACTCACCTTCGAAACCGATGCCGAAATCAACCAAATCGTTGGCTACGAAATGTTGCGCACGACTCACAAGATCCGAGCCGGGAACTTCGATGGCTGGTCCGAACGCGCGGTGCGGCAATCCTGTTACAGACCCCATAATGCTGCGCCAGCGAGGATGATTCGCCGCCCATTGATTCCACCCAGACTGCTCCCTCAAAGTACGCTGCTGGGCATCTGTCGGAGTAACATTGAGCGGTTGCATTCTAACTTCAAGCGGGTCGAGTGCGACATCAATTTGATAGGTCGTCGGAGATTGAGCCTGCATGGTTCCAACCACAGCCAGACAAGCAAAAACTAAAATCGAATTTCTCATGGTCTACATTTGTGAGGGTAATTTAGCTCAGTCTTTGAGTTTTGACTTCATCTGTCAAGGATAAAGGGCACAGTATGACTAAACCATGACATCAATCCTTCGCGTTCGATACCTCATGTGCTTCACAACAGCGACCATGGTACTCTCAGGCTGCGGTGCGCTGCAAAGTCCACTTGAACTCACATGGGACAAGGGAGAGGCTCCACGGTACGATGATCCAATCGCCTGGTTTTCATTGCCATCGAGGTTCGACACATCAGACGAGCTCCCCAAAAAAATTCCTTCGACTGCATCACCAGCGCGATGGGATTCCATCGATGTCGATGTATTCTTTGTCCATCCCACTATGTACTTCCGTGGGGATCATTGGAATGCGCACCTGGACAACGACCAAGTCAATCGCGACACGGAGCACATGCCCATGCGAGCACAAGCAAGCGCCTTTAATATTGGAGGGAGGATGTACGCTCCACGTTACCGACAGGCTCACATTGGAGTCTTCACATGGCAAGACAGTACAAGTTGGGCCGCATTGGAATTGGCGTATGAAGACGTGCGTGCTTCATTTGTCCATTACCTCGAGCACTGGAATGATGGACGGGATATCATCTTAGCAGGACACAGCCAAGGAAGCTGGCATTTGCGCTGGCTGCTTCAGGAATTTTTTGATGGAAAACCACTGCAAGATCAGCTTGTGGCGGCCTACGGTCCTGGCTTTGACTGGTACGCGACAGACTTTGACCACATCCCATTTTGCGAAGAGCCCAACCAAACGGGCTGCGCCTGTTCCTGGATGTCATACGGAGCGGGATTTTTCCCAAAATGGCTGGACACTAAATCCGCGCCTCCCATGTGTGTTAACCCTATCACGTGGACCCTTGGATCCGCTTCAAGCGCCTTGCAGGATCATGAGGGTGTCGTTTTGTCCCAAATGCGGTTTGCCTTTCCTCATAGTATTCGCGCCAACATTGAACGTGGCGTCTTACAAATCGAGCAACCTCAAGTGAGGTTTGGGCGGTGGCTTCAACGCGAAAATTGGCATGTTGGTGACATCAATTTATTTTGGATCAACATCAACAAGAACGCACGCCTTCGCTGTGAGAATCATCGATGAAACTCATTTTTTTTATATCAAATACCCAAATACAGTCTTTAATCGTCTCAAAAAGGCTTATATTGCCACTGCGAATAGTGAAGCTAATCCTGCTGTTTTGAAAAAACCGTTTTTACCCCTTGTTCTCCTGAGCCTTGCGCTCTTGACCCTTGTATCCAAAACAGCATACAGCCAAGAGGATGGTTTATTTCCATGCAACAGCATTCCGTACAATCCGGATAGTAATTGCGATGGAACGATCAACTTCGAAGACTTACTTGATTTCTTGGGGTATTACAGTGACGACTTCACACCAGACCTCCTGGAATTGATAGACGATGATATTGACGTTATGAATGAGCTACAATGGCTCGTTTTAAACAACGATACGTTGTACCTGCTGATGCCGGACTCATCTATTTACAGTTCGGTATACATTGGAGGTGCAGATGGATTGAGTGCTTATGAGCTCTGGCTGCTAGAAGATGGAAATGAGGGAGATGTGAATGCTTTCTTGGCGAGCTTGGTTGGAGCCGACGGTGCCCAAGGCCCTGAAGGCCCGCAAGG
>CAJQLF010000025.1 GCA_905479115.1 uncultured Flavobacteriales bacterium
GCTCTCATGAAAACAGCCTGGACCTTTGGTCCGGGCTGTTTTTTTTTACCGATGGATTTTAACTGCTCAGCTTTAGCATTCAAGACAAAACCAACTGCTGCATCAGTTTGATGATTCGCTTGGCCGTCGTTTCAGGCGTTTTGGCGCTGTCGATTTGGTGGATGGCGTTCCGGCGTTTGCCGGGCTGCATAGCATCAAAGCGACGTTCAAACTCCGGATCATCGGCGAGGATTTCCTCGGAGTTCACTAAATTCGGCAGGTGAACTATAATATCCCGCTTACCCCTCTTTTTATCTCCTGCATGCTCTTGAGCGAAGTCAACGGCCAAGAACTGACCATCTTCAATCCACAAGTCCATTACGACGAGCCCGGTGGGCTGTACGACCCTCTTGCGCTGAGGGAAATGCATGTGACCTTCGAAGACGCGGAGTATCACGCGACACTCGTGGATGCCTTTTTCAATAATCCTTCATTGCGCATTCCGGCAACGGTTGAGCTCGATGGAGTCGTCTTAGACAGCATCGGAGCGCGGTACAAAGGGAACTCCACCTTTTGCTTGCCCAACGACGACGGCAGCCCAAAAGTTCCATACAACCTCGATTTCAACTACTGGATTCCCGGGCAAGACTGCATGGGTTACAACAAAGTGAAACTCGCCAATGCTTGGCTGGACCCGACGTATTGCAAGGAATTCATCTCCAGTCGAATCTACCGAAACTACATGCCCACGCCAGAGATCAATTTGGTGCAGCTTTTCACCCAGGACGATTACACGGGATTGTATGTCAATACGGAAAGCATTAATCGGCAATTCTTGAACAAACATTTTGATGAAAATGACGGAGTCTTGTTCAAATGCGATGGCGCGGGAGTGTTCTGCGATGAAGGCGGAAACGGAACAGACGGCGGCATCCCCAATTTGAACTACCTCGGACCGGACACGGCGAGCTATTTCGACAGCTACACCATCAAGTCCGAGAATGGATGGGGAGCTTTGCTCGATTTGATCACCACCTTGGAGTTCAATCCGGAGAACTTATCGGATATCCTCAACATTGATCGGGTGCTTTGGGCCATGGCCGCCAATACCGTGGTTAGCAACCTCGACACCTACAACGGTTATTACGTCCACAATTATTACCTCTATCAAGACGAGCAAGGCCGGTTTCAAATGATTCCATGGGATTTGGACAATTCATTTGTTGGGGCCATCATGGGCTGGAGCTATTGGAATCCAAACGATGTGTATCACTTCAACCCCTTCCACACTGGAAGCGGTCCCGCGTGGGACGACCGCCCCTTAACGCAGTATCTCTTCAACCATCCGATGCACCGAAAGCGATACATCGCGCACATCCGCACCATCATGGAAGAAGCGATGGATTCATCTGCCTTGCAGCAAGACATCGATGAGGTGCAGAGTCTGGCTTACGAAGCGGCAGCCGCTGACAACAACAGCCTCTTTCCCATGACCTTCTTCACGAGCAATGTGAACAATGCATTCTGGGCAGACTGGGGATTTGGTGGCATCTTGAGCACGGTTGATGCGCGGATGGAATACCTCGCAAACCATCCTGATATTTCCGAGGTGCCCCCCACACTGGGAACCGTTACTGCCCTTGGCGGAGTAATCAAAGTCGATGCGCTCAATGCCGAATACGTTGATTTGATGTGGGCCAACGGACCGGGAACTTTCGAAGCCGTCGCCCTGAATGACGATGGGACCCAAGGTGACGCCATCGCCGGAGACGGAACCTATGCGGTGCAGGTTCCCTCTGGTGCACTGGGCGACTTCATCTTTTACATCCGTGCCACCAATGAAGAGGCCATGGCACTCTCCCCTGCGCGAGCGGAATATGAGTACTACATCTATGATCCGGCCTTGGACAACTCGGAATTTGACTCCGATAACTTCGCTGGCACAAACGACTGGACCCTCGCACCAAACCCTGTGCGCGATTCATTCGTGCTCCAAAATTGCGCAGAAACTGTGCCGTTGACCATTCGTGATTTTCGCGGTCGCGTCATCGAAGAACTCACCTGGACGGGCCACCCCATCGACGTGAGCCTGTGGGATGCTGGTGTTTATTTCGTGCACGCCAGCAACGGCAATGCGGGAACCGTGCAGCGATTGATCGTCCAATAAAAGAAAACGGCAGCAGGATACTACTCCGCTTCAATGAATCGCAACCTGCGCGCTGAATGGACCGATGCGAAGCAGGTACAGCCCCGTCCCCAATGAACGAGCATCCAACTCCATGGAACCGCCTGCGTGCGCATGCTTAGACGTTAATGCGAGTCGGCCTTCAGGGGTAAACCAGAGGACATCCATCCACTCCGATTCAGGGAAGTCACCGCGCACCGTGATGGAACCATCGGAAGGATTGGGATGAACCTGCAGCCCATTTGCATGACCTGGCTCCGGTAAGTCTTCCACCTCATTCAACTCCACCAATGTCCAGCTGGAAGCGAAATGGTTGTCCACGGTCGGAGCCACCCGAACCAGCGCCTCCGAACCCGCGAACGGCACCGGCCAAGGAGCCAGCGGTGCATACCGCACAAAATCCACCACAATGCCATCCGCGTCTTGGAGCACGATGCGCTCCCCTTCGTTGGCCAATTGACCAGCATCCCATTCTCGCACGAGCTCTTCGGCCTCTGCAAAGTATCCGGCGTCTTTGACCACCCAGAGGGCTTCTCCAGGTGTCAACCACAGGTCCTCCATGCACACCCACGTTACAGCATCTTCAAGTCGATAGCCCTTGAGGTTAATAGATTCACTCCCGCCGTTCTCTAAGCGGATCCACTCGCGGTTCAGCGCTTCAAGGCCCGCATAGCCAAACTCCACGATGGCCAGGTCGCGCTGGTCAACTGACCACATATGCTGGGAACCGTAATTCGCACCTGTGATTGCGGCTCCAATGGCCGGAGAACCTTCGAGCAATTCAAAATCAAATCCATCCGGATCGGTAAAAAGCGGATTGCCCTCCACCACGTTATCGTAGGCCAGCGTATCGGTGTCGTAGAGCGCATCCATCACGAACATAGAAGACAGCGCATCAGAGAACAACGGTGCATCGCTGCTATTGGAGAAAATGCTGCGGAGCACCGTGGCTTCCCCCCCGCCCATGCCCGGGTTTTTTTCGTAAGCACTCACGGCGATTTGGTTGCCGTAAAACGTGGCATGATCCATTTCCGCTGCACCGAGGTCTTTGAGCGCTACGCCCAAAGCGCATTGTGCGATGGTCATGTCCTGAATCACCGCGTGGGAAGCCTGACCGATGCTGATGCCTTTGTCCGTGCAGTGGTGAATCAATCCACCTTCGATGAGGATGTTGAGTGAGCCTTCACCCAAATCAATCCCGTCGCTGTTGGGACCGCGAAACGAATGAATAACCGTGTTGCGTACGACGCCGTCCATGACTACATCGTAATCGATGGCATCGGTGTCCGGCTCGCGGTTGCCGATGAAGGTGCAGGAATCGATGAGAGCCGAGCCGTGGCGCACATTGATCAAGTCCCCGGTGATATCCGAATGCAACGTGCTGTTCGTCAAGACCACCTGGCTGTGTTCGGCGTAGACCGGATTGCGGTAATTGGACACCAACTCGAGGTGGTCAAGCGTGATGTCGGAAAACCAAGCCACCACAGCCGCTCGGTCGTGAACCGGATGGTTTCCTGCTGAAGCGTCTTCTATGACGGCGTGGCGGATGAGGCACGGGTCGGTGGCCGCATCAAATTGAATGTTGCCCCATGGGGCTTCGTACGCTGGATTGAGGCGAAACGCCAAGGGCTCCGCTGCTGTGCCGGAGGCCGTAAGTTGGCCTTGAACCAAGAGTTGAGCATCGGTCGGAAACCAGACTTCTACGCCGGGCTCGATGGTCAAGGTCACGTCGGGTGCCACCGTGGTGGTGCCTTGGGCCACGTATGGCGAACAGTCAGCCGTCAATGTTACGTCCTCATCGATGGAGAGCGGTAAGATGCACTCGCCCGTCGGCTCGTAGCGAGCAACATAGCCCGCGTCGCCGTTCAGTGCCATCGGCAGCGGATTGACTGCGGAAAAAATCGATTCGAAAGGCGAATAAACGGAAAGCGTGAGGTCAAAGCTGATGTCTGAGCTGGTTGGGGAGACCTGGTGGATTTCCACGGCGATGACATTGAATCCCGCCGCCCATTCGATGGGCACGGCGTATTCGTACCAATTGCTTTCGGCAGCTCCTCCAACTGGATCCAGTGCCGGGGTAGTGTGCATGATTTCCCCCTCTGGCAAATTGCTCCGAAATACCTCCTCGCCGTTGACATAGACCACCGCTCCGTCGTCGCGGCGAAGCTTGAAGAACCCCGTCAGCTCCGCTGCAGTCGTCAACCCTGGATCAAAGGCGTGCCGAAAATAAGTGGTGATGTGCTTGTTTTGGGCGTCATCGCCGTACGAAACCACGGTGGCTTCATCGCCGTCTCCGTAGCCCAGTTCTGCGTTGCCGGTGGCCCAAGCCGAGTCGTCGTAATCGGTTGCGGTCCATTCGGTCCCCAAGTCGCTGCCTGCGTCATGGAATGCCCATGCTGACCCTTCAATCACCCAAGGCTCGGTGCCCACCTGCGACCAACCGAGGAAGGTGTAGCCCGGCCGAGGTTCCGCCGTCAATTCAAGCGGCATGTCTTCAAAATACGGTCCGCTCCAAGGGCTTTCCGGGATCTGAAATGCGTTGAGTCGAATCCGTCCTGCTCCCGCAGGTACGTTGTCTGTGTAAAGTTCGGCTTGAGAACCGAGTCCAAATTCAGAGGCGAGATCTGCGAGCATGAACGGTGACCGTTCGGTAGCGAAGGTTCGTAAGCTTTCGATTTCACTGTTCCAATCGTCCACGGTGGCAATGCCATCGCCGTACGAGGATGTCGTTCCCGTCCAGCGCGCCACGTGGAAGGGAATTTCCGGCGCAATCCGCGCAGCCCACGCATCAATCACCCCGTGCACCCGTTGCGGATGAAACGACGTGTGCAGGTGGTCGGCAAACCGCTGGGCAAAAAACGCCGCATAGCCGTCGTTCTCCAGCGCATGACGAATCCATGTGCGCGCATAATCGTAGTTGTTGTCTTGAGGCACCGTGAAGCCATCGATGGCATCGTTGGTCGACCCCGAAAATCCCCGATCCAAATCCGTGAACACGTAATGCCATTTACCGCCCACTTTCGGTTTCCACTGCACCACGTTGTGCCCCCAGCTGCTGTTGCTCGCCCATATTTCCGTGGCCCAGTAGTCCGCGAAATTGATCATGTTCACTTCGGCCGCAGCGGCATCAAAATTGGCTTGATCGCTGAGGTCCTCATTAAACAACGCATCCATAACTACAAAGGCCGAGTCATTGCCTTCTTCGACCCCTCCATCGTCCGTGATTAGGTCCAAATTCCCCGCTTCTATTCCGTGGTTTTCTTGCACAAATTCCTCGTCCACCCGAGAACGGATGTTGTGAATGCCCATGTACGCTCCGTTGATGAAGACAATGCTGGGGCGAAAACCTTGGTGGTCGACGGGGGCATTGACTTGCGGAAGGGATTGACTCAAACCATCCCGCATCAGGGTATTGGACCAATCTGATCCGCTCGCTCGCAGCACGAAATTGTCAAATTTTGAGCGGTCCCGGTCATGAAATAAAGGGTAATCCAAACTCCCTGAACCGTACCCGCCTCGGAAATAGATCCCTAGCATCTTCTGTGGCAGAACCCAGCTGTTTTGGCCGTTGACCTTGACGCCCGCACGCTCGTTGAAGACCGCCTCGTTGTTGCCGTCGTTCTCGAAAAACTCCACGTTCAGCGGCCATTCCCATTCCGGCTTAAAATCTTGCACATAAATGCCGGTGTCCGCATCCCAAAAATGGTCCGGGTCGGTGACCAATGAAAACACAGGAAGTGGTCGATCCGTGAGGGTCGGATCAAAAAAGTACGAATGGGTCACGACCGGACCGGGAATGAACCCATCTTCGAACACCCGTGCGCGAACGAACGCCGTGGAATCGATGGTGAGGGCGGAGGAAAATTCATCGTCCTCGGCCGTTGGTGCACGACCGTCTGTGGTATACCGAATCACACCGCTGAGACCGCTCAATTCCAAGGTAAAAGCCTCTTCATAAAACCCTCCCTCTACCGAGAAATACGGCACGCCGTAAGAGATGCCATTGAAGGGTTCGGCTGCGTCGTTGGAGGTGCCCCGTGTGGGCACATTGAACCAGGCCCATTCGCTGTTCCCATCCGTCACTCGCCCGAAACTCACGTCTGTATCCAAACCGGAAAAGACCAACGAATCCACCAAGGTTAACTCCGCATTGTAGACCCCTAACTCCTCTCCTAAACTACTCAAATTGAATGAAGTATGTATATTTTCTTCAACTGTATTTTCACCATCACACCACAGCACCAAATGCCCTCCAGCCGGGATGAAGGTGCCCAGGGGAACGGCCCACTTTAGCGTGTCACTGAGGTTGTCCGTGACGAACCAACCGCCGAGATCAATCTCAGAATCACTCGCATTGTACAGTTCGATCCAGTCGCTGGAACCTTCGAAGTCGGGATCATCCGCATGCAGGGAATTGGATGCCATCAATTCATTGATGACGACCTGCCCTGTGAGAAGCTGCGTCGGAGACAAGCTGGCAAGCGCAAAAATGAAGAAGACTGTTGCCCTAGAAGGAGTCATTGTATCGTCCTTTCAATTGGAAAGTTAGGCCAGATGTCGACGTTGAATTCATTAAGCGTCTAATCCGCCCAGAAGCGCTGGGTTATGAATTTGGTTTCGTCGTTTTGGGAACGGTACGATAGCTGCCCAATAACCAAACCTCGAACGCCCCAATTTCGCGTGCTCAAGGTGTGCTTCCCTGCTGAGAGTTGCAGGGTCTTCAGCCATCGGCCGTCCACCGCAAAAGCATCCAGCGACGCATCGCTGTCACAAACGATGTTCAAGAAATCTCCTGTCGCCCACATCCGGATCGGATCTCGATCGCCCCAGCAGTCTGGACAGTTAATGCCTGTTACGGCCTCGCTTAAGGTGAGCGAAGTTCCTGCATACGAATCACCCGTGTTGCCATAGGCACCATTGGCTGCCAGCATGCTTGCATAGAATGTCACATCGCCCTCTCCACCAGCGGGTGCCCCCCAGTAAAGCGAAAACGTATTGCTCGCGCTGAGGTCATTTTGCTCCACGATATGGCGACCGCCGACGTCCTCGAGCTGGGCGTTATCCGAACACGCAATAAAGGTCCCGGCGTTGTCTCCGTTTCCGAACACGGCTGTCGCTTGAAAACCATATCCTTCTGGGTTGTTACTGGAGCCTACCTCGAACACAATGTAATATTCGGTGTTGGGCGTGAATTCCGTGACCGGTGTCTCCGACCCCTCAAACGCATATGCGGTGATGGAAGGCGTAACCGTGTAGGATCCTGACGAATGGCATGCTGAACAAGGTTGGGAACTACCTGGCGCTCCCGTGCGGTCCTTGTTTTGCTCTTCCGCCACACCATTGTGATGGGACATCAAGGTGAGGGCGAAGGTGCCGATCGATAAAGACAAGAGAACGCTCCAACGTGCGCGGCGGTTTTGTCTGGTACAGGGGACGAATTTCATGCAGCTTAGGGTTTTGCAGATGGTACACGGATCCGGGATATTCTAAGAGGAAATCCCGACGGACTTGCATTGCAATATATCAAAGAATTACCTGCTCTGTAATCACTCTTCACCGGAAAACTCCACCGATTCATCGGCTGCATCTTCAGGCTCTTCTGCCGCTGCGGCTGCCGCCACCTCAAACTGCTCCACCTCCTCCGCATCCAATCCTATCCCATAGACCAGCGGAAAGACCAACAAAACAACTGCCGTCCACCCCACAAATACGGCCAGCGCACGGTTCATCACTTGACGGGTGGTCCGTTCCATGTTCTGCCCTTTGGTGCGCACCCATTTCACAAACAGGGCCGCCAGCGTTCCCAAAAACACGAGGTTGCTGCCGAAGACCACAAGGCGATTGGGGGTAGCGCCAAACTCCACCAGCCGGTTGATGATGGCCGCCAAGCCGAGAAGGTCGGCAAGAATGCCTAAGCCGACCAGCGCCACGACGAGGCCGCGCGTCAACCGGCCTGCCTGTTCTTCAAACGCCGAATGCAGCATTACCAGCCCAATGACCACGATGAGCAGGAAGTTGAAGACCAGCAGTTCTTCCCGATCTGAACTGAGTGTGCTGTAGCCTTGTTGGACCATGTACGCGAACAAAAAGCCGCATTCCAACAGCACGAAGAGGGGGATGAAGATTCGCGCAACCGTAGGTAAAATGCGTTCGAGCGAATTCGGATGCCGCATCCAGACCGCATGGCCAAAAACGAGCAGGCCACTCACTCCCCATGTATACAGGTGAATGTTGACTTCTTCGCTGACCGCACTCGGAATGTCGAGGGTGATCATCAGCAAGTTGGTGAGACCGAACAAAGCTCCGCCTGCCACCGCAATGATGGCCGTCAAGATGCCCACTTGCACTACGTGCCGCACAAAATCCACGCGCTGCTCCTCCGGGCGGGACGCCACGTACGCATACCCCGTGAGCCCGAGCAACAAAAGAGGCCAATGGATCATCATCAAGTCCCGGACTTGACGAGCAAAATTGATGCGCTCCCCTGCCCCTTCCCAATCGGGGTGCAACGACAAGGCATGGCTCACATCCCACCGCTCGGGCAAAAATTCCCACGCTTCGTAAATCCCACTCACGATGACCGTCAGAACCGCTACAGCGCCGAGCAACCCCCACCGCCGCCATCCGTGAAAAGCCAGCATGGGCACGAAAGCAAAAGGTGCCAAAAACGGCACGGCCCAATCCAATTCAAAGTCCCCCGTCACCCAATACGGAACGAGAAACACCAACGCAATGGCGAAGGATACCACCAAAGCAAAAGTGAAGTGGTGGCTGTTCGTGGAAGCCGCGGAATCAGTCGCGTTCTGCACTTGCGCAGCACCATCCGCCGCTATGCGAGCAGCCCAGGTCGCCGCGTGAGGTGGCGTGAAATCTTCCGCTGCAAACGCCCGCCTAAAGGCTTCGGGATCGCTTCGGTACCAGTCTTCGAGTTCCTCAGGAGTTTTCTTCCACATGGGCAATTGGTCGCGTTTGGAAACCGCTGAAATCATGGATATTCCAGCATGACAACGCTGAACCAAGGTATACATTTTACCGGAACAAATTTGAGTACACCTCCTTCCTTGCCTAACTTTTGCCAATGCAAAAGCAACACCTAACCAATTGGGCATACACCGCCTTGGCGTGTACCACGGTCCTGTGCATGGCGTGGGGTTTGACGGGTTGTCAATCGGAAGACTTAAGCAGCAGACTGAACGGGTATGGGTCCACGGCAGGCGAAGGCGCAGGCTGCCAGGTCATACCCGATTCGGTGACCATTGCGGACCGCATCCAATCGGCTGGCATCAGCGACAGCGCGGCCACCTGGGCCTATGTGCTCGAAGAGGGAGAAGAGGCGATTTTCACGCGGGCTTGGCTCAGCGAACACAGTGCGCATAGCATCGACATTCAGTACTTCATTTTTTCGATGGACAATGTGGGGATCATCGCCTTGGATTATTTGCTGCGCGCAGCGGATCGTGGCGTGCAGGTGAGGATGTTGGTCGATGACATCATGTTGGACGTGGCCGTGGAAGATGTAGCCGCTCTCAGCGCCCATCCGGGCATTGAAATTCGCGTGTACAATCCAACTGAAGGCAAGAATGCTGCGGCCAAAGTGGCCAACGTCCTCGGCGACTTCCAAGGCTTCAACCAACGCATGCACAACAAGACGTTCGTTGTCGACGGCCAAGTCGCCATCACGGGCGGCCGCAACATCGCCGACGAATACTTCGATTACGACCAGGAATACAACTTCCGGGACCGCGATGTGATGTTGGTGGGTGCCGGGGCTTCTGCAGTGCACGCTTCGTTTGAGGAGTTTTGGGCGGACCCGCTGGCGGTGGAAGTGGGACGCGCCTTGACGCCGAACATGGCCTCGAGCGATCCCGAGGCTCTTTATGCTCAAATTCATGCCTATGCCTGCGACCCGGAGAATTTTTGGCCGGAAATCCGGGCGCTCATTGACGGCGTTGCCGATGCCATTCCGCGGATTGCGCAGGCCGGGCGGCTGCACCGACTCGACGCCATGCAGTTCGTCTCGGATGCGCCAGGCAAAAACAGCAGCGGCGGATTCAGCGGCGGTGGTGCGAGCACGGATGCGTTGATCGAACGCGTGCAATCGGCCCAGGAATCCCTCGTCATCCAGAGTCCGTACTTGGTCCTCACGGACCTAGGCTTGGGACTGTTTGCAGAGGCTGTGGCGCGCGGCGTCAACGTCACCATTTTGACCAACAGCCTGTGTTCGACCGACAACCTTGAGGCTTTCAACGGCTACCAACGGATTCGGGCCGATCTGCTCGCGGCAGGTGTGGATGTTTACGAATACCGACCCGATGCCGAAATCCGCAAGCAGCTGATTACGGCCGCTAAACAAGAACGTGCGGGCTACGTGCCGGTCTTTGGGCTGCATGCCAAATCCATGGTCATTGACCACCGCACCGTTGTCATTGGCACCTTCAACCTCGACCCCCGCAGTGCCAATCTGAACACAGAGTGCGTCGCCCTCATGGAATCCCCCGCTATGGCCGCCCAAGTGGAGGAGTTGATGCTGCGGGAACTCGCCCCTGAAAACGCATGGCACACCACGGCCGACTGGAATCCAGACGGTCAGGCCGGATGGGACAAGCGAGTGCGGTGCTGGCTGCGCGGCGTGGTGCCGGCGGCAGTACTTTGATGCGGCAAATTGATACGTACGTTAACCTAGGCACTTCGTCGCCAAGCCATGTTTACCAAAACAATCCTGCTCCGACGAAAGCGCCGATTGCGCGTCATCCGCATCATCCTCGTGATCGGTGCGTTGCTGGTGTTTTCCCCCTTGCTGCTCTCTCTTTTCGTGATCACCCTCGAAGAGGTCATCACCGGCAAAACTGTGGGCGAAAACAACAGCATTATGGGCTTCTTTCTCTTGTTAGCCATGGGGCCGGTGGTGTTCTTTGCGGTCCCTGCGCTGATCTTGTTCACGTTGATGCTGTTGGTCCTGCTTTATGATGCGGTTGTCATTGCGTTGGAGGTCAAGAAGTCTTTCGATGAAGATGAGGAGAACGCGGACGAGGTCAAGGCCTGGGACGAGGGCGACGACGAGGGCGGGGGCTGGTTTCGGAATGAGCACGACCCGCCTTTGTAGGCGTTCAGGAGGGTATCGGCGGAGCGTTGGGCGACCTCGGGCGGCGGGGCGATACGGGGAGGCTGTGCGACTCGGGGAGGCGAGGCAATATGGCTGGTCGTGACGCGGCGTCTTCACCCCCGCGTTGTCACCCGACCGTTGAGGGCGGTTTCGACATCTCGCCAATCGGGCATGTGCTCGGTGAGGATGGCCTGAAAGCGTGCGTTGTGGGATGCCTCGATCAAGTGAGCGAGTTCGTGCAACACCAGATATTCGATGGCGCGTGGCGGGTGCTTGATGAGCTCGAGGTTGAACACGACGTCGCCGGTGCGCGTGCGGCATGCCCCCCACTTGCGTTTCATGGCGCGGATGCGAATCTTGGTGGTTTTCACGCCGAGGCGTTGCTCCCACTCCGGCACCATCGCGTCGAGGCGCGCCTGCAATTCCCGGCGGT
>CAJQLF010000026.1 GCA_905479115.1 uncultured Flavobacteriales bacterium
ACGGTCACGCTTTTCGCGAGGTTTCGAGGTTGATCCACGTTGCATCCGCGCATGACGGCGATGTGGTAGCTCAATAATTGAAGCGGAACTACTGTCAAGAGGGGTGCAAGGGCTTGATCCGTTTTGGGAACTTCGATGATGAACTCAGCGAGTTTCTTCAAATCTTGATTGCCAGCGGATACGAGGGCGACTAACCGTCCACCGCGGGCCTTCACCTCCTGGATATTCGAGACTGTTTTGTCATAAATATCATCGGCAGTGGCGACAAAAATCACGGGCATTTCTTCATCAATGAGGGCAATGGGGCCGTGTTTCATTTCAGCGGAGGGATACCCTTCAGCATGAATGTAGCTGATTTCTTTGAGCTTCAATGCGCCTTCAAGGGCGACCGGAAAGTTGACACCGCGTCCGAGGTAAAGCGCGTTGGTGCTGTGCTCGAAGTACTTGGCGATTTCCTGAATTCGGTCGTCTTGCTTAAGCAGCGTATGGACTTTTTCGGGAATGGCGTTCAATTCGACGAGGAGCCGGTTAAACCGTTGCGTGCTGAGGTGGCCCTTTTTCTTTCCAACGAGCAACGCGATCAACGTCAGCACCGTTATCTGCGCTGTAAAAGCCTTGGTTGAAGCCACGCCGATCTCTGGCCCTGCGTGCGTGTATGACCCACTGTCCGTTTCGCGGGATATGCTCGACCCCACAACATTGCAGACCCCAAATACATGGGCACCTTGCTCCTTCGCGAGTCGAATGGCAGCCAAGGTATCGGCTGTTTCCCCGGACTGTGAAATGGCAATGACCACGTCATCGGGACGGATGATGGGGTTCCTGTACCGAAATTCCGAGGCGTATTCGACTTCTACTGGGATGCGAGCAAAATCCTCCAAGAGGTATTCAGCGACGAGGCCTGCATGCCAGCTTGTTCCGCATGCAATGATGAGGATGCGCTGTGCGTTTTCCCAGCGGTCCCAATGCTCATCGATGCCGGACATTTTGATTTCCGAGCGCTGAAGGCTCATGCGGCCTCGAATCGAGTCCAAGATGGAATTCGGTTGCTCGTAAATTTCTTTGAGCATGAAATGCTCGAAGCCGCCTTTTTCAATGGCTTCGATTTGCATCTCTAATTCGTGGATTTCCGGTGTGATAACCGTGTTTTCGAGGTTGCGAATAGTCAACCCATTGTGTCGATGCATGACCGCGACCTCTTCGTCATCTAGGTAAATCACATTCGGGGTGTATTCGACAATCGGTGTCGCATCTGATGCGATGTAGTACTCATTTTCCTCACCCACACCAATCACGAGCGGGCTGGACTTTCGAGCTGCAATCAGCAGGTCGGGCTCACTTGCATCGATGATGGCAATAGCGTAGGCGCCTTCTACTTCTTTCAGTGCGATTTGCACCGCGTCAGCTATGGAGCAATTAGTGCGTGATTGAACCTCTTCGATGAGGTGGATCAACACTTCCGTATCGGTATCACTCACAAAGGCATGGCCGTTCGTTTCAAGGCTTTTGCGGAGGCTTTCGTAATTCTCAATGATGCCGTTGTGGATCATCGCCAAGCGCCCCAAACGTGCTGTATGTGGGTGCGCATTGACGTCATTTGGCGGTCCATGTGTGGCCCACCGAGTATGTCCGATTCCGGAAGTTCCGCACGGTTTTTCATCGCCAACGTGATCCAAGAGATCTTGGACTTTCCCTTTCTTTTTAAAGATTTGAATGCGGTCTTCATCAACATGAGAAACAGCAACACCCGCGCTGTCATAGCCTCGGTATTCAAGTCGCTGCAACCCCTTGATTAAAATGGGGAAACAGTCCTTGTCTCCAATGTATCCAACTATTCCGCACATGATAAATCTAATTTAAACAATAAACTCATTCACTCCATGTGACGAGGATGCGAGCATTCGGCTTCAAAGAGGTCGTATCGCCTGGCTCGTTTTGCATTTCGGGTCCGTTGAGGACGACACCTTGCAAGGAAATCCCAGCTCTTGAAGCAACCACGTATAAGCGGTCGCTGGGAAATGATCCATTGAGCATTTGCTGGAATGTCTGAGAAATATTGAAGCGGTAAGCCTGATTGGCCGCATCGTAATTGCCATTAATGTTCAATCCAATGGACGTCTGATCGGGTGTGGAGATGGGGGTGCCTTCTTCATTTTCTGATAGAATGAAGAGTTGCGTGGGAATGGGGTAACGGGAATCGTTGTACTGGGGATCTACCGGAAGCCACAACTCTGCCTTGTGCACGGCGCGGTTGGGAGATCGTTCCGCTTCCCAGGCGAGGAGATTTGGGAATTCGACTCTGGTCTTCAGGCCGGCACCAGAAAATACGCCGGCTTTCTGTGATCCATCCAGGGCCAGGATAGAGGGCTCGTCCAACGCTTGAAATGGAGGAGACCATTGATGAGAAAAGAGATTGTTTCGCGGGCTCAACGCATTGATGCCGAAGTCAAAAACTGCTGCGCTATCGGTGTCATTGTGGTAATGAAGTCTCATCCGGCTGATGCCAGTGACTACATCAATTCCGACGGCTCCACCGCTTGGTCCATTGGGGTCCGGCATGACGAGAAGCCCCTTGAAGTATTCAGACCATGCTTGATTCGACTCATAAACAGCCGACTCCGCATCGAGCAATCGTTGTCCAAACTCGTTTTGCAAATAAACACGGACTTCGGGAGCGATTGTATCCGCTCCGATGTACAATGTTTCACTGGGATTCAACACAACCGGTTGGAATAGGGGGTCTTCCAGCGGCAGATTTACCGTTTCAAAAGGTTGGTTTGAAAAATAACTGGAATCCAAGGTGAGCGAATCAGCTAGTTCCGTGACAACAATATGCTGTGGGCTGAGCTGACCATAAACATCTCCTGTGTAATTCAGCGTTAGGTAAACGCTGTCGATGGTGGCATTGGATCCAAAATCGATATCCGGTGCGTTCAAACGCAATTGCACAGAGAATCCTGCTCGGTGCGTTCCAAAAAAAGGGTGTTCCATTTGCCCCAGAACGGCTGTGCTGAGGTGGCTGGTTTCCAAGCTATCCTCCCGCACGGTATGAAATTGCAACGCAAGCGTATCTGTATGATTGACATTCAGTAAATCATCTTGGGCGTACTCGATCCCAATGTCTGTGTCGGGCTTTTTACACCCTGTGAGGACGGCGATCCCCATGAAAACTGCCACGACTGTCGCGTAATGACCTGCGGTGAACTTTATCATGCCGCGAAGTTCAACAATTACGAGACAGCCTCAGCCTTTCCCTCCAAAATCGTATCGTAAAAATTGTTTATATCCCCAACGTACCCCTCTTCACCATGATAGCTCATGGTTGGAAGACCGGAATCTTCAATGGCTTTTGCCGTTTCTGAAGAAAGATTCTCAGAACCTACAATTAATCCATCCGAACTCTGAATCGAAAGAGAGTTCAATGCTTCAAACGTTGGGTTTTCGATGCATTCAATGGATTTTGGATCAATTCCATCTTGCTTCATCTTTTCCGCCATTCGAGAATCCAAAGCCCCTTCAAACCCCTCATCATAAATACTGGTGATGATTTTGCTCTCAGCAAAATAGGGATCCTTCGCAAACATTTGCTTCAAATACACGGGAACAATGCTGGTCATCCATCCATGGCAATGCACAATATCAGGAGCCCAGCCAAGTTTTTTGACTGTTTCAAGAACTCCTCGTGCGAAGAAAATGGTCCGCTCATCGTTATCGGCAAACAACTCATCTTTGGCGTCACGCAAGACAGCTTTTCGTTTGAAGAACTCGTCGTTATCAATGAAGTAAACTTGCATTCGTGCCGTGGGAATGGAAGCGACTTTAATCACCAGCGGGTGATCCGTGTCATCAATCATAAGATTCATGCCAGACAAACGAATAACCTCATGCAGTTGATGCCGTCGTTCATTAATTTTACCAAACCGAGGAGTGAAAACCCGAATCTCTCGTCCCTTCTCATGCACCGCTTGTGGAAGATTGCGACTGACCGAACTCATTTGAGTGGCAGGCAAGAACGGTACGATGTGTTGGGATATGTAGAGGATTCTTGCTTTCTCCATGGGGCCTTGATTTAATTAACAGAACGAAGTTCAAAAGTACGTAATTTTCAGCGTAAAAACAAGTGAAAACCGTGTGAGAACGCGATATTCGAGAAAAATGATCACCGTAAAAAAGAGGGAATTGCTTGCTGAAGAGGTGCGGCGTCTGAAATCTCAAAACCTTCAGATTGGATTTGTTCCGACGATGGGCGCGTTGCATCATGGCCACGAGTCGTTGATTAACGAAGCGCGCAAATCATGTGATGTGGTTGTATTGAGTGTTTTTGTTAATCCGACTCAATTCAACACACCAAGCGATTATACCACCTATCCTGCAACACTTGATGCGGATCTTCAGTGTGCCGAACGCGCTGGAGTGGATTTATTTTTTATGCCGGACGTAGAAGAAATGTACCAAGGTGAATTGGAGGTCGATGCGGTGGATTTTGGAACCTTGACCCACTCGTTTGAAGGCCGACATAGACAGGGTCATTTTGACGGAGTGGTCGCAATAGTGCGAAAATTATTCGATGCCGTAAAAATGGATTGTGCGTTTTTCGGAGAAAAGGATTTGCAGCAACTGGCCGTGATTAAGCGATTGGCTAGGGATGAATTTCCAGGAGTTCAGATCATAGGTTGCCCGCTTATTCGGGATACGGATGGACTGGCATTGAGCAGCCGCAATGTTCGTTTAAGCAAGGATGACCGTACCCGTGCACTGAAATTGAATGCCTGGATTCATGAGTTAAAGGAGGGAATCGAGGCAGGGAGCTCGATTGAGGAAACCCTTGAATCAGTGTTGACCTCCGCTCAACAGGCGCAGAGTTTAGAATTGGAATACTTGGATATCGTCAACCCAGAGACTTTTGAGCCTCGACGATCAGGAGGGGAAAAGAATGAAGCTTTTGCGGTCATTGCGGCTGCAGTGAACGGGGTGAGGCTCATCGATAATTGCCGCATTCTTTGTTCGTAACCCCCTAGAATGGGGCGCGATAATTCGGTAAATTCTTCAGAGATTTGAAAAAAACTATCCCATGTTCAATGCAATGAACCCCGGCTCCATTATCCTAATTGCACTGGTCGTGCTTTTGCTGTTTGGAGGCCGAAAAATCCCTGAATTAATGAAGGGCCTTGGCAAGGGTGTCAAGGAATTCAAAGACGCCACGAACAAAGACGAAGAGGACGAGTCATCGGGCGAAAAGGAATGAATTCTATCCGGACCTTGCAGAGGCGCCTTACAGGCTTGCTGATGGTGTCTGGGTTGTTGAGCTCGGCCTTGATTCAAGCCCAAGGCTCATCGGGCGCTGCGCTTGTTGAAGAGGAAAACCTGGCGGATTCTTTGGTAGGAGCAATGCAACAGGAAGAGCTTGCCTGGTTGGCTTACCTCGAAGAGGACTGGTGCTTTTCGACGGATACGAGCCTTTTAAATATACGGGACTTTCCGCTGAATCAGACCCCTACATTGGATACAGCTGAGATGCAAATGCGCATGGCATTGCTCGATGCCCAATCGCCGATGGAGTTGGCTTGGAATCCAGTGGTCCATTCGCGGATTGCTTTTTACGCGAGCAAACGCAAGAACCACTTAGGTAAAATGCTCGGAAGGGCACCGGCGTATTTCCCGTTGTTTGAGTCGACGTTAGATCGATTTGGTCTGCCCTTGGAATTGAAGTACTTGCCCGTTGTGGAAAGCGGACTCAACCCCCTTGCCAAATCTCGTGCTGGAGCACGTGGGCTTTGGCAATTCATGTATGCTACAGCAAAGTACCACGGTTTACGGATTGATTCGTACATAGACGAGCGGCATGATCCTGTGCGCAGCTCGGAAGCTGCGTGCACGTATTTGGCCAAATTATATGGCATTTATGATGACTGGTACCTTGCTCTTGCCGCTTACAATGCGGGTCCGGGGAATGTTAACCGCGCTATTCGTCGCAGCGGTGGCAAGCGAAATTTTTGGGAAATTCGGTTTTTCCTCCCGCGAGAAACGAGAAACTATGTACCCACATTTATGGCCGTGGTCTACCTCATGGAGTTTTCACAGGAGCACAACATTTATCCTGATCAGGTCTCCCCTTCCTTTGCATTTTTGGATACGGTAATGGTCGATGAGGTTTTACGTTTTGACCAAATCGCGCCTTTGTTAGACTTGGAGGAAAGGAGACTGGCGCAGCTCAACCCGATGTACCGGATGGATATTATTCCGGCAACAGTGGAGCGTTTTCCCTTGGTGTTGCCGCAATCTGAGATACCCCGATTCATCGCTTTTCAAGATAGCATGAGGACCATAGCTCCAGAACGGACGCCCGACATCGTTTTTGTTCCCGAACCCATAACGTATCACGTGAAAAATGGAGATGTACTTGGTAAAATAGCCGATCACTTCGGTGTAAGCGTTCGTCAACTGAAAGAATGGAACGGCCTTTCGAGCTCCATGATTCGAATCGGTCAAAAACTGAAGATCCATGCAAATCCAAGCAAGCTTTAGTGTCACGCTGCTTGCGTTGCTGACGGCTTTCGGAGTTGGTTGCGGCAGTCAAGAAGGTGCAAGGACTGCACTAACAGGCAAGGTGGGTGCTTCGGGTGAAGTAGTGGTGGTGTGCGATGATGTGATCTGGGATGGAGTGGTTGGGGACTCTCTCCGGTCGATTTTTGACCGTCCTTTTCCTGTATTGCCGCAGTACGAGCCTTGGTTTAAACTGGTGCATCTGGAACCAGAGGCCTTTGATCGCTTTTGGAAACCTCACCGCAATATTGTGGTTTTGGAGTTGGCAGATCGGGTTGACACCCAAGAAGCCAAGGTGTCCATTTACAAGGAGAAATATTCTCGGGATCAGATTTACGTAACGGGCACGGCTCGTCGAGGAGACGAGCTGGCAAGCGCGCTTGCTGATCAATCCCAGGAGCTGGTTAGTGTATTTCATCGCGCCGAAGTGGAGCGATACGCCGACCTCATCGCCTTGGATGAAAACGAAGTGATTCGAGCGGAGTTGGGGGTGCGTGCGCAATTGGAATTGACCGTTCCTCGGGATGCGCGTTGGGCCAAGAAAAATGAGGAGTTTCTGTGGATTGATCGGCAATTGACCCGCATGAAAGGGGGGGACAACCACGACGTTCAGCAAGGGTTTTTTATTTACCGTGAGCCATATGTCGATGACCAACAATTTTCGATGAGTGCTCGACTAAAAGCTCGAAACGCTGCATTGAGAGCGCATGTCTCTGGCCGCAATGCAGGTTCGTATATGACGACGGAGATGCGGTACTCCCCATCTTACGAGGACGTGGTATTCAAGGGACAATTTGCCTCTGAATTGCGGGGTCTTTGGAGGATCGAAGGTGATTTTATGGGGGGGCCATTTTACAGTTTGACCCTGTTCGATGAGCGTTCCGGTGATCTCGTCACCGTGGAAGGCTACGCCTACGCCCCTTACTTCGACAAGCGCGAATACATGCGGGAGGTGGAAGCCATTGTGCGCTCACTTCGATGGTATGAAACTCCGATAACGCAACCATGAGATGCTTTTTGATTGCATGCGTGGTGTTGATCATGGCGTGTAATACGGCGCAAAACTCCGCCAACCCCTCCCCAAGAACGTGGGAGTTCATGTCGAGTATCCGAGCGCTGTCAGTGGCTTCGGACGGGAGTGTTTGGTGGGCGGGTTCAAATGGATTGATTGGGCATTCGAATGATGCAGGGGCTACGTGGAGGGTGGATACACTTCGACTTTCTGACGGCGCTCTGCCGGCATTTCGGTCCGTTGCGGTAACGGATGAGGCGGCTTTTGCTCTGACGATTGCGTCTCCGGCTGTGTTGTTTCGACAGGAACGGGGCTCGGACCAATGGAAGCCGGTATACACCAACGAGGATACGCTGGCCTTTTTTGACAGCATGCATTTTTGGGATGCTCGCGAAGGCATAGCCATGGGCGATCCGATAGGAGGGTGCTTGAGCATCTTGATCACACGTGACGGTGGGAATACATGGGCATTGGTTCCGTGCGAAGATTTGCCGCCTGTGGCATCGGATTCGACCGGAGCGAGAGAAGCCGCCTTTGCGGCGTCAAATGGAAACATCGTAGTGCAAGGCGAAGAAGCGTGGGTTGCATCAGGAGGTGTTGCGTCCCGGATTTTTCATACGGCCGATCGCGGTCAAACGTGGGAAGTGACGGACACACCAATCGTCCAAGGTGGAGCCATGACCGGGATGTTTAGTGCAGCGCGATGCGGCGTTCATCACGGCATCGGTTGGGGAGGAAATTGGGAGGCGATGGACGACAATACAGCCAATAAAATCCATACCACCGACGGCGGCAGGACCTGGGAATTACTGACCCCTTCCGAAGGACCGGGGTACCGATCATGTGTCCAGTACAAGCCGGGCACGGACTGCCAAGAAATCTGGGCTGTCGGGATACCGGGAATTAGCATTTCCAACGACGGAGGTTTCACGTGGCAGACAGAACAGGACAGCAGCTTTTACACTGTTCGTTTTACAGGAGATGGATCGCATGCTTGGTTAGCGGGCCGCAACCAGGTGCAGTGTCGCTCCCTGGTTCGGTGATAGCGGATGAAAAAGAGGACGGGGAGGAACCGTTACTCAATGATCAGAGCTTGCCCTGGCGATTGGTCCAATTGAACGAAATACGTGCCGCTGGCCCAATCGCGCACGTCCACCTGCCACTCACTCATCCCCTGAGTGTTTCGCACTGCTGAAACCAATTGCCCGGAAGCATTCCAAATTTGCATTGATATAGCTGGTGATTTCGCTGTGATGTTGAGTTGGTCGCGTACTGGATTGGGCCAGATTCTGGCGTCAATTGCCATTGCATTGGATTCGATATTTGCCGACACATCGCCTTTTGCAAAAGCGTATTGACCTTGCTTCAAATCAAGTACACGGAACAACCCCGCTCCGTTCGCCAAAGATCCTGGTTGCCATTCGTAGGCTTCGCATTCTTGCCAAGGTGCGCCGGCATCAGGCCGCCACGCTAGAAACCCATTGGCCTCTGTTCCACCATACAGTTCGAAATCCAAAGCGTCAGAGTCGTTTCCATAGTATTGCAAGCGGGCATCGAGCAGGAGGCCATCCGGCCAAATTCCGTCAACCACCCAAAAATGGGTGGTACTCAATTCGTCTACATACGGTTCAACAGGTCCCGCGTCGGGAGCTGCCCAGTGATGTTCTACGCGGACCAGAGCCGAGTCACCTTCGGGCATTGCGTCGCAGCCGACACGCATCTGAACCCAAGGAAGATTTTGAATCCCTTCGGTGTCCTCAATGGTGTACATGAAGTCCATTCGGCCTTGGTTCAGCCTTCCATTGGGATTCAAGGCGATGAGTGCAGGGGTCTCAATTCCAGGATGGTCAATTACCACCTCGTCTGTTTGACCGCTTGCAACGATCTCGGTATCGAAGCGATTCCAGTTGGCATCCCAAACAGCGACTTCGAGTGGTTCGGACATATGGTATTCGTCGCACGCGCGCAGTTTTTGCTGCAGGTGCAAGGTTGTTTGCTCGGAACCGGCCTGAACAGTGGAGTCAAGCACCCACGTTGAAAACCCAGGTTGCAGAACTTGCGCTTCAAACCAAGGGGTCATATCGACTCCGGTGACTGCCTCGAGTGTTTCTTCAAAATCCGTGACATCCATGAAGCTGTCGTAATGTTCGGCAATCACGGATTGCATCCCTGATCTAAATACGTCATCTCCGAGGTAAGCGCGTAAGTTGTGTAAAATGGAGGCGCCTTTGTAGTAGGTATGTCGACCGTAAATCTCCTCATCCGGCATCGGTGAAAGTGGATGAAAACCGTTGTCCTGAATGTGGCATTCTTCGAGAACGAATAACTGGTTATCCTTCACAACATCAATAAACGCTTCTTCGCCGTCCTTCCATTCGATGAACAAGTGCGAACTGTATTCTGCGGGACCTTCTTTGAGCCACATGTGGTTGTGAATGCGCGGCGCGACCAAATCTCCCCACCAGTGATGACCCAGTTCGTGGCTGAGCAAGTCTCCGTTGGCGACCAATCCCTCACCCACCATGAATTGAGGGTAGGCAATGTTGGTTGGGATTTCCAAGGCTCCGTCTGTTGTGAGCACATAGCCCACCCGTTCCCAAGCATACGGTCCCCACCAATACTCGAGGGCGTCAATGGCGAAGCCGAGCTCTTGGAATTTATTGACCATGGGACTGATGTGTTCCTGTTTGGCCGTGAGTCGCACGGGAATATCACCGTAAGCGCCGGTGTGCACATAGTTTGAGTCGACGTACGGTGCGACGGCAATCGCGGATTGGTGCGTGGTAATGGGGTGCGACAGTTCAAAGCTGCGCAAAATGGTGTCGCCCGCGAGGAATTGTTCGCCGATGAGATGTCCTTGGCAATGAGCTTTGCGCCCGCCTGCACTCGTCACATGGTAGGTGTAAGTCGCTCGCTCGATGAAGTTATCAAAGCAAGGATACCAGACTTTGCCGAAATTCGGGGGAATGGTCGTCAACCCAATTCCCAAATTGTAGATGTAATCGCTGACGTAATAAAAGCCGCCCCAATAGGGATCTTGGTAGGGTGAACCGGAATACCACACATCCACTTGGTAAGGCATATCCGTTGACCAGCCTTCTACAGGGGTGTTCACATGGAGCTGAGATTCGGTTTGATTGAACCCGATGCTGTCCCCGTTAATTTTGATGCTGTCCACGGTAAGTTCAACCAGGTCAAACCACAGATCACTGGCGGATGCATCGAGTACATTCAATGAGATGGTGGCATGCGCATCTAACAGCTGATAGCTGTAGTTGGTCACATCCAGCACCAATTCATACGCTTGCAGATCAAATGAATCGCTCCGCGCAATGGACGGTTCCATGTCGTAATTCATCATCCAACGAGGTGCGGGCGTGGGCTCGGCTTGGCAGCGATCATCGCCGGCCTGATGGCTGACGTGGTGGCATTGGACGGGATTAAACAAACGGGGCGAGCGCAGCGTCCGCTGGTCTGAATTCGGTTCCGCCACTTGGCCATTCGCTGCAGATAACATCAATAAAATACCTGCTGCAGTGAAAAAGGAGCGAAAGAGATTTGGCTTTAGCATGTTGCCAATTTACATCATCGACCTACTTTCGCGCCATGAACAAGACACCGATTGCTCCTGGGAAGTATGCGGAAATCAGCTACATCTTGAGGGAAAATGGCCCAGACGGCGAAGAACTCGAAATTTGTCCTGCCGATGAGGCCTTTGGTTTCATGCTGGGAGAAGGCCAGGTTTTGCCCGCTTTTGAGGCGGCTTTGCATGGACTGGTCGCCGGGGACTCATTTGAGTTCACTTTGAGCGTAGAGGATGCCTACGGAGAAGAAGACGAAGAGGCGTATGTCGAGGTGCCGAAGTCGGCATTTATTGTAGACGGCGAATTGGACGAATCAATCTTTGAGGTAGGAGAGGCTGTTCCAATGCAGACGGAGGATGGCGACGAGATGATTGGTGTGGTCTCGGAAGCGCGATTAAATTCCGTTGTGGTGGATTTCAATCACCCTTTTTCCGGTTTGAGCTTGCATTTTGTGGGCGAGATTTTAGGCGTTTCCGATGCGCCACCCGCGGGATAAATCGAGAAAAAGATTCGGTACCTTTGCGGCATGCAACGTACGGAAATAGAAGACCTTGGTGAGTTTGGTTTGATTCGTCGGCTAACGGAGGGTACCGTCCTGCGACAGCCTTCGACGCTGATGGGCATTGGAGATGATGCGGCTGTGATTAACCCAGAAGGGAAGCGGGTGGTGGTTTCTACCGACATGCTGTGCGAAGGGGTGCACTTTGATTTGGCGTATGTGCCGTTGAAGCATCTCGGATACAAGTCCATTGCCGTCAACTTATCTGACATCTGCGCAATGAACGCGATTCCATCGCAAGTGACCGTTTCTATTGCGGTAAGCAGTCGGTTTTCGGTCGAAGCCCTCGAGGAATTGTATGCCGGTGTGCATAAGGCTTGTGCGGTATACGGAGTTGATTTGGTGGGGGGTGATACATCCTCCTCTACGTCGGGTTTAATGGTGACAGTAACAGCTTTGGGCTTGGTTGATGGAGAGGCCGCCGTTGCGCGCTCAGGGGCCAAGGCAGGAGATTTGCTGGTGGTATCTGGCGATTTAGGAGGCGCGTACATGGGGCTTCAAGTGCTTGAACGCGAGCGGGTGGTCTTCAAATCGGCTCCCATGGCTCAACCCGACCTGTCGGGACACGAGGGCATCCTGGAGCGTCAGCTCAAGCCTGAAGCGCGAACCGACGTAGTCCGGGAAATGGCGGATCTGAAATTGAAGCCGACCTCCATGATTGATGTTTCGGATGGGTTGGCTTCAGAAGTTTTTCATCTGTGCGCAGCCTCGGGACTGGGCGTGAAAGTGTTCGAAGAGAAACTGCCCATTGATCCTCACACGTATGAGACGGCCCGTGAATTCAACCTCGACCCGACACTTTGTGTGCTCAGTGGCGGGGAGGATTATGAGCTGCTATTTACCGTTGCACAGGACGACTACGAAAAGGTTCGGAATCATCCAAAACTTTCGGTGATAGGCCACATGGTGGATGATCCGGAGATCAAAACGCTCATCACCAAGAACGGATTGGAAACACCGCTCAAAGCGCAAGGTTGGGACGGCATAGCCCAATCTAATTCCGAAGAAACCGTTTGAGGGATGTGTGGGATTTCGGGGATATACGGAATTGAGTCACGCGATAAATTCCCTGAAGCGTGCGCGGCGCTGGATCGCATGACCAAGGCTATTGCCCACCGTGGACCTGACGCAACAGGAGTTTGGACGAAAGAGGAGGAAGTAATGCTAGGTCACCGGAGATTGAGCATTATTGATACCCGGGAGGTATCCAATCAGCCGTTCATCGATGAAGACACAGGAGACGTGATTGTGTTCAACGGCGAAGTATACAATTACCGCGAACTCCGGGAGCAACTGAAAGGTGATTTTGATTTCAAGACCGATTGCGATACCGAGGTGGTTTTGGCTGCATTGCAAGTATGGGGGCGCGCAGCGCTCAATGAATTCAATGGAATGTTCGCTTTTGCGTATTGGAATCATGCCGAGCGTGAGTTGTTTATTGCCCGCGATCGAATGGGCATCAAACCCGTCTACTACACCTCGGTAAATGGATCCGTGTTGTTTTCGAGTGAGGTGAGGAGTTTATTGGCCTCCGATTGGGTCAAGCGTCGGCACGATCCGATCGCCTTGGTGGATTATCTGCGATATCAAACCGTCCATGCTCCGCGGACGATGGTTCAAGGTGTGAAGTTGCTTGAGCCCGGCCATTGGATGCGGTTAAACGGGGAAGAGATGGAAATCCAATGCTGGTGGGATGCTGCTTCTTCTGCGTCTCCATCCAGTGCCCCGCGAGCAGAGCAATTAAAGTTGATTCGATCGACCTTAAGAGACGCGGTTTCTTTGCGCATGCGATCTGATGTGCCGCTTGGTGCTTTTTTGTCCGGCGGGATTGATTCCAGCGCGATTGTTGGACTGATGAAAGAATCAACCGATCAGCAGATCTCGACGTTTAGCGTAACCTTCAATGAAGGTGAGTTTGACGAAAGTCGGTACTCAAGGATGATTGCCAAGCGGTTCAACACAGACCATCATGAAATTCGATTGACACCCGATGCTTTTCTGAGCGAAGTCCCCGCAGCATTGGAAGCGATGGATCATCCCAGCGGCGATGGCCCCAATACCTATGTCGTTAGCCAGGCGACAAAGCATGCGGGAATTACGGTTGCGCTGAGCGGATTGGGCGGCGATGAGTTGTTTGCCGGGTATCCTGTTTTTCAGCGGTCCCAGGCCTTGTGGGATCAACGTTGGTTGGGATCTTGGCCCCGCGGATTGCGCAGATTGGCTGGGGAAGCATTTGCCGCATACAAAAGAGACGGATCCGCCTACAAAAAGGCAGACATTCTCGCGGGTGATTATTTCGATGTGGCCCATACGTACCCCTTATCCCGCCAGGTTTTCTTGGAACGCGATGTGCGAAGGCTTGCGCCACAGCATGCCAACACGCCCAATGCGGTGTTCCAATGGCTTCAATTATCGTTGATTAATTCGGGGACAGGAGAACGGTTGCCCCGACTTTCACAAGTGTCTTTGGCGGAAATGTGGACCTACATGGGGCACACGCTGCTGCGCGATACAGACCAAATGTCCATGGCGCATGCGCTTGAGGTCCGGGTTCCCTTTTTAGATCACCGGCTGGTGTCTTTGGCATTGAGCATTGGAGACGAGGATAAATGGCCGCATTCGCCGAAGCAGCTGCTGACGGATGCGTTGCCTGATTTGCTGCCACCAGAAATCATTCATCGGCCCAAAATGGGATTTACTTTGCCCTGGGAACAATGGATGAGGACTTCGTTGAAGCCCCTTTGCGTAAAAGGCTTGGGCTTCCTAGCGAATGTTGACACGCTATCGAATGCACAAGTCAATCGGGTATGGGACGCGTTTGTTGCGGGTGACCCGCGTTGGACATTCTCGCGGGTTTGGTCGTTGGTGGTATTGGGATTTTGGATGGAACACAATGGAATCAGTTGATCGAAGTAAGCGGATTTTGATTTCGGTGGATTGGTTTCCACCGGCTTTTCGTGCTGGAGGGCCCATTCGAAGCACTGCAAATTTGGCGACAATGCTTGCCGAGCATGCCCAAGTTTGGGTCGTTACAGGCGGATCTGACTTGGGGGAAACCAATCCTTTGGTGAGTCAATTGGATCAATGGGTGAGCTTTCCCACGGCCAATGGCCCGATTCAAGTGTGGTACGGAAGTGACATTAATCGAGCATTTTGGAAAAAAAAACTCCGTGAGATTCAGCCTCATGTTGTTCATCTCAACAGCGTGTTTTCCCGGGCATTTACCCTTCTGCCCCTTCGCCTTTTGCGGACCCAAAGGCAGATCAAAACCATCGTTGCTCCTCGCGGGATGTTTGGGAAATCTGCGTTGGGAATTAAACCTTTGAAAAAACGGATATTTTTATCCTTGACCCGGATGATGGGGTGGATGGACTCCGTCCATTGGCATGCATCCAGTGCCGGCGAAAGAGAAGAAGTGAAGACGATTCTTCCCAGGGCTCAGGTTTCGGTCGCTCAGAACCTTGCATCGCCGCTCCCTCAAGACAACCCCGCACGTTCATCAGAAAGGTGGAGGGTTGTTATCATTGGACGCATCCATCGGGTAAAAAACCTTGATTTTGGTCTGAAGGCTTTGCTCAAAAGCTCATCTGCTCGCCCATTGGAAGTTCATTTCATCGGCCCAGTGGAGGATGCGACGTACCAAGATGAGTTGATTGCGCTGGCACAGGAGCACCCCGCCGTATCCGTTCAATTCCTCGGGGGTCTGCCCCCTTCAGAACTCAAGGCGCATTTTCAAGCTGCGCATTATCTATTGTCTTCGACGACGCAAGAAAATTTCGGCCATTCTATCGTGGAGGCATGGGCGCATGGATGTCCAGTTTTGATCAGCGACCGCACGCCTTGGCGTGATTTAGCGGACAAGGGAATTGGTTGGGATTGGCCGCTTGACCCGGCAACGTGGGCAACAGGGTTGGAAACGGCGTTGGCAGCAAATTCCGATCAATGGCAGGCGATGTCAGAGGCGTCGCGCCTGTTTTTTTCAACGCACGTGCGGAGCGAGGAAGCAGAACGCGCTAACTTGGCGTTGTTCGAATTATGAATCGCATTCAGTCACTTTTTGGCATTCAGTACCCGGTTATCCAGGCCGGGATGATTTGGTGCAGTGGTTGGGAATTGGCTAGCACGGTCTCCAACGCCGGGGGATTGGGCATCCTCGGTGCCGGGTCGATGTACCCGGAAGTACTGAGAGAACAAATTAAAAAATGCCAAGCCGCGACGGACCGGCCTTTTGCGGTCAACATCCCGTTGCTCTACCCTTCGATTGAGGAGCACATTGCGAGCGTAATTGAATTGGGGGTTCCCATTGTTTTTACCAGCGCGGGGAATCCTGCAACTTGGACAGAGCGCCTGCAATCCCATGGAATCAAAGTGGTGCATGTCGTGAGCAGCGTGAAGTTTGCGCTTAAGGCGGAATCAGCGGGTGTCGATGCGGTTGTGGCGGAGGGCTTTGAGGCGGGAGGGCACAATGGTCGGGAGGAGACAACAACCCTTTGCTTGGTTCCAGCTGTGGCCGATGCCTTGAAAGTTCCGGTGATTGCGGCGGGCGGGATTGGCGATGCGCGCAGCACGCTGGCGGCCTTTGCGCTTGGAGCGGAGGGCGTTCAGTTGGGCAGCCGATTTGTGGCAACTCCGGAATCATCCGCCCACCAAGCCTTCAAGGACCGAGTAGTTGACGCAGGCGAAGGTTCGACTCGATTGAGCCTCAAAGCGCTAACTCCTGTGCGATTGCTCGACAATTCATTCGCACGTCAAGTGGCGGCAGCCGAAGCAGCGGGGGAATCTCCTGAGGCATTGCAGGCGCTCTTGGGACGGGGCCGGGCAAAAAAAGGCATGTTTGAAGGGGATATGGAGGCCGGTGAATTGGAAATTGGTCAAGTCAGTGGTCAAATTCGACAGCTCGTTCCTGCGGCTGAAATAGTACAAGAATTGGTGCGTGAGTACGAACTACTTACCCAAGGCATGGCGGATCAACGGTTTCACTGGAAGTGAAAGGGTCGGCTTCCAGTCAAGGCGGAATCATCCTCTTTTTTGACGGCGCGTGTGGCCTGTGCGACAGAGCGGTGGCGTGGACATGGGATCGGACCAATGAAGACGTTCGGTTTGCTCCGCTTCAAGGGGAAACGGCGAAGCGCACACTCCCTTCCGAACTGCGCCAACCGCCGTACCAGTCATTGGTCGTTTTTGATGGCGTTCAGGCTTTTACCGAGGCAGAAGGCTTGCGCCAGTTGGGCAAGGAGTTGCCTGCACCGTGGAGGCCAATGATGAGGGTGCTGACGGGATGGCCGTTGCGATCATTGACGCGCGTGGTTTATCGGTGCGTGGCTCAAAACCGTCACCGTTGGTTTTCCATGCAGTGCCGAGTCCCCGACCAAGCGGAGCGACTGCTTCCTTGATTCGCTAAGCCTTAAAGTGATTGAGAATCGTTCGGGCCACCTTCAAGTTGACCACGGCGAGCAACTGATCTTCTGGAGCTTTTCGAATGGCATCGACAGTTTTGAAATGCGCCAAAAGTGCGTGACGGGTTTTGGGCCCCACGCCGGGAATTTCATCCAACTCCGAGCGGAGAGCGGCCTTGCTGCGCCGCTTGCGGTGGTGGTCCAAAGAAAACCGGTGCGCTTCATTGCGCAGGTGCTGAATCAATTTGAGCGTGGAGGAACGTTTATCCAAGAACAACGGATGCTGATCGCCGGGGTAGTAAATTTCTTCCAGTCGCTTTGCGATGCCAATGATGGCAATTTTTCCTCTTAGCCCCAGGCTCTCCAACGCCTCCAGCGCATGAGAAAGTTGTCCTTTTCCCCCGTCGATAACGATGAGTTGAGGCAGAGGTTCACCATCGGTTACAAGCCGATGGTAGCGTCGGTGAACGACTTCGGTCATGGAAGCAAAGTCATCCGGGCCATCCACGGTGCGGATGTTGAATTTTCGGTAGTCCGACTTCGCTGGCTTGCCGTTTTTGAAAACCACGCATGCTGAAGCCGGGTTGGTGCCTTGGATGTTGGAGTTATCGAAGCATTCGATGTGAACAGGCAATTCCGACAAGCGCAGGTCTTCTTTTGCCGTTTCCAGCAGGCGCTGGGTCGCAGCTTCGGGATGCGTTTGTTCCATTTGCTTTTGCCGATCGCGCATGAAGAATTTGGCATTGCGCTCGGACATTTCGACCAGTCGCAGTTTGTCGCCGCGCTGAGGAACGTGCAATTGAACACCATTCAAGGGCAAATCGATTTCAAACGGCGTATAAATCGAGTTGGCGTCGCTACCAAACTTATCCCGCATTTGCACGATGGCGGCCTCCAAGATTTCCTTGGGCTCTTCGCCGAGTTTTCGACGGACCTCAGATGTGTGGCCTTTGGTGATGGTGCCGTTTTGGATTTTGAGGAAGTTCACGTAAGCACACCGCGCGTCCTGAACAATGGAGTAGACCTCCACATCATTGATGCCGGTATGTACAATCGTGTTTTTAGCCTGGTATTTTTTAACGGCGGCGAGTTTGCGTTTAAACTGTTCGGCTTCCTCGAACCGAAACGTTTCGGCAGCATGGGCCATCTGCAACTCCAGGGCACGGACCACTTCGCCGAGGTGCCCGCGCAGCAAATACCGGATGGCGGCGATGCTTTCGTTATACGCTTCTTCTGTCTGCTTTCCCACACAGGGTCCCATGCAGTTTCCGATGTGAAACTCCAGACATACCCGGAATTTTTGATTGGCGATGTTGTCCTCCGAAAGGGCGAGGGCACACGTTCTGATGGGATATAGTTTGCGGCATAAATCCAAGACGGTGTGCATGACTTTCACACTTGGAAAAGGGCCAAAATATTCACTCCCGTCTTTGATGAATTGCCGCGTGGCAAAAATCCGAGGGAAGCGCTCTTTTTTGATGACAATGAAGGGGTAGGTCTTATCGTCCTTAAGTTGGATGTTGTACAAGGGCTTGTGCTCCTTGATCAAGCTGTTTTCCAAGAGCAGCGCATCGGCCTCTGATGGAGCAACCAGCCATTCAATGTCATGGATTTTAGAGACGAGCAAACGGGTCTTGCCGTATTGGTGCTGCTTGGTGAAATAGCTCGAGACCCGCTTCTTTAGGTCTTTGGCCTTACCAACGTAGAGAATTCGCTTCTCTTCATCGAAGTATTGGTATACGCCAGGTTGGTGAGGCAAGCGCGCCAGGGTGTTTTCTATGTGCTCCGATTTTCCCATCGTACCTGCGAATTTCGGGCGGATTCTCCAACTAACTTCGGTGCATGGTTTTTGTTACCGGCGGAACGGGTTTGGTTGGACGCCATTTGGTGGACGAATTGCTGAAGGAAGGGCACGATGTGCATGCACTTTGCCGGCCAACGACCAATCGCCGACAGCTGGAAGATTTTTTAGGTCAATGCGGAACAGCGCACGATCGCTTGACGTGGGTTGAAGGCAGTTTAGAGGACGGAATGTTCTTGGAGGAGGCCTTGGAGAATTGCTCGCGGGTTTATCATTGCGCGGCATTGGTTTCGTTTCATCGCAAAGACGCGGAGGTGCTCAAGCGGATCAATCAAGACGCGACAGGGACGCTGGTTAATGCGATGTTGCAAGCGGGAGTGCCGGAAATGGTTCACATAAGCTCTGTGGCAGCATTGGGTCGAAAACGGGGTGAGCCGGTCCACGAGGATGTTCCATTCGAGGACGGCCGCGACGTGAGTGCGTATGCTCGATCGAAATTTGGTGCAGAATTAGAGGTATGGCGAGGTCAGGAAGAGGGACTTCGTGTTTTGACCGTGAACCCTGTCATTGTTCTGGGGCCAGGTGATTTCACACGGAGCTCATCCATGCTCTTTACCCTGGTGCATCGGGGATTGAAATGGTATCCGACGGGGTCGAATGGATTTGTTTCCGCTCGGGATGTGGCGCGAGCCGCGACGATGCTATCGACCAACGGGTGCTGGGGTGAGCGGTTTGTAGTATGTGCTGAGAACAGTTCGTATCGCCATCTCATGACGCTGATGGCGGAGGCCATGGGCGTTCGCGCGCCGCATCGACCGCTCCGGAGGTGGATGATGGGGGCGGCTTGGAGGCTCAGTGCTGGCTGGGAGTTCATCAGTGGTCGACGGGCTCCGATTTCCAAGGAATCGGTGGAAACCACCCACAGGCATCACGATTACGTGACCGACAAATTGGAACGAGCATTGGCCGCAAAAGGGGTAGAGTGGCAATACCAATCCTTGAAAGAAACGGTAGCCGTTACCGTTCCCTTTCTCTTTGAGGCCTTGGGGCCTCCTCCGAAATGACAGGTGAAGGACCCGCGATTCGTTCTTCTTCGACAAGTCGTCGTTCGAGGACTGTGAGATTTTCGATCACATCTTCCATTAAACCGTCCAGAGCCTCAGGGCGCTGATACCACCAAGTGTAAGTGGATTTGAAGCGTTCTTCGCTCACGTTCCATCGGTCAAAAAGTTCGGCGTACTGCGATTCAACCCGCTCTGTTTCATTGTCGTTTCGGAATAACCGCTGTTTCAGCGCTCCTTCGATGAGTTGCACTTCGGTGAGCACATGAACAAACGTGTCGCGCGGTATCACTCCGTTAGGCGCCTCGGGTTCTGGAAATGTCGGACCGTTTGCACAGCCGATGGCTGAGCCGAACAGAAGTGCGACTGCCATCCCTCGAACGCATATTCTTGGTGCAAGTTTCATCGGTTGAAGGTGAGACGTTGACCGGCATGGTTGCCGTGATCTGTAAGCACGCGTTCTCCATCGTAGACCTGTATGCCATTGACCCAGGTGCCGCGAACGCGGGACTTGAAGGCCGTTCCTTCGAACGGCGACCAACCGCATTTGTATAAAATATTGGACTTGTTCACAGTCCACCTATCGTTCGGATCTACCAAAACCAAATCTGCTTGGTATCCCGCTCGGATGTATCCCCTGCCCTCGATATCGAATAAGTCGGCCACGCGGTGCGCCATCAAATTCACGACTTCTTCAACAGACAACACACCTTGGTGGACCAACTCTAGCATGGCGGGCAGACCATGCTGCACCAATGGACCGCCCGAGGGAGCTTGGAAATAAGCGTTGTTCTTTTCTTCAGCAGTATGAGGGGCATGATCCGTGGCGACAACATCGATGCGCCCGTTGAGGATTCCTGCTCGAATCGCCTCGCGATCTTCAGCTGTTTTGACAGCAGGATTCCATTTGATGTGGGTTCCTTTTGCCTCATAATCAGCATCGGTGAACCACAAGTGGTGGATGCACGCTTCCGCAGTGATGCGTTTCTCAATTGAAGGGATGTCATTTCTAAACAGCCCAACTTCCCGGGCCGTTGAGATGTGCAGGATATGGAGCCGGGTATTGGATTTTTCTGCCAGTTCAACAGCCATGGAGGAGGATCGGTAACACGCTTCTGCACTGCGAATGAGTGGGTGCTGACCGATGGGGACAAATTCACCAAACCGATCCCTTGCCGCCGCAGTATTGCGCCGAATGGTCGCCTCGTCCTCGCAATGCGTAGCTACGAGAGTAGGGCTCTCCTTGAAGACGGCTTCCAAAACGGAACGGTTATCGACGAGCATGTTACCCGTCGAGGATCCCATGAATACTTTTACGCCACAGATTTTTTTGGGGTCGGTTTTGAGCACCTCATCGAGGTTATCGTTCGAAGCTCCCATGAAGAAGGAGTAATTGACAGCGCTCACCTCTTCGGCACGATCGTATTTGTCTTGCAATAATTCCTGGGTCAGCGCTTGAGGAACGGTGTTGGGCATTTCCATGAAGGAAGTGATGCCGCCGGCTGCTGCTGCTGCGGATTCCGTTGCGATTTCACCTTTGTGGGTGAGGCCGGGTTCCCGAAAATGCACCTGATCATCGATGGCTCCCGGCAGCAACCACAAACCTTGGGCATCAATTTGAATGGCTTCGGAAGCTTCGGGGTGTCGGTCGCAGGCTGCTCCCACGGCGCCAATCGTGCCATCCCGTGCAATGAGCACGTCATCGACCTGAACTTTTCCTTCGTTAACAATGGATGCGCGAATGAAACGGGTCGGTGCGGCGAGCATGGGGCTTACTTTTTGGCGTTGGGGTTGGGTCGAATGGGTCGGAACCGCATTTGCAAAACACCGAGAAACGCTTCTCTAAAAATGTTCATGCTCATCTTGCTGGTTCCAAATTCCCGGTCTACAAAGGTAATGGGCACTTCAACGATGCGAAAGCCTAATCGGCGTGCATTGTACTTCATTTCAATTTGAAAGGCATACCCGATGAACTGAATGCGATTTAGATCGATGCGGTCCAGCACCTCGCTTCTGTAGCATTTGAATCCTGCCGTACTATCTCGCACTCCAAGCCATAAGATGAGGTTCACATATACCGAGGCGAAGTAGCTCATGAGGATTCGTCCAAGGGGCCAATTGCTCACCTTCCCACCCGTGACGTAACGCGATCCAACGGCGACATCTGCCCCGTTCATGCAGGCTTCTCGTAATCGGACCAAGTCATGGGGTGTGTGCGAAAAGTCGCAGTCCATTTCATAGATCAGTGCATAGTCGCGCTCCAACGCCCAGCGAAAACCAGCGATGTATGCCGTCCCCAGCCCTTGCTTACCCGACCGCTCCAGCAGATGAATACGGTCTGGCTGGTGCTGTTGTGCCTGCTTCACCACATCGGACGTTCCATCGGGAGAACCGTCATCGACGATTAAAACGTGAAAAGGAGGGTCCAACGCCATGACGGTATCTACCATGCGTTGGATGTTTTCGATTTCGTTGTACGTGGGTATGATTACAAGACTATCAGCCATAATCAGCAGCTCATTCGGAGTAGATTAATTTCGGCAGTTGTCAAATGACGAAAGCTACCTCGTGGGACGTCCTTTTTAGTAAGCGGGCCGAGAAGGACTCGGTCAACTTTGATAACATGATAACCCAACTGTTCGAGCATTCGCCGGGCAATCCGACTGCGACTTGAAACGATTTTGAGACCGATTTGGTTGTGTTCATCATTGGCAAATTCAGCTTCTTCTGCACGAACAAATCCTTTGTCTACAATGAACCCCTTCTTTAATTCATTCAAATGCTTCTGCTGAACTTTCTCTCCGAGGCCAATATGGAAGAGGCGCGAGGCACCAGATGAAGGCGTGTTCATGCGCACCATCAATTCTTCGTCGTTGGTGAATAGCATCAACCCCGTGCTTTCCCGATCGAGCTTATCGATGGAACGAATGGGCTCTTTGCAGGCCTTTTGCACCAGCTCCAGCACTCCGCGTCGCGCCCGCGCATCGCCAATGGAAGTCCCAAAACCTTTGGGCTTATTCAACAGCACATAGCGCTTGGTTTCGGGGCGAATTGTTGTTCCACCCACCTGAACGGAGTCAGTAGGACTCACTTTATAGCCCATCTGGACAATAATTTCTCCATTGACGGTGATGACACCTGACTCAATGAGCGCATCGGCTTCTCTGCGTGAGCAGACACCGGCATTGGCAATGAACCGATTAAGTCGCAAGGGCCCGCCCGCCAATCCCAACGGTTTTTTAGCCGGCGCCGGTCCTCGGCGAACAGGTCGACCGCCACCTCCTTGCTGGTCGGGACGAAAATCCTTCCGGCTGCTTGGCGAGCGTTTGGAATGGGGCTTCCCAGTTGGTTTGGGGCGTGATCCGGAGCGACCGGAGGAGGCAGGCTTCTTCATGCGGCTAAGATACCGAATCATGGCAGGCAAACGAACGCATCCTCAATGTGTTCGATGCGCCGAGTATTCCGGGCATATTCGATGCAAATGATGTCGAAACGGATGCACTCGGCATCGATCTCGTGATGCCGCAGAAAAGTGTGCGCAGCATGGATGATGCGGCGTTGTTTTTGAACATTGACCGCTTCAATGCCGGCTTCCCTATACCCCCATCTGCGCACCTTAACTTCAACAAAGACCCATGTTTTGTTTTTGCGGCCCACCAAGTCGATTTCATAGCGTTTCCACCTCCAATTCCGTGCGACCACTTGTGTGTTTTTGTTCTCGAGGTGGATGACGGCCAATGTCTCGCCCCACCGACCGCGTTGCGTCGTATTCATGCGTTAAAGAAGGGGATGAACGCCGTAATTTTGGCAGATGATTTTTCGCTGGAGCCCTGGAATTCACGTGTGTTTAGCCTTGCTCGTTTCTCCGGTTCTCTGGAGTCAATCCAATCGATTTGCCGCCGAAGAGGAATGGTACATCTCCTGGGGTTACAACCGTTCGGCCTATGCCGAATCGACGGTGCACATGTGGGGAGAAAGTCCTTCTGGCGGTGCATTTGATGTGACCCTCAACGACGCACGGGCAAACGACATGCCAGAGCGTTTTCAAGCCAAGGTTTATTTTCATCCGGGACTGTTCACCATTCCTCAATTCAATGCTCGGTTTGGCAAAAAAGTACGTCCAAACTGGTGGATTTCGGCTGGCTGGGATCACATGAAGTACAAGTTAAAAAAGGAATGGGTTGAAGCAGAGGGATTCGCTCCATCGGCGGATTTTACGGATGAAACGCCAGGAGCCGAGATCGCATGGGACGGTGACTCGCTCTACTGGGGACCGGGATTTAACTTTGAGCACAGCGACGGAATGAACTTCGTTCGATTTAGTGCCGAGCACGAGCATACCCTGTGGACTTCCAAAGGAGGGAATTTTGCTTTGCGAGCTTTCGAGGCGGTGGGGACGGGTTTGGTGGTGTGCAGCACAGACTTCAGGTGGGCAGGCGAGCGGGTAAAGAACCCCCAGCGAATCAGCGGCTTCGGTGTCGGATTGCATGCCGGATTGAGGGCCCAATTTCACCGGCGCTTTATGCTGCAGATGACAGGCCATGGGGGAGCCCTTGCGCTCCCATGGATTCGCTTGCAAGGCCCAACGGATGCGGGAGCCACTCAAAATGTGCAGTACGTTGAGTGGGCCTTTGCGTTGGCGTATTTAATCGGGCCTTCTCATACGTCCGACCGCCGAGGGTGCAGCACTTGCCCGGGCTGGTAAAAGAAGGTTTAGTTCAGCACCAATTGCGCAGATCCAATGGATTCGTTGCCCTCTAAAATCCCGATCACATAGGCTCCGGTGGGCAATTCTGTGGATGGAATGTAAAACACGCAGGCCTCGATGCGCTCGCCGTTGTAATCAATCACCCGGGTGGCACTGATGGGAGTGCCTTCTGAATTGGTGAGCTCAGACTGCTCTCCGACAAGAACCTGTCCCTGCTCATTGGTGACTTGTAAGTGAAGCGTTTTGGGACCGGCTTCGGCGATGCGATTTTCGAGCAAAGTGAAACAGACCTTAACCATGCTCGTTCGGGTGGCTCGGGTCGTTTCGCGTTGCCGACCATTGGAAACGAGGCGAATGCCCTGGGCGGATGTTTCAGCGGCTTGCAGCGTTTGCCCGGCAACAATCATCTCCTCCATATTTTGCTGACGCTCCACCAAGCTCGAGTTGCGGTTTTGGACCGCCTCAACCCGAGCGCGCATCTGATCGTTTTCATCGATGAGTGCGAGGTTCAATTGGTTCAGAGAGTCAATTGTTGCCACATACCCTTTCATGATGGAACGGAGGGTTTCGGCCTCCTTTTTCACACGGCCCAATTCCCAGTTGCCGTTTTTGACCTGGGTGACAAGCTTGTCAATATGGGCGCGCTGATCGGCTATTTCTGCCAGGATCAGGGCGTTTTCAGTAGAAAGCGTGTCATAGCTAAACCGCAGCTTTTCCAAGTCAAACATGACCTGATCTCGATCCAATGTAAGTGCGGCATTATCGGATTCCGCCTCCGTTACGGCTTCCATTTTTTGGTACAATTGCAGGCCTAAGAAAAGGCACAAAAACGCCAATGCTGCGGAAACAAGTATGAGAATGCGTCGTGACTCCATCAGGTGTGAAGTTGCAATAGTCAGGCCAAAGACCGTTCTATGGATTTAAGCAAGGTCAATCGTTTGGCAACGCAAAACGAATGGGCAAAACATACTCGACGTCGACCGGTTTCCCTTTTTGCATTCCGGGCACGAATCCCGGAAGCTCTTTCACGACACGGACGGCGGCTTTGGTGAGCGCTTCTGGTCCTTTCATTGCTTTGGCCTCCGAAATTTGTCCCCGCTGATCAATGACGAATTGAACGAAAACAGTGCCTTCGATGCCAGCCTGTTGAGCATCTTCAGGGTAGATTAATTTGTTCATGATGTGCTCCATCATGCCTTGATTGGAGCACGTTTCACGTTCCGTTCGGTCTTCGATCATGGCACACGAATTGAGAACGGGCGCCACGTCAGGTGTTGTGACGACGTCCTGTTGAGCTCGGGCATCATGGAAGAGGCTGAAGGAAAGTATCGCCAGGACAACGATGGACTTGAGAAATGAAGGGATAGAATGCTGCATGTCCAAATGTAACGGTTTATTCAATTTGTAAATGCCAATGCATGCCGGTTTCGACTGAGAGCGGCACAGCCATGCCGGAGCGGATGGTCGCCAGCGGAAATTGTTGATAACCATGGTTCATATTATTTAAATAAGCGTCAGCGCAGCGGCCTTGAGTAGAGGTAATTTGCTCCAAACTAAATGATTTTTGCATGAAGCACATTTTTACCCTTTCCTTCCTCTTCGTGGTGTTCGGCCTGCACGCGCAGGAACGCTATTTGGATGAGGTCTTTGATGAAGTGACCATAACGGAAGACGTAGAGTACGCGTCCAACATAACGGTCATCACGGCACTCCAAGGTTTGCCACCCATGGCCATGTCCCAATTCATGGATGTCTACGAACCTGCGGGCGACACCCTGGATAGCCGCCCCTTGGTTTTGGTGTTTCATACGGGCAACTTTTTACCTCAATACGTAAACGGTTCGGCACTCGGCACGCGGAAGGACAGTTCCATTGTGGAGTTGTGCAATCGTTTTGCTCGCATGGGATACGTAACAGCTTCGGTGGACTACCGATTGGGATGGAATCCGTTGGCCGGAACGCAAGTCGAGCGGACGTATCAGTTGATCAATGCGGCTTACCGTGGCGTTCAAGACGCACGAACAGCCGTGCGTTATTTCCGAATGAATGCAGCTGAGATGGACAACGAGTTTGGCATCGACCCCGAAAAAATCGCCATGTTCGGTGATGGAACTGGTGGGTATGTGACCCTGGCGTCTGCGACATTGCAGGATTACAACGATATCATCTTGGACAATGCAGGCGAGCCTATTACCAGCTTTTGGTACGATCCAGGCGACGGGTCTTACATCCCGATGGTGATAGAAGCCATTAACGGAGACCCTGAAGCGAAGCAGGACGGTTTTGCGCCGGACGGCACCCAGCTGTGCGTCGCACATTATCCTGACTACAGTTCAGAATTCAATTTCCAAATGAATACAGGAGGCGCGATGGGATCCGCAGAGTGGTTGGATTCCGGTGACGTTCCCATGGTGAGTTTCCACAGTCCACATGATCAATTTGCACCTTACACTACAGGGGTTGTCGTCGTACCTACGACAAACGAGCCCGTGATTGAAGCTACAGGGGCCTATGATTTCCATACCCTGATCAATGCGATGGATGCGCCCAATAACAATGACGTGTTTCAAAGCTTGAACCTGTCGGACGATCTATCACTTGCAGCCAACGCGCTCAATGATGGGATGGACGGTTTGTATCCTGTTTTGAACAATTACGTGGACGGTGCACCTTCGGAGCCGTTTGATTCATCGCCTTGGCAGTGGTGGGACGTGGCAGTAACCCAAGCAGTGGATTCGGCCAATGGCAGCAACATCGCTGGCAATGGATTGATGATGAACCCCACTATGGGCGTTGAAGAAGCCATGCCTTGGCTTGATATCATCCAAGGCTACACGGCTCCGCGAATGGCGGCATCGTTGGGATTAACAGAATCTGCAAGCGGTGTAACCGAGGCAGTGATTGCGGATACGTTTACGGTTTTTCCAAACCCAACCAGTGGTTTGACGACCATCGCCTTTACGGAGCCAGCGCCATTCTGCTCACTCTATACTTTGGACGGCCGTATCGTACGCCAATGGCCTTTGGTCGGTGTGCAAGGGCAGTTCTCTGTTGACTTGAGCAACCTTTCGACGGGCACCTACATTGTGCAAATTGGTTCTGAGTCTCAGTTGATATCAATTGCACGCTAAGAAATTGACTTTTTGAGAAGACCCTGGGCGCCCAGCGCCTGGGGTTTTTACTTTCTTACAAATGGAAACGTCTACGAATCCAACCCCTTGGAGGCGCGTTCTTGCGATTCTCCGCCCTTTGATAATTGATCGCATGAAAATCCGTGATCTTGCGGATGCAACGGCGACCATTGAGGGAATTAAGAAAGACATTGAATTTCGTGGTTTTAACGTATGGATTCTGGTTTTTTCTATCGTCATTGCCAGCATTGGTTTGAACGTAGATTCGACGGCGGTAGTGATCGGTGCCATGTTGATTTCGCCTCTGATGGGCCCCATCATGGGGTTTGGCTTGGGCATTGGAATCAACGATGCAGGCACAGTACGGAAGTCGCTCGTGAACACCGGTGTTGCCGCAGGAATCGCTATTTTATCTTCGGCACTGTACTTCTTGATTTCACCCATCGATGAAGCGGGAAGCGAGCTGTTTGCCCGGACGAATCCCACATTTTTGGATGTTTTGGTCGCCTTGTTTGGGGGCTTGACGGGTATCCTGGCGGGATCGCGAAAAGAGAAAAGCAATGTAATTCCGGGTGTAGCGATCGCGACTGCGCTGATGCCACCTCTGTGCACGGCGGGCTTTGGATTGGCAAATGGGGAATGGGAATACTTTTTTGGCGCGTTTTATCTGTTTTTGATCAATGCCATATTGATTGCAACGGCGACGACCTTGGTCGTGCGTTACTTGAATTTTCCCAAGGCAACCCAAGTTGATCCTGAACGAGAACGCAGATACAAGCGGTATTTTGGAATTGCACTTTTGGCATTGATTATTCCTTCGGGTTGGATCTTTTACAAAACGGTGAGCGAAACAGTCGACACAACTCGAATTAAGAATTTTGTTGAAGAATATGCCAAATACCCGGGTACGGAAGTGGTGAAGTCAGATATCATCTGGACGAACGGGTCACCCCATGTGCATGTGGTTTTATTGGGGGAGTTTGTTCCTGAATCGTTGGTTGCTCAATGGAAGGAAGGCCTAGAACAGGAGGTAAGCAACGCGGTGTTATATGTTGTGCAAAACACAAAAGACATTGACGGCCTGGAGGAAATGACGCGCTTGATTGATTTATACAGTGATGGCAGGGCGACACTGGCCGCTCGCGACGCGGAGATCGCTCAATTGCGTGGAGAATTAGAGAGCGTTTCGAATCGGTTGGCTACGATGGAATTGCCTGGGACGCTTGGAGCTGAAATTCAACTCCAGCATTCGGCGGTCATTGGTGCTCGGATGGGCATGATTCAATCAACAAGGGCCGAATCTGCGCTGCCCCAAGTGGAAGTGCTTTGGATGCCACCCGATGATTCTGTCGATTGGAGCGCAGTTGATCAGGCTCGAATCGACGCTTGGCTGCGTGTCCGTTTGGCCAATGAAGCAGCGGAAGTGAATCACATCGTTGTGGCTCCTCTATAAATGGAATGGGCAGCCGCTGGAGGGCTTGGCTTCTTTCCAAATCGGAGCTTGGTAAAAGAAATTGGTATGTGGACAGACGTCGTTGGTGTAATCCCGGTGAAATTGCGGCGTTTGTGATGCCGAGATCGGGGGATTCAACCAACTCCAGTCTCCTTTTATTTCGCGATTTTGACTCTGCTCGTGAGCGCAAAACGCCTCAAACTGAGTCCCTAAATTGTGGTGGTCTCCAATGGTGATTCCAGCTTGATCAAAACTAAACAAGACCGCTCGGTTCAGCTCAACAAGTGACCGATCGCGCCAAAGTGATCGGTTCGAAGACGTATCCCATCCCCAGCATTTTGCAACGTCAGGAAGGAAGTTGTAGCGGGTCTCATCGGCTAAATTGCGCGCACCGATTTCCGTGCCCATGTAGTACCCATTGAAGGGTGCAAAAGGATAGACGACTCCTCCAATTTTGAGAGCCATGTCGGCGAGAAGTGGAAGGGCGTACCACTTCAATCCGAGTTCGTTGAAGGCTTCGTTTTCCGGGTGCACCAAGGTCACTTCATTTAGGAGTTCAGGACGTTCGGTAAAAACATCTTGCGGTGGACTGGGTCGTTCGTTCCAATAAAACTGCCAGGGCAACGGGGTGAATGGGTCCTGTGTTTTTGGTTTCCAACCTGCCTGCATGAAATGCGCGGTTTGTTCGACGGAATGCGGGTCTCCGGTGGTGCCGGTACCGGTTTGAAAGCCAGCGTAGCGAATTAATTGGTGATTGGCCATCCGAACCGGGTCAGATTTCCCGGGCGTTCGAGGCGCGAAAACGCTGACAATGCTTTTGATTTTACCTCCGCGAAAGGCATCGTTTATATGAGATTGTAAAGCGTTCGATGTTGCTGATTCGCGCTCAGGGAGCTGATGCAGGGATCGCTGGTCCCGCACTTCTAGCGAGCGCCAGAGATGGCGACCAATGCAGCGGTTGCTATTTTTCCAGGCGAGGCGAGCGCCGAATTCCAACTCTTCGAATCGATGGGTATAGGTCCCCGTTGCGTCCAATTCAAGGGCGATTTCTCGCAAACGTGCTTGCACTGTTTCTGAACTGGGCGGGCGGACTTCGGGATGGGCAACCCATTCATCAAAAAAGGCGCGTGCCTCGCTGAGTACATCGGATTGACTTGCGGCAGGGTGTGTCATGTCATCTCAATTACACGTTAAACCGGCAAAGGGAGTTTCATGTTTCCAAATGGATGACTGTTTTATGGCCGCCCTCCTCCGTTGTTGCGTTTTTTGGATGGTTTCTTGTGTCGGTTTCCACCGAAGGACGATCCGTCTCCGCTGCCTCCGCTTCCACTTCCTCCACCCGGTTTGTAGCGTTTGTTGAACGGTTTTTTCTTCCGGCCTGGCTTCTTCTTCGCAGTGCGATCTCCACCTTCTTGGCTTCTTCGGTTCCCCTGTCCAGTTCCGCGGCCTCGGTCCAGTTCGATTTCCTCTAATCCATTATGCCATGGCTGGTCTGTCATGACCGGAACCTTCCGATCCATCAGCCGCTGAATATCCGCCATATGCTTGCGCTCATCGTCTTCATTGACCAATGACCATGCAACGCCAGAAGCTCCCGCCCGCCCGGTTCGTCCAATGCGGTGCACATAGGTTTCTGAGATGTTGGGGATTTCGTAGTTGATGACATGGCTCACACCGCTGACATCGATGCCTCGTGCGGCAATATCAGTGGCAACTAAGACATTCAATTTGCCACTTTTGAACGCTTTCATAGCGCGCTCTCTCTGAGGCTGGGTTTTGTTCCCATGGATGGCCTCAGCCTTGATTTTACTGCGATTTAGGAATCGAACTACTTTGTCAGCACCGTATTTGGTTCGGGTGAAAACCAGCGCTGTTTCGACTTCCTCCTGCTTTAGCAAATGGACCAATAAATCGCGTTTATCGCCTTGATTGACAAACAACAAGCTTTGATCAACGGTCTCGGCTGCGGTGCTTTCAGGCGCCACTTCTACCCGCTCAGGGTCGCGCAGCATGGTGCTGGCAAATTCCAATATATTGGGCGGCATGGTTGCCGAGAAAAACAGTGATTGCCGATCGCGCGGAAGGTGCTTGATGATGCGTCGCAGGTCATGAATGAAGCCCATGTCCATCATGGTATCGGCCTCGTCAAGGACGAAATACTGCAGGTGGTTGAGGTTGACAAACCCTTGCTCTTGTAGATCGAGCAGTCGTCCAGGGGTAGCGACGACAATGTCCACACCACGGCGCAGCTTTTGAACTTGTCCGTGCTGACTCACACCACCGAACAGGGTCACGGAGAATAGCTTCACGTGTTTTGTGTAGCCGATGATGTTTTCTTCAATTTGCGCCGCTAATTCTCGGGTGGGCGTCAGGATCAAGCCCCGAATGGGTCGTTGCTGGCCGGAATACCTTTCGAGGTGCAACCGGTTGATCATAGGCAGGCTAAACGCTGCGGTCTTGCCGGTACCCGTTTGCGCAACGCCGAGCACGTCTTGGCCGGCGAGAACTTTAGGAATAGCTTGGGCTTGTATGGGGGTTGGGGTTTCGTAACCCAACTCTTGGGTGGCCTGCAGAACCTGTTCGCAAAGGCCTAAATCGTCAAATGAACTCAAATAAATAAAAATCGCGGGCGGGGCTGATTCGCTCGACCCGTGCTGCAAAGGTCGGTGATAAGCGTGGTGATTTGACCACTTTGTGCGGATTATTCCTTGACAAATCGTTGTGAACGGAGGCTTGACTCCCCCTGAATCACAGCGAAATAGACGCCGACAGGCCACGCTGAAACGTCCAATTGGACCGTTCCAGTGATGCTACGTTGTTCCCATGCGAGTTGTCCGGTTGCACTAAATATCTGAATTGATTTGTCGGAAGGGTTAGCGCCGAATTCCAAGAACAGTAGGTTACTGACAGGATTGGGATACAGCATCAAAGCAGCGGATTCAACCAGCGGCACTTGGACCGCAGAGCAATCCAATTGCGTGTCTAAAAACGCTGTACGATCGGCGACAAACGGCTTCAACCCGTAGAGCGATCCTCCTGGTCCGCCACCTCCGCCGGGACCACCTCCTCCCAAGTCGCTGTCAAAATTGGCATTGAAATCTGCATTCGAGTACATCTTGTTGTCGTCGTCGGTTACAGAAGCTTGAATTAAAGCCTTCAGTGCGTCAAGGCGAGGTTCGAGGTAGTCGGAATTGAAGTAGGCCTCACGCAAGGCGCACAATTCCGCATCGTAGGCTCCGCGTAAAGCTTCATTCGCCAGCATGCGCTGCAGCAGAGGCCGGTCAAAGTTGCCACCGTCAAACCCGAGGTCCAATTCCGTCATGGAACCGGGCACGCCCATGGCGTAACTCCCGAATGTCTCGTTGCAATCCCACTTGATCCACTGCCAAAGGCCGAGCGTGGTGTTTTGATAGAGGTAGTAATTGCGAGCGGACAGCGTATAGCTGTCGAGGTTTGCGAAGAGGTTGTCGAGCGCCGCCGAGCGGAGGTAGGGTTGCAGGTCGAGGTGCGTGCCAATCAGCGACTCGAAATCCGCATCTGATGCGTTATTGATGAATTCGATAAATTCGATGAAGTCAGACCAATCTCCGAGGTCGTTCATCTTCAATTCGTAGGCATCGCCATAATCCGCTTGGCTGGGGCCTTGGTAGACGAGGCTCGCCTCATCGCTGCCCTGGCCGAAGTTGGATCCTGCCTTGAAGAGCATGCCGTCGTCGTTGCCGATGCTGCGGTCGAGGAATTGATCATCGATTTGCTCCACGACGGTATAAAACCCCCACGGTTCACCGTTGAAGGTGACTTCAGCGAAATTGGCCCGTGGTGCGAGAATCCCCGCCTCTGCGCACACATCGTAGAAAATCTTTTCGCGCACGAACGTGGGGTCCTTGAAGCCGTTGTTGAAGTTGAGCTTTTTGAGCAAGTCGTACGCTTGTCCCGAAATGAAACGGTTGAAATCCACCTTGAACGGCTTTTTTTCGCCGGGGTGGTTCATGCTTGAATTTCCTTTCAATCGAATCCCGACCGAGTCCAACTGGGCTACGCCGTCGAGGCTGGTGATGGTGATGCCTGCGGGGATGTAATTCTGCTCACCTTCGTACTCGGTCAATAATTCATTCCAGAATCCATCACTGTAGAAGGCGACGTCGACCTGAAGTATTTGATCGGTGCCGAAGACGTTATCGCCTTCGGTTTGGGCAAGTACAGCGGTAGATATTAGTACCGGTGCGACGAAAAGTAGGGAGCGCATATGAATCGATTTGGTGGTAGGACGAAGGGCAACTTCAAAGGTTTAAGAACCCCGGCCTGAAGGGGACCGGGGTTTCTGAAGTTTGGTTGGAAACCGAGCGCGAAGCCTGTTGCTAATACACAGGCTACGAGGGTAAAAATTCTCAAAAGGATAGGCTTTTGTTGTTGCAATAAAGTTATCGCATGAGATGTACATCACAAAACGAACAGGTCATTTCCAGAGCCCTGTCATGACGTGCGGCTCGGGGTTCGGGTTGGTCCAACCGAGCATGGCGCCCTTTCGCAATCCCACCAATGCAGGAAAGCCACCCGCTCGCCGCTCGCTCGCCGCGACGAGTACTTCCGGCTCTTCAGTGAAGGGCTCGCCGGCTGCATTCCACCGCATACCGACCCAATCGACTCCCCCGGTTTCGTTTGTTTGCAGCCAAACGGCATAAAGTTGCCCCGCCTCATCTGACGCGGTTGAGATGCGCCCAAGCGGGGTGTTTGTGTGCAGTGCGCGGGGATTGCCGAATCCCGATTCATCGTGATTGCGCCAAGCGGACAACACCTGGGGCTGGTCTCCAGCTGCGGTGTACCAAACGGCGAGAACGCGCTCGTCGTTCGCCGCCAAAGAGGCTCCGTTCACCGGACACGCCGCGATTTGCCACCCGTCGTCGTGCAGCGGTCCGCTCGCCTCGTACGATCCTCCAGCCGCATCGATGTTCATGCGGCTGAAATCGCGAATTTCATCGGCAGTGCGATCACGGTAGATGAGTTCATAGGTGCCAGTTGACGTTTGTGCTGCTGTCATCGGACAGCATGTGCACACGGAGGAATCGAGCACGGCCTCCTTCTCCCATTTCTCTTGAGCGGGCCAATTGTTCATGCGCAGCTCCATGCGGGCTTGGGATGGGTCAGGGTGGCCATCGAAGTCGCGCCCGTCGAGCCAAACCAATTGCGCGCCATCCCGGTAAGGGAGCCACTGCGCAAATCCGTGCTCTGCGATCGCTGTGTCCTGGTGAGGACGTGCGGGAGCGGACCAAGTGCCACCGCCATCAGTACTTCGCACGGCAGCTATGCCGTAAGCAAAGTCACCGCGTGGATCGACCGTAAGCCAATGAGCATACGCCGCACCATTCGACCCAAATACCATCTGAGGGCGGTCTGCCCAATTGATGAGCATCGCAGGGTCCGATGCAATGGAGCGATGATCTTGCCATTCACCGTCTTGCCAGCGGGCCCATTGAAGCGTGGGGTTGGAGTCCATGGACTGAACATAGAGCAATGCGGGGAGGCCTTCTGCATCGGCAAGCAACTGAGGCACGTGCGTTTGAGAGGGCAGCGATTGAACCGAATGCAAGGGAGTGTCATCCTCTGTGCAACCCGCAATTAGCAGGGCAATGAAGGCTATACCACAATTAAACCAACTCACCTTCCAGGACACGGCTTTCATCGTATTCGGAGCCTCCAAAAGCCAAAATTGACATGAATATGAAGCCCAAAAAGACGAGTCCGACACCGAAAGCGGATGGCTTTCCGAATAGCTTGGCCAATCGGAGGCTGTCAATTACGCTGACGAACAAGACCCCAATGTAGCCGATAACCGGAATGGCACTAGCGAAGTACAGCAGCATCCACCAACCCGGGCGTTTCAGAATTTGGGTGTAAACGTAGAGATTGTAGAATGGAATGAGGATGGCCCAACCGGGTTGGCCGGCTTTTGTGAAGACGCGCCACATCGCAATGATCGCGATGAGGATAAAGGGCACGAAAAACATCAGGGAGGCCATGGCGAAGGCGATCAAGGTATCCATTGTGAAAAAGCTCTCCATTGTAAAAAAGGTTTGCTTGCAAGTAACGAAAAATAACGAAAACGAAGAAGCCCCGCTATCGCAATGATAACGGGGCTTTTTTTTTGTTCGTTGAGGTCCGAAGCGGATTCGAACCGCTGTAGCAGCTTTTGCAGAGCTGAGCCTAGCCACTCGGCCATCGGACCAAAAATTCCGACATCTCGTATCGGGTCTGCAAATATACGAAAAGGATTGGGCAGAGGTTACATGTCAAACCCGGGAAATGTACATTCGCACCATGAACGTGAAAAAATACGTAGCGAACGCCTTGACGATGGGCAACTTGCTTTGTGGCGTATTGGTCATTATCGGGTTGTTCATCTGGCCTTTTGGGGCTTCAGTAATCGAACCGCTCCATGAATTTGGCGCCTTATCCCAAGAATGGAAAGGCTGGGGCATGTTGGCTTTGGCGGGCATATGGTTGACGGGACAGATCTTGGATTTATTCGACGGCATAGCGGCGCGCTGGGCGGGTTCGGATGGGGCGATGGGCACGCAGCTAGACAGCATCGCAGATGCCGTAACGAGCGGAGTGACGCCAGCGGTGGTTGGAGTCATGTGTTTGCATGCTTGGGCGCCGGCGATTCCCGTGGTGTTCAAATTTTTTCCCTTGACCATGGCGATGGCTGCGACGTATCGCTTGGCTCGGTTCAACGTAGAAGCCGCAGCGGGGGAGCATACAAATGGTTTCAGCGGGATGCCTGCACCGGCAGGAGCACTTTGGTGGATTGGTATTTTGCTTGTTGGTGCACAGTATGAGATGTACGGTTCATGGGGCCTATATGGAACGGGAGGATTAGTGACCGTTGCTGGGGCTATCGCCATAGGAAGCACGCTGATTCCGTGGTGGATGGTAAGTCGTCGGCCCATGTTGGATTTGAAAGGGTGGGGCAAAAACACGGATTTCGACCGAAAACGCGTGCTGTTTTTGACAAGCATGGTGGCAGTTGGATTGCTTGCTGCATTTTTTGGCCGTGCGCTCGGGTTGGGAATGCTTGCCGCGTTACTTTTGTACGCGATGGGAGGATGCTACATCCAACGTCACGCAAAACAACCACAGTAACATGACATTTCGCGCTGCCATTGACATCATGCCGTTACCGGCTCTTTTGGATCCCCAAGGAAAGGCGGTTTCCAGCAACATGCACAACATCGGACTGGCCAACATTGGCAATGTGCGTATCGGAAAACACATCACCTTGGAAGTGGAAGCGGCGAATCAAGCTGAGGCTGAAGAGCAGGTGAAGGTGGCGTGTGAAAAGCTATTGGCCAACCAAATCATGGAACAGTTCGAATTCCATGTTGAGGCCGTTGAGGCCGTTGGGAAATAACGGGTTTATAACAAGCCCTGCGCTAAGAGAAGCGCGAACAATTCGACGGCTGTTGGCAGCCCGCGAAAAACGCAAATGCGATCAAAGGTGCTGATGCTTTCCTCCTTAAAGAGGCCAAACACCCCTTCATCGAAGGCATGAGGTCGCAGTGTGTAGACCAAATCCAGCGGGAACGTGCTGTCCCCGATGTAGAGTTTGATTTCATTGCCGCTCCATTCCGAGGTATACATGACGGCATCGCTGAAATGTGAATCGCCTTGGATCAATTGGCCTTTGCGCACCGAATAGCGCAAGTCAAACGCACTCGTAGAATAGCCTTCAAAGATTTTTTCAGGGCGCGTTGTCCAGATGACCTGACCTCGCCAATCTCGCCCTTGGCGAACGACGCCGTTTTCTACATGCAGCACCATTTCGCTCCACAGCATGCGGTCATCTTCAAAAACCTCTACGCGCTGCTGAGCAGCGGCGAAAGCCGTGCTTGTCACAAAAACAATGAGTGCCATCCAGCGCATATCCGAAGCTACGGAATCACGCGCGAATCGCCGCAATTCCCGGCAATTCCTTGCCCTCCAAATATTCGAGCATCGCTCCACCACCGGTACTAACATAGCTCACTTGGTCCGCCAATCCCGCCTGATTGATGGCGGCGACGGAGTCTCCCCCGCCAATCAATGAGAACGCCCCGCTGTCCGCCGTCGCACGGGCCAACGCCGCCGCAACAGCATTGGTTCCACCGGCAAACGCTTCCATTTCGAAGACGCCCATCGGACCGTTCCACAGCACGGTCTTGCTACTGAGCACGGCCTCTACAAATCGTTTGGTGGTTTCCGGGCCGATGTCCAATCCCATCCAATCGTCCGGAATGGCATTCGTAGGGACAACCTGGGTCTTAGCATCAGCAGCAAAAGCGTCGGCAGCGAGCGTATCATGTGGCAGCAACAGTTCTGTGCCGGTGGCTTCAGCTTTTTTGAGAATGTCCAACGCTTGGGAGTGAAGCTCTGTTTCGACCAAGCTCGTCCCAATTGAACCGCCCTGGGCTTGAACGAACGTATACGCCATGCCGCCTCCGACGATGAGCCGATCAACCCGACCGATGAGGTGTTCGATGATGCCGAGCTTGGAGCTGACTTTGGCACCGCCGATGATCGCAGTCAGGGGTTTATCAGGGTGAGCCAGTACTTTTTCAAGCGCATCGATTTCGCGGGCCAACAAATGACCGAAAGCTTTGTCTTCCGGGAAGAACTTGGCGATGACGGCGGTGGAGGCGTGAGCACGGTGTGCCGTTCCAAACGCATCGTTGATGTAGACATCTCCGTTCTCGGCGAGTTGACCTGCAAAAAACTCGTCTCCTCCTTTTTCCTCGGGATGAAACCGCAGATTTTCGAGCAATGCCACGTCTCCGGGCTTCAGGGATTGCGTGACGTCAAACGCCGTGTCTTCCACGCAGTCAGCCGCAAATTTGACGGGTTGTCCCAACAGCCTTTCCAGCGTGGGAACGATGTGGCGCAAGCTGAATTGCTCATCTCGGCCTTTTGGCCGCCCGAGGTGAGACATCAAAACGACCGAACCGCCTGCGTCCAAGACATGTTGAATGGTCGGAAGAGCCGCGCGAATGCGGGTGTCGTCGGTGACCTCTCGGGCATCGTTCAAGGGCACGTTGAAATCCACACGGATCAAGGCACGCTGGCCTTCAAAATCAAGTTCAGTCAAGTTCATGAAGCAGCAAATAATTGGGTCATCCCTACTTTTTCGTTCACACGTGCGACGAGGTCCGCAATGGCCACACGCTCTTGTTGCATCGTATCGCGGTCGCGGATGGTAACGGCCTGGTCCGTGAGTGTATCGTGGTCTACGGTAATGCACAGCGGCGTGCCAATGGCATCTTGCCGGCGGTACCGTCGGCCAATGGCGTCTTTTTCGTCGTACTGCACGTTGTGATCCATTTGCAGCATAGTGAGGATTTCTCGGGCTTTTTCGGGCAGTCCGTCCTTTTTGATCAAGGGCAACACCGCGGCTTTGACCGGTGCGAGAGGCGCGGGAATGTTCAGTACGGTTCGCTGGGAGCCATCCTCGAGCGTTTCCTCAGCGTACGCAGCACTCAACGTCGCGAGGAACATGCGGTCGAGGCCGATGGAAGTCTCCACGACGAAGGGGACGTAGCTTTCTTGGGTCTCCGGGTCGAAGTAGCGCAACTTGCGTCCGCTGTGTTCTTCGTGCTGGCGCAGGTCGAAGTCCGTGCGGGAATGGATGCCTTCGAGCTCCTTAAAGCCCATGGGGAAATCAAATTCGATATCGGCCGCAGCCTCGGCATAGTGTGCGAGCTTGATGTGGTCGTGAAAGCGATGTTTGCCGTCGCCGAATCCGAGCGCTTGGTGCCACTTGAGCCGTGCTTGTTTCCAGTATTCGTACCATTCTTCTTGGGTGCCGGGCTTGACGAAGAATTGCATTTCCATCTGTTCAAATTCGCGCATACGGAAGATGAACTGACGGGCGATGATTTCGTTTCGAAAAGCCTTCCCGATTTGGGCAATGCCAAACGGTAATTTCATGCGTCCGCTTTTCTGGACGTTGAGGTAGTTGACGAAAATGCCTTGTGCCGTTTCCGGACGCAGATAGATGATGCCGCTGTCGCCACTCACGGCACCGAGCTCTGTCTTGAACATCAAATTGAATTGACGCACGTCTGTCCAATTGCGGCTTCCTGAATCGGGATCTGCAATTTGTAAATCTTCGATTAACGTCTTCACAGCGGGCAAGTCCTCGGTATCCATCGCCTCCTTGAAGCGGCGAAGGATGTCGTCGATTTGGGCCTGGCGTTCAACAATACGGCCGTTGGTGCTTCGAAATTGGGCTTCATCAAAGGCATCGCCAAATCGCTTGGCTGCCTTGACCACATCCTTAGTGATCTTGGCTTCGATTTTCGCGACATAATCCTCAATGAGGACGTCGGCGCGGTACCTTTTTTTGCTGTCCTTGTTGTCAATCAGCGGGTCATTGAACGCATCCACATGGCCGGAGGCTTTCCAAGTAGTGGGGTGCATAAAGATGCTGGAGTCGATGCCCACAATATTTTCATGCATGCGCACCATGGCGGTCCACCAATACTGTTTGATATTGTTCTTTAACTCTGAGCCCAGTTGGCCGTAATCGTAAGCTGCGGAGAGACCGTCATAGATTTCGCTGGAAGGGAAGACAAATCCGTACTCTTTCGAGTGGCTGATGACTTTTTTGAGAAGATCGTCGCTCATGTTTTGAATGTTGTGCAGCGGTGCCGCCCGCGATGCGTTTGCAAAGGTAGCACCTCGAATTGGTACTGCGGTATCCGGATGCGTTTACCTTTGCAGTATGGATTCCAACCCTCGTATTGGTTTAATCGGCAGTGGATCATGGGCGACTGCTATCGCGAAAATTTTGTTGACCAACATAAGCGAGTTGCATTGGTGGGTGCGCCGGGAAGAAACCCGCGATCACTTGCTGCAGTTTGGGCGCAATCCACATTACATCCAAAGCATAGAGTTCGACACCCAAAAATTGAGCGTATCAACGGACATGCAGTCGGTTGTTGATGCTTGCGACATTTTGATCGTTGCTATTCCATCGGGATACCTTGATGCGACGGTGCAGGAACACGCTCCAAAGCGCCTCAAAAACAAAATCATCATCAGCGCCATCAAGGGCATGGTCGTGGAATACAATAGCATCCCGGCGCGTTACTTTCACAAGGAATTCGGTGTTCCGTACGAGCGCATCGGATTGATTGCAGGGCCTTGCCATGCCGAAGAAGTGGCGCGGGAAAAGCTGAGCTACTTGACTGTCGCTTGTCCAGATCTATCGATTGCCCAAATTGTGGCCGACGCCATGGCCACTCGGTACATCCGGGTGCGCATCAGCGAGGACGTTGTCGGCGCGGAATTGGCGGCGGTACTGAAGAACATTTACGCAATTGGAGCGGGCATTGCGACCGGCTTGGGCTACGGAGACAACTTCCTCAGTGTACTAATTTCCAATGCATCCCAAGAGATGAAGCGGTTTCTTGCAGCCGTGCACGAGCACGACAGAGACGTGAAGGAAAGCGCCTACCTCGGGGATTTGTTGGTCACAGCGTACAGTCCCCATAGCCGAAACCGCACATTGGGGATGATGATTGGTAAAGGGTATAGCGTCAAAGGGGCCATCATGGAAATGAACATGGTGGCGGAAGGGTTCAATGGTTCGAATGGGACATTTCATCTGAATCAAAAGTTCACTGTCGACATGCCCATCGCGGATTCCGTCTACCGGATTTTGCATGAACGCATGTCCCCCGTAATTGAAATGCGGTTGTTGACGGAGCAATTGGCTTAACCTTCCAGTCCAAGGCAACCGGAACCACCTTTTGCCCGTTATTTGTTTGGTATGTTTATACGTAACCCCATCTGCATGGCCTGCTTCTTGGTTTGCACCCTCTTCGGGTTCATCGGTGATTCTATTGTGTGGGCTGCCAATGAAGAGGGAGGACGCAAGCGAACGGTCCAGTACGCTCAAGCTCCTTCGGGTGTTTGGTTTGTTCCCAATGCGGGACAATGGCCATCGGACGTCCAAGCTTCAGCTCGTGTGAACGGCGGTGATCTGTGGTTGAACCGAACGGGTTGGAAAGTGGCCATGTTGGGCGCGGGGTATGATGCGCTGGGCCGACATGAATCGCCCAGTGGTCCGCTTGTGACCCATGTCTTGGATGTGGAATGGGAAGGCTGCAGCCTCGACGCAACGTTTGACGGTTCAGCTGCTCCTGCTGCGCATCAGGTTTCGTATTACCGTGGCCAGGATCCATCAAAATGGGCGGAGGGGATTCGCCCAACGGGCAAATACACCGTGCGGGATGTCTGGCCTGGAATCGATGCCGTGCTGGATGGTCAACGAGGCGATGCAGCCCTCATTAAATCCGACTGGCACGTTGCCCCGGGGGCCGATCCTGCCCAAATTTCCGTGCGATACCGTGGCCTCGATTCGCGGCTGCAGCCCGATGGTACAATAAGGCATTTGATTGGTGCAGCGGTGGGAGAAGGCGAGTCGGTCACGGGAGCGTGGGGCCATGTGGCGGAAGCCGCCCCATTTGCTTACCAAATTAGGGGGACCCGTTTGGAAGAAGTGCCATGTCATTATGTGCTGACACCGGACGAGGATGGAGGCTCGCACCTCACATTTCAAGTGGGAGACTACGACCCGCTGCGCCCATTGATTATTGATCCCGAAATTGAATTTGCGTCGTTTGTGGGGTCGTCAGCAGACAGTTGGGGATTCACCGCTGCTTACGATGACGCTGGTCGACTGATCGGAGGCTCGGGGGTGCGTGATGCAGGATACCCTACGACCGCGGGTGCTATCAGCAATGCATTCAGTGGCGGAGATTTTGATTTTGGCATCAGTGTTTTTTCACCGGACGGTTCGACGTTGGAATACAGCACTTACCTCGGGGGAAGCATGCGGGAATACCCTCACAGTTTGGTAACCGATCAAGACGGGGACATCTACGTCATGGGCACTTCGGGGTCTCAGAATTTCCCAACAACGGCGGGTGCTTATCAACCAGATTTTGTGGGAGGGCCCTTCATCGACCTTGGAGTAAATGACTTTTACGGTGCCTACGACAACGGGTGTGACATCGTGATTTCACGCATCGATGGGGTCGATGGTTCCTTGGTCGCCTCCACCTTCGTGGGGGGGTCAGAAAACGATGGCCTCAACCTCGGAGAAAAACTCAATTACAATTACGGCGATGTGTGCCGAGGCGAAATTGTCATTGATCCAGCAGGGGAGGTGTGGGTTGCAACAAGCACGCGCAGCGATGACTTTCCCATGGTGGACGCATTCGACCCCGGACTCAACGGGACATGTGATGCGGTGGTTTTCCAGATGTCCAATGACTTAGCTGCGTTGGAGTTTTCGACTTACTTCGGAGGAAATTCGGATGATGCGGCCTTTGCGATTCAATTTGCCGTAGGCGAGGATTTAGCGTTTGTCACAGGGGGAACAAAAAGCGATGATTTGCCAACTACACCGGGGGCCTACCAACCGGATTTGGCAGGGGATGTAGATGGATATGTGTTTTCCATCGACTTCAATGGCGCACCGTTTTTGTCGGCAGCGACTTACTTCGGAACCGATGATTATGACCAATCGTACTTTGTCCAATTGGACACCGATGACCGACCCCACTTGTGCGGACAGACGGTTGGCAGCGATATGGCATTGGTGGGCGACGTCTATGACACCAATCCGCTGGGGAGCACCTTTGTCGTTCGGTTAACCGAGAACTTAGAATCGGTGGATTTTTTGACCCGTGTGGGATTGTCCATGGTGGGGATCGACATCAGCCCTACTGCTTTCCTCGTTTCCGATTGCGATGAGATGTACATCAGCGGATGGGGAGGTCAGACCAATACATCTAATAGCAGTTACGCAAGCCAGTCGACGACGAATGGACTTCCTACGACGGTCGATGCGTTCCAAATCGGAACGGATGGAAGTGACTTTTGGTTGGGCGTTTTGGCACCGGAGGCGGCGGATTTGACGTATGGCACGTATTTCGGAGGGCCGTTTTCCAACGAGCACGTTGACGGCGGTACTTCGCGTTTTGATAAAAATGGGACCGTGTACCAAGCCGTTTGTGCGGGCTGTGGAGGTTGGGATGATTTTCCTTCCACCACGGGCGCATGGTCGAGCACGAATAATTCCTCCAACTGCAACCTCGGGGTCTTCAAATTTAACTTGGGCTCTTTGGTTGCGGACATCGAAATTGATGCTCCGGACATTATTTGTGCAGGTGAGCCCATTCAATTCGTGAACAATTCCATCGGCGGAACAGATTATGAGTGGTATTTCGGAGACCTCAATTCAAGCGATGAAGAAAACCCAGAGTACATCTATGCTACGCCCGGGGAATGGGATGTGATGCTCATCGTTTCCAGTGTTTCAGGATCTGCCGGGTGCCTCGAGCCGGACACGGCATTTGCAACGCTGTTCATTGAGGACATTCCTGAGCCACTCATCGATGAAATTCCCCCCATCTGTGAAGGGGAATCGGCGACACTCCAAGCATATGGTACCGCGGCCCTGGAATGGCAACCTGATCCAACACTCGACGACCCCTCGGTACCCAACCCCACGGTCACTCCCAATCAGACCACGACCTACACGGTAGAGGATAGCAACACGTGCGGTGTTGGAACGGCCCAAGTCACAGTCGTAGTCGAAGTGCTTCAGACCGAAATCACAGATGACATGACCATTTGTGTTGGGGATGTTGTGGAGCTTGAGGCAACGGGCGGAAGTGATGTCATGTGGAGTCCAACGGCAGGCTTGGGTTCACCGACCTCGGAGACGACCACGGCAAGTCCGACAGAAACGACGACTTACACCGCCCTGATATCGAGCCCCAACGATTGCCTCGCCGAGGAAGAGGTGACGATCAATGTGATTCAATCTTCGCCAGGCGGACAGACGTACCCGACCATCAACCTGTGCGTTGGACAGGGTGTTTTTTTGGAAGCCGCAGAGGGTGATAGTTATTTGTGGTCGCCGGCGGACTTGGTGACGAACCCATTTGCACAAAACCCATACACTTCACCTTCAGCCAACACAACGTATTACGTTTCCATTGCCAACGCTTGCGGCGTGGGGGTAGACAGCGTTAGCGTTGAGCTCATCGCACCTACGGCTTCAGCGACGGGCGGGGGGTGGATGTGCCGCGGCGAAACCATGGAACTCAGCGCTTCCGATGCGGTCTCATATTCCTGGGCACCTGCTGGACTGGTGGCGAATCCCAATGCGCAAATGACCGCTGTTTTTCCGTTGCAGACGACCACGTTCACAGTCCACGCTACGGACGCGTTTGGCTGCACAGGGAGCACAGAGATTACAGTGCACGTGTGGCAGCCGCCCTATGTCGATGCGGGCCCAAATCGCGAAGTGGATTGGCTGGATGAAGTGCGCCTGTTTGGAACGGTTGATTCTGATACGCTTTGGTGGACGCCGACAGAAAACCTCAGTTGCAGTGATTGTTTGACGCCAGAAGTAACAGTGACAGGTCCCGGATGGTATGTATTGGAAACGATTTCTCCGGAAGGATGCACAGCGCGTGACAGCACGTTCATTGACGTATTCAACCCGGTGTTTGTGCCCAATGCCTTCACGCCCAATAACGATGGGGTGAATGATGCGTTTTTTGTTGAAGGAATCGATCCGAGGGGTTACCGCTTGGAGGTATACAACCGTTGGGGAGAATTGGTTTTTTACAGCGAAAACCCCAAGGAACCTTGGATTGGCAACGACCAGGTGAGTGATTCGGATTTTTTCGTTCCGGATGGGGTCTACATGTGGCGTCTGCGGTTTGAGTTGCGAGATGGGCCGCGCCTTGTAGAGGGGAGTGTCGCCATTGTTCGGTAGAATCACGGTCGGAGGTGTTGCAGGACTGGCTTGTTTCTCCTACTTTCGGGGAGTAAAATCGATTTCATGACGTCCCTCGACCACCAGCTCCACCGCTTGTTTTTAGACCACGATTGCGTGGTGGTTCCTGGCTTAGGAGGGTTTGTGTGCAATCGTCAGCCTGCCCGGTACGATGAGACATTGCAGGAATTGATTCCGCCCTCACGGGGGATCTTGTTCAACGAACGGCTCACCCATCACGATGGTGTATTGGTTCAAACGCTTGCTCAATCCGAAGGGATTACCATGGACGCGGCATTGGGCAGATTGCAAAAAGAAACGGAACAAATCAAGGGGGCCATTGCTTCTGGCAAAACGGTGACCATTGCTCACGTGGGCCGTCTTTATCAGGGCTCGAACGGTCGCATTCAATTTTTGGCTGACGAAGAAATGGAGAAAATGCTCCGTTCTTTTGGCTTGCGACGTATCCCGCTTCGACCATTGGTCAGTGAAGCATCTACGCCCGAGCCTTTGGTCAGCTCCGATTCGGGTTCATCTCCACGACCGGGGCGCATTGTGCCGATGTCCTCTGAACCGTTGCCATTGGCCCGCATTGCGGCCGCAATAGCGGTTCCCATTTTGGGTGGAATGGGGATGTTTCTGATGGATGGATGGAACGGTCAGGACGCGTTGATGAGTCCGCTTCCGGTCACTCCTCGCACAGCCTTGTATGAACCTCGTTTTGAAGGGGAAGCCGTTCCGACGTGGTCCGACGTTGTTGAGATGAGCGCCGCAGAAACAGCGTGGACAGCGCGCACGGCGGTGGGAACTCCAGCAATTACATCAGAGCACGCTGCTGGTGCGCCGACGACACCGGCTGACGCTTCGCTATACATGCTTGTTGCTGGAGCGTTTTCTTTGGAAGACAACGCCAAGGCCTTGGCTGACCAACTCGTAAATCAAGGGTTTGACGCGGAGATATTTCTTCAAGATGGTGGATTGCACATTGTGACGTTCGCCACGCACATCGATGAGTTGAGCGCGCGAGCCCATCTGGAAGTTTTGCGTATGCAGTCCGTCTCCAGCAGTGCATGGCTGAAGCCGTGGAAGGTCATTCGTTGAGTGCAACGTGCCATGGCAGCGCTCCCAGAAGCATTGATTCTCGATTTTGGAGGAGTTTTGTACGACATTGAGTACGAAGCTCCAGTGCGCGCGTTCCAATCCTTGGGAGTCAAGGACTTTGCAGGTCTTTACAAACAAGCTGCTCAATCGCCTGAATTTGATGATTTGGAATGCGGTCGCATCTCGCCGGAGGCATTTTATCAATTCTTGGAATCGCACTGTGCACCGGGCACGAAGCGCGCGCAGGTCATCGATGCTTGGAACTGCATTTTGGTTGGCATGGATCGCTCTCGAATTGAATTGGTTCAAGCTCTGGGCAACCAAACACGGCTCTACATTTTTTCAAATACCAACGTCATTCATGCGCATGTATTCGAAGCGTGGATTGAGGCGAACTATGGGCTGAGTGCTTTTCGGTCAGCGTTCGAGGGCATTCATTATAGCCATGAACTCGGAGAGCGCAAGCCGCATCCAGCAGCGTTTACCTCGCTTTGTGAGCGACACGGAGTCCAAGTAGAGCGCACGTTGTTCATTGATGATTCAGAACAGCATGTCCAAGGCGCTCGCAAGGCGGGACTGGAAGTGCATTGGCACCACCCAGTTGAAGATGACGTGGCTGTTTGGTTGGCGGAGCGGGGATTCGATCTGCCTGAAACCGCATTTCGATCCCGTCAGGCCTGATCGCTTTCGCTTGACAACTCGCTGTGCACCTCTTTGAATCGCTCTTCTGAACAAGGCAGAGCACCTTGTTCCAGCAATAAAAAAATCTCTTGGCCCCGGGCTTCTTGCTCAAACGACTTCCCGCCCTGCGACCATTCGACTAATTGACCATCTTTCTTGCATCGAATCACGTGAGCCGAAGTTTCACCAAAGTGAAAAAGCCACAGGTTCTGATCATCGGGCCGGTGCTCCAAGCATTTAATCGCTCCGGTTGCACCGTCCCAGAACTTCTCACTGAATTCATCAATGCATGCCTGAACATCCGGCGAATTTTGGGCGAGCTTCCGCTCCCAATCGTCAGCCGCGATGCCTTCAGAGGCTAGAAATTGAACAAACTCTAAGCGGACACCCTCCAGCTCGGCAACAGTCAGTTGGCGGTACCTTTTTGTCATTCACGAATGCCTTCGAGCATCATAAAGAAGGCATATTCCATGGCGGTTTCACGCAGTCGTTTGAATCGACCTGACGCGCCACCGTGTCCGGTTTCCATGTTGCAATCCATGATGAGCAAGTTGTCGTCCGTTTTTGTGTCACGCAATTTGGCCACCCACTTGGCAGGCTCCCAATATTGAACTTGACTATCCCAATACCCCGTGGTAACGAGCATGTGCGGGTAGTCTTGCGCAGCGACGTTGTCATATGGGCTGTAGGACATCATATAGTCAAAGGAATCTTTGTTTTTGGGATTGCCCCATTCATCAAACTCTCCCGTGGTGAGGGGGATGCTCTCATCCAACATGGTGTTGATGACGTCCACGAAAGGAACAGCCGCGATGATGCCGTTGAATAAAGAAGGAGCGAGGTTGATGACGGCACCCATTAACAATCCACCGGCAGAACCGCCCATGGCGTAGAGGTGGTCCGGAGAGGTGAAGCCCAAGTCACACATAGCCTGTCCGCAATCCACAAAATCGGTAAACGTGTTCATCTTGTTGAACATCTTCCCGTCTTCATACCATTCACGGCCCAAATCTTGGCCTCCTCGGATGTGGGCAATAGCGTACACAAACCCTCGGTCCAGCAAGCTCAAACGCGTGCTGGAGAAACCAGCATCCATGCTGTAGCCATAGCTTCCGTACGCATAGAGCAGGAAGGGGTTTTGGCCGTTCTTCTCCATGCCCTTTCGGTAGACAATGGATACGGGAACCTTGGTTCCGTCCCTTGCCTCGATCATCACGCGTTCGCTTTGGTAATTATTCGAATCAAATTGACCACCGAGCACCTCCTGCTGCTTGAGCGTTTCAGTCTCTTTGGTGTCCATGTTGGTCTCGAAAACGGAGCTTGGGGTCGTCATGGAATTGTATCCGTAACGGAGCCTTTTTGTGTCAAAGTCGGGGTTGGCACCAACGTAGGCAGAATATGCAGGATCGGGGAAATCAATGTAGTAATCCGCCGCGTCATCCCATCGCTTGATGCGAATCTGATTCAATCCGTCGGTTCGCTCGGAGACCACCAAATAATCCTGGAAGATATCCACGCCTTCGAGCAACGTTGCATCGCGATGTGGCAAGACGTCCTCCCAATTGTCGTAGCCGGTTGCATTGATGGGCGTGCGGACGAGCTTGAAATTCTTGGCGTTGCGGTTGGTGGTGATGTAAAAATGATCTCCATAATGGCTGCAGCTGTATTCCAAATCCCGTTCTCGGGACTGGATGATTTGCCAGTCGCCCTCTGGGTTGTTCGCGTCCAAGTACCGCCACTCCGAGCTTACAGTCGAATAGCTTCCAATCATCAAGAACGCCTCGCTTTTGGTCTTTCCGATACCGCAGCTAAAGGTTTCGTCTTTTTCTTCGAAGACCACTACATCTTGGTCTGCATCCGTTCCTAGCACGTGTTTGTAAATGCGGTAAGAACGCAACGTGACCGGATCTTTTTTGGAATAAAAGACCGTGCGGTTGTCGTTGGCCCAAGTCGCCCCTCCTGTAGTTTCGGGGATGCGGTCAGCAAGGATTTCGCCGGTCGTTAAATCTTTGAATTGCAGGGTATATTCCCGGCGACTGACGGTATCCACGCTGAATGCCAATAAGTTGTTGTCGCTGCTCACGGAACGGCCACCAACGGAGTAATAGCTGAATCCTTCTGCCATTTCATTGACGTTAAGCATCACTTGCTCCTCGGCATCCATGCTGCCTTCCTTGCGGCAGTGAATGGGGTATTCTTGCCCTTCTTCGTAGCGGGTGTAGTACCAGAAACCATTGTCCAATAACGGAACGCTTTGGTCATCTTGCTTAATGCGCCCTTTGATTTCCTCAAAAAGAGATTCTTGAAACGCTTCGGTGCTTTTCAGCACTTCTGATTTATAATCGTTTTCAGCATTCAGGTAGTCCACGACAGAAGCCGTTTGCTCATCGGGCTCTTTGGCTTCTTTCTGCTCGTCGCTGAGGCGCATCCAGAAATAATCATCTTTCAACTCCAGCTCATGGATTTTGGTGATGTGTTCCTTTTTTTCTGCAACGGGGGGCGCAGAAAACTGGGATTCATTGAATTCAGGTTGTTCGGAAGAGGTCATATTGGATTCTGGACTTGTGCAGGAAAACAGGCCAATTGCAAGGGAGCAAGCGATGGCAACAGGGATTTTGTACATCATGACAATGGGTTTCAGTGTGCGAAGTTAGTGGAGTTCACCTCTTTCAATGCGCTTTTCAATCTGAATCAAATCTTCGGGGGTATCAATGGAATAAGAAGCATGTGAAGTTCGACCGACGGAGATCCTCCAACCGTGCTCCAACCAGCGCAATTGCTCCAAGCGCTCCCGCTTCTCTAATTCGGTGGCGTGCAATAGGGTAATCGCCTCCATGGCCCCTCGGGTGAATGCGTACAGCCCAACGTGCTCCAGCCAAGGTCCTTCGGATGAAGGGATGGGTGCACGACTGAAATACAGCGCAAGGCCATTGAGGTCGCACGTGACTTTAACCCGATTAGGGTTAGAGCGCTCTGCATCGCCTGCAGGTTTGGGACGAGCGAGCGTGGCGATGGATACGCCCGGTTTGCGAATGAGCTGGGCGAGTTTTTGGAGTTGTTCCGGATGCACAAAAGGCTCATCTCCTTGAATGTTGACGATGTAACCCGCTTCGCTGCCTGCATCGGCTTCCCATTGCATGAGTGCATCGTAGCTCCTCAATGTTCCGTTGGGAATATCGGGGTGCGTCATGCGAACATCTGCTCCGGCTGCGGCTGCGGCGTCGCGAATCCGTTCGTCATCCGTTGCGACGAGGACACGGTCAAACACGTCCGCATTGAGGGCTCGCTTTACGACGCGTGCAATCATCGGCTGACCTCCGATGGAGGCCAAGGGCTTTCCGGGAAATCGCGTGGAGCCCAAGCGGGCGGGAATGACGCCAATCAAGGCGGTAGAAGATGAGGCCATCAGTTAATCTGATAAGTATACATCAGCGAAGTTAAGCGCGGAGCCTCCATGGCCATGGGACGCACAGCGTACTCTGCGTTGGTCAGGTTGCTCATCACCAATGTCAGCTTATGGCCTGAAGGCCATTCGCGTCCAATTCGTGCATCGAATACCCAAGGAAGTCGGGGGTTTTCGTCTAACCATTGTTGGACTCCCCATTGCACAAAGCCCTGTTCTTCAAATTCTATGAAAGCTGCGTCAAAGTTCTGAAGTGCCGTTTGATACCGGGCGCTAAAACCGCCGAACCATTTTTGTCCCGAAAGTTGCACATCGAATCGGAAGACATGCGGAGAGCGGTATTTCAGAACCATGCCGGTTGTGTCGTAGCTGGTACTCAGATAAGTCGTCTCAAGTCCGCGTGGGCTGTAATTATAATTCGGTGTGGTACTGACGGGGTTGGTGTAGGTGTAGCCTGTGATGACATCTGCCTGAAACGAGCGAGTTGTCCAGCGCCCGGTCAAGGAAATTTCTCCTCCCGTAACCCGACTGCCTCCGGTGTTCACACTCATAAATCCCAAGCCAAATACATTTTCAATGGTTGGCGCTTCACCTTCATCGGGTCCCCATTGGCCAAAAGTGAATTCGATGAAGTCTTCATAGTCTTGCCGGAACAAGGCTAAGTCGAGGAATCCTGCAAAATCGCCCACTCGGGTGTCTTTAAAAGCAAATCCTTGCTTCACCGCAATCTCAGTCGACCACGAAAACTCTGGTCGAAGGTCTTCATTGGAATAAATTTGGAGAGCTCCCAAGCCGGTGCGGATGTAGCGCTCGGCAATGGTCGGGAACCGGAATCCCTGGCCGAAGCTGCTCCGCAGGTACGTGGCCTCCGCGAGCTTAAAGTTCCCCCCTAATCGAAAAACGGGTTTGCCTGCACCAGTCCCATTGACCGAAAAATACTCATATCGCGCTCCTCCAGCCAACTTCAACCGTTCTCCAATGGATTGGTCAATTTGGACATAGGCCGCGCGATTTTGAGCCGCATTGTTGCCGTCTGAAGAGCCCCCCGAATACAATTCAGCTCGGCTGACGGCAAACATATTCACGGCACCCGCCGTCAGCATCAGACCACCAATGCCCCAGCGCTCACCGTCCAGGTGCATCTTGTATTCGCTGTATCCAACGTGCGATCCATTGGACTGCTCATTGTCGTTGTCATTGTTGAGGTACTGCCAGCGGTTACGTAAACTATGGCGTATCCCGCTCGGGCTGAGGTACTCCACATAAGGATCAACGGTTCCAATCAGTTGATTCGTGCGGGTAGCGGCGCCGTCAAATGCTCCGTAAATCGAGTCAGGGGCATTCTGCCAAATCAGGGTGTTCAAGGATTCCCCTAATTGCCAATTCGTATTGAGTCCATACGTTAGGCCGGCTACTTTGGTCTCCCGTTTGCGGAGGTTGGCATTGAGCCGAGCCCGGTATTCTGCTCCAAAGCGATCGACCAACCATGGTTGATACCGCTGGGTTGCGGCATCGTTCGCAGCGACATCCTCTGGAGCGAGGTACCCATCATCCCCCAAAAAATTTCCACCCAAAACCAAATCCCACCGGCCAATTTGTTGGCTGTGCAAGAACCGCACATTGGACTGCTGTGCCATTCCATTCCAGTATTTCGCTTGTCCACTCCGCGGCGCAGAAAAAACCCCGTGCTGGACATTCACACGGGTCAGCGGCCGTGCATCCGGAAAGCGCGTGCGGACGTTGATAACACCGCTCAAGGCTGCGCTTCCATACAAAACGCTTGAGGCGCCTTTGATGATTTCAATTTGCTCCAAATTCTCGAGCGGCAAAAACCCCCAAGTGGGCCGACCCGCATCGCCGCTGAGCACAGGCAGATCGTCGATCATGATCATGACACGGGATCCTGCACCATAACTAAAACCGCTGCCGCTTCTAATTTGGGGTTCTCCGTTGACGAAGGTGACTCCAGGGCTCATTTCCAGTGCGGTTTCCAAGGTGGTGGTGCCTCTGCTCTCAACAATCCGTGGAGGCAGAATATCCACGGAGACCGTTACTTCGTTGGCGGATTGTTCAAATCGGCCTGCACTTACGACCACCAAGTCCAACATCTCTGATGTGGATTTTAATGTCCAGTCCACTTGGTACGATTGACCTGAAACCAAGGATTCAAATGTCCTCTCGGTTGTTTCCATGCCGATGTAACTGCACGCCACGGCAGTTGATTTTCCTGCCCATGCACTGAGGTTGAGGGTGTACGTTCCGTCGGGCAGGCTTACTGCACCTTCTACTTGACCACCCGCAGCTCTTGCTGTGATGAATGCGCCGGGTAAGGCCAATCCGTCGGAGTCCTTGACGATACCAGAAAGGGTTTGCGCGCAGGAGTGCGTGCAAAAGAGACCGGTGCAAAGCGCGAAAGCGAAGAGGAATTTGAGACAGGAGTGCATATTGCAAGATGCAACAATTGTTCGAATATCAACCCGCCTCACACACGGGTAAAGATGAACGCGTTTGCATGGAGGCTTTCGTCACCTTGCTGCGTGGAACGGGAAAGAGACTGGTGGAGGTTATTGGGTATGCCTGGCTTGGGTCCGGTGAATTTGCGGCGTTGGGTAGAACAGGCGGGCTCATTGGATGCAGCGCTTGCGCTTGCACGTGGACGATTTGGTCGGGTTGAAACGATCATAAAAGAACGTGATGCTTCATTCTTGGAGACCTTGATGTTACCGGGCGCTTGGGCCTTGTCCTGGGAAGGAATAAATTACCCCGTGGGTTGGAGAGAAATGAAAGATGCCCCTCCGGTGGTGTTTGGCAGGGGTGCACTTTTTTCAAAAAAGGCAAGAAAGTGCATTGGGATTGTTGGGACCCGAAATTGTTCCTCGCTGGCGGTGGAATTAGCCTTTGAACTGGGAAAAGAATTTGCCCGACGCGAGTGGGTTGTAGTCAGCGGACTGGCGAGAGGAGTGGATGCTGCTGCGCATCGAGGAGCATGCTATGCAGGATTTCGCACGGTGGGTGTGCTGGGAGGTCCTCTGCACCCGATATATCCCCGTTCCAGCATTCAGATTGCAGAGCGCATGCTTCAGTGCGGCGGTGCTGTGATCACCGAACGCGCTGTGCAGGATCCCATAGCGTCCTGGCATTTTGCTTCGAGAAATCGACTGGTGGTAGGGCTCTCTGAAGCACTGGTATTGATTCAAAGTCCCGCCAAAGGAGGAGCGTTGATTTCGGCGGAACTGGCCATAGACTCTGGAGTTGATTGCTGGGTGTACCGCCCGGCGGCTTCCCGATCGAGCAGTCGATGGGCCGGGAATGTTAAATTATTGGAGCAGTTTCCCGAAATGGGGTGGTCAAATCCTGAGGAATTAATTGAACGATTAGCGGCGAGAACTTACCCAGCCAATGCATGCCGATCCGAGGCAGAAATCCCGGCGGTTTTCCTTCCGGTTTGGAGGCATTTGATGGTACAACAGGGCGGACGTTTGGCGGACGTAGCGCGCGCATTGAAGCGCCCCGAGGCGTTTGTGAGAGACCAACTTTATGCGATGGAAATGCAAGGTTATGTGCAGCGTATTCCAGGTGAATGGTACGTGCCGATGGGTGTTTAGTCCTTGAGGGGCTCCTCTGCAGCTGGCTCGGAATCGGATGCTTCAGGCACCGAATCCTCGCTTGTTTCACCTTCTTCGTTGTCGCGGTGGGCCATGTCAGGCACCAACATCATTCCTCTGAGTGTGATGCCATTTTGCACCAGTGCAATGGTCATGATGATGCTGGTCACCAGAATAATGACCAATAAAATCCCTTGGTCAAATTGGGGTTGGGAAAATTCTGAATAAGCCCCTTGAATTTGGAAAAATAAAAGGATGGTAATGAGTCCTCGAGGAGCGATGTACAGCAAAGGAAACAACCGCTTGCGTTGAAAAAAGAGCAAACTCAAAATTCGAACTCCGAAGAGGATACAGCAGATGATGAGTCCCTCGGTGATCACATGGAGATCTGTGAGCGCCAGCAACGATACGGTCATTCCAAAGAGCACGAAAAAGAATGTACGAATGACAAATGCCGTTTCCAGTGTCAAGAGATGGTAATCGCGGTGCAATTCATGCATGCGGTGATCGTCCAAGAGCTTGGCTGGAGAGGGTAAAAACTTCAACCACTTTCGTGTGGAGTTCCAATTCGGAAAAAATAGCCGGTGGTTGTTCAGCATCAACCCAAAAATCAAAATCAACACCAATGGACTGAGGTGCAACAACTTTTGGACGGAGTAAATGAGCAACAATACCGCGATGCTCAAAAAGAGTTTGACTGAGCTAGTGATTTTCTGAAGTACGTAGACCAGAACGTAGCTGACGATGACGGCCAGAATGAAGGTCACAAGCAAATTGGTGCCAATGCTCAGTATGATGGAATTCGTAGATTCAGCTGCCGAATTTCCCAGGAGCAGGTAGAAGGCCATGATGCCGAAAATATCTGAGAAGGTACTCTCGTACACCATGAATTCTCGGTCGTTTGCAGCGATTCCTGAAACGCTTGGAATAATGATGGCACTGCTCATGATGGAAAGGGGGATGGCATAGACCCATGCTTCAAAGAGCGGCATATCCATTGAAGTTACGAGAAAGGCCGCGATGGCCGCAGAGCTGCCGAGTAATGCCAAGAGCGCCATGGTGGCACTTTTGATGATAAGCGGCATTTTTTCGCGTGTGAGTTCCAATTCAAGAGCCGCCTCCAGCACGATAAAAATTAAACCGACGGTCCCGAGTAATTCTAGGACCAGTGATTCGAAAGGGATTGAATTGAGCCCCATGGCGTTCAATCCTTCTCGAATGGCAATGCCCATCCCAATCAAGACCAAGACGCTAGGAATGTTGGTCCGCTTCGCGAGGAGGTTTGCAAAATAACTCAGGATAATGACCAGTGACCCGCCAATCACGAGTCCATATGCGCTGATGTCCGAAACGGTCATGACGGAAAGGTAGTGCGAATCAACCAAACTGGCCGGTGATGACCCGCCAGATATCATTACCAAGTGCTAATACCATCAGGCCCAGGAGCAAGATGATTCCGACGGTTTGAGCCCGCTCCAAAAATTTCTCAGGCGCGGGCCTGCCGGCGACCATTTCATAGAGCAAGAACATAACATGACCTCCATCCAAGGCTGGAATCGGCAACAGGTTCATGAAGGCCAAAATCAACGAGAAAAAAGCGGTATTTCGCCAAAACACTTCCCAATCCCAACCGGCGTCGAAAATGCTTCCAAATGTGACCAAACTGCCCACTTGACTCGCCCCTGATTTACTGAACAAAAAGCGCATGGACAGCACATATTCTTCGAGGGTAGTCCACGCTAAAGAGAATCCGTTGGTCAGCGCCTCACCTGGACCGTAATGCCGCTCATCCAAGGCGAATTCGTCCATTGAATAGGGGTCTTTTTGAAAAAACCCGAGGGCGCCCATGTCATTGGTGGCGCATTGCAACACCACTTCGCCGCCGCCGCGATTAACGACGATTTCCATGGTGCTAGCTGGCCGTGCGATGAGGTATGCAGCGACGTCTCCATAAAAGGCAAGAGGCTTGTCGTCAATGCGGATGATGCGGTCACCGGGGAGGAGTCCCCCGAGCTCAGCACCTGATCCTGGGGCCACCGATTCCACAACTGCCGGAACACGCAATCCAAATGGACGGCGGATGGCGCTGTCGACTAAGAGCTGTCCCAAGTCGGTGTCGATCGCGAGTTCAACACGCTCTCCGTTTCGATTGAGGACCACAGATGTTACTGGGTCGAAAAAGAGGGATCGTCGAATTTCTGTAAAGGAAGCGGGGACCTCACCGTTAATTTCTAGCACCTGGTCTCCATCCTCAAATCCGAGAGGTTTCAAGCGTTCATCCACCTCCAATCCGTAAGGGATTTTGTCCGCCGGCAACACCGTTTCTCCCCAAACCAGCAAGACCATGCTGTAGATGGCAAATCCGAGAATAAGGTTGACGATAATACCCCCGAGCATGATGATCAGCCGCTGCCAGGCGGGCTTTGAACGGAACTCCCAAGGCTGAGCAGGTTGCTTCATTTGTTCCGTGTCCATGGACTCGTCAATCATGCCGGAGATCTTCACGTACCCCCCCAGCGGAAGCCACCCGATGCCCCATTCTGTTTCACCGATTTGCTTTTTGAAAAGCGAAAATCCGGGGTTCATGAACAAGTAAAATTTTTCCACACGTGTTTTGAAGGCACGGGCAGCCCAATAGTGTCCAAATTCATGCAGTACCACCAAGATGGACAAACTGAGAAGAAGCTGTGCGGCTTTGATAAGGGCGACCATGGAAATTTTTTAGTGCGGCAAATTTAGGATGCAAATGGGCCTGAACGGGAACAGAGTACTGCGAATAATCCCCAATGGACGCAATTGGTTACCATCCGTCGCGTTTCGTGTATTATCCTTGCAGTGGAATGGCAAAAACAACAAAGAAGAAGGCCAATAAATCCCCCAAGCCCTCGTTTACGCGGCATAAAGTGTGGACGTGGTTGTTGGGGTTGAGTCCGTTGCTGGGACTTGCAATGCTGGTCGGATTGGCATCATTCGGGAGCCTTCCAGATACCGATGCCCTCGCGAATCCAAAGACAGAACTCGCTACGCGCGTTTTCACATCAGACGGGAAATTGATCGGACGCTATTATTCAGAAAACCGATCCGATGCTCGGTTTCAGGAGCTGCCACAGAACCTTGTTCAGGCGCTCATCAGTACCGAAGATGCCCGCTTTTGGGGCCACAGCGGCATCGATTTCATTGGCTTGGCTCGGGCCATTGCTTTCATGGGTCAACGTGGGGGTGGAAGTACCCTTACGCAGCAGCTCGCGAAGCAGTTGTTCACCGAGCAATACGAGCACACCAGTTGGCTAGAGCGGGCCTTTCTCCAAAAACCGAAAGAATGGATCATTGCTGCTCGACTCGAACGGTTTTACACCAAGGACGAAATCGTTGCGCTCTATTTGAATCGCTATGATTTTTTGAATCAAGCGGTAGGAATTAAATCAGCATCGAACATCTATTTTGATAAAGATGTAGAGGAGTTGGAACTCCATGAATCGGCGATGCTCGTGGGCATGCTGAAGAACAGCTCGTTATTCAACCCGCTGAGAAGGCCGGACTTGGTTCAGTCCAGAAGGAATGTGGTCTTCATGCAGTTGGAGCGTTATGGAATCATCACGGATCTGCAGAGAGATTCCTTGTCGGCGATGCCGCTCGGGATCAGTTTCCAGCGTGTGAGCCACGATGAAGGATTGGCGCCTTATTTCCGGGAGGCCTTGCGTGCAGAATTGAAGGAGCTATTTGGAGAAAAGGATGCAAATGGAAATTGGAAGGTCGCCAAAGCCGATGGCGCTCCGTATGACTTATACCGAGACGGTATTCAGGTGCACACCACCTTGGATAGCCGGCTGCAGTTGGCTGCAGAGGTGGCGGTGAAAAGGCACTTGGGGGAGGAGCTTCAGGCGACATTGAACAGGGACCTCAGGTCGCGAAGTAAGTCCGAATGGCCTTTTTATGAAGGCATTGAACGCAAGGACCGTGACATGCTAGTCAAGACCGCGGTAAAGCAAAGCGCTCGGCATCGGATTTATGTTGGAAAATTCTGTCCTGAGTGCGAGCGTCCGGGATTTTATATTCGAAAAAGCGACACAGCGGATGGTCCGGCATGGCATTGTGACGAGGAAAAAGGAGGATGCAGCCACACGTGGCATCGCCCGAGTCAAAAGGAAATTGACTCCGCGTTTGACACTCCGGTTCCTATGCGGGTTTTCACCCATCTCGGAGCGAAGGATACCGTCCTGAGTCCACTCGACTCGATTCTATATCACAAGAGCTTGCTCCATGCCGGCCTGATGTCCATCGAGCCCGGAACAGGCCACATTAAAGCATGGGTTGGTGGGGTGGACTACCGATTTTTTCAGTACGATAATGTTTCCCAATCCAAGCGGCAAGTGGGCTCTATTTTCAAGCCTTTCGTTTATGCTACGGCCTTGCGCTACGGCATGGACCGGTGTGCAGAATTGCCCAACCAGCGAATTTGTGTGGAAATGCCCGGCGACCAGCCCGATTGGTGCCCGGATAACTCGGATTTTGAATACGGAGAAGTGGTGACATTGGAGTATGCTTTGGCCAATTCCATGAATACCATTTCGGCAAAGCTCATCAAAGAATTTGGCCCTGAGCGGGTTATTCAATTGGCGCATGCTTTGGGCATTGAGTCAGAAATCCCCGCAGTTCCATCGATTGCGTTGGGGGCCTCCCAGCTCACGCTGAAAGAAATCACTTCGGCGAATGCCGCATTGGTGAACGGCGGGGTTTACATCAAACCGACCATTGTTACCCGGATTGAAGACAAATACGGCAATGTCATCTGGTCTCCTGAACCGGAATTGCGGCAGGGATTAGACAAACGCACAGCGTACACCATCGTTGACATGATGAAAGGAGTTGTGGATGGGGCGTACAATCCCAAAACCGAAGAACGAAAAGGCACAGGCGTGAGATTGCGCATGGATGTTGAAAGGAGAAAATACGATAATATCAAGGTGCCTATGGCTGGAAAGACGGGCACCACCCAAGGCCATTCCGACGGTTGGTTCATGGGGCTCACGCCCGAGTTGGTGACCGGCGTCTGGGTTGGTGCACAGGACCCGGCGGTTCGCTTCAGCACCATTAGAAACGGTCAAGGAGCGAATACAGCACTCCCGATTTACGGCTTCTATATGAATGCAGCCTATGCCGACGAAACCTTGGATTTGAGCCAGGCGGATTTTGTGCGCCCCGAGGGCATGGGCCTCGATTCGTTGAACTGCAGGCAGTTGATGGAGCTCAATCAAGCAACCTTTGGAGGGAGTGGAGCCGGATTTGACGACGATGATTTGTTTCAATGATCAACAAACAGAGAGATGGCAATTTCAAAAGTGGTAAATGGGAGCATAGCAGCGTGTGATGGCGTTAAGAGCGGTATGACGCTGATGCTTGGGGGCTTCGGTCTTTGTGGCATTCCCGAATGCAGCATTGGGGAATTGGTCCGTCTTGGAATCAAAGACTTAACATGTATTTCGAACAATGCTGGCGTGGATGATTTTGGACTCGGTTTGCTGCTTCAACAGCGTCAAATTCGCAAGATGATTTCGTCTTATGTCGGCGAGAATGATGAGTTTGAACGGCAGATGCTCAGTGGAGAGTTAGAAGTGGATTTAATTCCACAAGGATCGCTGGCAGAACGATGTCGAGCAGGCGGCGCAGGCATCCCCGCTTTTTACACTCCGGCGGGATTTGGCACAGAAGTGGCAGCGGGCAAAGAGGTCCGAGAGTTTGAAGGCAAGCCCCACATTCTCGAATCAGCTTTGACCGCAGATTTTGCCTTTGTCAAGGCGTGGAAAGGCGATACCGCCGGCAATTTGATCTACAAAGCCACCGCGCGCAATTTCAATCCCATGATGGCAATGGCAGGGAGAATCACCATTGCGGAGGTGGAAGAGCTCGTTCCAGAAGGAACGCTCAACCCCAACGAGATTCATACCCCTGGAATTTTTGTGCAACGGATTTTTCAAGGCGAGCGCTACGAAAAACGGATCGAACAGCGTACGGTCCGAAACCGCGAAACCGCTTCAAACGCCTGAACAATGTTGGATAAAAACGGAATTGCGAAGCGCATTGCGCAGGAAGTGAGAGCAGGGTGGTACGTAAACCTCGGCATTGGGATTCCCACCTTGGTGGCCAACTTCATCCCCGAAGGAATGGAGGTGGAATTTCAATCGGAAAATGGAATCTTAGGCATGGGTCCGTTTCCATGGGAGGGGGAAGAAGATGCGGATCTGATCAACGCGGGCAAGCAGACCATTACGGCCATGCCGGGAGCCGTGTATTTCGATAGTGCGACATCGTTTGCCATGATCCGGGGTCAACACGTCCAACTTACCGTGCTCGGCGCGATGGAAGTTGCTCAAAATGGCGACATCGCCAACTGGAAGATTCCGGGCAAAATGGTCAAGGGCATGGGCGGCGCGATGGACTTGGTGGCCAGTGCTGAAAACATCATTGTTGCGATGATGCATACCAACCGTGCTGGGGAATCAAAAATGCTCCCGTCGTGTTCTTTGCCGTTGACCGGTGTAGGCTGTGTGAGACGGGTGGTGACAAACTTAGCTGTCCTCGACATTCGCGAGGGCGCATTTCACTTGGTGGAGCGTGCCCCGGGTGTTTCGGTGGAAGAAATTGCCGCGGCCACCGCGGGAAAATTGGTCATACCGGATGCCGTTCCCGAAATGCGAATTAACTGAGCGCTTCCACACCGGCTTGCAGTCGCCGCAAGGTTTCTTCCTTGCCGAGAAAATCGGCAAAATCAAACATCGACGGACCACCCCCTGTGCCGGTTAATACCAGCCTGAAGGGCAGCAACACAGCTCCAAACCCGAGCTCCTTTCGCTCCAAGAACGCCTTGAATTCTGACTCGATTACAGCCGACTCGAACGGGGATATGCCTTCCAATACGGCGGCGAGCTCTGTCAGATAACCGGCCGTTTCGGGTTTCCACTTTTTGCGGACGAGCTTCTCGTCGAATGCTGTTGGAGCATCGAAAAGGTAGGTGGTTTCTGGAATTTCATGCAGGAATTGAACCCGCTCGAGGAACATGTCAAGCACCTTCTGGCACTGTGTCTCTGACCATTCATCCATCTGACCATTGGCCGCCTGTCTAAGCGGCTGTATCCAGCGACTGGTCTCGCCCGTTCTAAGGTATTGTTCGTTAAACCAACGGGCTTTATCTGGGTTGAACCGAGCGCCTGATTTGATCACACGGCCCAGATCAAATGCTGCAACCGCCTGATCCAATGAATACAACTCTTCATCATCTCCGCTGCTCCATCCCAGAAGCAAAAGCATATTCAAGAATGCCTCTGGCAAATAGCCTTGTTCACGGTAGCCCAATGACGTAGCTCCTGAAACGGGATCAGTCCAAGCAAGAGGAAAGATGGGGAATCCGCCTTTGTCCCCGTCTCGTTTGCTGAGTTTTCCATTTCCAGTAGGCTTCAAGATCAAGGGCAAGTGGGCAAACCGAGGACATTCCCAACCAAACGCTTGGTACAATAAGACGTGCAGTGGTGCGCTTGGCAACCACTCTTCCCCTCGGATCACATGGCTGATGGCCATGTGATGATCATCGACCACGTTCGCCAAATGATACGTGGGCAACCCGTCGGTTTTCATCAGGACTTTATCGTCAAGGACATGGGTCGAAACGTGAATTTCACCTCGAATTTCATCGTGCACAGCGACTTCAATTGGCGCATCGGGCATTTTGAATCGAACGGTGTAAGGCTGGCCGCTTTTTTCCAATTCGTCGATTTCAGCGGGATCCATAGAAAGGGTGTTGCGCATGTCCATTCGGGTGGACGCATCGTATTGCCAAACATTTCCTGCCGACTCGGCTTCCAGGCGCTTTGCGGCCATGGACTCCGGGGTGTCGAACGCTTTGTAAGCTTGCCCGTTTTTCAGCAAGGTTTCAATCTCCCGCTTATACAGTGCGCTGCGCTCGGATTGTTTGTAGGGCCCGTATGCACCGCCTTCGTCATCGCCCTCGTCTGGCGCAATGCCACACCAGGCGAGCGATTGTCTGATGTAGTCCTCAGCGCCTGGGACAAACCGAGTTTGATCCGTGTCTTCTACCCGCAGAATAAAAGTTCCGCCGTGCTTCTTGGCAAAGAGATAGTTGTACAATGCTGTCCGCACACCTCCCATGTGCAAAGGTCCGGTTGGGCTCGGGGCAAAACGTACACGAATGGGCTGGTTCATGGAGAAGAGAGGTTGAGATCAGGAGGTCAAAGATAGGGATTGACACGGGTGAATTAGGGAGCTCCGTTGTTGAACGAAACCGTTGCTGATACGAATGGAGTTGAGTTGTGGTGGCATGTTTGTGCCAACAAAACATACCAAATGAATGCACTTAGAAACAAAGTCCAGTTGATTGGACGACTGGGAAAAGATCCCGAATTGATGAGCTTCGAAGAGGGCAAGGTGAAATGCGCCTTTCCAGTGGCGACCAACGAATCATTCCGCAATGGTGAAGGTGAACGTGTAGAGCGCACCCAATGGCACGATGTGGTGACATGGGGTGCGCTAGCGGAAATCGCGGGTCAATACCTCAAGAAAGGGGCAGAAGTTGCCATCGAAGGCCGATTGGCGTACCGGACGTATGAAGATTCGGAAGGGCATACGCGTTATGTGACGGAGGTTGTAGCGGGTGAAATGTTGATGCTTGACCGAAAAAACACAGCGTCTGAGAGCTAATCTGGAGGGGGCGAGATGTTATTCTCGTCCCCATTTCTTCCACTGAATCCCAAGGGAGTGCAGTTCTGACAACTTCCGTTGGTCACCGGTCATGGAGTCATTAACTTTGGGTTTCCCTTTAAAGATGCCCAATGAGCAAATCAGGAATTCTTAAATCTTCTTTAGCAAAGAAATACGCAATGGCCTTGACAGGTCTTTTTCTTTGCCTCTTTCTGGTGGGTCACCTTGCGGGGAACCTTCAATTGATATTCATCACGGGCGAGGAAGGTCAACAAGCCTTCAATGAATATGCGCAGTTCATGACCACTTTCCCATTGGTCAAGATCTTGAGTTATCTCACCTATGCAAGCGTATTGTTCCATGTCGTAGATGGCATTGTCTTAACCATGCAAAACCGAAAGGCGCGTCCCGTTGGCTATGTGAAAGAAAACGGAGCGGCCAATGCGAAGTGGGCCAGCCGCAACATGGGAATTCTAGGGACCATCATTCTCGTGTTCTTGGTGAGCCACATGCAGAGCTTTTGGTACACGATGCATTTTGGGGACATCCCGATGCACAATGGCTTAAAAGACCTTCACACGGTGGTGTTGCAGTTTTTCTCTCCAGAAAACTCTTTGGGTTTGGTTGCGGTGGTAGGCTACGTATTGGCCCAGATGGCGGTGGCATTTCATCTATCCCACGGCGTTCAAAGCGGCTTTCAGTCGCTCGGTGTTCGCCATGCGAAGTACACCCCGATCATCGAGCTGAGCGGCATGGGGTTTGCCTTGTTGGTACCGACCCTTTTTGCCATTATCCCAATTTTCTTATACATCACCCAACTGTAAACGGAGACCATCATGCTCGAATCTAAAATTCCATCGGGACCTTTAGCTGAGAAGTGGACTTCTCACAAGGATCACATCAACCTCGTTAATCCAGCCAACAAACGGCTCATCGACATCATTGTCGTAGGAACGGGGTTGGCGGGAAGTTCTGCCTCTGCGTCTCTGGCTGAAATGGGGTACAATGTAAAGGCCTTTTGTTTCCAAGATTCTCCGCGCAGAGCGCACTCGATCGCAGCGCAGGGAGGGATCAACGCAGCCAAGAACTACCAAAACGATGGAGATTCCGTTTACCGGCTTTTCTATGATACGGTCAAGGGAGGTGATTATCGAAGTCGGGAGGCGAATGTGCACCGACTTGCCGAAGTTTCTACGAGCATCATCGATCAGTGTGTTGCACAAGGCGTGCCTTTTGCCCGCGAATATGGCGGGTTGCTGGACAACAGAAGTTTTGGTGGTGTTCAGGTCTCTCGAACGTTCTATGCCAAAGGGCAGACAGGCCAGCAGCTGCTGTTGGGTGCCTATTCTGCATTGAGTCGTCAGATTTCCAAAGGAAAAGTGGAGATGTTCACGCGGCACGAGATGATGGATGTCGTCGTCGTGGATGGTAAATGCCGAGGAATTATAGCCCGCAATCTGATTACAGGAGAATTGGAGCGTCATACCGCTCACGCGGTGGTGCTTGCATCTGGCGGATACGGCAACGTTTTTTACTTGAGCACCAATGCCATGGGATCAAATGTTTCCGCGGCCTGGAAGGCACATAAAAAGGGGGCCTACATGGCCAATCCGTGTTTCACTCAAATTCACCCCACGTGCATCCCGGTTTCGGGAGAGCACCAGTCGAAGCTCACCCTGATGTCAGAATCGTTGAGAAACGACGGTCGAATCTGGGTTCCTGCGAAAAAAGAAGATGCTGAGGCCATACGGAAAGGAACCAAGCGCGCCACGGACATTGCTGAGGAGGATCGGGATTATTACTTAGAACGACGGTATCCGGCATTCGGGAATTTGGTCCCCAGAGACGTCGCTTCACGAGCCGCGAAGGAGCGATGCGATGAGGGCTTTGGAGTGAACGAGACGGGAGAAGCCGTTTTTCTCGACTATGCGAGTGCCTTCCTCCGCTATGGCAAAACCGAGGCGAATATCCGAGGACTGAGCAACCCTTCTCAGGGTGAGATCATTGACCTCGGTAAGCAAGTGGTCAAGGCGAAATACGGCAACCTGTTTGATATGTATAAGCAGATTGCTGCGGATGATCCGTATGAAACTCCCATGAAGATTTACCCTGCGGTGCACTATACGATGGGCGGATTGTGGGTGGATTACAATTTGATGACCTCCGTGCCAGGCTTGTATGCGACCGGTGAATCTAATTTCTCGGATCACGGTGCGAATCGACTGGGAGCATCGGCCTTGATGCAAGGGTTGGCAGACGGTTATTTCGTTTTGCCGTACACCATCGGAGACTACCTCTCCGACGACATCCGGACGGGCACACTCTCCTCAGATTCTCCTGAGTTTGAAGCTGCTGAGAAAGGAGTTCAAGATCGTATTGATCAATTGGTGAACAACAATGGAACAAAACCTGTCGACGATTTTCACCGCCGATTGGGACGCATCATGTGGAGCGAATGCGGCATGTCGCGCAATGAAGCTGGATTGAAGCAAGCTATTTCTGATATCCGCGCTCTGCGGGAGGAATTCTTCAGAGATGTGCGGGTACCGGGTACGGCAGGGGAGTTTAACCCCGAGTTGGATAAGGCCGGGCGGGTTGCAGACTTTTTGGAATTGGGTGAACTCATGTGCAAGGATGCATTGGAGCGAAGAGAATCGTGTGGAGGCCATTTCCGGGAAGAATTCCGGACGCCCGAAGGCGAAGCCTTGCGGGACGATGAAAACTTTGCTTTCGTTTCAGCGTGGGAATACACGGGAGACCCAAGCGATGCTACTCTCCACAAAGAAGACTTGAAGTTTGAGAACATTGAATTGAAGCAGCGGAGCTACAAATAATTGAATGACATGGATTTGACATTGAAAGTTTGGAGACAGAATGGGCCACAAGATGCTGGCCGCATGGAGACGTATCCCGTAAGTGATGTGAGTCCTGATATGTCGTTCTTGGAAATGATGGACATGATGAATGACCAGATCATTCGCTCGGGCGGAGATCCGGTTGCGTTTGACCACGATTGCCGAGAAGGCATTTGCGGCATGTGCTCCATGTTCATTAACGGCGAGGCACATGGTCCCAACCGAGGAACGACGACGTGCCAATTGCACATGCGCTCTTTCAAAGACGGCGACACGATTACCATAGAGCCGTGGCGGGCATCAGCATTTCCTGTGGTAAAGGATTTGGCTGTGGACCGAAGCAGTTTTGACAGGGTCATCCAATCGGGAGGATATATTTCCGTGAACACATCGGGTGAGACGCTGGATGCGAACGCCATTCCAGTGCCTAAAGGTCAAGCGGACGATGCCTTTAGTGCGGCGACCTGCATTGGTTGTGGCGCATGTGTAGCGACCTGCAAAAACGCCTCTGCGATGTTGTTTGTTTCGGCCAAAGTTTCGCAATTCGCTCTCTTGCCTCAAGGTCAACCGGAGCGGGCAACGCGGGTGCAAAGGATGGTGGAGCAAATGGACAAGGAGGGCTTTGGAAACTGCACAAATACGGGTGCTTGCGCGGTCGAATGTCCGAAGGGGATTGATTTGAGTAACATCGCTCGAATGAACCGAGACTACCTATCAGCGAGCGCACTAGAAGAGTAATGGTCGCTGTGATTGGCGTTTTTTGGAAAAGAATGAACCAGAATTCTTTGTTCATTCCTTACTTTTGACTATGAAATATTCACTATTACTAGCAGTTTTCTTGGGCTCCATTGCGGTAGCTCATGCTCAAAAAAAGGTGCAGATTGAATTCAAGGTGAGCGGTGTGTGCGGCATGTGCGAGGAGCGCATAGAAAAGGCATTGGATGTTCCTGGGGTCATTATGGCGGAATGGGATCAGGAAACGAACAAAGCGTCGGTTGCTTTTAAGACAAAGGAAATTACAGAAGAACAGATTCATCAGTTGGTCGCAGATGCTGGCCATGATACAGAAAAAATTAAAGCCAAGGATGAGGTTTACAACAACCTTCATGGGTGTTGCAAATACAGGGATGGCGCCAACTGTTCTGGAGGGTCACATGGAGATCACGACGATCACTCTCCGGAATAATTCCCGGATCAACCAATCCATTCATTGAAACGCATTCTTCTTTGGTTCATCGCCTACAGTTGCATCCCTGCGACTGCGTTGACTCAATTCGGTGAGCTTCGCGGTAAAGTGCTAACGCAAGAACAGCCAGAGAGTTCCGGGTCAGTCCACGATGAACCTGTTTACATCCCCGTACCTGGGGCTTATGTGCGTTGGGCACATGACGCATCGACAACGACGGTGACAGACGGATTTGGGTTCTTCAAGATTCCAAAAGCATCGGTAGGAGACACCTTGATGGCATCCATGCTTGGTTACGATACGGTCGGTTGGGTGTGGAATGGAGAGTCCTATGTGGACATTCCATTAACCTCGGGGGTGAGTTTAAACACGGCAGAAGTCATCGAAGAAAGGGCATCGACTGAACTTTCCCTCTTGTCTCCCCTGGATGTGCAATCGTTGAATCGCAAAGAGCTTGTCAAGGCAGCATGCTGTAATCTCTCAGAAGCGTTTGAAACCAACGCATCGGTGGACGCTTCGTTCACAGATGCCGTGACGGGAACACGCCAAATTCGAATGCTGGGCTTGGACGGTAAATACAGCCAAGTCCAAGTCGACAACTTACCCGGGCCGCGGGGCTTGAGTGTTGTCAAAGGGTTGACCTTCATCCCAGGTGATTGGGTCAACGAAATCCACATCAGCAAAGGTGCAGGGACTGCCACGCAGGGGTATGAAAGCATCACAGGACAAATCAATGTGGCCTTGAAAAATCCTGAAACGGCCGATCCGCTCCATGTGAATTTCTATGTCAACGGCGCGGGACGTCTCGAGTACAACCACGTGAGCCGCCATGACGTGTCCCGCCGATGGAGCACGGCGGTGCTCTTGCATGCGCTTGTGAATGAGCAAATCAATGACCGGAATGCGGATGGGTTTCTCGACACACCCATGCAGCGGAACTACATAGCTCGCAACGAGTGGAAGTTCAAAGGTGATCGCGGCGTGAGAGGTGAATACGCGGTCACGGCGGTGCAAACAGAGGCCGTTGCAGGACAATCAAGCGCATTCAGTTCTGATGCTTCTTGGGAGGAAATGATGGCACTCATGCATGAGCCAACCGATCAATGGTCAGCCATTACCGAGGTTGACCGGTTGGATTTTACGGCCAAAACTGGATTTGTTTTCCCCAATGCGGAATGGCGTAACATCGGCACGCAGTGGAGTTTTTATGACCATCGGCATAGGCAGCGATTCGGCACCAGTTCGTACACCGGAAAAGAGCGGTTTTTCAGGGGCAACGTGTTGTACGCAGACATCATCGGGAATACGAATCATGCCTTCACCACCGGCGGCACGTTTGTGTACAATTCCTTTGATGAGAAAACTCAATTTCAACTGAATGATTCCGTCTCGCTCGCGAACCGTTCAAGCCGCGAGGAACGCGTCCCTGGGGTGTTTTTCGAGTACACGTGGACGGGCAATGAGCGTTGGAGCGTCATTGGGGGGTTGCGGTACGATCACCACAACCTGTTCGATCCGTTCCTTAGTCCGCGGCTGCATGCGCGCTGGAGTGTGACCGAGAACATATCGTGGAAAATCGCGGCGGGCCGAGGCTATAGAACACCTAACCCCTTCATGGAGCAATTGGGTTCCTGGGCGAGCCAGCGAAATTGGTATTGGGGGTACGATAGCCAGGTGCTCCCGGAAATCGCAACGAACGTGGGAACCAACTTCACGGGCAAGTTTCGCCTGAATTACCGAGAAGCCACCTTGACCCTGGATGCGTATTCTACGCGCTTCCAAAATAAATTGGTGGTCGACTTAGATCAAGCCACGGATGCCGTTCACTTGTACAATTTGTCCGGAGAGTCGTTCGCCAATACGGCGCAGGCCGAGTTCAATTGGGACATGCACCGGAGGTTTGATCTCCGATTGGCATACCGTTGGGTGAATGCGCATACGGACCGCATAGTAGGCAGCCCCACGGAAGACCCCTTTGTATCCAAACACCGCGGGTTTAGCCAATTGAGCTACGCATCGCCGTTGGACGACAAGGAAGGCCAGTGGCGGGCAGATGCAACATTTCAATGGATTGGAGCCCAACGCCTTCCGTTGACTTCTTCGAATCCGGAAGCTTTTCAGCGCGACGACGTGGCACCGGACTTTTTTCAGCTAAACGCCCAAATTACGCGGCAATTCAAACCCGAGTTGTCCATATATGCCGGTGTCGAAAATGCGCTGAATTTTCAACAAGACCGACCCATCATTGGTGCGGATTACGGCGATAATCCGGTTGCGCAGGAGGACTTCAATCAATTCTTTGATGCGAGTTTGGTGTACGGCCCCATTTTGGGCCGTATGATTTACGCGGGTCTTCGCTGGGGGATCCTACCTCCGAAATCAACGCAGTAATTCGGTTCAACGCATCGCGCGTTTGAGCTTACCACCGCCGCTGCGTGCGCCCATCGTCGGGCGATGGCGTCCTGCGGATGTGGTGTTGTTAGGCCGCGGATCGCGCCCGGGCAGTCCGTCTTCTGCGTAGCGCGGGTCGGGGATGTAATCCAGCTTCTCCATGAACGAGGCTTCCACGTGGATGCAGCCAAACTCCTCCTTTACATGTCCGCGTATGCGATAGATTCCGCGCCCGCGAAAAGCAAATTGCTTCAGGGACGGAGGGAAATGCACCGTATCGAGCCATTGACCTTCGCTGTCCACCAAGCAGCCAAAACTCATGCGTTCCCGCCGAGCCGTGTGAGTCTCTTTGACGGTTACTAGGTACCCGACGATGTCCACTTCCTGACCGATGCAGTGGGGCAGGGCTTCACTTCGTACGCCTTGCCGAGCGATGTTCTGGGCCTCGGCGGTGAGCAAGCGAAAGGGCGAGACCAACGGAAACCCGAACAATTCAATTTGATCAAAGGCGACTTCGAGGTCGTTGGCTTCGAAATGGGGCAGGGTGAATCGGGTGATATCCGGTGTGAAAAGGGTGGCATCGGTCGTTCCTTTTTGGCTTTGGCCAAGTAGGAAATGGGCCTCCCATTGCAGTTGTTGTTGGTTTTTGCCGGTAAACCGAAAGCCCCCGCAGCGAATCATCAACAGGCATTGTTCCAGTCCGATTCCAGTACGCTCAATGGTGGATTCCAGTGATTCGAACAACCCGTTCGCCTCTCGCTCGCGTACGATGTGGGCCACGGTTTGTGCCTGGATGCCGCGAGCGAGGTTGAAGCCAATTAAAATGGTACGGGCTGCAGGTTCGACACAAGCCTCCCATCCACCTCGATTGATGCAGGGAGGTTCAATTCGCCCACCCACCATGCGCGCTTCATGCACATAAAATTCGGTTCGGTAAAACCCGCCAAAGTTATTGATGCATGCCGCCATGTATTCCAGCGGCCAATGCGCTTTGAGGTACAGGCTTTGGTAACTCTCCACGGCATACGAAGCGGAGTGCCCTTTGGCGAAGGCGTAGCCTGCGAAGCTCTCCACTTGGCGCCAGACCTCTTCGACGAGAACAGGGTCACGCCCTCGTTCGACAGCCTTTTCGTGAAAAACATCACGTGCTTTGGCGAATTCTTCTCTTGATCGAAACTTCCCGCTCATCCCGCGTCGGAGTACATCGGCCTCGCCGAGGTCGAGCCCAGCGAAATGGTGGGCGACCTTGATGACGTCTTCTTGGTACACCATTACACCATAGGTTTCGGGCATCAATTCCAGAAGCACCGGATGGGCATCTGTGCGCCGTTCGGGATAGCGATGGCGTTCGATGTAGGCACGCATCATCCCGCTTCGGGCAACGCCTGGTCGGATCACGGAGCTCGCCGCTACCAAGCCGAGGTAGCTGTCGACGCGTAATTTTCGCATCAGCATGCGCATTGCTGGCGACTCTACGTAAAAGCACCCGACGGCCAATGCTTCCCGAAGCAGGTGCTGGATGCGCGGATCTTGCTTGAACCGGGCCATGTCGTGGATGTCGATTTGGGCTGCGGCACGGGGGTCATGTTCAGCGATGAAGTCGATGGTGTCCCGAATTTTACCCAGTCCTCGTTGGCTGAGGATATCGAATTTGTACAGCCCAACATCTTCAGCGACGACCATGTCAAATTGGGTAGTGGGAAATCCTTTGGGAGGCATGAAAGTTCCGCCAAAGTGATGCAGCGGTCGGTCGGCAATCAGGATACCACAGGCGTGAATGGTAAGGGCATTGGGAAAGTCTTGGAGGTAGCCGGCATATCGAAGGACGATGGGTTCTATGTCATCCGTTCCCGGTGCTTGTAGCTTTCCGTCGGCGAGCCGATCGATGTCGTGTTTGGGGAGGCCGAAAACTTTGCCCAACTCCCGTATGACCGCGCGGTATTGAAAGGTGCTGTAGGCTCCGACCAATGCGACATGCGAGAAGCGCCGGAAGATGTATTCGGTCACGTCATCGCGATCCGTCCACGAGAAGTCGATGTCGAAGTCCGGGGGATTGGTTCGGTACAGGTTGATGAATCGCTCGAAGTATAGATCGAGTTCGATGGGGTCCACATCGGTGATGCGCAAGAGGTAAGCGACGAGGCTGTTGGCCCCACTGCCCCGCCCAACATAGAAATACCCTCGGCTGCGGGCGTAGCTCGTGATGTCCCAATTGATGAGGAAATAAGCCAAATATCCTTGTTGACGTATGACAGCCAGCTCCATCTCCATCCGTTCGATGACGTGTTCTTCGTGGTCAGGGTACCGGTAGGCTAATCCTTCGGCACAGAGCGATCGGATGAGTTGTTCGTCTTCGTCCTCGGAGTCTGAGTAGGTATGTTGGTTGTTATGAAACCGCCCCTCTACCGATTCCGGCAATGTGATGTTGCATTGATCGAGCAGCAGTTCGGCGCGCTGCACCCAATCAGGGTTTTCGGCGAAGGCTTGGTGAAAGTCGGCCGGTCCGAGCAGGCGGTCGTAGGGATGTCCGGTGGCCGCTTCGGGCAATTTACTCAGCAGTTCGTTTCGATCTACCGCTCGCAAAATGCGGTGGCAATTCCAGTCGCGTTTGTGCCGAAAGGTAAAGGTGTGCCAGGCGATAAGTCGATCCCACGGAATTGTGGCATCTCCTCTGAGCAACCGCAATTCAGCTTGTTCCCATGGCCGGACACCAATCCAGTGATGGGGTTCCAGTTTCGGATGGAGTTCTTTCCATCGCGTCCACGGGTAGACGATCGAAACGCCGGGCAACGGGGGCGCTTGGTCATCGAACGGTTGGTGGGCGTTGAGATGGGTGTTGAGGTGTTGACACAGGTGAGCGTAACCGGCATTGTTATGGGCGAGCCCGACGTACAGGGGTTCCCCGGCATCGGTCTTGTTGCGGAAGTCTATGCCTACCGCGGGCCGGATGCCGTACTCGGGAGCAAGCCGCACAAAGTCCCAATGGGCCGATGTGGCGTTGATGTCGGTCAGGGCCAGCGCAGTGATGCCCGCCGCGTTTGCTTCAGAAAGCAATTCACGCGGTTGCATGAGCCCATAGCGAAGGCTAAACCAAGAGTGGCAATGCAAGTGCATAGCGCGTGGTTAAAAGAGCGAGCCTTGTGGGTTGTCGTACGGTCTGCGATTTTCGTGCTTGGACGGGCTTCTGGATTCCCCCATCCCGAACAGTTCCAAACCCTGATGGATTTCAAAGGTGTGTTCTGGATGGATGCGTTCGCCGATAGGTTGAAGGAGGTCTGAACCATTGGCACGGGGATCTCGGATATTGGGCGAAATGGGATACGCGTTGAGTTTTTGGGCGGGATACGGCCTGAGCATGCCGGTGATATCAGATAGCGGTGTGGAGAGGTCGACCCACGCTTGTTCTTGTTCCTCGTCCAATATTACAGGTGACCGGTGGTGGCCGATGGCTTGCATGAGTTCGTTGGCGACTGTGGTGAGAATAGCGAATGACCGGGTGATTTCACCCGTGGCGGGGTTGGCCCATTCGTCCCAGATTCCGGCGAGTCCGAAGGGGTGTCGGCCATGTCGGGCGTAGACCAGATAGGGTTGAGTGAGTTTTTCTTGGCGTGGTCCTTCGATGAAGGCATCTGCAATCACGATGCAACGCCGGTCACGGATGGACTGTCGAAACATGGGCTTCTGAATAATGCCCATGGCACCGGTGTAGCTCGGATGGTCCTCTTTGTTGTGGTCGCCCTCAGATCGGGCATTGATCATGTAGAACTGTTTTTTGGCCCAGCGCGGGGTGAAACCAAATTGCTGCATCTGAAGGGTGTGCGGGGCATCGCTTGCAATGACGGGCGCAGCTTCGCCGTGAGAGACGTTGGCGTTCGGCCGCCACTGCGCACCCACGTCGGGTGCTGCTTGCACGTGGAAGCGTTTTTCAACGGTTTGAACAGAGGAGACGGTAACGTATCGGCCACACATGATGCGATGAATTTACTGATGACGGTTGGCAAGAAGCAAGGGTGCTTCGCCATTGAAGGGATTGGGACGTCCAATTGTACGCGCTTCCATGCCGGCTGCGTTGACGATGCTGCGGTCGCCATACTGGTTGCGGATTCGATCTAAGGCGCGGTAGAGCTCGAGCCGTTCGTCAGCATCATCAAACAGGTCCATTTGGAAGCCTCCTTCGACGAGGTGACTGTATCGAACACCGATGAGTCGGACCTGGACCCGGCGATTGTAGAGTTGTTCGAAAAGGGACTTGATCTTGGGAATGAGTACGTGATCGGATGAGGTATAGGGAATACGGGCTTGGAGGGAGCGGGTATCAAAATCGGCGTACCGAATCTTGACGGAAACGCAAGCCGTAAGTTTGCGGCCGCGGCGCAATTGGTAAGCCAGGTTTTCCGTCATGGCGACGAGGATTCCCCGCAATTTTTCGACGTCCGTGGTGTCCTTGGCGAAGGTGCGTTCGGTGGAGATGGACTTGCGTTCGTTGAAGGCAATGACAGGACTCGGGTCAATACCGTGAGCTTTACGCCAAATGGAGGTGCCGTTTTGGCCGAGGACTTGCTCCATCAATTCAATGGGCATCTCTTGTACCGTTTGGATGCGTTTGACACCAAGGTTGCGCAGGGTTTGGTAGGTGCGTGTTCCGACTTGGGGGATTTTTCGAACAGAGAGGGGTGCGAGGAAAGAGCGCTCGGTTCCGTGCTCAATTTTGAGGGTGCCCGAAGGCTTGGCTTGGCCGGTGGCGACTTTGCTCACCGTTTTACTGGTACTCATGCCAAATGAGATGGGCAACCCGGTCTTCTGGATGACGCGGTCTCTCAGTTCACGGGAAAATTGCCAACACCCAAAGAACCGATCCATGCCGCTGAGGTCGGCGTAGAATTCATCAATGGAGGTTTTTTCGCAGACCGGAACGGCTTCTTGGATGATTTCGGTTACGGCGCGTGATTGCTTCATGTAATTCATCGAGTTACCTCTGATTACGAGGGCCTCTGGGCACATCAGTCGGGCTTGTCGCATGGGCATGCCGGAGTGGACCCCAAATGCCCGGGTCTCATAACTGCACGCGGCGACAACACCCCGGTCCCCGGTCCCACCGATGAGGATGGGTTGATGCATGAGCCGGCTGTCCATGAGCCGCTCGACAGACACAAAAAAGGTATCGAGATCCAGGTGCAAAATCGCACGGGCAGATGGGGGCGGAGCGGCATTCATTTGAAGTTGCTAAAATAATGAGCAATTCTAAGAATAAACGCAAGCAGGTTAAAATTATTTTAGGGACAGTCGTTTCCAAAAGCTGAAAGCACAGCCAGTACGTCCTCAACGTTGCTCGCTCCGTCGCCCGTGACATCTCCGAGGCAGCCAACCAAGCATCCAAAATCAGCCAGTAAGAGCAGCAAATCTTGAACTTCTATCCATCCATTCCCGCTCAAGTCCGCGAGGCAATAACACGCAGCCGGAGCTGTGAATGCATCTGGAATGAAGGTGTTGCAAGTCGGTTCAGCAGGGAACAAAATATCCAAGTCTACCGATGATCCATTGGATGGAAGGCCGGTTAACACCAGGGTCTGTGGACTGGTGGTCAGCGAGAACAATTCGCCGTTGACGCTGATTAACCCTTCGTTGGGTGCGCCTTGGTAGGACAGCACGAGGGCCTGCGAATACGTATCGCTCTCAGAATTGCAGGGGCTTTGTTCACCGAGAACAACGTCCACGATTTCACATCCGCCAATCTCCCAACCGATGTCACTGAACATACCGAGCAACGCAGGACCGGGGTCGTGGTTGGATTCCGCGGTATTGAGTCCGGGTGTCATCAAACTGTTGGGGGATCCCGCAGGGTACGTGGATTCGTTGAGGTGACTGTAGCTGGAGCCGACGGAATAGTTGGAAGGAGCATAAATGTGCGGCCGCCCACCGCCGACACCCTCTATACCGCCTGCCCCGTTCCAATAGATCGCATTGGAGGTGAGCGCTGTGCCGAGGGTTTGCGAGCCATTGGGAAGACTGAGCAATGCAACAGAATCTGCGGTCTCTGTAAAATAATCATAGGGATACGGGGTGTTTGCCGTGCCGATAAATCCAAACCCTTCCGTGTAATACGCGCTTCCGATGAATCCAATTCCGTGTGCGATTTCATGCAATGCTGCGGTGACAAAATCGTAGGCTCCTGCGGGTGTGTCGCCATCCGTTCCGAAGTACCAATTGGCGGTGCTACTAAATGAACAAGTCACATCCGATTGTTCAGATTGATCTTCCCCGGCCAGGGCGTTCGCCAAGGCGACGGCGTAGTAGGTGTCTGACAGCGGGGCGTTCGGGAAATTCTGTTGCAAGCTGGTCGGAGCGGCTTGGGCCAATGCACCCGACCCCAATTCCTCCCATGTAGCATCGATGCGGATGGTGACGCTTGAGGAAATGATCACCGACCAAATGTCCACGGCGTGATTGAAGGCGATGATGGCATCACTTGGAAACCCATTGTAATTGACAATGATGCTGGCATCCCGGGGCGCATCGAGTGTAAACCAGGCCGGTGCGGGGATGTGGGAATTGGCATCCACCGGGATGGCCTCCAGCCCCTTGCCGCACGCTTGATGGGTGCACGGTCTCTGGGTTGAACCAAAATGCCGCTGTGCATGCACCGAACCTCCCGTCAAGAGGGCACATAACAGGCCGGTTTTAATAGAGTGCATCCAACGCATAACAGAGGTCATTTGGGAAATACAAGATACTTCACTCACTTTGATTTTCCTCTTTCCCGTGGCATTGCTATTTTTGTTAGCAAATCAATAGCATGCCCGAACCGATTCCTCATTTTGCTCAACGCCTCAAAACGCTCCGGAAAGAGCGCGGATTGACGCAACAAGAACTCGCGGATCGAATGGGCCTCAAACGTGCAGCATTGGGTGCGTACGAGGAGGGGCGGGCTGAGCCGAGGCTCATCAACGTCGTTGCTTTGGCGGAGTTCTTTGGGGTGACCGTGGACGCTCTTTTAAAAGGAGAGCACAGCGATGAAGCGCGCACCCGGGGTCAGTCCATGCGTGTGCTATCGGTGATGGTTGATGCGGCTACCGAGGAAGAGCGGGTAGCAGTGGTGCCTGTCAAGGCTGCTGCGGGCTACCTGTCGGGTTATGGAGATCCAGAATACGTTCAAGGGTTGCCAACGTTTGGATTGCCGCTTCCTGAAGTAACGCCGAACCTGACGCATCGCCTGTTTCAAATCGAAGGCGAAAGCATGTTGCCCGTTCCCAGCGGAAGTTACATTTTGAGTACGTTCGAAGAGGACTGGCACCGAATTGGGGGGATGCGCCCGTATGTTGTGTTGACACGGGAGCACGGAGTGGTCTTCAAGCGCATAGAAAACCGACTGGATACAGAACACAAGGATTTTTGGCTGATCTCGGACAACCCCGATTTCCCGCCGTACTCTGTGAAAGCCAATGAAGTCGTTGAAGTTTGGCGCGCACGCGGCTACCTCGCGTTTGACTGGCCAACCCCCGCCTTTTCAGGAATGGAGAGGATCCAAGGAACATTGGATTCGCTCCGCGCAGAAATTCACGCACTCAAAGCGACACGCTAAGCCAGATTTTTACAGGGAGGCTTACACGCCAATTGCGACGACTTCTTTGACGGCGTCGAGCTTGGACGTCAACAATTGTTCAATGCCGCCCTTGAGCGTCTGCATGCTGGATGGACAGCCACTGCATGCTCCTCGCATGTGGACAAAAACCTTGCCTTCCTTGAATGCCTTGAAGTCAATTGCGCCGCCGTCTTGCTCCACGGCTGGCCGAACGAATTCATCCAGAAGCTGTTTGATTTCGGCATCGTGCTCCGAAGGCGTCATGTCCTCTTCAGCAATAAAATCCACACCAGAATTTTCTGGAGTGGCTGCGGCCGGTTCATTGGGCTCCGCCAACTTTTCTTGGACGGCGAGGAAGGCCTCTGTGTCGACAGCTGTTTCATGTTCCATCAACCATTCACGGATGTATTCACGGAGTTGCTGCACAATCATTTCCCACCCAAGCGATTCGTCTTTGCTCACCGATACAAACGCACCGCTGATGAAGACGGCTTGCACAAAGGGGAAGTTGAACAATTCCTCTGCCAAGGGGGAGCACCAAGAGGCTTCCTCTTTGGAACGAAATTCAGCTTGGAATTGCTCGGCAATCAATGGGCGATCGGCGACGAATTTCATGACCGCCGGGTTGGGCGTCATTTCCGCATATACACTGGTAGGAATCGACATGGTGCAAAGGTAGTCGCCGTCTTGTAAATTGCCGATTCTAATTGACGACGAAAACCTCAGGGATGATGAAATTTTTGCAAAGAATGGCCATGCTGTGGTGCGCAGCAACGATTGGAGCGCTTGCCCCAGCGACGTGCGGTGCCCAAGAGACTTTTCCGGTCAATGGCGTGGTGAATAAGCAATTGGTTAGAACGGCATTGGAGCATGCGACTGTCCATGTCAATGCGCAGCAAGTACTGGAAGATGCTACCGTGGTGATCTACCAGGGGCGCATTGAACAAGTCGGGTTGGCCTCGGAGCTTGTCTTTGCTGGACCGGTCGTGCGTCACGACATGCGGGGGCTTCATTTGTATCCAGCGTTTGTGGACCTCCATAGCGGGTATGCGATGCCGGAAGCCCAGCGCGCCGGCTGGGGCCGGGGTCCCCAAGACTTAAGCGATAAGAAGGGGGCGTATGGGTGGAACGAAGCCGTGCGTCCAGAGACGTCTGCTGCAGCTGTATTCGATCCAACGGATGCCGAAAAGGCTCGGAATGCCTATTTGGAGGGGGGATTTGGCGCAGTGGTTTGCCACGTAACGGACGGAATTGTTCGCGGCACAGGCGCTCTCGTTTCCTTTGCAGACGACCCGAGACGCGCGTTGATTCGTCCGGGTGTTTCGTCGCATTTCAGCTTTCGCAAAGGCACGTCTTCACAAGACTACCCCCGATCCTTGATGGGATCAACGGCCCTGCTAAAGCAGACTTTCTACGATGCGAAATGGTATGCGGATGCGAGCCGGTTGAATGAGCGGCTGGAGACCAATTTATCGTTGGAGGCTTTGAATGCCCAACAAAACTTACCGGCGTTTTTTGAAGCAGGTGGTTGGGAAGACGCCTTGCGTGCGGATGCTGTTGCAACCGAAGTAGGGCAGGATTTTATTTTTGTCGCAGGCAACAACGCTTACCAGCGACTAGACGAACTGACGGCCATCAATGCCACCTTGGTGTTGTCGCTTGATTATCCGAAAGCTTATAATGTGAGCGATCCGTATACGTCGCGGTTCATTGGGTTGAATGAATTGAAGCATTGGGAGCTGGCTCCGGCCAATGCAGCACGGGTCCATGCGGCTCAGATTCCATTTGCGCTGACGTCGGATGGTTTGGGGAGTGCCAAGGAGATGCGCAGTGCAGTTTGGACGGCCATCCGCCACGGTTTGCCGGAATCTGCGGCACTGGCTGCATTGACCGAAGTTCCGGCTCGACTGATTGGCGCAGAAGATCGGGTAGGAAGCATTGCTCCGGGATTGGAAGCCAATCTCCTCGTCACCGACGGCCCGGTGTTTCATCCGGATGCTCAATTGCTCGAAAACTGGAACCAAGGCGTCCAGCATGTGTACGTTGACCGCGATGCGATGGATGTGAGAGGGACGTATGATTTGACCATGGGCGATGCCGTTTTGCAGATGGAAGTCGCGGGCGAATTGTCCAAGCCAAAAGCGCATATTTCCATTGATTCCACGGAATACAAGGTTTCTTTCAACCCCGATGGACGCATGGTCAACCTGGGCTTTCAATTGGATACGCTCGGGATGGAAGGATGGTGGCGAATGGCTGGAAATGTGTGGATGGATAGCCGGATTTGGGAAGGCCGTGGCCAGCGTCAAGACGGCACGTGGTTCGAGTGGAGTGCCATTCGAAAGAGCGAACAAGAAGAAGAAGTCAACGAGTGGAATGCGCAGCCCGACTCGGTCAGCGGAGAGGTGATTTGGCCTTTTGTCGCTTACGGAAATGCCGAGCGCCCCCAGCAGCAAACGGTATGGTTTGAAGGTGCAACGGTATGGACATGCGATGAAACAGGCACCTTGGAAACGGCTGATGTGGTCCTTCACAAGGGCCAGATTTTAGCGGTCGGGCAAGGGTTGGATGAAGCCTCGGTCTTCGGCTCGAATGTACCAGCATATGAGCGGATTGACGCTCGCGGCAAGCACTTGACACCGGGCATTATCGATGAGCACACGCACATTGCTGCTACCCGTGGAATCAATGAAGGCACCCAGGCGAGCAGCGCTGAAGTCAGCATTCAATCTTCCGTGAACAGCGAAGACGTCAACATTTACCGTCAACTTGCTGGCGGGGTCACGACGGCTCAAATTTTACATGGATCAGCCAATCCCATTGGCGGTCAAAGCGCCATCATCAAGTTCCGATGGGGTGCATCCCCGCAAGAGTTGTTGTTTGAAGGCGCCTCGCCATTCATCAAGTTTGCCCTTGGAGAGAATGTGAAGCAAAGCAATTGGGGCAATGATTACCGCTCGCGTTTTCCGCAGACGCGAATGGGCGTAGAGCAGGTATACTACGACCATTTTTACCGCGCCCGTGAATACGATCAAGCGTGGAAGGAGTACAATCAACAGATGCGAAACGCCAGCCGGCGCGCCCGTCGCAACAACACCGTGCCCGCTGCCCCCAGAAAGGATTTGGAATTGGAAACCCTCGCTCAAATTTTGAATAAGGAACGGTTTGTGACTTGTCACAGCTACCGACAGGATGAGATCAACATGCTCATGCACGTCGCCGATTCCATGGGTTTCACCATCAATACGTTCACTCACATCTTGGAAGGGTACAAGGTCGCCGACAAAATGGCCGCGCACGGCGCAGGGGGCTCCAGCTTCAGTGACTGGTGGGCCTATAAGTTTGAAGTGAAAGATGCCATCCCTTACAACGGGGCGGTTCTTCACGGACAGGGTATTGTAACGGCCTTTAACTCAGACGATGCAGAAATGGCACGACGCCTCAACCAAGAAGCCGCCAAGGCGGTCAAATACGGTGGAGTCTCAGAGGCAGAGGCGTTGAAATTTGTCACGATCAACCCGGCCAAATTGTTGCGCATCGATCACCGCGTCGGATCCATCACCGTTGGGAAGGATGCGGATGTCGTGCTTTGGGACGATCATCCACTGAGTATATATGCTCGGGCAGAACAGACCTACGTTGACGGAATCAAGTATTTTGACCTCGAAGCGGATGCAGCCAACCGAACGTGGATGCAAGGTGAACGGGCCCGGCTGATCCAAGCCATGAAACAAGCAGCCAAGGGCGGTGGGCGTGCGCCAACCGAACGCGTTCGATCTCATTACCACTGTGACACTTTAACTGACGAGAACCGATGAATTTCAAAGCAACACTGATTTTGGGATGGGGACTTTTGAGTGCAGTCTTGACCGCGGCTCAACCCACCCCTGCGCCGGAACAATCCGAGTCCATTCTTATTCTCGAGGGAACCGCCCACTTGGGGACAGGCGATGTGCTTGAAAGCTCTGCCATCGGACTGCGCGATGGAAAAATTGATTATGTGGGCTTTGCGCGGTCGGTGGACCGAGCGAAATACGATCGCGTGATTGAAGCCAAAGGTCAGCACATCTATCCAGGATTTATTGCGCCCAATTCCACGCTGGGACTTCAAGAAATTGGAGCGGTTCGCGCTAGCCGCGACGATGCGGAAGTGGGAACTTTCAAACCCCACGTGCGCTCCATCATCGCCTTCAACACCGATAGCGAAGTCACACCAACCGTGCGTTCCAATGGAGTTCTCATGGGGCAAATCACGCCCCGTGGAGGGGTGATCAGTGGTTCGAGCTCGTTCGTGCACTTTGACGGCTGGAACTGGGAAGATGCGGCCCTCAAAATGGTGGACGGCATTCACCTGAATTGGCCTTCCACCCACCACCGTCACCGAGAGGAGGGGAAAATTGACGTGCGCAAGCGGAAGACGTATGACCAAGAACGCCACGAGATCCAACGGTTTTTCTCGGAGGCCAAGGCTTATGCTGAAGATTGGAACCGACCAAGTTCTGCGGTAAGAGACTTGCGCCAAGAAGCCATGCGCGGGCTTTTTGACGGAAGCTTAATTCTTTTCGTGCATGCCGATGACGTTCGGCAGATTACGGAGGCGGTGCATTTTAAGCGGGAGATGGCCGTGCAGAAGATGGTGTTAGTCGGTGGCTATGATGCACCGCTCGTGGCGGACTTGCTGCGAGATAACGACGTTGCTGTGATGGTGAAGCGCGTTCATTCCTTGCCACGCTTCGCAGAGGATGACGTGGATCAGCCTTTTCGATTGCCCAAAATGCTGGAAGACGAGGGGGTCTTGTACTGTTTACAAAACGCAGGAGATATGGAGCACATGGGTGTGCGAAATTTGCCATTCTATGCCGGGACAGCCCATGCATACGGCTTGACGTACGAGCAAGCGGTACGGAGCATTACGTTGAATGCCGCCAAAATCATGGGGGTAGACGCGTTTTGTGGAAGCCTGGAAACAGGCAAGGACGCCACCCTCTTCATTTCCGAGGGAGACGCCCTAGATATGCGTTCCAATTACGTTACCGAGGCGTTCATCCAGGGACGGGCAATTGATTTAGACAACCGTCAGCGTCAACTGTACCGGAAATACCAAACCAAGTACGGCGCGCCCATCCTCGATTGACCCGGGTGTCAATTGAGTTGGACATGCAGGTCTTTGGGGGATTTGACCTCGTATCGGAAGTTCCATCGTTCTTCTGTGCCGGGAGAAATTTCCAAATCCCATAGCACATGGCCGGTGGTTTTATCCACCTCCGCACCGTCGAGTTTTAGCTTGTTAATTTCGATGTCTTCATTGTTTGCAATGGGAAGTTGATCATCCACTTGAATGTGGATGGCGGCGTTTTTCCGATTGGTAACGGTAAAAGCATACGCCCTCAAAAACTCCCGTTTTCCGCTGATTAAACTCGATCGGTCTTCGCGCATGGTGCGCTTTCGACGCACTTGAATCGAAGGGTCAGGCCCCAGTGAAATAGCGAGGGTATCTTGTGCAAAATCAAGGCGCAGCTGGCTTTCACCGACGTAATCGTCTTCGAAATAAATGTGCATGCGTCCATTGATAAGGTCCAGCTCTTCCCAATCGGTAAAGAGAGCTGTGAGGTACACTTGCGGGTCCAATTTGGGCGTGCACTGGTACAGGTAATCCACAGGTAATTGATGTTCCAATACCCGAACAGCGTGTTGTTTTCCATCCGTTGGAATGTCGTACCGGGCACTCACGTCAAAACGGGTTTGTGTCGGGCTGTGTTCCACGGTGACGGGGGTAAAAGTCATTGCGGCATTCGGATTAAACTCCTCTCGTCGCTTCGCACGTGGAGAGAACAAGGCCTCGCGTTCATCGGATTCAATATGAGCGATTTGAACTGTTTCCAGCATTTGACTCGATGTCAAAGACACGTTCATAACAGGGTCGCTTACGGCGAGTGTTTCCACGACGTGCCCTGCACTCGTGTATTGGATGGTGCTCGCTCCGACGGGAACGGAGAGGCTATAAAAACCGTTGATATCGGTGATCGCGCGGTTGCCACCGACGATGACATTGGCGCCAATCAGCGGCTGTCCATTGGAATCGTAGAGTTGTCCACGAATTTGCTTGACATTGGGATTGTATGGTTTGGCCTTGAGCCAGGCATTGGCAGCGGTTGTGGAGTTGTTCGCTGCAGTCGCCCCATCGAGGCTCCAAGGTTGCAATTGCGGTTTTGATCGGTTCTTGCTAGGAGTTCCAGTGGCGATGCTCAAGCCAACGTCTTCCCAAGCTTCGCCTGTGGTTTGATACACAAGGGCCTGATATTCAAGATTCAAGGGCTCCGTGATATGAGAGACCCGCGCATTGTAGGAGGGGTTCCATCCGGCATTGTTCATCCAATAACTCAGAAGTAACTTCCCTTTTGTTTCGTTTTCGGAGTCAATGTTTACAACGACTTCCAGCGATGTTTCTATTCGAAGAGCGGGAAGGGCATTCGTTTTGACGTCGAGGGTCTCTATTTGGGCTTGCTTCAAAGCGATTTCCTTTTGCAGGTCAAGTCGCCCAGTTTGAATGGCTTGGAATCGTTCTCGGAAAAATTCCGAAGCTCGAATGAGCCGCTCGAGGTCGACACCGCTGTCTTTTACCGTGAACCCTTGGTTGTTTAAGAGAAGCTGCTCTTCCCGATCGAAGATGATGTTTTGGGTGTTGAGTTGATTGATTTGTTTTTGCAATTCATTCCGCTCGAGAAGCAGGCGGTTGCGTTCTTCGGCACTTCCTGCTCCACTGAGGGTATCGGTGTGGTAGCGATGGGAGATGCTCAAAACCTGAAAAGGGCCACTCCCAGTTAGACGAAGTTGAGCGGGATCGATTGCGGTGTGGAGTCCTTCGAAAATGATGGTCGAAAGCCCAGAACCGAGATCGACTTCTGCGATGCGTTCAATTTGTGCGCCTTGTTGGTAGACCACGACATGATCAATGGTCGTTTTTACAGCGACCTCAGCAGAAAGATTTCTCGTAGTTGCATGAACGGTGAACGACCCACTCAGAAAGAAAAGAAGAGTGAGGGCAAGCGAGGCGTATTGCATGTTGATAGGATTAAGAGATGATTGAATTCATCTCCGTAACCAAGGAACATGCCAAATCTTCAGAAGCCGATTTTTCCTCGTACGCGTTGAAGCACAGGTTGGGCGACTTCGCGGGCTCTTAGCGCACCTTTTGCGAGTTCGGCATCAAGGGCGGAAGGATCATTCATCCAGCGGTGAAATTCGGCGCGTTCGGTCGCAAAACCGTCTACAATTGCTTCCAGCAGCGCTTTCTTCGCATGCCCCCATCCGTACCCTCCCGCTCTCAACGCATCAGCCATTTGCTCAGCTTCAGAAGCCTGAGCGACGAGCTTGTAAAGTTGATAGACGACCGCATCATCGGGATTCTTGGGGTCTTCGAGTGGCGTAGCGTCGGTAATGATTTCCTTGTTGATGCGTTTTTTGAGTGCACTCGGGTCGGCAAAGATGTCCAGCGTATTGCCCTTTGATTTGGACATTTTACCGCCATCTAAACCCGGTATCAATTGCGTGTCTTCCCGAATCATTTCTTGAGGTACAACAAACGTCTCTCCCATGAGATGGTTGAACCGACTCGCTACATCGCGGGTCATTTCAAGGTGCTGCAATTGGTCTTTTCCGACGGGAACAAAATGCGCATCGTAGAGGAGAATGTCAGCCGCCATGAGCATGGGATAGGAAAACAATCCCCCGTTGACATCCTCCAGTCGATCGGACTTGTCCTTGAAGCTGTGAGCAAGAGTTAATCGTTGGTAAGGAAAGAAACAGTTCAAATACCAGGCGAGCTCTGTCACCTCTGGCACATCGCTCTGGCGATAAAAAACGGTACGTTCGGTGTCCAGTCCAAAAGCGAGCCATGCCGCAGCCACGGCGTAGGTGTTGGTTCGCAGCGTGTTGCCGTCTTTCACCTGCGTCAACGAGTGCATATCAGCGATGAACAAAAACGATTCATTGTCCGTTTGATGAGCTAAATCAATTGCAGGTCGGATTGCACCCAAAAGGTTGCCCAAGTGAGGTGTTCCGGTGCTCTGTACGCCTGTGAGAATTCGTGCCATGCGTCGCCTAATTTACGTTGAATTCATCGACGGGACGAAGACGGTATGCGTCGGCTCGGATGCTATCTCCATCCGAACCAAATCCCACTGCAAAGAAGTACAGTTTGTCGGGCAATGAATCCAATTCGAGCGTGATCCCAGCCCGGGTCCATTCACCCATGTGATCTCCGGACAATGCGACCGGAACATGCTCCAGCCACCTCCGATTCCCATTGGGCCACATCGCTTCAACGACCCATTCGTACTGCAAAGCATCTCGTCCGGCGTGCGGGCTTCCATGCCAAAACCAACAACTTGCCTCGACTGCTAGATTCAACCACGTGCTATCGGGTTGAATGGTGTCAATCAGCAGGTATTCATTTTGTTGACCTGAAGCGATGCCGACCCCTTCCAGGGGCGAATGAAAAGGCTGACGGTCGAGGCTTTTCCAGCGCCAATCTCCTGGCTGCGGTGTCAATTTCGTGACCGGAGAGGAGGAAGAAGGGGTGAAAAACTCGGACAATGATAAGATTCGGATCCGGGGATCATTGGTAGGTTCGCCCCTTGCCCAGATTCGTTTGTCGTCTGTCATCCAAGTGGATGAATCATCGCACGCATAGATTAAGAGAGACCCTTGGAGGTCTGCCGGAGCAATGAAGCTTTCCAATGATTTTGGCAAACCTTCATGCCCCATCCACTCGGTGAGGGTTCGAGCTTCTGAAATGCTCATGCGGGTGAGGTGAGTCGCTGTCAGGGGCAATCCCGTATGGAAGGATGCGAATAAGGCGTTGCGATGCGCAGTCACGGTTCCTTCTCGTCCAACACTTTCACTTCCCAATTGAAACCAAGGAACAGGATGCAGCGCGACGGCGTTCGTATGTTGGTTTATTTCCTGCACAACCTCACTCGGAATGCTGAAACCATTGGGGATTGGATCCATTTGAACCCGGGCTTCACGTTGCATCCAAAACACATCTGCAGCGAAGCAGATCAGCAACAACCAGAGCCAACGTTGACTTTTTCTGCGCTGCGCCCACCAAACTGCTGCAACGGGAAAGGCCCAAACGGCGGGCCATGTGAAGCGACCAATGGCTCGAAATTGCAAGAACAATTTGGACTGCTCCAACCACGCTTCGCGACCGGTGAGGAAAGGCTCACCCACAGCAACAGCGTAAAGGACAACGCCTGCGATCAGACTGATGACCAATGGAGCCTTTGTCGCTTTTGTGCCCGCTGTTTTTATGCTCGCTGTTTTCCGGCGCAACAGACGGGCAGTGCAAAAGGCACCTCCAACGGCTCCTATGACCCATACGCCCGTCCCCAGATAGCCCCAACCTTCCCAGGCAGTGAAGCCCCAGCCCAGTTCTCGACGTACACTCCCCAGTGGGCCATGCGAAGGCAATAAGGCGGCATTCCAGCGGGAGACGTTGTCCCAAAATCCAAAAGGCCGATCTGTGCGGAACGGATGGGAATCTGTCGCCGCGAGCAGGCCTGTATACATCAGCAAGGGCATCACGGTTGCCAATGCGATTTGTCCTGCCTGTTTTATGCTGGGCCGTTGCAGCCAGGTCATGCCTGCGATTAGCCCAGCAAAGGCAGCAGCGATTGCCCCCAAATAGGCATGGGTGAGGAGCCAAAAAAGGAGGTTGAATGATTGCAGTATCGCCAGACGCCACGAAGGCGATTGAGTCCAGCGCAGCTGTACATACCAGGTCAGCGGCAAGGCAACTCCATAGGCCATGGCATAATGCCCGGTCCATCGCAGGATCTGAGGATGCAAAAGCGGAATCAAGCTGCACAGGACGACGACCAGGGTTCCGGTCGCCCCAAAGTGACGAAGAATCTTGACCAGCAGGGCAGCAGCGGCACCCCAAGATGCAATGATGAGCACGTGCAGAAGGCCCGCAGTCCAGGTAGCGGGGACCACGTGAGGAACAATCCAGCCACCGGTCAGCCAAGCGAGCAGCGGGTGACCATCGGTGTAGAATACGTGCTCCGTAAAAGGCCAACCCATTCCAGCGAACTCTGTTTGAAACGGACCGCCGTGTGCCCACTGCCAGGCGAGGGTATAGATGTTTTTGACCGCATCACGGCTGGATGCGAGCAAGGCTTGATTGGGGTGGAAGAAAACAGTGGGATGCAAAAAAGCCACCCACAACCACGTCAGACCTGCTGCATGCCAGCTGGGTCCTAAGCGTTGGATGGCTTTTTGAAGGGGCAACATGCCCGATGCTTAGCAGTACTCGTCAAATGCCATTTGCAGGTTCTCGGCAATCATTTCGGCCGTTCGTCCCTCAATGTGATGGCGTTCAATCATGTGCACCAACTGGCCATTTTTGAACAAGCCAATGCTTGGGGAGCTCGGCGGGTATGGGAGCATGAATTTTCTCACGCGCTCAACCGCGTCGCGATCGACCCCCGCAAAAGCGGTCGTCAAATGAGCAGGGAGTTTGCTGTGTTGTAAGGCGAGTTTAACACCGGGACGCATGGAGCCTGCAGCGCATCCGCAAACACTATTGACAACGACGAGGGTCGTGCCTTCTTGTTCCAAAGCGGCGTCCACATCGCTGGGAGTGAGCAATTCTTTAACACCGGCCTCCGTGAGGTCGGTTTTCATGGGAGCTACGAGTTCAGGTGGGTACATGGTATTCGTTTTATTTATGCTTCGTCGTTCTCAGCAGTTGATCGAAGAAAGAGTTCGCTGTATTGTTCGTCGTGAATGGGACTCGGAGCGTCGATCATAACGTCGCGGCCGGAGTTGTTTTTGGGGAAGGCGATGAAATCCCGAATGGAGTCGCTTCCGCCAAACAATGAACAGAGCCGATCGAATCCGAGGGCTAATCCGCCGTGCGGTGGTGCTCCGTATTGAAAGGCATTCATCAAAAAGCCAAACTGTGCCTCCGCTTCTTCAGGGGAGAACCCGAGCAGATCAAACATGCGCGCCTGCAAGGCTTTATCGTGGATTCGGATGGAACCGCCCCCAATTTCGACACCGTTGATGACCATGTCGTAAGCGTTGGCTCGGACGGCACCGGGATCGCTGTCGATGAGGTCAATGTGCTCAGGCTTGGGCGATGTAAAGGGGTGGTGCATGGCGTGGTACCGCTCAGACGCTTCGTCCCATTCCAACAACGGAAAGTCAATGACCCATAGGGGCTTGAAGACTTTCGGGTCTCGGAGTTCGAGGGCACTGCCCATGTGCAATCTCAATTCATTGAGCTGCCCACGAACTTTATCGAGATCCCCGGAGAGCATGAGCATGAGATCTCCAGGCTGGGCGCCGGAATGCTCAGCCCAAGCCGCTTGGGCATCGGCATCGAAGAATTTATCGACGCTGGATTTGAATGAACCGTCTTCGTTGCATTTGCAGTAGACAAGGCCTTTGGCTCCAATTTGAGGTCGCTTAACCCAGTCGGTCAAGGCATCCAGTTGCTTGCGTGAATAGCCTGCACAGCCGGGAGCGACAATGCCCAAAACCGCTTCTGCGGAATCAAACACGCCGAATCCTTTGCCCTGGGCCACCGGGCCAAAGTCCACGAATTCCATGCCGAATCGGACATCCGGCTTATCGCTGCCATAACGCGCCATGGCCTCATCATACGTCATGCGAGGGAAGGCATCGATTTGAACATCCAAGACCGTTTGGAACAAATGCCGCACAAGATGCTCGAACGTATTCAGGATATCCTCCTGCTCCACGAAGGCCATTTCGCAGTCGATTTGAGTGAATTCCGGCTGTCGATCAGCGCGCAAGTCTTCGTCTCGGAAGCACTTCACAATTTGGTAGTAGCGGTCGTATCCGCTGACCATGAGCAGTTGCTTAAACGTTTGAGGGCTTTGCGGCAAGGCGTAAAACTGACCGGGATTCATCCGGGATGGAACGACAAAGTCGCGCGCACCCTCAGGCGTTGACTTGATCAAATACGGCGTTTCAACTTCGATAAATTCTACGGCGTCCAAATACTTGCGCGTCTCGATGCTCAGCCGGTGGCGGAGCATGAGATTTTCTTGGACGGGTTTCCGCCGGAGATCTAAGTAGCGATACTGCATGCGCAGGTCATCGCCCCCATCGGTTTGGTCCTCAATGGTAAAGGGCGGCGTCTTGCTTGCGTTCAACACATCCAATGCCGTTACTTCAATTTCGACATCGCCGGTAGGCATTTGAGCGTTTTTGGATTCTCGGATAATGACGGTGCCCGTTACCTTGATAACGAATTCACGGCCCAATTTTCGGGCTCGCAAGCAGAGGGATTCATTGGAATCCATGTTGAAGGCCAATTGAGTCAAGCCGTAACGATCACGGATATCCACGAAGGTCATTCCTCCCAAATCTCGGGTGCGTTGGACCCAACCGCTGAGGGTGATGGTTTCGCCGGCATGATTGGAGCGCAGTTCTCCACACGTGTGCGTTCGGTGCATGGTTGCTGGATTCTTTGAACGTTTTTTGAGTGCCACGAAGGTACAACGCGTTGCGCGGTCTTTGCTCCTGTTTCAATAGGTTATGAATTTGTGGCGAAGCGGTCGGGGTATCCTTAGATTTGCTTCATGGAGCAACACAGAAACCGGCTGAAATCTCTTCGCGAGGAAGCGTTACGTGGTGGCGGTGAAAAGCGAATGGAAGCGCAACACGCCAAAGGAAAATTGACAGCACGTGAGCGACTGGACTTGCTTTTAGATCCAGAAAGCTTTGAGGAATTGGGGATGTTGGTGAAGCATCGCTCGACGAATTTCGGATTGGACAAGCAGCAATTTCTGGGCGACGGCGTTGTTACAGGTTACGGTCGAATTGACGGCCGCCTGGTCTACGTTTTTTCCCAGGATTTCACAGTCTTGGGAGGGTCTTTAGCGGAAGCTCATGCCAAAAAGATTTGCCGTGTAATGGACCTGGCCATGCAAAATGGCGCGCCGCTGATTGGACTCAATGACAGTGGAGGAGCGAGAATCCAAGAGGGGGTGGTTTCGCTCGGGGGATATGCTGACATATTTTACCGCAATGTGCGAGCCAGTGGGGTGATTCCTCAGTTGAGCGCAATTTTGGGGCCATGCGCTGGAGGAGCCGTGTATTCTCCAGCTTTAACGGACTTTGTTTTTATGACAGAAGGAACCAGTTACATGTTTGTGACAGGGCCGAATGTGGTAAAGACGGTAACGCATGAAGAGGTAAGCAGTGAAGATTTGGGAGGCGCTAAAACGCATGCGACTAAATCGGGAGTGACGCACTTTACCTCTGCGAATGAGGCCCAGTCGATTGACCACATTAAACGGGTGCTCAGCTACCTTCCTCAGAATTGCGAAGAGGACCCGATACGACTGGAGTACCAGGGTTCCGACGAATCCCGTCCAAAGCTGGATTCGGTGGTGCCGGAGAGTGCTCAACAGCCCTACGACATTCGGGACGTGGTATCCGAGGTATGTGACGCGGGGTCGTTCACCGAGGTCCAGAAAGATTACGCCGAAAATATGGTCATTGGTTTTGCTCGCTTGGCAGGCCAGAGCATTGGCGTGGTGGCAAATCAACCTGCTTTTCTTGCCGGCGTGCTCGATATCAAAGCTTCAACGAAGGCTGCCCGTTTTGTCCGGACGTGCGATGCGTTCAATGTTCCGCTCCTGGTCTTGGAGGATGTCCCTGGCTTCCTGCCCGGAACCGACCAAGAATGGAACGGCATCATTACCAACGGTGCTAAGTTGCTTTACGCATTCAGCGAGGCGACGGTGCCTCGGATTACGGTGATCACGCGCAAGGCTTATGGTGGGGCCTATGATGTGATGAACAGTCAGCACATCGGGGCGGATTTGGTCTATGCATGGCCCACAGCAGAAATTGCTGTGATGGGAGCCAAAGGGGCGGCGGAAATCATTTTTAAGCGGGAAATCGCGGACTCAGAGAACCCGGAAGCGACGTGGAAGGAGAAGGAAGCCGATTACGCGGAGCTCTTTGCCCATCCCTACAATGCAGCGGCCCGAGGCTATGTAGATGAAGTTATTCTTCCACATAACACCCGGGCCAAACTGATTCGAGCATTTGAGATGCTCAAGAATAAAGTGGACACGTTGCCCCGCAAAAAGCATGGCAATCTCCCTCTCTGATTGGTTTACTTAGAAACGCGCTTGATCGAACAGCCGATCGCTTTCGTTTCCGCTACGGAACATCGCTTTCCAGCGGCTACGGCGGTAATTGCATTTTCTACGTAGCGCTCACTTACAGCGTCTGCGTCGCTCACGTTGTCGTCAATCGAGCCTCGGTACACGAGCGTCATATCGGCATCGAAGAGATACACATGGGGTGTTTTTAATGCACCGAACGCATCAGCTAGACGGTGGCCGGAGTCCAATAGGTAGGGCATGCCGTAGTCGTTTTCCTTGGCGTGCGCTTTCATCGCTTCCATGCTATCGTGGTTGTCGCGTTTGGCTTCGTTTGAATTCACCAAAACCATGGACACACCGTTTTCTTTAGCGAAAGCCGCTGTCGCGTTGTACCGGCCCTCCCAACCGTCGCTCTTCTCACCATTTCCTACAACAAAAGGACAGGTATTGCAACTGAATACAACCAATACGCCGTTGGGTCCAGCAGCGGTTTCGAGGCTCATTTGGGTGCCATTGACGTTCATCATCAGCGCGTCGGCCAGCGGTGCTTTGGCTCCAATGGCCAATTCTGGCTGAGGATCTACACCAGAAGATGCACTCATCAGAACGAATGCGGCAGCAAATAATGCTACGCCAAGGACGGCACGCATGGGGGTAAAGAATGTTTTCATATCGTCTTAAACAATTAGTTTGCGACGAAGTTCGCACATCCTTCGAGTCGCTGGGCAGGCCAGCATCAGAAATGATGTGAATTATTTAATCAACAGCGCGTCTCCGTAAGCGAAGAACCGGTATTTCTCCTTCATGGCTTCCGCATACGCCTCCATGACCAAGTCATGTCCAGCAAAGGCAGAACTCAGCATCAACAGGGTGCTTTGGGGGGTGTGAAAGTTGGTGATGAGCGCATCCGAAATTTTGAAGTCATATTTCGGAAAGATGAACTTATTGGTCCAACCATTGAAGGGCTTCAACGTCTCTGTCGTGCTCACGGATGTTTCCATCGCACGCATGGCAGTGGCTCCCACGGAAACAATTCGCCGACCCTCTTCTTTTGCTCGGTTGACCCGCGCCACGCAGTCTTCGGGGATGATTAACTGCTCAGAATCGACTTTGTGTTTGGTCAAATCCTCTACTTCCACAGGCCGGAAGGTGCCCAAACCGATGTGCAAGGTCAGAAACGTGAGGTCAATCCCCTTGATTTCCAGTCGCTTCAGCAATTGCTTGGAAAAGTGAAGACCCGCCGTTGGAACGGCTACCGCTCCCAACTTATCCGCGTAAATGGTTTGGAACCGCTCTCTGTCCTCAGGCTCCACGGGGCGGTCAATGTACTTGGGGATTGGTGTTTCTCCGAGCTGGAAAATGACGTCCATAAACTCTTCGTACGAGCCATCGAATAAGAAGCGCAAGGTTCGTCCTCGCGATGTGGTGTTGTCAATGACTTCAGCCACCAATTCGTCGTTCTCACCGAAATACAGTTTGTTTCCAATTCGGATTTTGCGAGCGGGATCAACGAGTACATCCCACAAAATGCTTTCCCGGTTCAATTCTCTCAACAGGAAGACTTCAATGACTGCGCCAGTCTTTTCTTTGTTGCCGTAAAGTTTGGCGGGAAACACGCGCGTATCATTGGCTACAAAAACATCGCCTTCATCAAATTCGTGCAAAACATCTTTGAACATCTTGTGCTCAATCTTGCCTGTATCCTTGTGAACCACCATCATGCGGCTATCGTCGCGGTTGTCCATGGGCCGCTGAGCAATCAGTTCAGGCGAGATGTCGTACTTGAAGGAGGATAATTTCATGGGAGCTAAATGGTCGGCAAAGCTAAGGAATTCGCAATCAAAGGTCAACCGAAGAATCGGAAGGCGTCTGGGTAAGCGGGATGATGGCTTCGAGGATGGCGTCCAAACTTTGGCATTGGTCCAAGGAATACGGGCCACTGCGAGTGCGTTGGAGTGCGATCAGGTGTCCGCCAACCTCCAGGGATTTTCCTAAATCACGAGCCAAAGCACGGATGTATGTGCCTTTGGAACAGTCAATGGTGGCTTGAACATCGACGACATGGTGGCCGTCGACTTGCTCGTGAGTGACTTCTTTTATGTCGAATTGACGGACGGTGATGGGAGCGGTTTTGAGGTTGATTTCTCCTCCCTTGCGTGCTACGGCATACGCCTTTTGGCCTTTGATTTTTTTTGCGCTGTATAAGGGCGGCATTTGATCAAATGACCCAGTCCATTGAGCAGCTGCGTTCACAATCTGCTCAAATTGCAGGTGTTTGGCGGATGTCCATTCATCGACAGGCAACTCGGTGTCGAGGCATGGGGTTATGGCGCCAAGACGAATAGCGGCCTCGTAGGTTTTAGAGTCTGACTGAAGCTGCTCGATGGATTTCGTTGCCTGACCTGTGCAAACGACCAAGACGCCCGTCGCGAGGGGGTCCAAGGTCCCGGCGTGCCCTACTTTGATTTTTTTGATCCCGAGCGCATGCCGGAGGTGGTACCTGATTTTATTGACGACATCGAAAGACGTCCACCCAAGCGGCTTGTCCACCAAGAGGATTTGCCCTTCGAGGAACAGCGACGTGTCACTGAAGTCCATCAACGCTAATTCTCCAAGGGGCTTACTCGGCATGGCGTTTGGTCTCTGGGGCTTTGTAATCGGGAGCGGCTTCTTCAGCCCGCATCCCAGCGATGTCTTCCAATACCCGCAATGCGGCCAATGGGCTGGTAATGTTCTCTATGCTCATGCGCAGGGCGTTGTTGCGCTGGTACATTTTGGTGTCCCGCGCATGAAGCTTGAGGTAATTCAAGATGCGAGCAAACGTGGGACCTTGGAAGAAAAGACTCTCCTCATCGGCGATGAATGCTGCAATGAGTTTCTCTCCTTTCAATACAATTTTTTCCATTCCGAGGTATTCCGCGAGCCACCGGAGCCGGATGGTCTCAATGAGGTCCTCCGTTTCCTGAGGGAGCGGTCCAAATCGGTCTTCCAAACGCGCTTTAAAATGGGTCAAATCTGCAGCTTTATCGAGGTCGTCGAGTTCGCGGTACAGGGAAATCCGCTCCGGGATATCCGATACGTAGTGGTCGGGAATCATCAGAGCAAAATCGGTTTCGATTGCAGCCTCGCGCACATAGCGCCGGTCAGCTTTCTCTTCTTCGTTGAATAATTCGGAAAACGACTCCTCCTTGAGCTCTTGAACGGCTTCGGAAAGGATTTTTTGGTACATATCAAATCCCAATTCTGAGATGAAGCCACTCTGTTCTCCACCGAGAAGATCGCCTGCTCCACGAATATCCAAATCCCGCATCGCGATCTGGATCCCACTGCCGAGGTCGCTGAATTGTTCGATGGCTTGCAGGCGTTTTCTGCTCTCATCCGGCAGCAAACTTAATGGCGGCGAAAGCAGATAGCAGAAGGCTTTTTTATTCGACCGACCCACGCGGCCGCGCAATTGATGAAGGTCACTAAGACCAAACTGATGGGCGTCATTGATGATCATCGTATTGGCATTGCTGATGTCAATGCCTGACTCTATGATGGTGGTGGCTACGAGCACATCGAACGCGCCATCGATGAAACGCGCCATCATGTCTTCAAGTTGTTTTCCATCCATCTGACCGTGCCCAATTCCCACCCGGGCATCCGGAACCAACCGGGTGATCATTCCGGCGACCTCTTGAATGTTTTTGACACGGTTGTTCACGAAGTATACCTGGCCGCCGCGGCTCAATTCATAGGATATGGCGTCCCGAATAATTTCTTCATTGAAAGGGGAGAGTGCTGTCTCGACAGGTTGCCGGTTGGGAGGAGGTGTGGCGATGGTGCTGAGGTCACGGGCACCCATCAAGCTGAACTGCAACGTCCGAGGAATGGGAGTTGCCGTAAGCGTGAGCGTATCAACATTGGCTCGGAGTGTTTTGAGTTTGTCTTTGACCGCAACTCCGAATTTCTGCTCTTCATCAATGACCAATAAACCGAGGTCTTTAAACTGAACCCGCTTTCCTACCAGCGCATGAGTTCCAATGAGGATGTCCACTTGGCCCGCTTCCAGTTTTTTCAGCGTTTCGGTAAGTTTTTTACCTGTTTTGAATCGATTGATGTAGTCGACGGTTACCGGAAAATCTCTTAGACGACGAGAGAAGCTACGAAAATGCTGCATGGACAAAATCGTCGTAGGAACGAGCACCGCCACTTGTTTTCCGTCTGCAGCAGCTTTGAAAGCTGCTCGGATGGCCACTTCTGTTTTCCCGAAGCCCACATCGCCGCATACCAGTCGGTCCATTGGAGTGCTGCGCTCCATGTCCTTTTTGACGGCCTGAATCGCAGCATGTTGATCGGGTGTTTCCTCGAACATGAAACTCGCCTCCAATTCATGCAGCATGTAATTGTCCGGAGAAAAAGAAAAGCCCGTTGCGTTTTTGCGCCTCGCATATAATTTCAATAGATCAAATGCAAGTTCCTTGACACGGGACTTGGTTTTGGCCTTGGTTGCTGCCCATGCGCCAGTGCCCAATTTGCTGATTTTGGGTTTCGTTCCCTCTTTGGATGAATACTTGGAAATGCGGTGCAGCGAATGGATGTTCACGTAGAGCACATCTCCGCCCTTGTAACTCAGCCGAATGGCCTCTTGATCCTTCCCGTTGACATCGATTTTTTGGAGTCCTCCAAATTGCCCAATGCCGTGATCGATGTGGACGACGTAGTCCCCGGGCTGCAAGGCGGAGAGCTCCTTGAGCGTGAGGGCTTGTTTGCTTTTTTTGAAGCCCTCTTTCAATCGAAAGCGGTGATATCGCTCAAACAGTTGGTGATCGGTATAGACCAACAATTTGAGTTGCTTATCCACAAACCCCTGGCTCAGTTCAATAGGGAGGGGGTGATGTGGAACTTCGGCCTCGCGATCGGCAAAAATATCGTGCAGCCGCTCGATTTGCGTGGCTTGGCCCGCAACGATTACGTTGTGATAGCCCTGCCGGTGATTGGCCTGCAGGTTGGAGGTAATCAAATCGAAGTTCTTATTGAAGCTAGGCTGAGGAATCATATCCCATTGAAGAACCAAGCGCTCGGGAAAGGTCGTTCCTCCATCGAATTCCACAACATGAAAGGGACTGAGCAGGGGGAGCAGCTTCTCCGGCGCAATGAACAGCTCGTCTGGCGCGGTGAACTTGAGAGAATCGCTGACGCGCTCAAAGGCGCTTTCGGCGCGCTCCATGGTCTTTGCAAGGTGCTTCTCCGTTCGTTTCGCATCGGTCAGCCAGATGCGGGTATCGGCAGGAATGAAGTTGAAGATCGGCTCAACCGATTCATGCAAGCTTTGGTCCCCAATGTTCGGCACCACGACTGCGCGGGTCATCTTGTTGACGCTTAATTGGCTGATGGGGTCAAACTTCCGAATGGAGTCGACTTCATCACCAAAAAATTCAATGCGATACGGATGGTCGAATGAGAACGAAAACACATCTACGATGCCTCCTCGGACGGCGTACTGTCCGGGTTCGTAGACAAAGTCAACCTTGTGAAATCCGTATTCAATGAAGACCTCATCCAAGAAGTCGAGGGTATATTTCTCACCAATGGAGAGCGAAAATGTCTGTTCAGACAGCTCACGCTTGCTGATAACCCGCTCGGCAACCGCTTCTCCAAAAGTAACGATGGCCAACCCTTTCCCATGCCGATTGATCTCATTGAGCACTTCTGCACGCATGGCAATATTCGCATTCTCTGTGACCTCTTCTTGGTAGGGGACGCGTGCGGATCTCGGAAAAAACAAAACCCGGTGCGTATCGCCGATCAGTTGTTGAAGGTCATTGAGAAAATACGCCGCGGTTTCCTTGTCATCGAGGATGAACAGGTGGCTAGGTTCTTTGTCTTCTGAGCGATTCGAACCAACGTTGGAGGAATCGGGGTCCTGGGAGGGATGCATCAAGGCTGATGCCAGCATGGCCGTTGCAGAGCCTACGATGCCCTTCAACTCAATCTTCGAGGCCTCTTGATTCCAAGCGGATTTCAAAAGCGCAGAGCGCTGATCAGAACGATAAAAATTGAGTAAGTCGTTGACGCGCATAAATGGCCGAATCAGAGGCGACAAAGTTAGCGGGTCAACCCAACGATTTCACGAAGTTTTCTCTTTGGATATCCAACACGATCGAAGGCCTTGAATCATATTGACACTGCCCACATAAAATGGCGAGCGCTCGTGCAGGTGGCTGGGTTGGCGGGTTAGAATTTCACCGGTGTTGTCTTCCGCGAGCCCTCCTGCTTGTAATGCGATGAAGGCCAGAGGATTGCATTCGTACATCAACCGCAGCTTGCCTTCAGGATGGCGCGTGGTGCTGGGATATAAGTAGATGCCCCCCTTGATGAGGTTGCGGTGAAAGTCGGTGACCAAACTGCCAATGTATCGCCCCTTCAATCCCAATCCTTTGGTTTCGCGGCACCCTGCAATGAATTGTTTGATGGCCTGCGGAGCGGCATCCAACAGCGCATCATTGATGGAATAAACAGTTCCTGATTCAGGAAAGGTCATGTCCGGGTGTGAGAGGAAAAATTCACCAACGGCAGGATCGAGTGTAAAACCGTTGACGCCGCTTCCTGTGGTGTACACCAGCATGGTCGACGAACCGTATAAAATGTAACCCGCTACAACTTGCTCTGTTCCAACTTGTAGGAAGTCTTGATCCGATAGAGGCTCTCCAAGTGGGGTTACCCGGCGGTAGATGCTGAAGATGGTGCCGATTGATACATTGACGTCAATGTTGGAGCTACCATCCAAGGGATCAATCATCACAACGTATTTGCCGCTTCGGCCTTGATCGCCGCAAAGGATGTAGTTTTCTTGTTCTTCCGACCCTATGCCCGCGACAGATTTGCCCGCTGTGAGGATGCGCATGAACGTGCGGTCTGCAAAGACATCCAATTTCTGCTGGGACTCATTGTGGGTGTTCTGGGATCCCGATTCGCCTAAGATTCCCGCCAGTCCTGCTCGATTGACCTGGTGGTTTACAATTTTTGCCGCGACACCGATGTCGGTTAGCAGGCGGGTGAGTTGACCGGATACGAACGGGAATTCCGCTTGGGTATCCATGATGAACTCCTGAAGGGTAATGGCTTTTGACATGGCTTCGGTTTTGTTCATTTCAAAACCAAAGCGAATATACGGCATCCCCAACCGGCGGGCACTTAGCTCTTTGGAATCGACTCAGCGAGTTGCAGGAATTGTTCAGGAGATAGTTGCTCGGCGCGCAGTCCCAAAAAATCAGTGTCGACGCTTTCAATATTGAGACCCCCTGATTTGAGTGCGTTTCTGAGCGTTTTTCGCCGTTGATTAAACGCCACTTTGGTGATTCGCTTCAGGTGGGCGTAGTTGATGTGGTCTGTTGACTCAGTCTTCTGAGTCAATCGCAGCACACCGCTTTGCACCTTGGGAGGCGGGGTAAAAACATGGGGTGGCACCGTGAAGAGGTATTCTGCATGGTAAAAGGTCTGAACCAGCACACTGAGAATGCCGTAGGTTTTGGAGCCGTGGGCAGAGCAGATGCGCTCGGCCACTTCTTTTTGAAACATCCCCACCAGCTCTGTGCTTCTGACGCGCCAGTCTAAAAACTTAAAGAGAATCTGTGAGCTGATGTTGTAGGGAAAGTTCCCGACAACGATGATGTCTCCGCTTGGGGCCAATTCAGACTCTTTCAGCGCCAAGAAATCGGCTGCCATAACTTGATGGGGTTCGATCCAAGGAGCATTCTTCAAAAAGGCAACGCTCTCCTGATCGACCTCGAGAGCCAGTACTGCTCCACCAAAGCGGCTAACCAAGGGCTTGGTTAGCGCACCTGTGCCGGGGCCAATTTCCAATAGGATGGAATCTTTGCGTGCAGATTGGATCGACTCAACAAGGCGCACGGCGACATGCTCATCGTTTAGAAAGTGCTGGCCAAGGTGCTTCTTCGCCTTAACTCCATGTGATTTGAGGGCCATAAAGGTTAATTTTTGGAGACTTCGGCTTCTGTGATAACTTCTCCTTCTTCAACAACATGCAGAACCGTGCGAAAGGCGGGGGCGCCCTCACCGAAATGTTCCAGGTACTGGCGCTGTAATTCAGCAGCATGGTTTGACTGATATTCTTGGAACTTTTCTATGTTTTCGGCGAAATATTGAATCGCTAGTGTGTATGTTTCTGTAGATTCGTCGAGCATTCTACAAATCTTATATCCAGAAAAGCAATGAGTGGAAAAAATTTTGGGTATGTGGTTTTTGCGCATATAAGCTATCCAATCCGCGTATATCAAGGCATCCACGCTTACTGTAACATTGTACAAAATCCGGTTTGACCGACGGTTAATAGAATTTTGTCGCATTGGTTTGGTGGTTTATCGAGATTTTTCTTGTATATTCGAATTCTGAAATCTTAACCAAGATAAAGTGATGCGAACACTTTTCCTCTCCCTGCTCTGTTTATTTGGAGCTCTTACGGTCCTGCAAGCGCAGGATCCAGGCATAGCCTATCAGGCCGTTGCCCGTGATGCTGATGGCGATCCACTGGCGGACGCCGAACTCGATGTGCGTGTGACCCTCTATGGGTCTGACGACGCCGTCTTGTGGCAAGAATCACATGCCAGCGTATTAACCAACCAATTCGGCAACCTTGCCCTCACCTTTGGTGATGGCGCGGTTACTCCCGGTTACGGCGCCTTAAGCGTTGTGGACTGGTCTGCTGCCGGCCTGCACTTCGGCATAGAAGTGGATGCTGGAGCCGGTTACGCTTCCTTCGGGGACGTAGACGTACAGGCTGTCCCAATCGCAATGTATGCGTTGAACGGGCAGGAAGAAGAGATTGCTGCTTTGCAAACTCAATTGGATAACCTCGATGGAGACGTCTCAGCCTTGGCCTCAGATTTATCTGACGCGATCGGAGCGGTATCCTCAGATTTATCTGATGCGGTTGAAGCCAGCGAAAGCGAAGATGCTTACCTGTTGGGCTTGATTCAAGCCAACGACGGTGAGATCTCTGTTTTGCAATCAAGTGTAGCTGCCAACACTGCCGACCTCGGCGATTTGTTGTCAGTAATTTCTGTTGATTCTACCGGTATTACCGTAGAAGACTTGACAATTACAGGCGACTTGGACATCACCGGAGTTTTCGGTGCTGCGACAGGCCTGTTTAACTACTTGAGTGCGAACAATGCTGACTTTGAAGACATGATTGCTGAGGCTGCACAAGTTGAGCAGTTGACTTTCTTTGACGGTCATGCCTTGGGAACAAACTCAATTTTGGACATTGACGGAACCTTGAACGTTGACGGAGCGACCACTATGAATAGTGATCTTACCGTGAACGGCACCATCTACAACAATGGCGCGGAGCTTGCTACCGTACCTTACGTAGATGCTGGTGATGCTACGAATGCTCAAGCAATTGCTGACGAAGCTGATGCTCGCAGCGATGCTGACGATGCGTTGCAGCTCCAGGTCACGTCAAACGATGGTGATATTTCTGCTTTGCAAGCTGCTGATGTTCTCCTTCAGGGAAACATCAACGCTGTTCAAGCGGACGTTGATGCGAACGAAACGGTTAGCAACGATGCTGACGCTGCGATTCAAGCCGACGTTGACGCGAACGAAATTGCCAGCGACGATGCTGATGCTGCTTTGCAAGCGGACGTTGACGCGAACGAACTTGCTAGCGACAACGCTGAAGCTGCTATACAAGCGGACGTTGACGCGAATGAAATTGCGAGCAACGATGCTGACGCTGCCATTCAATCAGACGTTGATGCGAATGAAATTGCCAGCAACGATGCTGACGCTGCCATTCAATCAGACGTTGATGCGAATGAAATTGC